>NZ_JACHZP010000009.1:0-333013 GCF_014193605.1 Rhizobium sp. BK312 | reverse complement strand
CAGGCCGGCGACAACATCGGCGCACTGGTTCGCGGTGTTAACCGTGACGGCGTCGAGCGTGGTCAGATCCTGTGCAAGCCGGGTTCGGTGAAGCCGCACAAGAAGTTCATGGCTGAAGCCTACATCCTGACGAAGGAAGAAGGCGGCCGTCATACGCCGTTCTTCACGAACTACCGTCCGCAGTTCTACTTCCGTACGACTGACGTGACCGGCATCGTGACGCTTCCGGAAGGCACGGAAATGGTTATGCCTGGCGACAACGTCACGGTTGCCGTTGAGCTGATCGTTCCGATCGCGATGGAAGAAAAGCTTCGCTTCGCCATCCGCGAAGGCGGCCGTACCGTCGGCGCTGGCATCGTTGCATCCATCGTCGAGTAATTCGAAGACGGCCACTCCATCCGAGTGGCCGATTCGATGACAATATTATGATGCAGGCGGCACTAGCCGCTTGCTTATGACATAGAAATGTTGCAAATGGCGCGCGAGCGCGATTTGCGCGCTGCTTCGGATGACGAAGTGGCCAATGAAATTAACAATAAGGTGGGCCGAAAGGCCTAAAGAGTGGATAGGGATGCCGTAGCCGGCGTCCCTCTCGATCTTTGAAACCGGTGGTCCGCCTTAGGAAACAGAACAAACCGTGCCTTTTCGAAAGGCACGCGAGATAACAAACACAAGGATAACGTCGAATGAACGGCCAAAATATCCGCATTCGCCTGAAGGCGTTCGATCACCGGATTCTCGATGCTTCCACGCGCGAGATCGTGTCGACGGCGAAGCGCACCGGTGCAAGCGTCCGGGGCCCCGTTCCGCTTCCGACTCGTATCGAGAAGTTTACGGTAAACCGGTCCCCGCACATCGACAAGAAGAGCCGCGAGCAGTTCGAGATGCGCACGCATAAGCGCCTCCTCGACATCGTTGACCCGACCCCGCAGACGGTAGACGCGCTGATGAAGCTCGATCTCGCCGCCGGTGTCGATGTTGAGATCAAGCTCTGAGACCTCCGGTCCTCGAGCTGAGTGAGAAGGATTGAACCGATGCGTTCAGGTGTGATTGCACAGAAGGTGGGAATGACCCGCGTCTATAACGACGCCGGCGAGCATGTCCCGGTTACCGTATTGCGTTTGGATGGCTGCCAGGTTGTAGCCCAGCGCACAGTTGAAAAGAATGGCTACACTGCAGTTCAGCTCGGTGCCGGCCAGGCTAAGGTTAAGAACACGACGAAGGCTCTTCGCGGCCATTTCGCCGTTGCAAGCGTAGAGCCGAAGGCCAAGCTCGCAGAATTCCGTGTCACGGAAGACAATCTGCTTGAAGTCGGCACCGAGCTCAACGCAGGTCACTTCACGGCGGGTCAGCTCGTCGACGTGACCGGCACGACGATCGGTAAGGGCTTTGCCGGCGCCATCAAGCGTCACGGCTTCGGCGGTCTGCGTGCCACGCACGGTGTGTCGGTTTCGCACCGCTCGCATGGTTCGACTGGTTCGCGCCAGGACCCGGGCAAGGTGTTCAAGAACAAGAAGATGGCTGGTCACATGGGCCAGACCCGCGTCACGACGCAGAACCTTGAAGTGGTATCGACCGACGAAGATCGTGGTCTGATCCTGGTCAAGGGTGCGGTTCCCGGCTCCAAGGGTGCCTGGATCATCGTGCGCGACGCCGTCAAGTCGGCAGCGAAGTAAGGGAGCCAAACCAATGGAATTCAACGTCAAGACCCTTGAGGGCAAAGACGCCGGGAAGGTTTCCCTTTCTGATGCGATTTTCGGCCTCGAGCCGCGTGAAGACATTCTCGCTCGCGTCGTTCGCTGGCAGCTTGCCAAGAAGCAGCAGGGCACGCATCAGGCAAAGGGCCGCGCGGACGTAGCGCGCACCGGCGCCAAGATGTACAAGCAGAAGGGTACGGGCCGCGCTCGTCACCATTCGGCTCGCGCTCCGCAGTTCCGCGGCGGTGGTAAGGCTCACGGCCCGGTCGCCCGCAGCCACGAGCATGATCTGCCGAAGAAGGTTCGCGCCCTCGGCCTGCGTCACGCTCTCTCGGCCAAGTTCAAGGCTGAAGACGTGATTGTTATCGACAATCTCGTCGCTACCGAAGCCAAGACCAAGGCACTCGCTGGCGCTTTCGAGACGCTCGGCCTGACGAACGCTCTGTTCATCGGCGGTGCTGAGCTCGACAGCAACTTCAAGCTCGCAGCCCAGAACATCCCGAATATCGATGTTCTGCCGGTTCAGGGCATCAACGTTTACGACATCCTGCGCCGCGGCAAGCTCGTGCTGTCCAAGGCTGCAGTTGAAGCTCTAGAGGAGCGATTCAAGTGACGGATCTTCGCCATTATGATGTGATCGTTTCTCCTGCGATCACCGAAAAGTCCACGCTGCTTTCGGACAATAACCAGGTTGTTTTCAACGTTGCTAAGACCGCGACGAAGCCGGAAATCAAGGCTGCCGTCGAAGCGCTCTTCGGCGTCAAGGTTACGGCCGTTAACACTCTGCTGCGCCTCGGCAAGACCAAGCGGTTCAAGGGTCTCGTCGGCAAGCAGAAGGACGTGAAGAAGGCTGTTGTGACGCTCGCCGAAGGCCAGTCGATCGACGTCTCCACCGGTCTCTGAGGAATAAGAAAATGGCATTGAAAACATTCAATCCGACGACCCCGAGCCAGCGTCAGCTGGTCATTGTCGATCGCTCCTCGCTCTACAAGGGCAAGCCGGTCAAGTCGCTGACCGAAGGCCTCACCTCCAAGGGTGGCCGTAACAACACTGGCCGCATCACCGTCCGTTTCCAGGGCGGTGGTCACAAGCGCAGCTATCGTCTGGTCGACTTCAAGCGTCGCAAGTTCGACGTCGAGGCAACCGTCGAGCGTATCGAATACGATCCGAACCGTACCGCTTACATCGCTCTGGTGAAGTACACGGACGGCGAACTGGCCTACATCATTGCTCCGCAGCGTCTTGCTTCGGGCGACAAGGTCATCGCTTCGGAAAAGGCAGTGGACGTGAAGCCGGGCAACACCATGCCGCTTCAGTTCATCCCAGTCGGCTCCATCATCCACAACGTGGAAATGAAGCCAGGCAAGGGTGGCCAGATCGCTCGCTCCGCCGGTTCCTATGCCCAGCTCGTCGGTCGTGACCAGGGCATGGCGATCCTTCGCCTGAACTCGGGCGAACAGCGCCTCGTGCACGGCACCTGCCTCGCAACGATCGGTGCGGTTTCGAACCCGGATCACGGCAACATCAACGACGGTAAGGCCGGTCGTTCGCGTTGGCGTGGCAAGAAGCCGCATAACCGCGGCGTTGTCATGAACCCGGTCGACCATCCGCACGGCGGTGGTGAAGGCCGCACCTCCGGTGGTCGCCATCCGGTGACCCCGTGGGGCAAGCCGACCAAGGGCAAGCGTACGCGGTCGAACAAGTCGACCGACAAGATGATTATGCGCTCGCGCCATCAGCGCAAGAAGTAAGAGAGGAAGTCTCAAGTGGCTCGTTCAGTATGGAAAGGTCCGTTTGTTGACGGCTATCTTCTCAAGAAGGCTGAGAAGGTGCGTGAAGGCGGACGTAACGAAATAATCAAGATGTGGAGCCGTCGCTCCACCATCATGCCGCAGTTCGTTGGTCTCACCTTCGGTGTCTACAACGGCAGCAAGCACATTCCGGTCAGCGTCAATGAAGACATGGTCGGACACAAGTTCGGCGAGTTCGCCCCGACCCGTACCTATTATGGTCACGGTGCGGACAAGAAGGCGAAGAGGAAGTAACAATGGGCAAGGCAAAAACCGAACGCCGGCTGAAGGACAATGAAGCGCAGGCAGTTGCGCGCACGCTCCGTGTCAGCCCGCAGAAGCTCAACCTGGTCGCGGCTTCGATCCGCGGCAAGAAGGTTGATCGCGCGCTCGCAGAGCTGGAATTCTCGCGCAAGCGCATCGCAGGAGCCGTCAAGAAGACGCTCGAATCTGCGATCGCCAATGCAGAGAACAACCACGATCTCGACGTTGACTCGCTGGTCGTAGCGGAAGCTTACGTCGGCAAGTCGATCGTCATGAAGCGTTTTCACGCTCGTGGCCGTGGCCGCGCATCTCGCATCGAGCGTCCGTTCGCACACCTGACGATCGTCGTTCGTGAAGTGGAAGCTCAAGAGGAGGCCGCATAATGGGTCAGAAAATCAATCCAATCGGCTTTCGTCTTGGCATCAACCGCACTTGGGATAGCCGCTGGTTTGCGGACAATGCCGAGTACGGTCAGCTCCTCCACGAAGACCTGAAGATGCGCAAGTTCGTTATGAACGAACTGAAGCAGGCTGGTATCTCCAAGGTGGTCATCGAGCGTCCGCACAAGAAGTGCCGCGTCACGATCCACTCGGCTCGTCCGGGCCTGATCATCGGCAAGAAGGGCGCTGACATCGACAAGCTCCGCAAGAAGCTGTCGGACATGACGAATTCCGAAACGCACCTCAACATCGTTGAAGTTCGCAAGCCGGAAATCGACGCGACGCTGGTTGCCCAGTCGATCGCTCAGCAGCTGGAACGCCGTGTTGCTTTCCGTCGCGCCATGAAGCGCGCCGTTCAGTCCGCGATGCGTCTTGGCGCCGAAGGCATCAAGATCACCTGCGCCGGCCGTCTCGGCGGTGCTGAAATCGCTCGTACGGAATGGTACCGCGAAGGTCGCGTGCCGCTGCACACGCTGCGCGCCGACATCGACTACGGTACGGCTGAAGCAGAAACCGCTTTCGGTATCTGCGGCATCAAGGTCTGGATCTTCAAGGGCGAAATCCTTGAGCACGATCCGATGGCCTCCGAACGCCGCGCGCTCGAAGGCGACGCCCAGGGTCCGGCTAGCCGCGATCGCGATAGAGACCGTCGCCGCGACAACGCTTAATAGCGTACGTGGCAGATAAGTTCGGAGAATAAGAAAATGTTGCAGCCAAAGCGTACGAAGTACCGCAAGCAATTCAAGGGCCGCATCAAGGGCGTTGCCAAGGGTGGTTCTGATCTGGCGTTCGGCGAATTCGGCCTGAAGTCGCAGGAGCCCAACCGCGTCAACGCTCGCGAGATCGAAGCGGCTCGCCGCGCGATCACGCGCTATATGAAGCGCGCCGGCCGTGTATGGATCCGCGTGTTCCCGGATGTTCCGGTAACCGCAAAGCCGACCGAAGTCCGTATGGGTAAAGGTAAGGGCTCTGTCGAATACTGGGCATGCAAGGTCAAGCCCGGCCGTATGATGTTCGAGATCGACGGTGTGAGCGAAGAAATCGCTCGTGAGGCTCTGCGCCTCGGCGCTGCCAAGCTCTCGGTCAAGACGCGCTTCGTTCAGCGCATTGCAGAGTAAGGAAGAAGCTCATGAAAGCCGCAGATGTTCGCGCCCTGAGCGCCGACCAACTCAAGGACGAGCTTGCCAAGCTGAAGAAGGAGCAGTTCAACCTGCGCTTTCAGAAGGCGACCGGCCAGCTCGAGAAGTCCTCGCGCATCAACGAAGTCCGCAAGGACATCGCTCGCGTAAAAACCATTGCCCGCCAGAAGGCGGCAGAAGCAAAGGCCTAAAGGAAAAATAACATGCCGAAGCGCATTCTGCAGGGCGTCGTGGTCAGCGACAAGAACGAGAAGACGGTAGTTGTCCGCGTTGAGCGTCGTTTCGCTCACCCGCTGCTCCAGAAGACCGTTCGTCGTTCCAAGAAGTACAAGGCTCACGACGAAAACAATCAGTACAAGACCGGCGACGTCGTTTCCATCGAGGAATGCGCGCCGATCTCCAAGGACAAGACCTGGACGGTCATTTCCGCCCAGTCCAAGTAACAGAATTTCGCTCAGGCCCTTGCGCTTGGGCGAAATATCTGTATGAAGCACGAGCTTGGAAGCAGGACGCTCGAGAACGGGCGTTCTTTTGCTTTATTGATGGCCGGCAGAGACGACCCTTATGGTCGCGAAGCCAGGCATAATCAGACAAGACACTAGTCCATAAGCCGGGGTAGGGGGTCTATTGGCCCAACCATTCCGGTAACAACAAGAAGGCGACCTGACATGATTCAGATGCAAACAAACCTCGACGTGGCGGATAATTCCGGCGCACGTCGTGTCATGTGCATCAAGGTGCTGGGCGGCTCGAAGCGCAAGTATGCCTCGATCGGCGACGTTATCGTCGTTTCGATCAAGGAAGCTATTCCGCGCGGCCGTGTGAAGAAGGGTGACGTGATGAAGGCGGTCGTCGTTCGTACCGCCAAGGACATCCGTCGTCCGGATGGCAGCGTCATCCGCTTCGATACCAACGCAGCAGTCCTCATCGACAACAAGAAAGAGCCGATCGGCACCCGCATCTTCGGACCGGTTCCGCGCGAACTTCGCGCCAAGAACCACATGAAGATCATCTCGCTGGCTCCAGAAGTACTGTAAGGAGCGGAGCGATGCAGAAGATCCGTAAAGGCGACAAGGTTGTCGTATTGACCGGTAAGGACAAGGGCCGTACCGGCGAAGTCATTCAAGTGCTGCCGAAGGAAGACCGTGCGGTCGTTCGTGGCGTCAACGTCATCAAGCGCCATCAGCGCCAGACGCAGAACCAGGAAGCCGGCATCATCAGCAAGGAAGCCTCGCTTCACCTGTCCAACCTGGCAATCGTCGACAAGGACGGCAAGCCGACCCGCGTCGGTTTCAAGGTTGTAGATGGCAAGAAGGTCCGCGTGGCGAAGACCTCGGGAGAAGTGATCGATGGCTGAGGTAAAGTACGAGCCGCGGCTCAAGAAAGAATACGTTGCTCGCATCCGTGCAGCCATGCAGGAGAAGTTCTCCTACGCTAACGAGATGCAGATCCCGAAGCTGGACAAGATCGTGATCAACATGGGCGTTGGCGAAGCGACGGCTGATTCGAAGAAGCCGACCGTTGCTGCTGCCGACCTGGCGGCCATCGCTGGCCAGAAGCCGGTCATCACCCGCGCACGCAACTCCATCGCTGGCTTCAAGGTCCGCGAAAATATGCCGATCGGCGCGAAGGTTACCCTGCGCGGCGCCCGCATGTATGAGTTCCTGGATCGTCTGGTCAACATCGCGCTTCCGCGCGTTCGCGACTTCCGCGGCCTGAACCCGAAGAGCTTTGACGGTCGTGGCAATTTTGCCATGGGCATCAAGGAGCACATTGTGTTCCCTGAGATCAACTACGACAAGGTTGATCAGATGTGGGGCATGGACATCATCGTTTGCACGACGGCGACGACCGACGACGAAGCACGGGCTCTTCTGACAGAGTTCAACTTCCCGTTCCGTCAATAACCGTAACGACGAGCGTAGAAAAGGAACCCTGATATGGCGAAGACAAGCGCAGTTGAAAAGAACAAGCGCCGCCGCAATACGGTTGCCAACCAGGCCGCGAAGCGGGCTGCACTCAAGGCAATCATCATGAACCAGTCTCTCTCGATCGAAGACCGGTTCAAGGCCACTCTGAAGCTGGCATCGCTGCCGCGCGATGGATCGAAGACCCGTATTCGCAATCGTTGCGAAGTGTCTGGCCGTCCGCGCGCCTACTACCGCAAACTGCGCATGTCGCGTATCGCGCTGCGTGAACTCGGCAATCTCGGCAAGGTGCCGGGCATCGTCAAGTCCAGCTGGTAAGGAGCAGATTAGATGTCTATGACTGATCCTTTGGGCGATATGCTCACCCGCATCCGCAATGGCGCTTCGCGCCGCAAGTCGTCGGTTTCGACGCCTGCGTCCAAGCTCCGTGCACGCGTTCTCGATGTACTCCAGGCTGAAGGCTACATCCGTGGCTATTCCGTCGTCGATTTCGGCAACGGCAAGTCTGAGCTCAACATCGAACTCAAGTACTACGAAGGCGCATCGGTGATCCGTGAGATCGGCCGCGTGTCTAAGCCGGGCCGCCGGGTTTATGTCTCGGTCAAGTCCATTCCGCAGGTCGCGAACGGCCTCGGCATCACCATCCTTTCGACTCCGAAGGGTGTGATGGCCGATCACCAGGCTCGCGAACAGAATGTTGGTGGCGAGGTTCTCTGCTCGGTCTTCTAAGATCGAACAGACATCTCCTTCGAAACAGACAGGTTTGAAAAATGTCTCGTATCGGTAAGAAGCCCGTTCAGGTACCTGCAGGGATCACGGCCACGGTTGATGGCCAAAAAGTGACCGCTAAGGGCCCCAAGGGCGAGCTGTTTTTCGTCGCTAACGACGAAATCGGTCTCAAGCTGGAAAACAATGCAATCGTCGTGACGCCGCTCAACGACTCCAAGGATGCTCGCGCAAAGTGGGGCATGTCCCGCACGATGATCGAGAACATCCTCAAGGGTGTTAAGGACGGCTACGAGCGCAAGCTCGAAATCAACGGCGTCGGCTACCGTGCCTCCATGCAGGGCAAGAACCTGCAGCTCGCGCTCGGCTTCAGCCACGACGTGGTTTATGAGCCGCCGCAGGGCATCTCGATCGCTGTGCCGAAGCCGACGGAAATCGTCGTCACCGGCATCAACAAGCAGCAGGTCGGCCAGGTTGCCGCTGAAATCCGCGAATACCGCGGCCCCGAGCCCTACAAGGGCAAGGGTGTTAAGTATGCCGAAGAGCGGATCATCCGCAAAGAAGGCAAGAAGAAGTAAGGATCACGCGAAATGGCTAGCAGGAAAGAAGCACTTGCGCGTCGCGCCAACCGCGTGCGCCGCCAAATCAAGTCGGTGGCCAATGGCCGTCCGCGCCTGTCGGTTCATCGCTCGTCGAAGAACATCTACGCCCAGGTCATCGATGACGTGGCTGGCAAGACCCTCGCGGCTGCCTCCACCCTCGACAAGGATCTGCGCGGTTCTCTGAAGACCGGTGCCGATACCGCAGCCGCAGCCCTCGTTGGCAAGCTCGTTGCAGAGCGCGCCTCCAAGGCCGGCGTGAAGGAAGTCGTGTTCGATCGCGGCGCTTTCATCTACCACGGCCGTATCAAGGCTTTGGCTGAAGCAGCCCGCGAAGGCGGCCTGACCTTCTAATCAGATTTCCGGCCGGCGATCCCAGGATGCCGGCCGGATATTCACCGGACCGCAGGTTTCCCGCAAGGGAAGGCATGCGGTCTTCGTTTTGTTTGCCGATTGCACCCGGAAAAGAAAAAGGAAGAGGACAATGGCACAGGAAAAGAGGGCTCCGCGGGAAGACCGTCAGAGCCGTGAAGAGCGCGATAGCGAATTCGTTGACAAGCTGGTCGCGATTAACCGCGTCGCCAAGGTTGTTAAGGGTGGCCGTCGCTTCGGCTTCGCCGCTCTCGTCGTCGTCGGCGACCAGAAGGGCCGCGTAGGCTTCGGCCATGGCAAGGCACGCGAAGTGCCGGAAGCTATCCGCAAGGCAACCGAAAGCGCCAAGCGCGACATGATCTTCGTACCGCTGCGCGACGGCCGTACGCTGCATCACGACGTTCATGGCCGTCATGGCGCCGGCAAGGTTCTGCTGCGCTCGGCCAAGGTCGGTACCGGTATCATCGCCGGTGGCCCGATGCGCGCCGTTTTCGAAACGCTCGGCGTTCATGACGTCGTTGCCAAGTCGACCGGTTCGTCGAACCCGTACAACATGGTTCGCGCCACGTTCGACGCCCTGAAGCACCAGGTTCACCCGAAGGACATCGCAGCTCAGCGCGGCATCAAGTATGCCACCCTGCAGGCTCGCCGCGCCGCTTCGGGCAACGCCTCCGAAGAATAAGGGAGTTTGACCTATGGCCAAGACGACCAAGAAGGCTGAAGCTAAGGCGACCGTTACGGTCGAGCAGATTGGCAGCCCGATCCGCCGTCCGGATGTTCAGCAGAAGACGCTGATCGGTCTCGGACTGAACAAGATGCACCGTCGCCGCACGCTGGAAGATACTCCGGCTGTTCGTGGCATGATCCGTGCTGTCCAGCATCTCGTTCGCGTTGTCGACGAGAAGTGAGCCGGAGGTAATTCGCTATGAAACTGAATGAAATCAAGGATAACGAAGGCTCGACCCACAGCCGCAAGCGCCTCGGCCGCGGCATCGGCTCCGGCTCCGGTAAGACCGGTGGCCGTGGTGTGAAGGGTCAGAAGTCCCGTTCGGGCGTTGCGATCAACGGCTTCGAAGGCGGTCAGATGCCCATCTACCGTCGTCTGCCGAAGCGCGGCTTCAACAACATCTTCGCATCCGACTACGTCGTCGTATCGCTGGCACGCATCCAGGCTGCCGTCGATGCCGGCAAGCTCGATGCCAAGAACACCGTTGATGCAGCGGCTCTCAAGGCTGCCGGCGTTATTCGCCGCGTCAAGGACGGCGTTCGCGTTCTCTCGGACGGTGAACTGAAGGCGAAGCTTGCGCTTGAAGTTGCAGGCGCTTCCAAGTCTGCAGTCGAGAAGATCGAAAAGGCTGGCGGCTCCGTTAAGCTGCTCGCTGCTGCCGCAGAATAATATTATCAATAATCGCCCGAAGTGACTTCACTTCGGGCGATTTTGCTCCCATATGTGAGCCTCACGAATCTGATCGATGCGGCAAGTGTCTTTCCGATCGATAACGGGAACCAAGGGTGAGGCGCCCGATTGCTGCGCAATCCGTCCGAAGCCCGGCTTTTGAACAATTTACAGACCGATTCCGGACTCGGCCGACTATGCCGGAATTGGTGATGCGGAGATTTGCATGGCTTCTGCAGCGGAACAATTGGCGTCCAACCTCAATTTTTCGACCTTTGCCAAAGCCGAGGATCTCAAGAAGCGCCTATGGTTTACGCTCGGCGCTCTCCTCGTCTACCGGCTCGGCACCCACATTCCGCTTCCTGGCCTCAATCCTGCCGCTTACGCCCAGGCTTTCCAGAATCAGTCGGGCGGCATTCTCGGCCTCTTCAACATGTTCTCGGGCGGCGCTGTGCAGCGCATGGCGATCTTCGCGCTCGGCATCATGCCCTACATTTCCGCCTCGATCATCGTTCAGCTGATGACGTCGGTCGTCCCGTCGCTCGAAAACCTGAAGAAGGAAGGCGAGCAGGGCCGTAAGATCATCAACCAGTATACCCGCTACGGCACGGTGCTGCTCGGCGCATTGCAGGCTTATGGCATTGCGATCGGTCTGGAGCACGGCAACGGCGTGGTCGTAGATCCCGGCTGGTTCTTCCGCATTTCCACCGTCATCACGCTGCTCGGCGGCACAATGTTCCTGATGTGGCTTGGCGAGCAGGTGACGTCGCGCGGTATCGGCAACGGCATCTCGCTGATCATTTTCGCGGGTATCGCTGCAGGTCTTCCGACCGCGCTTGCCGGTACGCTCGAACTCGGCCGCACCGGCGCGCTTTCCACGCCGCTCATTCTCGCCGTGCTGATCGTCGCCATTCTGGTCATCGCACTCATCGTCTTCGTCGAGCGCGCGCAGCGTCGCCTTCTGATCCAGTATCCGAAGCGCCAGGTCGGCACGCGCATGTTCCAGGGCGATACGTCGCACCTGCCGCTGAAGCTCAACACTTCGGGCGTCATCCCGGCGATCTTCGCGTCGTCGCTGCTGCTGCTGCCGGCAACCGTTGCAGGCCTCGGCAACAACACCGCGCTCCCGACCTGGGTTACCTCGATCGTTGCGGCACTCGGCCACGGCCAGCCGGTCTATATGGTGCTTTACGGCGCCCTGATCGCTTTCTTCGCCTTCTTCTACACGGCTCTCGTCTTCAATCCGAAGGACACGGCCGACAATCTGAAGAAGCACGGCGGCTTCATTCCGGGTATCCGTCCGGGTGAGCGCACTGCCGAATATATCGATTACGTGCTGACCCGCATCACGGTCATCGGCGCGATCTATCTTGTCTTCGTCTGCATCCTGCCCGAAATTCTCGTATCCCAGACCGGTATTCCCTTGTCTCTGGGTGGCACTTCGCTTCTGATCGTGGTTAGCGTAACGCTGGATACGGTGGCGCAGATTCAGGGTCACCTGATCGCACAGCAATATGAAGGCCTGATCAAGAAATCGAAGTTGCGTGGAGGAAAGAGGGGGCGATGAGACTCATACTTTTAGGGCCGCCGGGAGCAGGTAAGGGGACCCAGGCCCAGCGCATCGTGGAAAAGCACGGCATTCCGCAGCTTTCCACAGGCGATATGTTGCGCGCGGCCGTTCAGGCCGGCACGGAAGTCGGCAAGCGCGCCAAGGCTGTCATGGACGCCGGCAAGCTTGTTTCGGATGAGATCGTGAATGCGATCGTTTCCGAGCGCATCGATCAACCGGATTGCGTCAGGGGCTTCATCCTCGACGGCTTTCCGCGCACCTTGGTGCAGGCCGATGCCACCGAAAAAATGCTCGATGCGAAGGGCCTCGAACTCTCCGTTGTGATTGAGTTGAAGGTCGATGATGCCGAACTGATTCGCCGCGTCTCCGGCCGCTATTCCTGCTCGAACTGCGGCAGCGTCTATCACGACACTGACAAGGTTCCTGCAAATGCCGGTGTCTGCGATAAATGCGGCTCGACCCATTTCAAGCGCCGCCCTGACGATAATGCTGAAACCATGGCGACTCGCCTCCAAGTCTACTACAAGGAGACGTCGCCGCTGATCGGTTACTACTATGCTAAGGGTAAGTTGCAGAGCATCGATGGCATGGCCGATATCGAGCATGTGACCGAAAGCATAGAGGCTATCCTGGCTAAGCTCTAGATAGCCTAAAATAAACTTGCCGGAGCGGTTGCTTTTTCGCGCTGATTCCGCTAAACACCGCGCCAACTCGCGACATGCTATGCGATCGGCGCGGATTTCCAACGGGAAGTCCGAGCACGGTCGTTTTGACATGTGGCGGACACACATCGAACAAGCAGCTCCCGGGCTGCATAACAAGACCCTTTGCCAAGGCAAAAGGAATGCAAGGAGAACAGGCGTGGCTCGTATCGCTGGCGTCAACATCCCGACTGCAAAGCGCGTAGTTATTGCGCTTCGTTACATTCACGGGATCGGACCGAAGTTTGCACAGGAAATCTGCGAGAAGGTTGGTATTCCGGCCGAGCGTCGCGTCAACCAGTTGACGGATGCTGAAGTTCTGCAGATCCGCGAAACCATCGACCGTGACTATCAGGTCGAAGGTGATCTGCGTCGCGAAACCGCGATGAACATCAAGCGTCTCATGGACCTGGGTTCCTACCGTGGTCTGCGTCATCGCCGCGGCCTGCCGGTTCGTGGTCAGCGCACGCACACCAATGCCCGCACCCGCAAGGGCCCGGCAAAGGCGATCGCTGGTAAGAAGAAGTAATTTCCGGGCAACCGGATTTGGGAGGCTGGCGGTCCGCCGGCCTCTTTTGAGTTTGAAGTGGTGCTCCATGGGTGCCGCTTCGGTGTAGCCGCTGGCATTACGGCGGTGCAGAGATCCAAGAAAGGACTAACATGGCCAAGGAAGCCGTACGCGTTCGTCGTCGCGAGCGTAAAAATATCACGTCGGGCGTCGCACACGTCAACTCGACCTTCAATAACACGATGATCACCATCACCGACGCGCAGGGCAACGCTATTGCCTGGTCGTCCGCTGGTGCCAAGGGCTTCAAGGGTTCGCGCAAGTCGACCCCGTTCGCTGCCCAGATCGCTGCCGAAGACTGCGCCAAGAAGGCTCAGGAACACGGCATGAAGTCGCTGGAAGTTGAAGTTTGCGGTCCGGGTTCCGGTCGTGAATCCGCTCTGCGCGCCCTCCAGGCTGCTGGTTTCATGATCACGTCGATCCGCGACGTGACCCCGATCCCGCACAATGGTTGCCGCCCGCGCAAGAAGCGTCGCGTCTGATCATCGCCACTCACGACACCGGCCGGGGTAGATGCGCCCGGCTTGGTGTTACTCAAGCTCGGTTGCCACGATTGGATGGTGGCAACGAACGGAAGGCAAAAACATGATTCAGAAAAACTGGCAGGAACTGATCAAGCCCAACAAGGTCGAGTTCACCTCGAGCGGCCGCACCAAGGCAACGCTCGTGGCCGAACCGCTGGAGCGTGGCTTCGGTCTCACCCTCGGCAACGCGCTGCGTCGCGTTCTGCTGTCCTCTCTGCGCGGCGCCGCTGTAACGGCCGTGCAGATCGACGGCGTGCTGCATGAGTTCTCCTCTATCCCGGGCGTCCGGGAAGACGTGACGGACATCGTGCTGAACATCAAGGAAATCGCCATCAAGATGGACGGCGATGATGCCAAGCGCATGGTTGTCCGCAAGCAGGGCCCAGGCGTAGTAACGGCTGGCGATATCCAGACGGTCGGCGATATCGAAATCCTCAACCCCGAGCATGTCATCTGCACGCTCGACGAGGGTGCCGAAATCCGCATGGAATTCACCGTCAATAACGGCAAGGGCTATGTGCCCGCCGAGCGCAATCGTGCGGAAGATGCTCCGATCGGCCTCATCCCGGTCGACAGCCTCTATTCGCCGGTCAAGAAGGTGTCCTACAAGGTTGAAAATACCCGCGAAGGACAGGTTCTCGACTACGACAAGCTGAGCATGTCGATCGAAACCGATGGTTCGATCAGCGGTGAAGATGCCGTCGCTTTCGCGGCTCGCATCCTTCAGGATCAGCTTGGCGTGTTCGTCAACTTCGACGAGCCGCAGAAGGAAACCGAAGAGGAAGCAGTTACCGAACTCGCTTTCAACCCGGCGCTCCTCAAGAAGGTGGACGAACTCGAACTGTCCGTTCGTTCGGCAAACTGCCTGAAGAACGACAACATCGTCTACATCGGCGACCTCATTCAGAAGACCGAAGCAGAAATGCTCCGCACGCCGAATTTTGGTCGCAAGTCGCTGAACGAAATCAAGGAAGTTCTCGCTTCCATGGGCCTGCACCTCGGCATGGAAGTGCCGGCATGGCCGCCCGAGAACATCGAAGATCTCGCCAAGCGTTACGAAGACCAATACTAACCAACAAACTGCAGGCGAACGATGTCTGCAAGTGAAGGAGAATAGCCATGCGCCACGGTAAAGCCGGCCGCAAGCTGAATAGAACCGCTAGCCACCGCAAGGCGATGTTCGCCAACATGGCGGCTTCGCTCATCACCCATGAGCAGATCGTCACCACGCTCCCGAAGGCGAAGGAAATTCGTCCGATCGTCGAGAAGCTGGTAACCCTCGGCAAGCGCGGTGACCTGCACGCTCGTCGTCAGGCCATCTCGCAGATCCGCGACGCTGCTGTCGTTTCGAAGCTCTTCGACGCGATCGCAACCCGCTACGCCACCCGCAACGGCGGCTACCTGCGCATCATGAAGGCCGGCTTCCGCCAGGGCGACAACGCTGCTCTCGCAGTCGTCGAATTCGTTGATCGCGACGTCAATGCCAAGGGTGCAGCCGACAAGGCTCGCGTTGCCGCTGAAGAAGAAGCCGCAGCCGCTTAAGGCTAAGCTTCGGATTAAATATAAAAGGCCGGATGAGCGATCATCCGGCCTTTTGTCGTTTGCGCTAGGGTGGCGACCTTTCAATCTCCCCGATTGTTTTGGAGTATTGCAAGCAGCCTTGCTGAGTCGCAGGCGACTCGGGTGCATCAGGGCAGGGAGCGTTGTGGGACATGCAGCGAAAATTGACGCGCGGGAGACTGCTTCTGGTCGTGGCGCTGCTGGTCACCATCGCCAGCGGTCTTGCGTTGCGGCGCTATGGTTATGCGATCAATCTGCCCTTCGTGGTCGTCAAATATGGCGGCTCGCTCCTATGGGGAGCGATGGTCTATTGGCTCCTGGCCGCAATCTTCGTGTCGCCAGTGCGTTTTGGGATTGCCGCGGCGGCATTGCTTATCGCGGTCGCCGTAGAGTTTTTCCGGCTTTGGCACACGCCTGATCTCGATGCTTTTCGATTGACTGCCGCCGGAGCCCTGTTGCTGGGCAGGGTATTCTCGCCGTGGAATATCGTCGCCTATGCCGCCGGCATTGCGCTGGCGCTGGCGCTCGATTGCGCACTGTCCGGAACGAGGCGCTCGGCTTGATATTCTTGCCTAGCTTCTATCTCGGCGACCTCGATCGTTGCTGAGTGATTCACTAGGCCATCGGTCGCTTGTGATCCCGGTCGGTTACCGCTGCCCCTCCCGATATTCGCATAGCTGCATTTCCTATTTAGAATAGCGCTTTCGATGATAATAATTTGAATCCTAATTAGTTTAGTGCTAATAGGTTCTCATGAACTCGTCAAACGCCCTGCAACGCATATTCACCGCCAATCTGCTGACCACCGGCCGCCAATGGCGCCGGGCTGTCGATCTTGCGCTGAGCTCCCATGGCATATCCGAGGCGGTGGCCGCGCCGCTGCTTTGGATCGGCCGCCTGGGGGGAGGAGTGCGGCAGGTGGTGCTCGCCACCTGTGTCGGCATCGAGGGCCCGTCTCTGGTTCGGCTGATCGATCAGCTCGAAGGCATGGAACTTGTCATCCGCAAGGATGATCCCACGGATCGGCGCGCGAAGGGCCTGTGGCTGACGCCTGAGGGCGAAAAGCTGGCTTCCCGTATGGAAGACGTACTTGATGAGCTGCGTGGCAAGATCCTTGCCAATGTCGACCCTGCGGATATCGAAGCCGCGGTTCGCGTCCTGAAGGCTTTCGAGGAGTTTGAGGCATCCAAGGCCGTCGAACCGGAGCCGGAGAAGGTCTCATGAGCGTTCCATCCTGGCGTGAGTGGTTATTTTCCGTCAAAGCCTTCATTGCTGCGATCATGGCGCTGTTCATCGCCTTGTCGCTCGATCTGCCGCGTCCCTATTGGGCGATGGCCGCTGTCTATGTGGTCGCCAATCCTCTTGCCGGCGCAACCAGTTCCAAGGGACTTTACCGCGCGCTCGGCACGCTTATCGGTGCTACCGCGTCGGTCATTCTCATCCCACTCTTCGTCAATGCGCCTGAACTGCTTTCGATCGTGGTAGCGCTCTGGACCGGCACCTTGCTGTTCATCTCGATGCTCGATCGCACCTCTCGCAGCTATGTCTTCATGCTGGCTGGCTATACCTTGCCGCTGATCGCGCTGCCGACCGTCGGCTCGCCCGAAACTATTTTCGATGTGGCGCTTGCCCGCTCCGAGGAGATTATTATCGGCATCATCTGCGCGAGCGTGGTAAGCGCCGTCGTCTTTCCAAGCAGCGTCGGCACCGTGCTCGGCCAGCGCATAGGTTCCTGGCTGGATGACGCCGGCACCTGGGCGGATGAAATCCTGCGCGGCGAGGGCGCTTCGCCCGCAACTCCCCTGAAGCGCCAGAAGCTTGCAGCCGACGTTTCTGGCCTCGATCTCGTCATCAGCCAGTTGCGCTATGATGCCGGCAGCCGCGACATCGTGAGACATTCGCGCGAGCTGCGTGGCCGTTTGTTGATGCTGCTGCCGCTCTTCTCCTCACTTGCCGATCGCCTCCACGCCTTGAAAGCTAGCGGTAGGCCGCTGCCGCAGGAATTGGTTGCCGTTCTGAATGAGGTGGCCGACTGGCTCGGGCAGGGCGGTCGCGGCAAGGCCGATGGAACGGCCGAGACCTTGTCGCGGAAGATCGAGGAGTTGCAGGAGGACGACCTCGATATCGGTTGGGACGATCTCGTCCGGTCGAGCGCTCTCGCTCGCCTCAAGGAAATTGTCGACTTGTGGCAGGATTGCCTGACGTTGCGCGCCCATATCGTCTCAGGACAGCAGGTCGGTACCTGGCGTCCCGCATTCCGCTACCGCAATGTCGTCGGTCGCAGCAGGCATTATGATTACGCCCTGCTTGCCTTCTCTGCCGGTAGCGTCATCGCCGGGATTGCCGTCGCCTGCTTCTTCTGGATCTATTCCGGCTGGGCGGATGGTGCCGGCTTCATCGCCATGGTGGCCGTTGCCTGCTCGTTTTTCGCCGCGCTCGATCGTCCCGCCCCCTTCATCACCACCATGTTCATTTGGACTGCGGTGAGCCTGGTTATCGCCTGCGTCTGTATCTTCATGGTGCTGCCGTCGATTTCCGGTTTCGAGATGCTGGTGCTGGTCTTTGCACCGCCCTTCCTGGTGATGGGGCTGCTGATTACCCGCCCGCAAACCAACATGCTCGGCATGCTGCTGGCGGTAAACGGTGCAAGTTTCATCGCGCTGCAGGATCGTTACACCGCCGATTTCGCCAGCTTCACCAACAGTGCGATCGCCGCTCTGGCCGGTGTTGGCTTCGCCCTTGTCTGGACTTTGCTTACACGCCCATTCGGCTCCGAGCTCGCCGCCTGGCGGTTGGTCCGGGCCGGCTGGAGAGATCTGGCCGAAACTGCTGCCGGTATCCGCCGCGCCGATCATGAACGGCTCTCCGGCCGCATACTCGACCGCCTGGGCCAGCTCGTGCCCCGCCTTGCAGGCATTGAGGACCGAGAGCTGAAGAAGGTCGATGGCTATGCCGATGTCCGTCTCGGCTTCAACGTGCTGATGCTGCAGAAGGAGCGTGGCCAGCTGAAACCGGCTGCCGCTGCATCCGTCAGCGAAGTGCTCATCGGCGTATCGGATTTCTATCGTTCGCGGCTGAAGGCAAAACGGGCCGTGGATCCGGCCGATGACCTGCGCGCCTCGATCGACCATAGCCTAGAAGCCGTCGCGCAGGAAAAGCGAGATTCCGCTCGGGCGAGCCTTGATGCGCTGGTCGGCCTTCGCCGGGCGCTCTTCCCGCATGCCGAACCGCCGGCGAGCTGGCGACCGCCCGTAGCGGATACAACCCAACCTCATTCCATTGCCGCCGAGTAATATCATGCCCGCAGAATTCGATCTTTATGGCGTCTATATCCCGCGCCTTCTCGTTCTCATGCTCCTGACGCTCTTTGTCGTCATCATCCTTCGACGCCTGCTCGCATGGATCGGAGTCTACACTCTGGTCTGGCATCGCGGTCTTTTCGATCTCGCGCTTTACGTCCTGCTGCTCGGCGCCGTCTCCTCAGTCTCCCGTTGGTACTTCACATGAACGCGTTAAAACTCATCGGCCGTGTGGCTGTCACTCTCATCTTCGTCGTTGCCGCCGTCTATGTCGGCCGCCAGCTCTGGGGCCATTACATGGACGAGCCGTGGACGCGCGATGCGCGCCTCAGGGCCGATGTCGTCGGCATCGCGCCTGACGTCTCCGGCCTGGTGAGCGAGGTCCTCGTCAAGGACAACCAGACCGTCAAGAAGGGCGATGTCCTCTTCCGCGTCGATCGCGATCGCTTCGCCATCGCTCTCGAACAGGCGGATGCAGCCCTTGCAAGCAGCAAGGCGGCTCTCGATCAGGCCCAGCGTGAAAGCGCGCGGCAGGCGCGTCTCGGCGATGCCGCCTCCCTGCAGCAGAAGGAGCAGGCGCTGACCACCGTGCAGCAGGATGAAGCCGCTGTTCGTCAGGCGACTGCCAATCGAGAACTCGCCCAGCTCAATCTCGATCGCTCCGAGGTTCGCGCCACGGTCAACGGCACGATCTCGAACCTCAGCCTGCGTCCGGGCGATTATGTCTCTGCGGGCACCGCCAAGGTGGCGCTGATCGACAGCGATTCCCTGCGCGTCGAAGGCTATTTCGAGGAAACCAAGCTGCCGCGTATCCATGTCGGCGACGAAGTCCATATCCATCTGATGGGCCAGGCCGAGAAGCTGACCGGCCACGTCGAGAGCATCGCCTACGGCATCGAGGACCGCGAGCGCACCTCCGGCAGCCTGCTTGCCAATATTACCCCGACCTTCAGCTGGGTACGCCTGGCGCAGCGCGTGCCGGTGCGCATCGCGCTCGACAAGGTTCCCGAAGGCACGAAGCTGATCGCCGGCCTCACGGCGACGGTCGAAGTGCAGGAACAGGGCCAGGCGAAGATCGCCAGCGCTGCGGAATGACAATAGCTTGAAAAGGACAGGGTGGCCGTCTTAGGCCGCTCTGGAACTCGATGCAGGAGCTGGCTTGCGCGCCGCCCGCCGCCTTTCCATCATGATCGGCCGGTAGGATCTGTAGAGGATCATCGCGATCAGCAGACCGATGTAGATGAACTGCTCCAGCGACAGCACCTTGGTCGATAGCGCAAAGTGCAGAGCACCGCAGGCGGCGATGATATAGACGAGGCGATGCAGCCAGATCCATTTCTTGCCGAGCCGTTTGATCGAGAAATTGTTCGAGGTCACGGCCAAGGCCAGCAGCATGACGAGCCCCGCCATGCCGAACATGATGAAGGGCCGCTTCAGCACATCGTCGATGACGGCCTGTACGTCGAGCGCTTGATCGAGGACCATATAGACGGTCAGGTGCATCAGCGCGTAGTAGAAACAGAGCAGGCCGAGCGCGCGGCGATAGCGTAGATAGTTCCAGCCGAAGAGATCGCGAAGCGGCGTCACCGCAAGCGTCAGTAGCAGGAAGCGGATCGCCCACAGGCCCAGGAAGAGCTCGAAGGTTTTCACCGCATCGGCGCCGAGCTGATCGGTAGCGCCAAGATAGAATTCCCAAGCCGCCGGTAAAAGCCCGACAAAGTAGAGCGCCCAGACGGAGGCGGGTTGCCAGCGCTTGGGAAGAGCGAAGGAGAGGGCCATCAGAAATTCACCCTGAGATCCATGCCGCTATAGAGGCTGGCGACCTGATCGGCATAGCCGTTGAAGGGCAGGGTGGGGTGGCGGTTGGAGCCGAAGAAGCCGCCTTCGCCGATGCGGCGTTCGGTCGCCTGGCTCCAGCGCGGATGATCGACGGCCGGATTGACGTTGGCATAGAAGCCATATTCCTGGCTGTTCGTCGCCTGCCAGGTATTGATCGGCTGCTTGTCGGTGAGCGTGATGCGGACGATCGACTTGATGCCCTTGAAGCCATATTTCCAGGGCACGACGAGCCGGATAGGCGCGCCGTTCTGGTTGGGCAGGGTCTCGCCATAGAGGCCGACGGCAAGCAGCGTCAGCGGGTTGCGCGCCTCATCCAGACGCAGGCCCTCGACATAGGGCCAGTTCAGGGATTGCAGGAGGCCCGACTGCCCCGGCATTTCTTCAGGTCGCACCACCGTCTCGAAGGCTACATATTTGGCGCTGCCCTGTGGCTCCACCTTGTCGAGCAGTGCGGAGAGCTGGAAGCCGTCCCAGGGAATGACCATCGACCAGGCCTCGACGCAGCGCATGCGATAGACGCGCTCTTCCGGCGGGAACTCCTTGATCAGCGCATCGATGTCGAAGGTGCCGGGCTTGTTGACCATGCCGTCGACCTTGATCGTCCAGGGACGTGGCTTGAACTTGCCCGAGAGGTTGGCCGGATCGGCCTTGTCGAGGCCGAACTCATAGAAATTATTGTAGGTGGTGACATCCTTGATCGGCGTCAGCTTCTCATCGACCGTATAATTGCTCTTGGTCGCCGTCAGTGCCTCGGCCAGCGCCGCCTTGCCGCCGATAGCCGCCATGCCGATGCCGGCCCCTGCTGCCGTTAGGAAGTCGCGGCGCTTCAGATAGATCGAGCGGGGTGTAATCTCGGAGGATGCGATTTTCGGCGGGCGATAGGCGGCCATGGAACGATTCCTTTATGCGATAGCAGCTTCGATATGAGCGATACGCAATGGACACAGGTTTTGTTACACTCTTAGGCAGGCATTTCTTTGGAAGTGAAAGCAACTTTTTGTGTGCGCTTGTGATCGGGCCGTTTCGTTCCCAACTTTGGTCAAGCGACTTGTTTGCCCGGACGTGGCCCTTGCCCGGCAGCGTACCGGATTCGCTCGAGTTGATAGTGACAGTACTGCATGATTGGATTAGGACAATTCCAAAAAGCGGAGTTGCCGGCGTCCCCTTCGGCGCAAAACCTTTGGCCCATGCCCGACGCCGCACAAATTCCAGGATGACGAGGAAGACACCATGCCAGCTTATCGTTCCAGAACAACCACCCACGGCCGCAACATGGCCGGCGCGCGCGGCCTTTGGCGCGCGACGGGTATGAAGGACAGCGATTTCGGCAAGCCCATTATTGCGGTGGTCAACTCCTTCACCCAGTTCGTACCCGGCCACGTTCACCTCAAGGATCTCGGCCAGCTCGTCGCGCGTGAAATCGAGGCGGCCGGCGGTGTTGCCAAGGAATTCAACACCATCGCCGTCGATGATGGTATCGCCATGGGCCATGACGGCATGCTCTATTCGCTGCCGTCGCGCGAGCTGATCGCCGACAGCGTCGAATACATGGTCAACGCCCATTGCGCCGACGCCATGGTCTGCATCTCCAACTGCGACAAGATCACCCCCGGCATGCTGATGGCGTCGCTGCGCCTCAATATCCCGACGGTCTTCGTGTCCGGCGGCCCGATGGAAGCCGGCAAGGTCGTCCTGCATGGCAAGAAGGTCGCGCTTGACCTCGTCGACGCCATGGTTGCCGCGGCCGACGACAAGATCAGCGATGAGGACGTCCAGGTCATCGAGCGCTCGGCCTGTCCGACCTGTGGCTCGTGCTCGGGCATGTTCACCGCCAATTCGATGAACTGCCTGACTGAAGCGCTCGGCCTGTCGCTGCCGGGCAACGGCTCGACGCTCGCCACCCACGCCGATCGCAAGCGCCTCTTCGTCGAGGCCGGCCATCTCATCGTCGACCTCGCCCGCCGTTACTACGAGCAGGACGATGCATCCATCCTTCCACGTTCCGTCGCCTCCAAGCAGGCCTTCGAGAACGCCATGGCGCTCGATATCGCCATGGGCGGCTCCACCAACACGGTTCTGCACATCCTGGCAGCTGCGCACGAAGGCGAGGTCGATTTCACCATGGCCGACATCGACGCGCTGTCGCGCCGCGTCCCGTGCCTGTCCAAGGTTGCGCCCGCCAAGAGCGACGTTCACATGGAAGACGTGCACCGCGCAGGCGGCATCATGTCGATCCTCGGCGAACTCGATAAGGGCGGCCTCATCAACCGCGATTGCCCGACGGTTCACGCCGAAACGCTCGGCGACGCCATCGACCGTTGGGATATCACCCGTACCAACAGCGAAAGCGTACGCGAATTCTTCCGTGCGGCTCCGGGCGGGGTTCCGACCCAGATCGCCTTCAGCCAGAGCTCCCGCTGGGATGAACTCGATACGGACCGCGAGAAGGGCGTCATCCGCTCCGTCGAGCATCCCTTCTCCAAGGATGGCGGTCTTGCTGTCCTCAAGGGCAATCTGGCGCTTGACGGCTGCATCGTGAAGACGGCCGGCGTCGATGAATCGATCCTGAAGTTCTCCGGTCCGGCCAAGGTCTTCGAAAGCCAGGACGCTGCCGTCAAGGGCATCCTCAGCAACGAAGTGAAGGCGGGTGACGTGGTCGTCATCCGATACGAAGGCCCGAAAGGCGGCCCCGGTATGCAGGAAATGCTCTATCCGACGAGCTACCTGAAGTCGAAGGGCCTCGGCAAGGCCTGCGCGCTGATCACCGACGGCCGCTTCTCCGGTGGCACCTCGGGCTTGTCGATCGGCCATGCTTCGCCGGAAGCGGCCAATGGCGGTACGATTGGCCTGGTGCGCGAAGGCGACATGATCGACATCGACATCCCGAACCGCACCATCAACTTGCGCGTTGATGACAAGGAACTTGCCGCTCGCCGCGAAGCGCAGAACGCCAAGGGCTGGCATCCGGCGGAAGCGCGTAAGCGCAACGTCACCACGGCCTTGAAGGCTTATGCCGCTTTTGCGACCAGTGCTGATCGCGGTGCGGTCAGAGATCTTGGCGGCAGATAGATAAGGCCCTTCGCCCCGCGCAGCGGGGAGAAGGTGGGCCGGAGCAAGTGAGCAAAGCGAAATTGCTCCGGGTCGGAGGAGGGGTTTGTCGCTACCGATAGCGAAATCCGAGTTCGCCGATCTTGCAGCAGTCCCTTACCCTGACCCTCTCCCCGCAGGCGGGGCGAGGGGACATCTCCGTTTAAAACCTTTAAGTCATTCAAACCAATTCCTTACAGTGGCCGATTGATCTGCTTGTAGGTGTCGTTCAGCACCTTCAGGCGCTCCTCATAGGACGTCTTCAAGCAGGCGACATCCGCCTCGCAGGCCTGCCGCTTCTTCAGCCATTCGGTCTGCTGGTCCTGCATCGTGCCGCGCGCACCCATGGCAAGCAGCCCCGAAAGCAGGTCGAAGGTCGTCACCATTCTCACGTCGGCATCGTTGAGCGCCCTCACGTCGCAGATCGTCTTCTCATCCGGCTTCAGGTTCTGCGCCTCGCAATCGAAACTGGCGGCGTGAGAGGCACCGGCCATGCCCAGAGAGACGAGGAAAGTAGCGGCGGCAAGATGGTTCAATCGCATGTCTGGTTCCCTTTTGACGATTCCCAACGCGAAATGCATCACAGCATGTTTTTGTTCGGCGAGCCTGTTTTTTATCGTCGCCAGCTTCCATTTATGCTTCATGGTTCCGCCCTCTTTTCTTTCTAGCGTCGGGCGCTACAACGTTGTTTAAAGAGAATTAAAAAGGGAAATTTCTATGCATGTCTTCCTGAAGCGCACTGCCGTTTCGATGATTGCCCTCGTCATGGCGATGCCGCTTTCCGCTGAGGCTCAAACGGCAAAGACGGTGCCGCAAAGCCAGACGCAGATGCAGCTTTCCTTCGCTCCGCTGGTCAAGCAGACCTCCGGCGCCGTGGTGAATGTCTATGCCGAGCGCGTGGTGCAGCGTCAGTCGCCCTTCGCCGGCGATCCCTTCTTCGAGCAGTTTTTCGGTCAGCGCATGCCGAATCGCACCGAGAAGCAGTCTTCACTCGGCTCCGGCGTCATCGTGGAGGCAAATGGTACCGTCATCACCAACAACCACGTCGTCGATGGTGCTGACGATATCAAGATCGCGCTTTCGGACGGCCGCGAATTTCCCTGCAAGGTCGTCCTGAAGGACGATCGCGTCGATCTCGCCGTCTTGAAGATCCAGTCGAAGAACGAGAGCTTCCCGGTTCTGCCGCTCGGCAATTCCGACGGCATCGAAGTGGGCGACCTCGTGCTTGCGATCGGCAATCCCTTCGGCGTGGGCCAGACGGTCACGAGCGGTATCGTCTCGGCGCTTGCCCGTAACCAGGTCAAGAACGAGGTTGGCTTCTTCATCCAGACCGATGCCTCGATCAACCCTGGCAATTCGGGCGGTGCGCTCGTCAACATGACCGGCGAGCTGATCGGGCTTAATACGGCGATCTTCTCCCAAGGGGGTGGCTCCAACGGTATCGGTTTTGCCATCCCCGCCAATCTGGTCAAGGTCTTCCTTGCCGCAGCCGATCGTGGCGACAAGGCCTTCGAGCGCCCCTATATCGGCGCCTCCTTCGAGCCGGTGACATCGGACGTCGCCGAAGCGCTCGGTCTCGACAAGGTCCGCGGTGCCCTGGTGACCAAGGTGGTCGATGGAGGACCGGCGGCCAAGGCTGGCCTCAAGCCCGGCGAAGTGATCACCGCGCTGAACAATATTTCCATCGAGCACCCCGATGCGCTCGGCTACCGCCTGACGACGGCAGGTCTCGGCGCAACAGTTGCGTTGACGGTGCTCGACAACGGCAAGGAGCATCAGGCCACGATGACGCTTGCCGCCGCACCCGAATCGACGCCGCGCGACGAGCGGGTGATCGACGGCAACAATCCTTTCTCCGGTGCGACCGTTGCCAATCTCTCGCCGCGCGTTGCCGACGATCTGCATATGCCGCCGGATTCCACGGGCGTCGTCATCGAGAGCCTGAAACAGAACTCGCCGGCCGACAGGCTTGGATTTGCCGCCCGCGATATCGTCATTTCCATCAATGGGGTGGCGATCAACACGACGGAAATCCTTCAGAAGACCGTCACGTCAAACCCCAGCTTCTGGCGCGTCGAGATCGAGCGTGACGGCCAGCGTATCAGGCAGTTCTTCCGATGAGCGATGATCTGTTTGCACCGCGGATACCGGAGGAGGTCGCCAACAAGCGGCCTCTCGCCGATCGCCTGCGGCCGCAAACACTGACCGAAGTCACCGGTCAGGAACATTTGACCGGTGAGGACGGCGTTCTGCGCCGGATGATCGAAGCGGGTTCACTGGGATCGATGATCTTCTGGGGGCCGCCAGGCACCGGCAAGACGACGGTTGCGAGGCTTCTTTCGGGCGAGGCGGGTCTTGCCTTCGAACAGATTTCGGCAATCTTCTCCGGCGTTGCCGATCTGAAGAAGGTGTTCGAGGCGGCGCGGTTGCGCCGCATGGATGGCCGCCAGACCCTGCTGTTCGTCGACGAGATCCATCGCTTCAATCGCGCGCAGCAGGATAGCTTCCTGCCTGTGATGGAGGACGGTACTGTCATTCTTGTGGGAGCGACGACCGAAAATCCATCCTTCGAACTCAACGCCGCTCTTTTATCCCGCGCCCGTGTCTTGACCTTCCATTCGCACGACGAGGAAAGTCTGGAAGAGCTGCTGCGCCGGGCCGAGACCGCGGAGGGCAAGCCGCTGCCGTTGACGGAGGATGCCCGTGCCAGCCTGATCCGCATGGCGGATGGTGATGGCCGCTCGGTGCTGACGCTGGCGGAAGAGGTCTGGCGTGCCGCGCGCAAGGACGAGCTTTTCGATCCGGATATGCTGGTCAAGATCGTCCAGCGCCGCGCTCCGGTCTATGACAAGGCGCAGGATGGGCATTACAATCTGATTTCTGCGCTGCACAAGTCGGTTCGTGGCTCCGACCCGGACGCCGCACTCTATTATCTCGCCCGCATGTTCGATGCCGGTGAGGATCCGCTTTATCTCGGGCGTCGGCTGGTGCGCATGGCGGTGGAGGATATCGGGCTTGCCGATCCGCAGGCTCTGGTTATCTGCAATGCTGCCAAGGACGCCTATGATTATCTCGGGTCGCCTGAAGGTGAATTGGCGTTGGCGCAGGCCTGCGTCTACCTTGCCACCGCCCCGAAATCCAATGCCGTCTACACGGCCTTCAGGGCGGCGACCCAGGCCGCCAAGCAGAATGGCTCGCTGCTGCCGCCGAAACACATCCTGAACGCGCCCACGAAGCTGATGCGCACGGAAGGCTATGGCGACGGCTATCGCTACGATCACGACGAGCCGGATGCTTTTTCAGGGCAGAATTACTTTCCGGAGAAGATGGGTCGCCAGACCTTCTACGATCCGCCGGAACGGGGCTTCGAGCGTGAAATCCGCAAGCGGCTGGATTGGTGGGCGAAGCTGCGCAAGGAGCGTGGCGAGCGCTAGTCCATATATCACCTGGCGGTGACGGATTGCCGCTATGCTTTTTGCATGCGTGGAACGGTTACCCTGTCCACCATTTTGACGCTCGATTCCGCCAGGCTCTTATGACCTTCCATATCGACCACCAGATGCCAATGGCCAGCCTCCGGAATGACCAGCCGTATCGGCGATTTCTTGGCAACGCCGCCGAGAAACTGATGCTTCAGCGTTTCGGTGAAGCGCTCGAAATTCGAGCCATTCATCAGCCTGACATTGGCAATGGCCGAGAGCGTGATTTCGATCACCGTTCCGGCGCGCTGTTCCCCGAGATCGTAGTGGCTATAGCGGAAGGCAGGCTTCGACATTGTCTTCTGTTCTATGGATATCTGGCGAAAGTTTACCTTGGGGCGGTTAAGGAAGCGTTCGGCGAGATATTGTCGAAGCCTGCCAAGGGCAAGTTCAGTGCAGGTTTGACGGGGCGGGGATAAAGCCATCCAGATCGAGGATGACGCCTTCGGGTGCCAGGCAGATGTCGGCCGGATTGTGGTTGCACTCCTCGGCGGCGAAGTGGAGGGCCGCCGCTTCATTGCGGAACAGACCGCCAACGAGGCCTTGCCGGTCCTGAACGATCCAGCTGCCGCGGCGGTCACGACCGATGATGAAGCGCGCCGGCGCCGGAGCGAGCGGGCTGTGGGCCGAGCGACGTTGAAGATGTTGTGCGTTTGCCATCGTTATTTCCTCTTGGATCTCTTCGATTTCACTCAGTGCCCGGTCAGATACAGCCCCATTTGCAGGGCGGCGGCGATCAGGAGGACAAGTCCGAGGCGCGGAGCGACGGAACGAATTCCGTCCAGCAATGCGTCCGAAGAGAAGTGCCGCTCGTTGCGCGCAAACGCGACGGCGCGAGGGCGTTGGAGAGGGTCGGCGGATAGGCCGACTTGCCTGTGGCGTGACATCATGGTTCCTTTCAGTGTCACCAGCACTACGGGTCCGATAAGACCATTTCGGTGCTACGCTGTTGAATCTATGAGGGGGCTGCTAGGTTTTCCATTTGCCTGAAATGGCAAAAATATAAAAATCTCATAGGGATGAAGCGATTTCACAATCCCCGGCGATAGGCATGGCGCGAGGCAAACCGGCCGCTGCCATCAAGCTGAAACGGAGCAATTGCCGCCTGGATGGCCGCGGCTGTCTCAGTGCCGACGCCAACCAATGGCAGGCGAACCTCCGCTTCGATATCTCTGGCTAGTGACAAGGCATGTTTGATCGTCGCCGGCTCACTTTCGCGGGCGAGGGCACTGAACAATGGCTGCAGACGCTCGTCGATGGATCGGGCAGCGCTGACGTCGCCGCACGCGGCCGAATACTGCATGGATCGAAAGAGGCGTGGGACGATATTGGCCGCACTGGAGAAGCAGCCATGACCGCCCGCAGCCGTGAAGCCGAGCGCGTTGGCGTCGTTGGATGTGAACAGGCCGAACCCCTCCGGCAGGAGATGTCGCCAGAGATCGATGCGCGAGATATCGCAGCCGTCGTCGGCGATCCCGATAATCCCTCGAATTTCGGCAAGCCGCGCGACCGTTGTCGGAGCGAGGTCGACGGCGGTATGCGATGGCTGATTGTGGATGATGATCGGCAGTTCGGTCCGCGCCGCCAGCTGCTCGAAATGGTGGATGATCCCTTTTTGCGTCGGCTTGGAATAATAGGGCACCGTCACGAAGGCCGCATCGGCGCCAAGGCGCTGTGCCTGTATCGTTTCCTCCAGGGTCGTCTTCGTGTCGTTGGTTCCGGTCGCTACAATGACGGGCACCTTGTCTTCCGAAAGCTCGATGCAGATTTCGATGGCACGAATGCGCTCGGTCTCCGTCAGCGTCGGGCCTTCGCCGGTCAGCGAACAAACGAGAAGCCCGTCCATCCCGCTTAGCAGCTGCCACTCGATATGAGCCATCATATCGACGCCATCGAAAACGCCGTCGCGAAAAGGCGCGACGAGGGCGGTGATCGCACCGCCGACACGCCTTCGAAAAGTCGGTCTACTCATGTCTGTGAAATCTCAGAGATAATGCAGCACGATGAAAAGCTCGAGGGCGCCGAGCAGCAGGCCGAAGGCGAGCATGGCCTGAAAGGTGCGCTTTTCCCGAACCTGGCGCGAGCGAGGTTGGTTCTTACGCGGTCTCTTCGTTGTTTCAGCCGATGCCGGAATGCGATGATGCTTCTCGTCGCTGTTATGAACGAGAACACGGATGGATTCCGTGAGATTGGGTGCGTGCGTGTCGAGCATGGGATCTATCTCCATATTCCACCGCAAGTGTAGAGCCGGGTCCCATAGGAAATCCATTCAGGGCCAAAGACGAAGAAGTAAGTGGAATATAAAGAACCGACATGCCAGGAATTCCTCCGGAAGCTGGCCCGTGGATCGCTGCCGGAGGATCGAAAAATATCTGGCGTAGTCGACCGCCGCCTACTCGGCGCCTTGCTGGTTCTTGCGGTCGAGCTCCGTCACCAGCGCCAGGATGGTCGTCGAGACCGGCGTCGGTATATTCACGAGCTTTCCGAGCGAGACGACGACGCCCACGAGAGGCGTGATTTCCAGCGCCTTGCCTGCCAGCAGGTCCTGCAGCATCGAGGTGCGGACGGGTCCGATCTGGCGGGAACGCGCAAGACGTTCCTCAACGGACATGGCGATGTGCGATCCCAAAGCCTCGGCAACGGCTTTTACCTCGCTCATCACCTGACCAACCATGGCGGCTAGTGCCGAGTCTTCCATGATATCGGACATCAATCCGCGGGTGAGCGCGCTGATCGGATTGAAGGCGGCGTTGCCCATGAGCTTGCTCCAGATATCGTCGCGAATGCGCGAGGAAATCGAAACATTGACGCCGGCCCGCTGCAGCAGCGCAGCAATGGCTTCGATATCGCCCGTCGTCTCCCCTGAAGGTTCACCAAGGATGAAATGTCCGTTGTTGGCGAGCTTGACCTCGCCGGGTGCGACGACTTCCGCTCCCTGATAGGCGACGCAGCCGATGACGCGCTCCGGCCCGATCAGACGCCAGAGATCGCCGTTCGGGTCGAGCTCTTCTATCTGGTGTTCGGCGTAACCGCTCTGGCTATCCCGGTGAAAATACCACCATGGTACGCCGTTGAGGATCATGACGACGCGCGTACCGGAATGCAGCAATTTCGCAATGCCCGGAGCGGCTGCGCCAAGCTGATGACCTTTGAGGCCGGTGATAACGACATCTTGCGACGGCAACTCGCCTGAATCCGAGGTTGCTGTTATCTGTGCAACGATAGGACTGTCCGCATCCGCTTCCCACAGGCTTATGCCGCCAGCGCGAATAGCCTCCAGATGGGCTCCACGCGCCACGACGGAAATCTTGGTCTGGCTTTCTTTGGAGGAGGCGAGCTTGGCCGCGATCGCACCACCGAGCGCGCCGGCGCCGTAGACACAGATGTTCTTGATGGGAGAGGACGTCATGACTTGATGCTCCGAACGAAGTCGCATGCCCCTGCCAAGATATGGCGGGACGGTGATTTGGCGAGTGGTTTATCCGATTGCCGGCAGTTGAAACTGAAAATTACGTAGCCTTTCGACACGATACGGATCTCTCGCAATTTCACCATGCTTGTGCGGCTTGAATAAGAGGCTTTTTTATTCGGCGTAGGCTTGGGCTAGTCTTTACCACAATCACATCCTAACCTCTGTCACATCGCTCTGGACCGCGGACAACCGGTGCGATATCGATCTCTCAATTGTCCTTTCTAAGTTGATGAATTCGCCGGGGAAGATCGTTGCGTTTCGAAGCCCTCAACCGTCTCTGGGATAGCGTTCGAGAGACCAGCCATGATTTCCGTGCGTCGACGGATGTTTTTCCCGTCGTCGATATCGAAAAGCTAGGTGCGACCCTCGACCTGAAGGAAAAGGGAGCCGCCGCCGGGCGTCAGAACCGGCCGCCGCCGGATGCGCAATCGCATGATGAGACGGAGCAGCGCATCGTCTCCTGGGTCGAGGCGGAGAAGAAAAGCTCCTATCAAATCCTTGAAGATCAGTTCCAGACCTTCGACAGCCGCTTGCGGAACCTCGATTTCGAGGGGCAGTTCGGGCTGATCCGCCAGGCGAACGCGTCAAGCGTCTCGGATTTCAAGGCGGAAGTGGCAAGCGGCGTCGACGAGCTTCACGGCCTGCGCCGCAAGCTGAAGACGGCCGAGGACGAGATGGTGGGCTTCAAGGCCAGGCACAAGCTGCAGCGGGCCGCCAAGGTTTCCAGCCGTGCGGCATGGGGCTTCAAGGTCTCGCTGATCGTCTTCCTCGTGCTCATCGAAATGGTGATGAACGGCAGCTTTCTGGCCAAGGGAAGCGAGCAGGGTCTCGTCGGTGGTGTAACCGAGGCGGCTGCCTTCGCCTTCCTGAACATCGGCACGGCGCTGATGTTTTCCTTCTTCTGCGTGCGTTTTCTGGTGCATCGCTCCTATGCGCTGAAGCTGCTCGGCCTGCTAGGGCTTGTCGCCTATGTCGCCGTGGCCTTGGGCATCAATATTGCGCTGGCGCATTATCGCGAGGTCTCTGCAACGATCTTGAGCGGGGCCGGCGCCGAGGTGATCCAGCGGCTCAAGACCGCACCGCTCGGGCTGCAAGAGCTGAACTCGTGGATGCTCTTTGCCATCGGCCTGATGTTTTCGCTCGTCGCCTTCATCGACGGCTGCTATCTGACGGACCCCTATCCGGGTTTTGCCGGCGTGCAGAAACGTCTCGATGCCGCGAGGGACAATTACATCGACCGCAAGCTTGATCTGATCGAAGATCTCCGCGAGATCCGCGACGAGCACAACAGCAAGATCGAGGAGATCATTCGCGACCTTTCGCTGCGCCGGCAGGAAACGGCTGCCATCATCGCGCATCGCGCCAGGACCGCAGGTCTCTTTGCCGAACACCAGAACCATCTTGAGCGCGCCGCCAATGTGCTGCTCACCTCCTATCGCGATGCGAACCGGGCTGCGCGAACAGAGGCAGAGCCACCCTATTTCAAAACCGCTTACAAGATGGAGCGCCTGGCACCTGTCATTCGCACCGAAGAAGAATGGGACGACAAGGTACTCGGCGCACGCATCCAGAGCGCCCAGGCGGAATTGTCGGAGCAGATCAAGCGGATCGGCGACGAATTCGAGCGCGCCATCGAGAAATACCATCAGCTCGACAATCTTTTCCCGGAGAGCATCCTTGGCTCGACGCAAGCGGCGTAGCCGGGGCGGCGGATCCGCCGGCCTCATCATCGCAACGGTTTGTCTCGCCGTCCTGTCCCTCGGGATCGTCGGCGCCTATGGCTGGCTGCGCTACAAGGCAAGCGGCAATGTCGCCGTCGACCAGGCGTCTCTTTGCCCGATTGATGGCCCGAAAGCGGAAACGGCCATCCTCCTCGATGTTACAGATCCGATCGCCGATACGACGGCGCTCGATCTGCGCAACCAGTTCCAGAAGATCGTTGCGGATGTGCCAATCGGCGGCGCGATCGATATCTATGCGCTCACTGAGCAGGAAGGGGAGCTGATCCAGACCTTCCATGGCTGTAATCCGGGAAGCGGCGCGAATGTCGACGAATGGACCAGCAATCCGCGTCTGGCGCAGGCGCGGTGGGAGAAGGGCTTCCAGAAGCCGCTCGCCGATATCGCCGGCAAGCTGACCGCAGGCGAGTCCGGCAGGCTGTCGCCGATCATGGCAGCCATCCAGAAAATCAATCTGGAGGTCTTCGCCAATGCGCCGGCAGGCTTGCCGAAGCGCCTCTACATCGCCTCCGACATGATCGAGCACACCGCCGCCTTCTCTAATTACAAGGATGGCGTGTCCTATCAAAAATACCAGAACAGCCCTGCGAACGATCGTTTCCGCACGTCACTGAGCGGTGTCACGGTCAAGATCCTCGCCTTTCAAAGGCCCAACATGAAGTTCACCATGGAGGATCTTGCAAATTTCTGGGCGCAGTGGATCAAGAACAATAAGGGTGATTTTGGCGGCTTCGTGCGGCTGGAGGGGATACGCTGATGGCCAATACCGATGCCAGATATCTCATCCGGGATTACGGGCCGATGGTGCTTTTCGCCTCCATCACCGTCGGCGGCATGATCTTCATCTGGTCATCGAAGCTCATGGGTTGGTCGCTGCCCATCGTGACCGGTGTGCCGCTCGTGCTGATGGGGGTCTACTTTATCGTGTCGCTGGCCGTTGCCGGGTTCCGGCTGCACAACGAGCAGGCGGGCGACAACCTCTATTACATGGGTTTTCTCTTCACCCTCTCGAGCCTTGGCGTATCGCTCTATCTCTTTGCTGGCGAAACATCGATCGAGACCATCGTCCGCAATTTCGGCATTGCCGTCACCTCGACCATTGCCGGCGTGACGCTGCGCATTCTCTTCAACCAGATGCGGCGAGATCCGATCGACATCGAGCGCAGCGTGCGCCATGAGCTTGCCGAGATGACGCGACGCGTGCGCACCGAACTCGATTCCTCCTCGCGTGAATTCTCGCATTACCGGCGCGTCAGCAACCAGATGCTGTCGGAAGGATTCGAGGAGATCGCGCGGCAGGCCGAACGCAACGGCCAGGAGATCAACAAGATCCTGGAAATGCTGGCGAAGCAGGCCGTGACGCCGATCAACGATGCCGCCGCGCAGCTGACGGCGACGACCTCGCAGCTGTCCGAGATCATCGGCACGTTCGGCACCGCCGTCGAGAATGTTGGCAAGAAGCTCGACGAGATCCGCGCGCCAGAGGATGTCGTGCGCGCCGAGCTGGCACCGGCGATCGCCGCCATCAGGGAGATGTCGGAGGCGCAATTGCAGCCATTGCGCAATATCGAGCTGGCGCTCGGTCGCGTGGCCGAAGCGATGGGGCAAACGCCGTTGCCGAAGCCCCATGGCGATATCGCTGCTGAGCCCGAAGTCGTGCAGCGAAAACGCTGGTGGCATCTATGGTAGCTGGAGGCTCGGACAACGCGCCGAAACTGGAGCACAGGGGCTATAATCGTGGCCTCATCCTTGGCCTGACGATGGCCGAATCCATGCTGCTTCTGGTTTTCTGCCTGCTGCTCGTGGCCGCCGCCATGATTTCCGCGGAGAGAAACAAGCGCTACGAGGTCGAGCGGAAGCTTGAGAAGGCCGAGCAGCAAGTCGCGGTGCTGGAAAAGAAGCGGGCGGAGCAGGCGGCCGAGATCGTGCTTCTCCAGTCCAAGGTCGTCTCCGGCGATCTCACAGCGGCCGACAAGGCGGTGGTAGACAAGCAATGGCGGGAGCTGGTGCTGGCGAAAGAAGCGCTAGATAGCGTGACGGACCAGGGCGCAACCCCGGCCGATCTGCAATCGCTGTCCAAGGTCGCGGCCGTTCTGAGGGAGCATGGCATCTCGCTCGCGACAGCCCCCGATGCGGTCAATAAGCTTCTGGCCAGCAATGGCGGCGGGAACGGCATGCACGACTGGCCGCCCATCATCAATCTCGACGATGCCAAGAAGAACTATTTCCAATCCGGAAGCGCCGAGCTCACAGGCACTTTCGCACAGTTGCTCAGCACGACGATTACAGATGAAATCGCCAGCAACCTGAGCCTCTACGGCGCCAATATCGTCGAGGTGATCGGCCACACCGACGAGCAGCCGGTGGCGCGCGAAAAATCCAATCTCGACGATACGATCATCAGTGCCATGGATGGCAAGCTGCCGGTATCGGCTTTGCTGCCCGCTGATAATGCCGGTCTCGGCCTTGCCCGCGCCATTGCCGTCGCCAATGTGCTGAAGGCCAATTCGAAGCTGAAGGATGCCACCATCCTGCCGATGTCCGCCGCGCAGCTGATCCTGCCCGGCGATACCGTCACTTCGGGCCAGCGCGGCGCCGTCGAGGCACGACGCCGTATCGAAATCCGTGTGCGGGGCAGGACGGCGCCCGTTGCCGTCATCAATGTCGGTGCAGCACCCTCAACGAACACGCAATAGTGCTCGTTCGGCCTATCATCAACTTCTGAGGCCGGGGGCTTCGTAACCGGTGCGCTCCACGTACTCGGTGTAACCGCCGGCATATTGGTGGATGCCTTCCGGCGTCAGCTCCAGAACGCGATTGGAGAGCGCTGCCAGGAAATGCCGGTCGTGCGAGACGAACAGCATAGTGCCTTCATATTGCGACAGCGCCTCGATTAGCATTTCCTTGGTATCGAGATCGAGATGGTTGGTCGGCTCGTCGAGCACCAAAAGGTTCGGCGGATCGAAAAGCATGATCGCCATGACAAGCCGCGCCTTCTCGCCGCCCGACAATACGCGGCACTTCTTTTCGACATCGTCGCCGGAGAAGCCGAAGCAGCCGGCAAGGGCTCTCAGGGAGCCTTGGCCTGCCTGCGGAAAATCATGTTCGAGCTGCTGAAATACGGTGCGCTCTCCATCCAGCAGATCCATGGCGTGCTGAGCGAAATAGCCCATCTTCACGCTGGCGCCGAGCGCCACGCTGCCTTCATCCGGCTGCGCCGAGCCGGCAACCAGCTTCAGAAGCGTGGATTTGCCGGCACCGTTGATGCCCATGATGCACCAGCGCTCGCGCCGGCGTACCATGAAATCAAGCCCTTCATAGATGGTGCGGCTGCCATACTTCTTGTGAACGTTCTTCAGCACGGCCACGTCTTCACCCGAGCGCGGCGCCGGCTGGAATTCGAACGCAACGGTCTGGCGGCGCTTCGGCGGCTCGACGCGATCGATCTTTTCCAGCTTCTTCACGCGGCTCTGCACCTGCGAAGCATGCGAGGCGCGCGCCTTGAAGCGCTCGATAAACTTGATTTCCTTGGCAAGCATGGCCTGCTGGCGCTCGAACTGCGCCTGCTGCTGCTTTTCGTTCTGAGCGCGCTGTTGCTCGTAGAATTCATAGTCGCCCGAATAGCTGGTGAGATTACCGGCATCAATTTCGATGATCTTGGTGACGATGCGGTTCATGAACTCGCGGTCGTGCGAGGTCATCAGCAGCGCGCCTTCATAGCCCTTCAGGAAGGATTCGAGCCAGATCAGGCTTTCGAGATCGAGGTGGTTGCTCGGCTCGTCGAGCAGCATGACGTCGGGACGCATCAAGAGGATGCGGGCCAGTGCCACACGCATCTTCCAGCCGCCAGACAGCGCGCCAACATCGCCGTCCATCATCTCCTGGCTGAAGCTCAGGCCCGCCAGCACTTCGCGAGCGCGGCCTTCGAGCGCATAGCCGTCCAGTTCTTCATAGCGTGCCTGCACCTCGCCATAGCGCTCGATGATCTCATCCATCCTGTCGGCCTGGTCCGGATCGCTCATCGCTGCTTCGAGTTCGCGAAGTTCGGCGGCAACGGCGCTGACGGGACCGGCACCTTCCATCACTTCCGCGACGGCACTGCGCCCCTCCATCTCGCCGACATCCTGATTGAAGTAGCCGATGGTGACGCCCTTATCGACGGAAACCTGCCCCTCGTCGGGCTGCTCCTGTCCGGTAATCATCCGGAAAAGCGTCGTCTTGCCGGCGCCGTTTGGCCCGACGAGACCGACGCTCTCGCCTCTGTTGAGGGCAGCGGATGCCTCGATGAAGAGGATGCGGTGGCTGTTCTGCTTGCTGATATTCTCGATACGAATCATGGTTACGCGAGGCCCGAAGAAAGTTTTTCGGGGGCCTTATGCCACGGGTCGGGCGTTCTGTCGCAGCTTTTCGGGCGGAGATGTGAGATCGATAGCGAACTGACGTTCAAGGACGACAATTTCCGGTCCGCCTATTTGCCATACGGGAGAGAAACTTTCGCTGGGCGACGGATTCTGCCCTCGCGTTCGTTCAAGCAGCATGGCTTCCAGCAGGACCGGCGCTTGATCGGATCGCCGGCTCTTCCGCGTGGTTGGAAGTCGCTATATTCATTGTCATCCGTCTCAGCCGAGTTTTACAGATGAAGATTATGAGAAGCACTCAGGGCCGGGTTTGCGCCCGACTGACGATCGCAGCGCTGATCGCCATCGGCGTGTCGGGCGAAGCTCAATTGGCCAATGCGACTTCCGAACACCAGCGGCTCAACGAACCAGTCAAGGAGATCGCGGATCAACGCCTGCTCCTCGACACGCCCGATGGCAAAGGGGAGCTGCCCATGTACGCGGATCATGCGATCGAAGCGGCATCGCCCGATGTGACGAAGGTGCTGATCATAATTCATGGCACGCTCCGAAATGCCGATGCCTATTACGCCGCCGGAGAGGAGCTGCTCGCGAAGGCGGGGGATCTCGCCGACGGTACGATGGTAGTCGCACCGCAATTCCTGATAGGGCCTGACGTGGACGCGTTCTCACTAAATGCGCAGACGCTCGCCTGGACGCAGAATGGCTGGAAAGGCGGTGAGGCCGCGCGCCAGCCGGCGCCGATCAGTTCTTTTGCCGCGCTTGATGCCCTGCTCAAGCATTTCGCCGATCGTCGGTTGTATCCGTCTCTGAAGACCATCGTGGTGATGGGACATTCGGCAGGAGCGCAATTGGTCCAGCGTTATGCCGTGGCCGCAAGAGAGATCGAAGATTTGACGAGCGCCGGCATCTCCGTCCGCTACCTCGTCGCCAATCCTTCGAGCTATCTCTATTTCGACAACGAACGACCGGCCTTGCAAGATCAGCAGGCAGGGTTGGCATCGTGCCCAAAGGCGACGCAATGGCGATATGGTCTGGCCGGCGCACCGCCTTACGTGTCCACACAGGATCCGAAACTCCTCGAAAACAGATATGCCGCGCGCAATGTCGTCTATCTGCTGGGGCAGGCGGACACGAATCCCTACACCCATTTCATCGATCGCTCCTGCGGAGCAGTGGCGCAGGGACCGTATCGGCTCGCGCGCGGGCTGACCTATTTCGACTATATGAGAAAGCGGCATCCATCCGATCTCAATCAGAAGGTCGTCGAGGTGCCGGGCGTGGGACATGATGACGAAGCGATGTTCACATCGGATTGCGGCATTGCTGTTCTGTTCGATCGCCCGGTGCCGCAATCCTGCCCGGTTATCGATGCGACTGCAAAAGTATCCGGAGCGGTGCCGTAAGTTTTCTAGAGTGGTCGATCCGCATCGCGATCACATGCAGGTGGTGGGGCTTTTGGGGTCCGGAGTGATCCGACCGTCCACTTTCATGCTTCAGTTGCGATAGGCCGGCCGCGGGCGCGACGATCTGATTTTTCGCTGTATCGGACGCTCGATGCCCAAGTAGAAAACGATGGCAAAGGCCAGCGAACCCAATGCGATAGGCATAGGCTGCATATCGTGCGGCACCTCGAGACGCAAAAGCAGCGCCGTGACCAGGATGCCCGTGAGGACGTGCCAAACGTAGATGGAATAGGAGGCATCCCCCAGGAAGTGCAGGAATGCCAGCTGCGGCACGCCTCGTTCCCGCTCAGCGAAAACGGCGCCCGATAGCAGCAACATTGCCGGTATGCCCCAGCGCACGGCGCGTTCCAGATGGATTAGCGGGTCACTCGCGATTAGCAGCACGACCCCGATGATCATCAAGCCCATGGCGACGCGAAAGGGCAGCCGATATCCTTGCTTCCACAGATGCCCGATGACGATTCCGGCGGCGAATTCCAGAATGATCGGCTGCGTAAAAATGCTGGCATACCCGTAGGGCAGCAGGAAATGCGCAATGACGACGGCCCCCAGGATCACGATCAGGAACCATAGCCGACGGAACTCCGGCAGGAGCAATGAAACCGAAAAGATAAGATAGAAGAACATCTCATAGGACAGGGTCCAGCCTTGTTCGACGACGGGTTGGAGCGCTTCATCCTTGATAATAGGCACGAAAAACAACGAGCCCAACAGATTGCCGACGCTCGAATTCGTGTCGAAGAAGAACTGCGGTTTCAACACGGCCACGGCAAATGTTGCCAATGTCGCAATCCAGTAAAGCGGCACGATCCTGATGATCCGGCGCCACATGAATTCCTGCGGGCCGATCGGCTTTCCAACCGTCGTAACCCACATGATAAAGCCGCTGATGACGAAGAATATATCGACCCCCGCCGCCCCGATCTTGAAGTTCAGGCCGTATGTTTCGCTCACATGGAAGCAAAGGACGGAGATCGCCGCGATGGCGCGCAGATACTGGATGCTCTTGATATCGTTGCCGGTTTTCAGGATGGTGCCTCCTGCGACTGGACTATTATCGCCGATGCCCTGATGGCCGATTTAGCAATAGAATGCGTCGAAAGGCCGGATACTCATGCGAAATGGCTTGGAGTACGGCAGATATGGCTGGTGGCAACAATTTCAATCAAAATGGATGATTTCCCGCCATTTCGTGTTCGAAATCGGGACATCTGAGGTGATGTGGCATGAACGCCGACCAAGCTAAAAAGCGTCTCCCGCAGGCAAGGCACCGGCAATTCCGTCGAAGCCGATCAGACCGCTCTAACTTCGGCAAGCCGCTTGACCGCGTATTCGTCCCGCCAGCAGACGGCAGCTTCCCATGCTGCAGATGCCTGTGCGGCAGCATCATAAGCACAGTCGTTCAGATCGGCAGCATTGTGGGGCAATACGAGGTCGAGGTCTGGAACGTCAACATGTGACTCGTCCCAGTCGATCAACGCGACGCGATCTGCGGTCATGCGGATATTGCCAGGGTTATTGGGATTTCCATGGACGACGCATGTCTGACGCCCGACGAGACGCGCCCACGCTGCTCGACATCGAGCGACGCCATCGGGCGGCATCGCGGCAAGATTGATCCTCGTTCCGGCTTCGACATGCAGGAGGTCGGTCGACGATTTCCAGCCGGGCCGTTGAGGCCAGCCCTGCGTCAGCCGGTGCAGCTCGCGTAATGTTTTGGCGACACGACGCCAATCGGCCCCTGTCTCCGGCGGTCCACCTTCCAGGTATTTCATCACCACCAGACCGTCCACGAACAGCCGACCGTCCATCGTCGGAATCGGCACCGGAACGGTCATGCCTTCATGATCGAGGTGCTGGAGCAGGGCGGTTTCCCAACCAAGATCAGCATCGGACCTGGAACCGAGACGAGCGACGGCAATCCCTCCGTGGATGCGAACGCTCCACACATCGTTGGCAACTCCACCGGTGAGTGGTTCGAGGCGGACCGCGTTTTCATCCCATTGCGCGAGTGCTTCCCATCCCATTGGCGATATCCTGGCGCGTGATTAGTGCTTTGCCTGACTCATTTTGTCCGCCGGCGCGGGCAATGCCAATGGTCAGGAGCCGCCATAATAGCGCCGAAACGAACTCACCGGGCCATTGCGGACCCGGTGAGCGTTTGTTTGCGTAATGACACCGACTTTGCGCCGAACGTAACGTCGATATGACGCAGCTCACATCATGAGAAAACGACGTTGGTATTGGCCATTTCGTTTGTAACCCATTGATATTCGCTACAAGGATCGCAAAAACCGATCCAGAAGTGGCCATATCGGAAGCTAAAACTGGCCAATTGAACACGGCATCAAAAAAGCCGGGCAGAACCCCCAGCCACTAACTTAAATGTGGAATCGTTAGGACCATGTTCAGCAATACCCCTAATAACACCGGTTATCGGGGGTATTGCTCATGCCGGAGATTTCTCCGGAAGATCCAAAGCGGCTTCGATTGCCTCTACCTTCCAGGGAGCAAACGTCAATTTTTGCAAAAATCCGCATTGGCCGAACTTCGGAGTCGCCGCCGTTCTATTCCCTGGACATGGTAGAGAAGATGCTCGCGATGTTCCGCGCCTACTTCAACTACATCGGCAAGCGGAGGCAGGGGAATACTCCAGCAATGCGCACCTCGGCTTGGCTAAAGGCGCGATCCGCCTCGAAGGCGTGGTGTACTTCTAATGATTGCTCAACCCCGGAGAGGAGAACGATTGTGACAACACGCGTACCTTTCGACCTAGACCGTTACCTAGATGGAATTGGGACCAGACCATGCTTCATCTGCGGCTGTGTCGCTGATGATCCGAGCTTCTTTCATCACCGCGTTTACGAAGACTCAGAGACGATCATTTTCTTGAGCAGGTATCCAACGCTGGAAGGGTATTGCCTCGTATGCCCTCGTGAGCATCGTGAGGACTTCTCGAAAGACCTGAGCAAAGCCGAGTACCTTCGCTTACAAGAGATGGTCTACCTCCTATCTCGGGCGCTGAAAAAGACATTCAACGCTGAACGGATATACGCACTATCCCTCGGCAGTCAGCAAGCAAATAGTCATCTTCATTTTCACGTTGCACCGCTACCAAGCGGCGTACCTTTAGAGAGACAGCAATACCATGCACTGATGGCCGAAAATGGTATCTTGCAGATTGATGAGCCCGAAATGGCGCGGTTAGCAGAGCGCATAAGGGCGGCGCTTGCCGCCGAATTGAAAGACCAACAACGTAGCTCTTCGGATGCTTGAGCTTCGGTTTGAGCCTGTCAGCATTCCCGCCCCCCTTCCGTGGACGGGAATGTGGAACTGTAAAATTTCAGCGATTCCACATTTAAGTTAGTGGCTGGGGCAGAACCCGGCTTCGTTGACTCTCTAATCAGTAGTTCCTTAAAAGCGCTCGATGTCCGACCTTCGGTAGAACGGCATCTCGGCCGCCACAAAGATCGGCGCAATTCCGGCATGGTCGAGATCGCGCTTCAGGTTCCAAGTACGTGTCCGCCGGCTGGTGGCGAAGTTGCCCAAGGACAGATACTGATTCATGAACGCCTCGAGCGCGCTGGGCTCGACCACAGTCTGCATGTTCCGCTTCACCGGATTGCGTCGCTTGACCGACGGCAAGTGACCGCCCTCGACCAATGCCTTGATGATCTTGCCCGAGGCCGGAATGACCGTCTCGAGCTGGCGGAGAGAGAAGCAGCCATGATCGTCGCCGATCGTTTTTGCCTTGATCTCGTCCGCGTCAAGTCTGATGGCTGCAAGCCCAGTCTCGCCTGCGACCCACGATACCTTCGCCAACGTGCCGCTGAGCACGAGTTCGATGACTTCGGCGAACGTGCAGCCCGCTTTGGACATGATCTCTCGGAGATCGCTAAGACCATTGTTGTCAGCGCGCGTGTCGGCGGCCTTCAGGCGGCGGAGCAGGTTATCGAGATCGTCCGGGGAAAACCTGCGGTCGACAGCAACTTCGGCTGATGCGCCATTGCCGCCGACGGGCTGGATGAAGCCGTGCTTCACCAGCATCTCGAATTGGACGCGCTCGGCACCAAGGTATTTTTTCGCGTCCGGCACATTGAGGCTGCTCTTGGCCACGAGGGCGAACCTTTGCATCGTTTTCGCGTCGAGCAGGATCCTTTCGAACGTCTTCGACTTGTCTTCGGACGGGATCAGCCCTTCGTTCACGAGCGTCTTCCGCAGCCGTTTCGGATGAACGCCGAATTCTACGGATGCCGACTGCACGGAGTGAAGCCGCCTCTCGGTGACTGGACCGAAGAACTCGTCACCTGGCCCGAGCGGGAGACTGTCCAGGGCGACGTCCCGCATGATTTGGCGGATCGGGTCGAATGCCTTGTCTTCCGTTTCGTGAGCGAGGCGCTCGTAAAGACGGCCGAAAATCGAGCGCCCGCCCATGTCGCTCAGTTTTCCATAGAAGCACTTTACCTGTCTGCGCAGATAATGACGGAAGTCCTGCTCGCCGCCGCGGAGGAGATCATAGCCAGCACCGGCACACGCCGACCATTCGTGTTCGTTGATGTTGGATGTATGGAATTGGGTGCCGTGGCGCTCTGCTACCCCGACAGTCTCGCACAGGCGAACGGCAACGTAGAGAGGGAGGCTGTCGAGCCACGCCGCTTCGGTCTGCTTTCCGCGGAGCCGTTCCTTCACGTATCGCTGGAGCCTGTCAGGCTTCATGAATTCGACGTCGGACAACATGCGCCTCACGTCGCCAAGCTGTGCGAGGTTGGCGGCAAAATCGTGGATGAAGACGGGAGGCGGATCCTTGTCACAGGTCATCAGTTGCACCCTATGGTCTTCGCAGCACCGGATCGATTTCACCAACCAGTCGACACGGCCGAAGGAACGGAAACCGCGCCGGCCACCTTTCTGGCATTCGTCACCGAGTACGCAGTAGGGGCAGAACCGCAGCCGCTGCCGTTGCACGGATGCGCGGGAGAGGAGCTGTCCCGCGACAAGGCTGAAGCGGTTGTCGGAGGAGATGATACCAGGAGCCAAAAATGAAGTTGGCACTCCGACGACCGAGCGGAATTTTTCGATGTCATCGTTGCATCCAACCGCAAGCCCCTGGAAGCGGAACCCTAAGTCGGCCCCAAACGAACGCGCGTGACGGTACCCGCATGCCGCTGCGAGACGAGAGCAGTAGCTCGCAACGCTCTCGCCAGCATTGAAGTTAATGATTTCAGACAGTCTGTTCATTGAGGACGTACTCCATATTTGGTGGCGTTCTTGCCCTTGGTCTTCAACTTGTTCTCTTCCCAAGCGCGGTCGTCATCGCGCAGCAGAGCCGTGGCGGGATCCAGATCCTGCCAGTTTGCTGCCGTGAAGACGTTCTTGCTGGGTCTGCATCCCGAGAACGACGCGTAGGTCTTGACGAAATCCTCGAGAAGCACATGCTCGCGGCCGGCAAGCATAGCGAGCTCGACTGAGGCGCGGATCATCTGCACAACCGATCCGAACTCGGCGTCGCAGGCATGCATCAGCCGCTTCAGGAAATCTCCTTCTTTCAGATCAATCCCGAGCTCCAAGCTGGCATGCTCGAGGACGATCGTGTTGAGGATGCTCTCGACGAGATCGGTGTTCTCATTGGCATCAACGGCATCGAACGGCACCACGGTCCGGCGGTTGTAGAGCTGCTTGCGGGCGAGAAAGCTCGCGAGCGGGGCAACGCCTACCAGAATCAGCCGCACGGGCCAGTCCGGCATCTGCGTGAGGTTTTTGAACGCATCGCCGATCACGGTCGCCTCCCGGATGGTGGCCGACTCTATGGTGTGCTGCGCTTCGTCGATGACGACCCACATCACCTTGTGAACTTTCAGCAGACGACGAAAAAGCAGCCATGCCTCGTTCTCTCGGATTCGGTCGGGCGGCGTATGCCCCAGAGCTTCGAGGCCGGCGATGGCGAGGAGGCGAGGTGTGCAGGGGGAGGGAGCCTCGATGAAGATGACGGGATGGATCCGCACCCCATCTTCATCGAAGTACGCCGCCATCGCGTTGAGGTTCTGGATATGCTTCATGATCGACGTCGTCTTCCCTGCGCCGGAGCGGCCGCAAACCGCCACGATGCGACGCTTGTCGGGTTTGCCCGTGATCGGTGTGGTCACGCTTGCGATGGAAGCCACAAGTGCATCCCTGAGGAGCTTGTCGCGATCCAGGGCGATGTACTCGCTGTAGAGCTGTGCGATGCGGTCGGCCACCGAAAGGCGGTCGGCACCGACCAAACCCCGGACACGGTCAATGGCGGCCTGGCTGCGTTTGGATTCGTAGTTTTCGGGCTGGGTCACAGCGTGCTCCTTATTCGTCGTCGAAAATGTCGTTGCTGATGCGGAGGATGACGGGGGCGTCGTCGTTCGCATCATCCTCGGGTTTCGGTTCCTGCGGCCGCGGGAGTGCGAGCGGTGTGCCGAGGGCCGGACGACCTCCGGCTTCGGCTTCCTCGCGGATGACTTTGGCGGTGCGAGTTTTCGCGTAGACGATCGGCGAGATGCGCAGCGCCGCGAAAAGCTCGTCCGAGGGGCGCCATTCTCCTTCGGGGCGGGGCTCGCCCTTGACAGGCGCTTCGGCGAGATCAAACTCCTGGTCCATCTTGCGCTCGAAGCGCTGGTAGTCCTCGTCGGTCAGGACCGGGTTCACCAGCCCGGCCTCGAGACGCGCCATCTCGGCCTGCTGCTTCAGCCACGCGAAGGTGTCGACAAGGATCTGTCGCGAGGCCTTTGCGTTCTCGCTGTTGAAGAGCCTCAGCCGTTCGACCGCCGCAAGCCATTGCCAGATGCTGACACCAGCGAGTTCGCGATGAACGCAGGGGACCTCGATCCATCCTTTTTCGGTGAGGATCGAGACAGCGTCGAGGTTGTGATTGTTTACGCGCCCAAGGACAGGCGTCTTCTTGGACTTGCGCCGGATCTGCTGCAGCTCCTTGCTCTGGAAATAAAGACCCGCGACGCGGTAGCCCTTCTTGGAGATGACGCGCTTCACGTACGTGCCGAAGAGATGGGTTCTTAGCGCCCCGGTTGGACCCGGCTGCACACCGTGGTCGCGCGCGAGTTCGAGCCAACGATTGAAAGGCGTCGCGCCGTTCAGGCCCGCATGCGGAGCATTGTGATAACCGTCCACAGCCCAGCGGATCAGGCATTCGGCGACGAGATCCGCTACGGCGGCGGCATGGGCTTCGGAGTCGTAGTCACCCTTTTCGGCGATGGATCCCCAAGTCCGGCCATCGAAGTAGTTGAACATCTGATGGGCGCAGGTCTGGAACCAGCGCTCGATGAAGCCGCGCATGGAGGCATCACCGGCACGGGGTAGGAAGATGCCGCAGCCCATGTCGTTGACGGCCACACGGTACGGGCGATGCGCGAAGTATACGGCGCTGTCGACCGCAACCGTCTCCCCGGTGCCGTGTTGCATCCACGGCGATTGGCAGCCGAGGCGGCGGGCAATGTCCGTCTTGTCGCGCGTCGACATTTCCAGAGCCGTCATCGCCGACTTCAGCGACGGCGGCTCTGCGCTGACGTGCAGGGCGATGATGCAGCGGGTGGCAACGCAGATCATGGCGGTGATCCAGAGCCGGATCCGCTTGATCTTCTTCCGCTCAGCCTTGGAGAGCGTCTTCCAGATGCCGATCTTCACCAGGAGGGTCTGGAGATCGATCTCGTGGTCGTCGCACTCGATACGCTCGAGAGCGCGGACAACGTCGATGCCTCCATGTTCGGGCTGCCACTCTTTGCGCGCGGTCTCCCGGCCGTCCCGGCCGAGTTCACGCCACATGTCCGGAAGCGCATTGTATCGATTGCGCAGTGTGTCCTCGCACGGGATGCGTAGCTGATCCTCAGGGGGACGCAACTTGTTTGCTGCTTCCATCAGTCCCACCATACCCCTGTGGATCTCAGCAAGATCGGGCTTGGTGGTCGAGCAGGCAGCGCGGACGGCGTCGTTGAGATACCGGAATTCGTCCGGCGTGAAGTACTCGGGGCGCTCGCTGCGGTAGTTGTTCTTCAGGCACGTTGGATCGAACTGGTTCTCTTCCAAGGCGAGGATCCAGCCTTTCACCGAGGATGGACTGGGTTCCCACAGCTCGACCTTGGCCTTTGTCGTGTAGTTCACACGACCCGTGGCCGTGGGCTTTCTGTTGGACCAGGCGGATCCGGAAGAAATCTGCAACTCACGCCACGCCCGAGCAATGATCGGGATGACGCGGAGCAGGGATTCGCGGGACTTGCTCACAGAAGGCGGCAGCGGAAGGCCATCGATGCGGGCCACCCTCCGCTCTTCCTTGTTCTGTTCCTTCAGCTCAAGAAACTTACGGACGACGAACTCTTTCCGGAGGACGTCTTCCTGGTCCTTCGAAGCGAGCACGCTCAGGCTGGAAGCGCCCCGGTTTCGTGCGTCCGCCTTGCTTTTGGAATAGAAGCCGAACTCGACCGTCATCGGGTTCACGGCGCGGTTCAGGCGCTCGTTGAGGTCGACCTGGGTGAAGCTGATGTTCGCGTTTGTCTCGTCCATCCGGCGAAGCACGGCACCGTTTCGGTCGCAGTAGAGGACATTGTACTCGATGCCGAGATCCTTGACGCGAGCGCCTTCTGGAAGTTTGACGAATGGGAGCGAGACGGGCGCGTGCTGGAGGGCGAGCGCAGTTCGGATGTGATCCTGCATGGTATTCTCCTAGTGTTTGTGGTTGAAGCGAACGAAGGGGGCGTCGACGAGCCTGAGGTCGGGCCGGACCGGAACGAGGACCTCGTCGTGGATCAGGCACCACACGGCATTCTCCGCCGCAGCCCTCTGCTCGAAACTCGCCGTCAGAGTCATCAGGCAAACGGTTCCCTGGAACTTGGACGCGAAATCACGGAGTCTTTCGTTGTCGTCGGCGACCGAAGAATTCAGGGCGCGGAGCACGCTCTTTCCATTCCATCCGCGCGCATCAGTGATTTCCTTCTCGGTGAGGATCGTGGCTTCGTCGGCGAAACCCTCCAATGACCCGAGGTTGATGCTGGCGATGGTTTCGGGAAGGCCGTCCTTTTCCAGGAGCCAGGACGGGCGGACGGCGACCACAATACGGTTTCGCGATCCGCACATCGTGGTCCGATAGTCGATCGTATGCTTCTTCTCGCCGTCCTCATCCATGACCGGAATTGCGGACGGCTGATCCTCCACGAGGGCGATGTGGCGAGACGCGCAAAGCATGTACGCGAGATTCATCTCGTACGTGCTGCTGTATGAGATTGCCTTTCGTGTTTTCGGGTTCGTGATTGTGCCTCGCGAATGGCCCTTCGTACGTGCCGGATACCAGCGGCTCGGAGTAGCCTCGGCGGTTGGCTGCCACAGCCAGGGAATGCTGACGAGGCCTGAGTAGTCCTCTTCGTCGTGTGGATCTGCCTCGAAGGGGACGTAGCGGCCGGAGAGGGGACCGCCTTGCTTAAGGAATACAGTCTCTGTGGGCAGCGGAAGGAGCGTGCGGTCGTATCCGGATTCGACCTCCTTCATGAAGCGAATAAGCTGTCTGACGCGGGTCATTGGAGGCTCCGTTGAACGCAGGTGTCCGATCCCGGCCGCGTCGCGCGGACGGGCGATGGCTGTCTGGTGGAAGGAATGTCGCTAGAGCCGGGGCGGTCCGGGCGGTGTCATGGAGTGAAGATCTTCCGTCGCCGACCATCTGAGAGCTGATGGCCCCGCTTTGCGCGTTCGACCTTACGGAAAGCGCGCATTTCCGCGTCGCTTTCGAAGTGCTCGACGCGCCCGGTCAGGCGATCGGTCGTTGCGCATCGCATCCCTTGATCCTCGCTGCGTCTACGCTGTGCAGTCTTTCGGCGATGTTCGACCTTAGGCATGGGAGTCCTCCGCGCGGCCGACGGTGGCCCAGACCAAGTCTCGGAAGCGGCCGTAGGGCATGACCTTGAGCTGAGGCTCACCAGCTGATGTGAAGTGGGCGTTCATTTCCTTGAAGTGGACCGCCATAACGGCCCATAGTCTCCAGGTGTGGTCGGGAACCTTCACCGCTGCGCGGAACGCTGCTGCCAGCGTTTCGGCCTCGAAGTTTGCGTAGTCGGCCGGACGGGCATCTCCAGCAGTGGCGCCGGCAGCATTCTCTGCCAGGCTGAGCGCGTCCGAAGAGGCGGACAAATTGTCAAGGTCCATGTGTTGGCTCCCGTTGGTGTTGGGTTTTCAGGCGACTTCGATCGCAGCGAGGATGGGCTCCGCCGACCGAATGATCTCGAACGGGCTAATCCGGTGCCCGTAGCGCTGCTGGTTCACGAACTCGGTCGGAAGGCTCGGGACGAGGCGATGGAACGCCGACGCCGACGGAAGCTGCGTTGCGCTACCGGAGCGGCGATGGTCGGAATCGATCATCGCGCACAGCGCCCCGTAGAGATCGCGCATGCTCGGTCGCCTCGGATCGGCGTAGGCAAGCGCGACCGAGCGGAACAGTCTCATTTCGTCGTCGGTGAACTTGTCGCTGGGATTGTCTGCCGCCCATGCGCGAAGTCGAGCTCCATGGATCTCGATGATTTCGCTGGCGGCATGCTGGTAAGGGTGTGAGATATGCAGCATTGTGCTGCTCCTTCTATAATGGAGACGAGACGGAAGGGCGGAGCGCCCTCCCGCTTGGCAAGCCGGATCAGTGAAGGCGCCCAAGGATGGCGCGACCAATCTGCTCGCGCAGCAGCGCGCTGTCGGAGGGTTCGTCGAAGTCATCTTCCGCACCTGGTGCCCACGTAACCAGCCGGGTTTCACCACGCGTGACTCCCAGACGGCGAAGGCGGGCGAGGTTGCGGAACTCCTGAAAGGCGCACCAACGAAGGCCCAGGAGCTGGCATTCCGCCTTCATCGCCATGAAACGCGATGCGATCTCCTCGAAGCGCTTTGCGCGAGAGCACTTCGTGGCGTACGCTTGGTGGATCTTGATCTCCTCGCGCGAGTAGCGGGTCGAGGTGCGGCGGCTTGCAGTGTTGGCAGTGTGCATGTCGGTCTCCGTTGGTGACATGTGGACGTGCGCCGTCGATCCCCGGAGTGACCGAGTTCGCGGCAAATCTGAATTTTGGGTTTGGCCGCACGCGCGGCGGGATTTCAGATCAGGGCGGGGCGCGTGCGGATCGGATCAATGTCAGCATGGACAGAACTTTCGTCGGGACACGAGTGGTCGATCCCGGCAGCGGTTGGCGCCGGGTAAAATCAAAAAAATGTCAGAAAGAGATCAGGCTATCGCTGCAACTATTGCGGCCGCGAGAGGGAGGAAGGTGCTATCGTCTACTGCGTACATCGTGGAACCCCACTGAGATAACCAGCTACAACTCCGGTCCTAAGATATGAATTGACCGTGCGGAGCCGACTACAGGCTGCAATCGTACAAACAGCTATTTTTGTTGGATTATTTCAGCGTCCGAACCATGGGGCAGAGCATGCTCGCCGGGGTCTCTCTACCCAGCGCTGCGATGCTTCAGGCCTGACCTATAAAATGTGCGTATATCCGCGTCATGGTTGGCTCCCACCTCAGGGTGCTCATATTTAAGACATATTAACCAAGCCGAGTCTACAGAAAAATCTATCATTATATCAGATGTTTATGCGTTCATGTTAAGTTCTTGTGTCAACAATTTTGAGACATGAAGCCTCGAATCCTTCAAATCCTTTTGTGACTTGCCAGCCCGCCTCCGATCCTATGCTTATCGGATACGGAGAATGAATCCATGGGCTACTTCACGCAGATACTGATCGAGGCAAAGGAGCGATATGGCCACATCCTCAAGGAGCGAGGCCTCGTGATGCGAGGGGAGCGCCGGGACGGTGATTTGAATCTCGTCTTCAGGAGCAAGGGCGCGGGCGATTGGGATCTTCCGGTCGAGCTGTACGTGCCGGGCAAGGGTGAGACTGGCAAGGCCCGAGCGGAATGGGAAGATGTCGTGTTGACCGCGCATATCCATTCGAAGGTGAAACTCGGCGACACCGGCTGGATAGGATTCGTTCCGCGACACAGCGAAACGCTCGAATTCCTCGAGGGCGATGTCATGTCGGATTTCGTGGAGGGAATCGCGGCGTATCTAAAGGAGTGCGTGCTTCTGCCTGCCGGCGCCCTGGAGAAGAAAGTGGCTCCGGAACTCGCCGCGGCCTACTTGGACTTCACGGAAACTCTCGGGCTGGACGACGGCGATATCGCGTTTTCGACCGACGGCAATGTTCAAACGCTGACTGTCGAGGACGGTGCCGGGCAGTCCGTCAGCTTCGTTTGGACGGAGAAGGGGGTTACCGGCCAGGTTCTGGTCAACGGTAAGACGGTCTCAAAGATGAGGGCTCCCGAACCCTGGCAGATTCACGAGGCCCTCGTTCACCACTTCGAAAGGCGAACGGATCGAAAGCCTAAGTAGGCTCGACCTCCGGTCCCGGTTCCGGCTGAGCATCGCGTTGCTTGAGGTAGGCCGCCATCTCGAGCTTCCGTTCCTTGTCCGCCGCCTTCACCTGAGCCAGGAGCTTCTTGGCGTCCTTAAATTTCTTGCCGTAGCGATCCTTCAGGTCGTAGACGTCCTGCTTTGTCATGGCGTTCAGACGCAATCGTGGCGGCATTATAGCGGGCTTGATGCCAATCAGGGTTTCGTCGAACGGGACCAGTGGTGGTGCGTCGATTGAATTCGGCAGTCGTCCGGATAGCGCGCGAAAGATGGCAAGACCGACGGCCTTCGCCATCTGGGGAGGGAAGGCGTTGCCGATCTGGTAGAACTGCTGAACCGCGCCGCCTTCGAATTTCCACGCCTTGGGAAAGCCCTGGAGTGCCTTGACCACGTCGACGGTCAGAAAGGGAAGCGCGTTAGTATCGGCGATGGTGCCGAGGGCAGCGGGTTCATCACCGATGTGCTTGGCGTCTATTTCAAACCCGAGCTCAGACTTCCATCGTTGCACGATCTCGCCTCTGGCTTTGTAAAGGCTCGACAGGACCGTGTACGAAGTCTGGCCACCATATTTTGCGAGCCAGTTTTCCGCCCATTCGTCATACACGGCACCGCCACGTCCCCGATGCGGGAACAGTATTTCAGCGAGAGTATCCCTCATTGTCGTATGCTGCCCGCCCGTCGGCGTGGAGAACAGACCCGGCTGGTCGTCGCGAATACCGACGAGCACGACGCGCTCACGCGATTGCGCAAGTCCGAAGTCTTCGGCATTCATCCTGTGCAGACCGATCTTGTATCCGAGCGCCTTCAGCTTTCGGAATACCTTGGCCCTGTACCTGATGAATTTCTCGTGGGTGAATCCATCGACGTTCTCGAAAAAGAATGCTCGCGGCCGGATGATATCGACGTAGCGAACCGCCTCGTCGAAGAGGTTGCGGTTGTCCTTTTCGCCCTTTTGCTTTCCCGCCCCCGAGAACGCCCTGCATTCGACGCCGCCAGCAAGTAGATCGATGCCATGGTACTGGCGTAGATCGACGTCCTTGACCTCTTCGATGCGGATCTTGCGAACTGTCCAGTTCCAGTTCTTTCGAAGTGTCTTGGCCGCGTTCTTGTTCATATCGAACAAGGCGACAGGCGTGAATCCTGCGCCGAGAAGTCCGATGGCCTGTCCGCCAGCTCCCGCGCAGATCTCCAAGAACCGCAGTGGCTGAGCTTCGTCTGCCTGTTCGGGGGCTGCCGGCTCAGGCGCGGTTTTGCATGGAAGCAGGAATTCGAGTGCTTCCTGGAGTTCTGAACTCCAGAGATTGCCCCGCTCGAACGCAAAGCCGTAGCCTTGCTCTCCGAAGCCGAACCTGCCTCTGGCAAACCGCTTCAAGGATTCCTGTGCAGCCGCGAGCCGATGGCGATTGCTACCGGCCTTCAAACCATCGAGACCGGCCTCCGGAAGGACGATATCGCCATATAGCCCCTGAAACTGTCGGAAGACCGATTTGGCCAACTCGGATATGTCCTTGATACCGGCATCGTGCCCGGGCGCGTAGACCACATGGTCGTCCGGGTCGTACGACGGTTCCGGCTCGTACTGATCCACAAAGGAGTCGATCTTGTCGAGCAGCGTCACGGTAGCCTCTCCAAGCGCTTCGACAAGAAATGCGGTCTTGGCGTTGGCGCTGGAGCGCAGGGCACGCTGGCGACTGCGCTCGGAGTAGGCGCGTTCGCCGATGCTGTTCCTCGTGGCGATACGGCGTAGGGCTGAAATCGTCGCGACGTCTACATCGTCACCGGCTGCAAGGCTGTCCAACGCCGCCTGCCGTGTGGCGGGGTTTGCCGTGATGATGGCCTTGACGACTGGGAAGGACGTGGCGCGCTTGCGAAGGATGTGCGCGTGGTCACCAAGGATCTCATTGAACGAAAGAATTGCGGAGATGTCTGTTTGCGGGACGCCGCACTCGACGACGAGGAAGCTTCGGAGGTCGTCGTCGCTCATCGATCCGCGAATGCGTTCGATGTCAGCTATCATGTCGATCTGCGCCTTCGCCACTGAACGGCGGTTTGCAAGGATGCGCTTTTTCAGTACGCCCACATCCTCGCTTGGTTCTTTACCTACAGCCATCGCCAGCTCCTGTTTCAGGGCTGTCTTACCGGCTGAAGCCTTCTGTCCCGGAAAGGGAATGAGTAAAATGCTCTCTATCTCGTTCGTTTTTCGCCGGTCACGTCAGTGATAGAGAGGGCGGCTGCGTTCGTCAGTGTTGGCAAGGCCCTTTCGTGAGGATCGAGTTCGGCCCGGTCGAACCTCGGTAGCGGCACGTCGAACGGGGGTTCAACGAACCAATGAGCCTTCATCGGATGATGGACGCCGGGAAGGGGGAATAGTTTGTGGATCGCGAGGAAGTCATCGACATTGGCGGTCAGGATCGGCGTCCGGTGAGCGATGGCCACCGCCGATATCATCAAGTCATGGCCAAGCCGGTTGCTCTTCTGGTTCTTTTGAGCGGTCCACAAGTGTCGAAGACCGGGTACCGATGTCATTTCCGCGTATTTGGCGGCCACCTCCACCGTCATCTCCGGAAAGGGAAAGCCCATCCTCACGACTTCGTTGGCCCAGTTTGCGATGCGCATCGCACTTTCGGGATTGTCCCTCAGTCTGAGATGGGCTCCACGCATCAATTCTGTTACGACAGGGAAGCAGAGTGCCAGACGATGGATGCCGACACGGAGCAGCCAGGGTCGAAGTCCCGGGGGCGCCTTCCGGCGGCCCATCAGACTGACAATGTCAGTATCCATCAAAAGCAGTGGTTCTGCTTGCACGGCATAATCCTGTGACCAGGTATGGGATTCTTGAAAAATTCCGGGGCACTATCCAATTCGATGTTACAATGCGTGGGCTGAATTCGTCCGTAAGGGGCCTAGATGAAGAGTACTTCCGACTGGCAGAGACAAGAAGCCGAAGCCCGCATCCAAGAGGTATTGGATGCGGCAAAAAAACTCGGCACTCAGAGAATTATTGATCCTGACGGCAGATTTCTGGTGACCTACGAGCCTGTAAAGAAAACGTTGACAGAGCTGTTCGCACAACCCGGCCCGCTTTCTGACGACGATCTCAATCTCTGATCATGTTTTCTGCTGGTGCGGAAACGTAGCCGGCGAGGCGGCGCCCAACAAGACAATAAGTGCGCTTATCAAGCGCGGCGCAGCTATGCCACTGATCGGCTTAAAGAATAATCTTCACTGACTTGTCTTGAAATTAGACAATCTCCATCGTTTTCGCCTCCGCCTAATCGCAATGTTGCAGGATCATCGAAAACAATTTTCCGTTCTGCCAGTTGACGGATAACTTTTTGTTCACTAATTGTTCTCGTCATGAGCAACATCTTCGCACAATCCCTTCGAATAGGTTGACGGATTTCCGGGACCGGTCCCGGCGCCGCCCAGATTGCTGTTCGTTGGAGTGCTGGTCATGAAGGCCATGTATGCCCATGCTGCAGGCGATGAAGCTTGCGAGATTCCACGCTACCGCCCTTATTTTCCTTTCATCACGCTCAAATGCATTGGCCCGGCTCTTTATAGGTCGCGCAGTGCACGGGACTACGCCTGCTTGCTCGATCTCGATCCGAGCGTCACATCCTGGCAGTGCGCCACTTTTTTTCTGGGAGACAATAGCAGCGACCGAAAATTCACGATCGATTTCATCGTCGAGACGACTGACGACCGCGCAATTGTGGAAATCTGGGAACGCCCTCCCGACGACACGTCGTGCGTTGCAGATGCCGCGAGGCGGTACGGATATCGCTATCAGGCCGTATGCATGCCTGAGCTCCGCAAGCAGCCGCGCCTGCAGAACGCGAAAGATCTTATTCGCTATGCGGGCTACGACGCGCCACTCGGCGATCGCATCAGGCTTCTTGCTGCTCTCGACGAGCTTGGTTCGCTGACGCTTGCGGAATGCCTCGCCGCCATCCGCGATGGCCGACCGATGCAGACCATTGCGGCCATGATCCTCCAAGGCCACGTCGAGGTCGATCTCGACACCTCGTTGCTCGGACCGGACAGCGTCGTCCGCCTCGCCAGCAGATAGGAGCGGCCGATGAGATCCTTCAATTTCACCGCGCACACTTCCACGCTCGAGGTACATGCCTACAGACCGCTCCTCTGTGACGGGATTGGTCTGCTTGTTGCCATGGACGAGATGGTATCGGAGACGGCAGCCGAGCGTATGTCGGTCGTCAGGGAAGGGCGGCCGATGCGGTTTGTGGCCGCGCTCGCCCTGCAAGGATTCATGGAGTTCGATCTGGACGGAGCCCTGATCTGTCCAGACACGCAGGTGCGCCGGATACGCGGATGACGTGAAGCGCCGATGCGCCGGATTCAACGTCATCATTCAGCTATTCCAGGAACTCACCAATGAACATCATCTCTCCAAGACGGCAGGGATTCTCTCTGCCGGAATACATCGCCTGCGCGGGCATCAGGCGCGCTATCCGCACATACGCACGCGCTGACCGCTTCGCTGTTGCCCTCGTTCTTCCACTATGGGAGGACAAGGGGACCTACATGCGGGCTGCGGCCGCGCTTTTGAACCCTCGCACCGACTTTCGGCCTCCTGATCGCGTCCACGTCGGCGACGACCAGCCGGAAACTTACGATGCAATTTTCGATGACTCGAACAACAAGCAGACCATCGTCCTGATCAAGGCAAAGGAGGACATCCCAGACGAAATCGCGCTCGCGTTCGATGCCATCGTTCATGTCGATGCACCTTCGACCCGGCAGATCCAAGGGGTGGTCAAATGGGTCTATAACCTCGACATCACGGCGGAGGAGGCCGAAATTCTTGCGCGCAGCAATTGGAGGCACCTGAAGCTCGCCGTCACACGGGGCCGACCGATGTCGCGGGTTCTGGCGACGCTTCGGAAATTGGAGACAGTCACACCAAAGGCTGAGCCGGGAAGTCCGATCATCGACAAGTCGACGAGGCTGGAGGACATGGCTGGCTACGGCGAAGCGAAGGGATGGGGTCTGGACCTCGCCCGCGACATCGCTGACTGGCGCTCGGGTTCGCTGGCATGGGACGACGTCGACAGAGGGATCATGTTGTCCGGTCCGCCGGGTGTCGGAAAGACGATCTTCTCGCAAGCGCTGGCGGCGACGTGCAACATGGAACTTGTCATCGCATCCTACGCCAAATGGCAAGCGAAAGGTCATTTGGGCGACTTTCTCAGGTCCATGCAGGCAAGCTTTGCGGAGGCCCGGAAGAAAGCTCCGGCTATCTTGTTCCTCGATGAACTCGATGCCTTCGGCGACCGCAACACCGTTGTCGGCGGCAACGCGTCCTACGACATTAAGGCGACGAACGGACTGCTTGAACAGTTGGATGGTCTCGAAGGGCGTGAAGGCGTTGTGGTAGTCGGCGCCTGCAACCATCCGGACTGGATCGACGCAGCTATCACGCGCCCTGGACGTCTCGACCGTCATATCCGCATTCCCTTACCGGATCTCGAAGCCCGCGCTTCAATCTTCCGAATGCATCTCAGGGGAGAGCTTACTCACGACGACCACCGCGCCTTTGCCGAAGCCACGGATGGCATGACGGGTGCGGGCATCCAGCAAATCGTCAGGAATGCCCGCAGAAGCGCGAGGCGCGGCAGGCATCCGGTGACGGCAGCGGACGTCATCCTGCAGGTTCCGCCTCTCGTTGTCGTGCCGACCGAAGTCGTTCGGGTGAATGCGGTGCATGAGATCGGTCATGCAGTCGTCGGCGCCGTTCTAGGCATGAAGCTGTCGAGCGTTTCCGTCGCATCGACATTGAGACCGGGGCAATCCGTGCAGTCGGTTGGGCGGGCCGTGTTCGCGCGCAATGTTTGGGCGCGACGCACGAGGGAACATTATCTCGACATCATCACGATGACGATGGCGGGAATGGCGGCCGAGCAGCTTCTTCTCGGGTGCTGGGACGATGGCTCTTCCGGCGGCGCGGGGTCCGACCTGCACGAAGCGACGAAGACTGCCATCGCGCTGGAGAGGTCATTCGGGATGGGCCATATGCTGGCATCCTACGGCCCGGTTGACGACAGGGTCGCAAACGAGATCAAGTCCCTCGATGCGGCGCTCACGGTGCAGGTCGACGCCATTCTCCGCAAGCAGCTCGAGCGGGCGACGGCGATCCTCGAACGGCATCGTGAGACGTGCTTGAAGCTCGTGACCGAACTGGCAAAGCGCGGCGAGCTGCCTGGCAAGGAGGTCATGGAGGCGCTCGACGAAGATGGCGGGGGCGATCTCGTCAGGTTTGTTCGGGGAACTTGATTCCGGATCGCGGGGTCGATAAGCAATCCAACTATGAAATCACGATCACCGGGTCGGCGGAGCAATCTGCCGGACGGCCGTGAGAGCGCCCAGGACTCCGGGACAGCGGAGAAAGACCCGTCCTCCCGGAGTTTCAATCTTTCGTAACGAAACAGTTTCGAAAGGTCGATCATGGAACGGCTTGAACGCGAGGCGCCACTTCCTGTCGAAATGCAGGGTCAGTGAACAGGCATCGAAGATTTAACTTCGGAGCTGATCGTAGGTTAGTGTGTAGACCAAAGCTCGTAATATCCCCGCGGCGGACTGTCGAAGTCGGAGATTGGCATGCCACACCATGGAAAGAAGGATGAGGACGAAGCCGGTGATACCGGCTCGATCGCGCCCCACAATGAAACGCTTGGCGACGCGCTTTCAAAGGCGGGATTCGAGCCGGCCAAGGTCGGCCGCAAGATCATATCCCAAGGGAAACGCAGGGAAAGTCTGAAGAAGTGGACTTCCAAGGATGCGGACAAGTAGAGCTTCGGTGCGCTATTGCGGGTTGCTCCCTTCGGCTACGGGCGGCTGTTCGTCCTGCTCAGACGGGAGGGGGAGCCGCCCTGCGTCAGCCGCATCTATCGGCTTTATCGTGAAGTAGGGCTTTCCGTGCACAAGCGGAAAGCCAGGCGGCGTGCGGTCTGCAGGCGTGCGCCGATCCTGATTGAATCGAAGCCCAATGCCCGCTCGTAAAAGTTTCATAGCAGGTCAGTTCTGATGCACGTTTGTTTCAGCGATCGCAAGCGGGCATTGATCGTTGCACTGTGCTGTACATCCTTGCCGGAACGCCGGCAAAGTCCAGGTAGACGAACTCAAGGCTCGTCTATCGCTGGGATGATCGAAATCCTGAGCTCTTCTGGTATGTCAAACACGTAGTCTGCGCGGCGCCCGCCGACGATCAGTTTGCCTTCCTTGCGCGAAATCGAAAAGCTAACGGGGGACTTGGGGTCGGCTGCCCACTGCGACAATCGCTGGATGTTTAGCTGCGAAAGGAACTGAACCTGATCCCGGAGATCCTCCCGCTTTCTCTTGAGCAGATCGAGACTGCGTTTTAAATCGCGGGACACTGCAAGGCGCTGGATCGGATTCAGTGCGCGGATCGCGCCTGCTGTCGTCGGCGCGACTGCGCGCAATGCCGTGACTGCATCCAAAATCGAAGGGTACAAGGCCTTGCGGGCGGGATTCATCGCTGCGTAGCCTATTATCGGGAATGCAGCCACGGGGATTGTCTCGAAGGCTTCTTTTCCTTCCTCGACTTCCTCCTCGGAGCCATCGCGGCGAACATTCACCTTTGCGACGGTTTCATTGAGATGCAGCACGCCGCCTCTGATCTCGCGCCAGAAGTTGGAGACGCCCTGCGACTTTGTGATTCTGTTTTCGATCTGCGGGAAAAACTCGTCAGCGGCCTGGGCAATAGGCAAAAGCTCTTCGCCTGCGCGTATCCAATTCGGCATTCTTCCAATCTGACGAAGGATATGGTCAAGAACTCGTCGCTCATTCTCGCGCCGGACCAGATCCTGATACGCTTCCTCATGTCCGGATCTGTTGATCGCCGCGAAGCAATCCTTGCCAATGAGACGAATTACCTTTTCGTCTTCGAACCAGGCAATGAGGCCTTCACCGAACTTTCGATGGTTCGGAGTGCAGCAAGGGCACGGAGAAAATTCCTTTCGCCTGCGCGCAACAGCCGAAATCTCGATGCGATCGATATAGATGGGCGGCTTGCCATCTTTCGGAGGAGGGGCGTGTGTATGGCCACGCCATTCATAGGGTCGTCCCGTTTGAAGTGAAAAGTCTTTGATCTCGCGGATCACGTCTTCTGTCGGGTACGCGGGGAAGATCGCCTTCACCTCGAAACACGATGGCGGGACATCGACCCAAAGTGTGGATATTTCTAATCGGGCATTCCAATTGGCATTCTCAGCCTGTTGCCGCAATCGCGAATCACCTTCTGTAGTGGATGTTCTGCGTAATATAACACTATATGTAGTATCTTCTAGGTGGGTGTGGAATATTTTTCTAATAGCGGCAACGGCTATCGGGAACACTGACGTTTTACTAGTCAGGTGCTGCGTATTGCTATCGATTTCCGCATTCTTGTGTTGGGCGCTGCTTTAGCCACTCGATGAATGTGTCCATGCTGTCTTCGTTGGAGGGTTCCTGAATGTAGGCCTCCAATTCCACCACTGCGCGACGGATGACTGTGATGACGAAGCCCGCCATTCCTTCGCGGCTACGGCCCAAGCGTTCGTTCAGGGTCGACCAGGTACCGTGAAGAATGCGGGATCGATCGCGGACGAGATTGGTTGCAAACTGCTTCGCGGTGAGTGCGGAACCAGGCGAGATGGGATCGCCAGGCTGAAGCTCAAAGAAGCATTCGAGGATTGCGAGCAGTCGCTGGGTGCTTCCCGATCCGTTTTCCGATCCGAGCAAAACCTCCAAGGCGGTTTCAAGCTTGGCGATGGCGATATTGTCGATGGGCTCCGAGAGTGCCTCGTGCAGCCAGTACGCGCCGTCGCACCATGCGCTTTCGAGCTTGGGCAATCGATAAGCGCCTGTGCTGAAAGATCGAACAACGTTGCCAACCGCGTCCGCGACAGATCGCGAATGATGGAGGATTTCCGCAAGCGTGCCACGACCGATCGCGAGTCCGGGCTCCTTCCTGGTCCAGCTTGCGCCAAATAGCCCATTCGCCTCGGAAAGGACCTGTTTCTGGGATGCTCCGCGGCGGGAATCAAGTCGGCTCATGCCGCTCGTATCGAAATTCGGCGCGGCAAGCTGGAGCGCCACAATTGCGAGGTCCACGCTTAGTTCGCCGACTTCCTCCGCTCGTTGTGGCTCGCACCCCTCGACTTCGACTCGAGCAAGCCAATAAGCGCGGGTGTCGTTCATCAGCTTAAGAAGTGAATTGAAGCTTTGCTTGCTTAGAGCATCCGGTGTCGGTCCGTCAGTGTAGGAACCCTGTTTGGAAATCTCATCGAGATGCACGAATGTCACTGATCCGATGCTGAAGCTAGGGGCGGGCCATGGGGTTAGAACGCATGGAACAAATATCCTGCGCGGGATGGCGAGAGCTGTGAACCATGCGTCGAAGTGATCGATCAATCGCCGAGCATCCGCCTCGACAATAGTTGTGGGATCACGTCCGGCGTACGTCTCGATCTGAGCAAAAAGCTCGTTCTGGAGATTGGCGAAGCTTGCTCCTCGCGCGATCAGCGGACGGCGCATGAAGCACTCGCATAGTCGGTTGAACGCATCACGCCCGCCTGGGAGGATCGCAGTCTTCGACATAGGACTCGTCGTTGGTGGCTCCCGTCCCTGGGCGCGCATAGCCGACAGGTACTCCGGATGCAGAGGAATCAATGACCGCTCGAGGTTTTTCACAATGGTTCGTAGGAAGCCGATTTCCTCGGACAAAGGTTCATTCATGGCACGAAGTTTCTCCTAACCCCTGCATCCACGCACCATAGCAGTGCCACAGCCTGAATTACATGCATGCCGAGCGGCGATTGGGATCCCGGCGATCGTCGGCTTGGCGTCCCTGTGCTCGGGATTTCTACGCCGCGTTGGATTTGATGAAAACGAGTGCCGGATTGGGAGTTTGGCTCGAAATCAAAGAACCAAAAGCGCCATCTCGATGGTGATCCAGGGTTGGGCGTAGGCAGATCAGATGCGGGTATCGGCCGATCCGCTTGAGGATTCAACCCACTTCATCTCGCCCTTTGCGAGCTTGGCGCCTAGTTCGAGGGAGCCGACGTCGGCGAGATCGGGATACCGTATAGTCATCGCGGCGATCGAAGCGGAGCCGTCCTTGGCCTTCAGTTCCTCTTCGTGGAAGGCGACGCGATAGTCGCGGGTGAACTTGGTGGCATCGCGCCCTGCGGGGCCTTCTGTCTGGTGGGCTAAGTAACCTTCCTTCGGAGGCGCCCGCTACCAATGCGTGCTTATTGTCTAATATTCAATCATCAAACGTGACCTACTGACATATCGTGTCACTAGGTCGGGCTATATCCGTTTCAGCCACATATCACCAGGAAAGGAATAGAACCATGGCTGAACAGAACGCAACGGCTGGCAAGATCGCTCGCGCCTATGGCGAGGCAATGGCCAGCAAGGACGTCGACGCTATCGTCAAGATTTCCGCAGACAATATCGTCTGCAGCTCGCCCATCGGCAAGACCACGGGCGTGGCCGCGTTCCGCGGCTTCCAGGAAGGCTTTGCCCGCATGATCAAGAAGCTCGATATTCTCGCCGCCTACGGTGACGAGACGCAGGCCGTGCTCGTCTATGCCGTCGAAACCCATCCGGTTCCGCATTCGCTGGTCGCCGAGCTGATCCAGGTCAAGGACGGCAAGATCGCCTCCACGGAAGTGATCTACGACGCCACGCCCTATGCGGCCTACATGTCCACCGTCCAGCCGCACTGAGCCGTTCGCCGGGAGCATTCGACATGATCATCATCACTGCTGCAACGGGCCGCTACGGGCGGCTCGTCATCGGAGCACTCCTACGCCGCGGCGTCGCGGCTAACAACATCGTAGCGGCCGTCCGCGATCGCGCCAAGGCAGGGGATATTGAAGCGTTGGGCGTCGAGGTCCGTGAAGCCGACTACGACAAGCCTGAAACACTCGTGCCTGCCTTCGCCGGAGCGGAACGGCTGCTGCTGGTCCCGTCGGCCGACTTCGGTCAGCGCTATCCGCAGATGAGGCGTGCCGTGAAGGCAGCCGTTTCGGCAGGCGTACCGGTGGTCGCCTACGCAGGGTAAGTCAACAGCGACGCCAGCACTCTTCGCCTGGGCGACGAGCACAAGCAGACAGAGGATCTGATCCGGCATTCGGGTTTGCGGCACGTCTTCCTGCGCAACGGGGCCTACATCGAGGTCTATGCCGGCGATCTCGGCAACATTGGCTATGCTCTCGCTACAGGCAAACTGATCGGTTCGGCAGCCTATGGTCAGCTTTCGGGTGCGAGCCGTGACGACCTCGCTGAAGCGGCGGCCGCCGTCCTGACAGGGCCGATCGATGGCGACGCGATCTACGAGCTCGGTGGGACCGCATTCACCATGGACGATCTGGCGGAGGCGATCTCGAAGGTGACCGGCAAGCCGCTGGTCTATGAAGACCTTCCGGTCGACCGCTACAGCCAGGCGCTTGCCGCCGCCGGAGTTCCGGCTTTCTTCGCTGACATCATCGCCGATGCCAGCTTTGCTACCCAGCGTGGTGACTGGTATACTGACAGCGTTGATCTGCCAAGGCTTCTCGGCCGTCCGAGCACGCCGCTGATCGAGGTCGTTGAGGCAACTCTTAAGAGAAATGGCCTGCTATGAAGCGGATCCAATATGATCAATATGGCGGCCCGGAACTGATGAAGCTCGAAAACTTCGAGCTTCGCACGCCGGGTAAGGGCGAAGTCGCGGTGAAGGTTCATTTCGCTTCGATCAACCCGATCGACTGGAAGGTACGGAACGGATATCTGAAGATGGTGACGGGGAAGAAGTTTCCCCGCGCGATGGGCAGCGACTTTTCCGGTGTCGTCACCGCGGTTGGTCCCGGTGTCACCCGCTTCAGGCAGGGTGACGAGGTGTTCGGCTCGGTGCGCATCCAGGATGGCGGCGCCCTCGGCGAAGCTGCGATCACACCAGAAACCTTCATCGCCCGGAAGCCTGCATCGATCTCGTTCGAAGATGCGGCGTGCCTCGGTACTCCCGGGGTGACGGCCTGGAATGGGCTCGTGGACAAGGCGAAAGTCTCGTCGGGTCAGCGTGTGTTCATCAACGGCTGCACTGGTGCAGTAGGCGAGGCGGCGGTCCAACTGGCGGTGTCCCTCGGTGCCACGGTTGGCGGAACGTGCAGTGCCGCTGCTATGCAGCACGCCAGCGAACTGGGCGTGAAGCCGCTTTTCGACTATCGCACTACGGATCTGACGAAGATCGGCGATCGTTTCGACGTAGTCTACGACACGGCTGGAACCATGACCCTTTCCGCTGCCTTCGGGCTTCTGCGATCGGGTGGCGTCTTTCTCGACATCAATCCGACCCCCGGAAAGTTCATCCGCTCGATCTTCGATCGAAAGCTGAAGCCGATCGTATGCTCGGCGAGAGCCGACATTCTGGACGGTCTTGCCGAGGCGGCCGCCGAGGGCAAGCTCAGGCTTCCGATCGGCGAGATCGTGCCGCTGACCGAGGCAATCGGTACCATCACGGCGCTGGAAAGCGGCCGCAAGGCCAACGGAAAGGTTCTCGTCCGCATGGACTAGGGCCGATCTTGCTTCCGGCCTATAAAATAGGCCGGAGCATGTTTTGTTTCAGGATAGGATCATGTCCCAAAGCCAGCGACTGTTCGACATCCTTCAGATTCTCCGCCGCCATCGGCAGGCGGTCTCGGGGACCTATCTCGCCGAGCAGACGGGTGTTTCGCTACGCACGATCTATCGGGACATCATCCTCCTGCAATCGATGGGCGCCGAGATCGAAGGCGAGCCCGGTTTCGGCTATGTGCTGAGGCCCAGTTTCATGCTGCCGCCGCTGATGTTCTCGGAAGAGGAAATCAAGGCAATAGCGCTCGGCGTGCAATGGGTGAGCCGCCAGACAGACGACGAGCTTTCGTTTGCCGCTCAGGATGCGCTGGCCAAGATCGAGGCGGTTCTTCCCTCAGAACTGCGCCACAAGGTCAACGACAACGACTTCCACGTTCACTATCCCTTGCAGAAGGACGAGGCGATCGACCTCAAGATCCTGCGCAAGGCCATGCAGCAGCAGATGAAGCTGCACATCGTCTACCGGGACGGCAAGGGAGCCGACACCGACCGTGTCATCTGGCCGATCGGGATCGCCTTTGCGGAGACGATGCGCGTCATTGCCGCCTGGTGCGAGCTGCGCCAGGATTTCAGGGCGTTCCGCACCGACAGAATCCAGCAGGCGGAACTGTTGGCCGACCGTTACCCTGGCCAACGACGAGAGCTCGTCAAGCAGTGGCGGACCCAGGTCGAGGAAGAGAGAGCCAGAGCCGCGGCGCCTTAGCGGTCGGTGAGGAGGAGCATTGCCTACCGCCTCATACTGACATTCCCTGTCAAACGATGGCGATAGCATCGCCGATCGACTCCGCTCGCTCCGCGCAGGCGGGCATTGCCTCATTCTCAAGACAGCCGAGGAACGATGGTTGCCTACTATACGATATGGAATCGTAACGCCGTGAACTTGGAAGGATTGAGAGACTACGCGGAGGCCGCGGCTCCCTCAGTGGAATTCTACGGAGACAGGTTCGCATCCCTTCGCGGACAGCTCGAGCGCACCGATGGCGAAAATCTCGAAATGCAGGTCGTCGCAATAGAGTTTCCAACCATTGCCATTGCTCGGGAATGGTACGGATCCTCACGATCCGAACTTGCCAGAAGCCTTGGCTCAATGTTGAAGGGCTTCGATGCCTTTTTTCTCGACAGCGTCGGCGCTTTGAGCTGATCGATCGGTTGAGGCCGCGTCGTTTGGGAAGACCTGGATTGCTGGAACCCGAAGCGGTTTCTCGAGGTTGTCGGTTTCTGCAACATGCTGTTTCGCTTGATCAAAGAGCAGAGTGCGACCGCGATGCCATCCCACATGGGCATCTTCTATGACGCGGGCAGCGCCTCCCGGAAGGAGCTTGATCCGAACTACAAGAGCAATCGTCCCCGCATGCCGCAGGATCTCGTGTCTCAGCTACCGCTCATCGCCGCGGCGACCGAGGCCTTCGGGCTGCCATGCTTGCGGACGTCGGGCGTGGAAGCCGACGACCTGATCGCGACCTACGCCCGCATCAGCGGAGAAAATGGCCTGCAGGCCCGGATCTTTTCCTCCGACAAGGATCTCATGCAGCTTGTTTCTCCCTCTGTGGGCCTTTTCGATCCGGTCAAATGGATCGAGATCGATCGGGAAGCCGTGATTGCCAGATTTGGCGTTGCACCGGAACATGTGTGCGATGCCCAGGCACTGATCGGTGACAAGGTTGACAATGTTCCAGGTGTTCCTGGTGTTGGTCTGAGTCGGCTGCGGACCTTCTTTGGGAATTTGGAAGCCTCGACGACATCCTTCGGTTTGCCGACAGTATTGAACCGCCGAGGCGGCGGCTGGCAATCAACGATCACAGGGATCAGATTCTGCGTGCCCGCCAGCTCGTCCAGTTGGATAACCAGGTTGCCGTGCCTCTGGAGCTGGCGGCGCTGGCATACAGGCCATTCGATCCGCAGCGCCTGCTCGATTTTCTGAACGACAACGAGATGTCGCAACTTGTTCGACAGGTCGAACGCTATGTGGACGCGGCGGCTTGACAGAGCAGGGTCGTCAGGCATCGGCAGAGATGCTTGCGACGGATCTCGCAGTCGAAGATGTGCCACTCAGACCACTAGGCCTATTCGATGATCGAGTGCGCGTCGTTTCAATCTAATGCAGGTTTAGAAGAGGACCGCACGGTGACGAATATCATCGCTTTTCCGACTGTCGAGCAGCGCTGCGCATCGGGCAGGGCTGATGATCCGAATTCACCACCGGAAGCTGCCAACGACAGTGCCGACGTTCAATGGCAAGCTCAGTTGCAGATGATGGAGGAGGCGACCGCCTACCTGGAGTATCTGCGCCGAACATTGATCGAGCTGAGCAGCCCGCTTTCAACCTTGCGATAGCACCGTTCGTCCACGCGCCACCATCCGACAACACGCTCCGAAAACCCCAGCGGAGCGGCGTTGGGCGTGCCGGCGATCCGCAGCACACCTTCATGCATTCAGGAAAGGATCCATTATGCAGTTCAAGGGACAGAAGTTTCTCGTGACCGGCGGTGCCGGTGGTATCGGTCTCGCGCTGGCGAGAGGCCTCATCGACGCCGGGAGCCAGGTCGTCATATGCGGCCGCAGTCAGGAAAGTCTCGACACGGCCTGCCAGCAGGTGCCGTCGCTGATTGCGAGACGATGCGACGTCTCGAATCCCGAGGATCGCGCTTCCCTCATCGATTGGCTGCAGTCCGAACACAGCGATCTGTCGGGGCTCGTCAACAACGCGGCCGTCCAGTCCCGGATGAATCTTGCCGAAGGAGTGCCAGAGCATGTCGTCGCCGCCGAGCTTCAAATAAATTTCGTGGCTCCACTCATGCTTTCGCTGGAACTCCTGCCAATCCTGAAGCGGCAGAAGGGACAAGCGGTCATTGTGAACATTTCCTCCGGCCTGGCTTACTGCCCCGTTGCCTCCATGCCGATCTACAGCGCGTCGAAGGCGGCCCTGCACTCAGTCACGCTCAGCCTTCGCCATCAGCTGGCGCCTGAAGGCGTGCGGGTCGTCGAAGTAGTGCCGCCGCCCGTGGATACGGGTCTCGGCGATCATTCCGCACGCGACGCCCTTGCGGCAGGCTTGCCAGTCCTAACGCCTGATGCTTTCGTTTCGGAGACGCTGGCGCGCCTTGGGGCGGATGAACAGGAGATCATCGTCGGCCTGTCGAACGCCTCCAAGGAGCCGGGCGAAGCGCTGTTCGCCGTTTTCAACAGGGTTCTCACAACGAATTAGCTGTGACTCGGGGCGGCTGGTCCGGGCGCCGGTTGGAGCTAGTTAAGCCCGGCGGTCCACTGAGCCACGTGATCGGCGATGATCGCGACATGCTCGGCGGCCGTAAGACCGGATACGGCCTTTCTCGGCTGGAAGTCATGATCTCCATCTTCCACCCAGAGTATTTCGATTATTTCGGAAAGCTTGTAGCCAGAAACTTCCTCTCGCGATCCGAATAGGTCCCGAGTTCCCGGGCAGATGAGGGTAGGTGTCGTCATTTCCTCGAGATGGGCGGTCCGCGGGCTGCCCGGCTTTCCGATGGGATGGAATGGGTAGCAGAGGCAGAGCAGGCCGGAGATTTTTTGTGTACCGCGAAGTTCATCCGCAATCATGCTGGCCACGCGTCCACCCATGGATTTTCCCGCGATCACGAGTGTTCCCTGCGAACCTAGCTCGTCGATGACGGCTTCGTATTCTTGTTTGAGGAGTTCGGCGCGTTGGGGCGGCGACCGCTTTCCGGAGGAACGGCCATCCGACATATAGTCGAGAAAGCGAAAGCGGCATCGGAACGAAAGAACCCGTTCGCGAAAGTCCTCGAACCGTTTCCATAGCGGCCTCCCTTTCGATACCATGGCCTCCGTATGACTGTCTCGCTCCACACCTACACCGACGGCTCCTTCGATGCCGCCTCCCGCTCCGGAGGATGGGCCTTCGTTGTTTATGAAGGTGACCGCCAGTTATATGCGGATTGCGGCAAGGGGATGGGCACATCGAACAACACATTCGAAGTCCTCGCCGTTTTGAACGCGATGGCCTGGATCGCCGCCCAGACTCCGGCACGGTCGGTCACGCTCTGGACAGACGCCGTCCACGTCATCGAAGGCTGCTGTCGATGGAGGGCCATATGGCGCACCAACGGCTGGAAGCGGATCACTCCGAATCCGCACGCGCGGCGACGGCCGATCAGCGACATGGAGATCTGGCAGCAACTCGATCGCCTTCTCGATCAGCATCCGAATGTAGTCGTGGAATGGTGCAAAGGACATTCTGGGGTTGGCGGCAATGAACTTGCCGACACCCTAGCGCGCAATACCGCACGCCCGGCGGAGACTTGGCCGGCTGCCCTTAGTCGCAGTGCTTCGGTGCCTTAAGCGTCTTCACCATCCTGTCTACCAGTGGCCCGAACCGCTTCTGTTGCGCCGCGGGGTATTCGAGAGTGAAGTTTCCCATTGCGTCATCGCAGAGCGCGATCTGCCGCATGTAGATGATCCGGTCGCCCTTGGTTCCCGAAAAGCTCGCCCATGAAGTACCGCGCTTCTCGTACGTGAACGTCCAGCCGTCCTCGGTCTCGAACTTCTTCCGAAGGTCACTCTCCTCGATGAAGCCGCCTTCCGTCAAATAGTTGCCCCAGATGGACAGCTTCGCCGTTTCATCCGCGCTCTCGAGACCGATCCCGTCGCCGTTGTCTGGTGTCTGAACCGTTTTGAAGTCTGCTGGAAGGTCGATCACGTACCCGAAGCGGCCGTTTTCGTACGGTTTGAAGTCCGCGGCGACAACCGACGTGCCGAATACACATGCGGCGAAGATAATAATGGAGAAGCGATACATGGCAGCCCTCTGATGTGTCTCGTGTCAGAGGAAGTCACGAACGTCGACCTGGGGTCAACAGATATCAGTGTCGGTCGGGCAGGCCGGTGAAAATAGGAGAGCTAGGATGCCGGAGCGACCGTCTTCGTCGCGCAAGAAGTGCGGGAGACCGGGCTCCTCCGGGAGAAGTACGACGCCGATCTTGTCGTGTTCGACAGCCTCGATGCCGAAGGAAGTTCAACGAGGACACCCACCCAGTCGCCAACGTCGGCGCCGTGACGGACTCGGAAGAGGTCGCCAATCTCCCGGACATGACGACTTCAGAAACTGGATCGATGTCGCTTGGTCGGTGGTGGATGTTGTCGAGCCGGCGATCAATTGGCGGAAGCGGTTGACGTCCCGAGTTCCAATGATTCATAGGTGTCGGATCAGTCACTTTGGGAGCAGAAGTGATAGGGCACCGTTTCGTTGGCTCCCACGGTCATTCGCTTCAGCAAAGCGGCTTCCTGCGACTGCGGTACTGACATTTGTAGCGGAATATTCGGGGACAGTATGTTGACCGGATTCATTCCAAGGTCGTCGCGGACTTTTCGAATCGGGAGCGATGGTCTTCTTTTTCGAAGGCCATGGCGAGAAATCCCTGGGTTGACCTTCTTCTATCCCAGTCGACGCTAATCGTTGCAGAAATGGCAGGCGCCCATCCTTTTGCGGTCCAGCGACTTTCACAGATTGTCAGTCGGAGGCGGTCACTCCCCCTACCTCTGTCCATGAAGCGCGTTGCAAGGCGGGTGGATGAAATAAATATTTCTACAACCCACTTTACTTGCTTAAATAGTTGCTGCAACCATGGCAAAAAGCAGGGATGTATGTGGGATACTTCGCGTGTCCGGAATATAGCGAAGATATACGCAAATTTGAGATGTTTAAACTAAGCTGAAGAGCGTTCGTTTCTATCGAGGAAGCGACGACGGTAAGGCTGTGTCAAGCAAGTTAGGCCTGGGGCGTTTGTCATGGCGAAGTATTCATTAGCAATTTTGATTGCCGTCGTATTCTTGCTTCCGCTCGATGGATGCGCAAGACTCCCGCCCCTCACTCCGCAGGCCAGGTTGCCGGTCGCCGATGTCATTCGTCACGTCGATTGCGAAATGTGGAGCGCGTTCTATGGGAATCCCGGTGATCTACCCAGTTGGTTCCAACCCGACAAATGGGCCGTCTCGACATCTCTGACTTTGAAGGCGGACGGGGACATCGACATGGGTATTGCATACGATCACAAGTATCCTCACACGAACCATACGTGGGATGTCGGAGTATCGGCTGACGTCAAACAGGACGGCCATCGGGACACCACCATCACCTATAGCGGTGACATGAAGGACCTGAAGAACCTTAAGAACGATTGCCAGAAGCCGATTGCTGTCGCGTCATTCGGCGGTCACCCGCTCACAGGCAATTTAGGAATCGCAGAATGGCGCGACAGGATGATCAAGACGATTGACTCCTTCGCCGAGCCGGACGCGCTTTCCTATGCCAACGAGTTCAAGCTCACCATGGGCGCGGGCGCAGTGCCTACCCTCACACTGAAGGTGGCGAAGGATTCGCCGACTATTGGCGGCAGCTTAAGCAACGACGACACGATCAGCTTAGCCTTTGCGAAGATAAAGACGCCATCTCCGCCGACACCGATAATCGTGAAGGTCACCCAGGAAACCCACGGCGGAGCCGGCCCCAAGGTGCTTTCGATAACGCCGTCCAGCCCTGGTGTTGCGCCAGGCGGTGGTGTCAACCCGTACACGCAGCAGCGGCTTGATCAGATCCAGAATCAAGGTGTCATTCTTCGCAGCTTCCCGGACTGCAGGTCGCAAGGTCTGTGCCAGTGAATGCATCTCGCTGGGACGCCTGCATTAAACGCTCCAAGTTGACCACGAGCAAAAAGGGAAATCGCTATGCGGTTCGTCGCTGTCGCCATTTTGATCTGCTTAAGTGTCGTGCAAGCGTTAGCTGAAAACTCAACGATCCCGCGGTCTGCTCACCGATACATTCTCGCTCACGGTGAAAGTCTCGGCGCCATCGCCATCGATTGCACGGGCAAGGGGTCGAAATGCTCCATTTCGCAGTTCATGAAGGACGCTCGCGTATGCGCACTCCTTGTCATCAAGAAGGGCCGCATTCGGCTTGAGCGGTATGCGGAGGACCCGACCTATTGCAAGGATGATGGCGCGGCGCCGAATGGGCCTGGGAAGTTATACGGGATTGCATCGGTCACGAAATCGATCACCTCAACCTTGCTAGGCGCGGCTATGGCTGAACGGTATCACGCCCGATCGGCTACCGATTTCGCTTCGGTTCTTGCACATCCCGTGAAGACCTTCGTTCCGGCCTTCGCTCGCGATCCGGCAAGCGCATACGCAGACGTCCCGCTCGATCGCGTGCTTCGGATGCGATCCGCTGTTCGCTGGAGCGAATGGGGGTGGCATGGCTACTTTTCCGATAATGCTCGGCTGCTGAGCGAGGTTCGTCAGAAGGGTACGCAGAGTGTTGAAGACTTTGCCAGGAAATACCGGGTTCGTGTCTCCAGCGCGCAATCGCCCTTCGCATACTCAGCACTCGACGCGGCGGTTGCGGCACTTACGGCGGAGCGAGTGGCCGGGAGGAAATTGCCTGTTCTGGCGTACCAGAGGCTCTGGAATCCGATTGGGGCGACGTCTGTTTCGAAGTGGGGCGTGGACAAGACCGGGACAGCTCTGGGCAACTGCTGCTTCAGGGCCACCGTGGGCGATCTGGGCCGTTTTGGCATGTTTGTACTGAACAAAGGGAAGGCGCCGGATGGTACACGCATTATCCCGTCGGCTTGGTTCGACCTTGCGACGAAGCGGGTGAACGGCGCCGACGATGCAATCCCTCAAGAAAGCCCATCGCAGAACGCATCGTGTCCAATGGATTATCGGTTCTTCTGGTGGTTGCGTCAGAAGAGTTCGGATTTCACCGCGATCGGAACCGACGGGCAGTTCATCCATATCTATCCGGAATCGGACATCGTCATCGTGCAGATTAGCGATTGGCAGGGATGGAAGGATGGCGACCGACGCGAATGCGAGTCCTTCCGGGCGCACGATTCATTCGTCGATGCGCTCGGTAGATGAACTCACTATATGATTTCTTGGCGAAGCGCGCGGACGGGCGGCGTGTATGACTGACCGGGGGACGGGCGGCTCCGCTTGGATCGGCGTGCTCCTCCATACAATGAAGGCTTGCTTCGAACCCCGATGAGATGGATCAAAAGCAGCGGATCGCCGTGCGGTCCCAGATCAGGTTTGTCGGCTGATAAAAATGTCTAATTGCCGACAGCAAGCTACGCCCGAGTTCGTTTCCTGCTCGGCGACGAGGAATCGAACCTAAACTTAATCTGCATCGCATAGCGAGCTCGCCCCGCACTGCGGGATCGAACAACAACAACTATGCGAATTGAAATGACTGATAATTTTTCTACGAAAGCGTTCCAACGCAAAATCGACTCGTTCTGCAATCTGCGCTATGCCCCATTCCTGACGGCCGACGAGCTCGACCGATTGCGGGGTTACATGCGCATGCTTATTCAGACCCGCAGTCTCCCGCCGCGCGCCCAAGGCCAGACTGATTGGTCGTCAGTTTCGCGGTTTTGCGGCGTAAAGATGGAGCTCCTCTCGACCAATGCCCGGCTCATCGACCCGGGTTTGGACGCAGTCGCTCGCTGGATCAGAGGGACACCGTTGTCTGGCAAAGTGCCAGCGAGACCCATTGCTACGCGGAAGGAGAAGACGATACCGCAGAGAAAGCCATTCCGCGCGACCCAATCTGACGCGGCGCGAGAGCAGCCAGTATCGAGACAGCCGATAGTCAAACCCTCTTCTGAAGGATCGGCCCCAGGAAACGTTACATTCGTGGAGTTCCCTACGCCATTGTTTGATCAATGGATCGAGCCGACCGATTTCGCACAGGCGCTACAACTTCATCTACGTCGACATGGCGAGACATATTGGAAGCTTCATCGCGCGATCGTCGGCCCCGACGAGGCGATGGACAAGAGCACCCTTTTAAGCTGGATAGAAGGCCGTCGCGTGCCACGTAGCACCGACAGCTTCGACATCCTGGGTCGCATCGAGAGACGTTATCGACTGCCGGAAGGGTATTTCAAGGCGAAACTGCCGCATCCATCACGTTCGGCATCCGGTTTCGATCTTTCCGGGATTGAGCCCGCCGAGCGACGTCGTATTGCATGGCATCTGCCGGAAGACTTCAATTCGTTGTCGTTCCAGAAACGCGAGGAAATCATCGATTGGGTTCGCCGCGTAATCATCAGCGGATCGACCGACTACCGGAAATTCCAGGCGGCTGCAGCAAAGCAGCGATACGCGATCCGATTTCCAGGTGTCTCCTACGGAGCACGAGCGTTGGGAGATGGTAAGATTGCCGTTCCTGACGACCACGAGCAAACCTGGATTGAGGATCCCGATCTTCTGTCCGGCGTGATCGACGCGCCGCCGGCCCTTGCAATGGAAATGGCCGACCTCGTTCGCTTCAAGACCTCGGCGCTCACCTCGATCGGTTTTCAGCGCAATGGCGTCTGGGGTGAGGATACGGCTTCCCAGAAGATCGAACATCTAGGACTCATGTTCGGCGCGCTCGCGGCCTCGCAGCAAGGCGAAGTCCGCGGATATGGCGTGCCCCTTCGCCAACTAACATTCGGCTTGCTTCTGTTTCCCGGCATTTGGGACTGGTATCTGCAATGGCGGGAAAGCCGACGTGGCTTCTACACCGCGTGGGAAGTGGACATGTTGCGCATCTCTTTGGCCCTTACCAAGCAGGGCACCGGTTGGCTCCGGCAGCATCCGGAGCTTCTGCAGCGCGTCCAGCCGATCGCTGGCCTCGTCTCCCAGAATGAAATCGACTACGCGCGGGAGGACTGGCAGGGCGCCTGCGATGATTTTCACAAGCATGCGTCTCACCGGGTGAAGGAAATCCAGCGCATCGCCCGCGTGCATCGAGATCCATTCGAGCCGATCATGCCGGTCCTCGAGGCGGCAAGCCCTGTTGGTGAGTATCGCAAGATCACGGAAGAGATCCTTCGCTTGATGCCGGATGAGGATCGTTATCCGCGTCCGGCCGCTGAAGCGGTGCGGTCCTTCTTGATGCTGCGCCTTGGACTGCATCTAGGTCTTCGGCAGAAGAACCTCCGCCAACTGATGCTCTGCCCGCGTGGCCAGATGCCAAGGTCGGAACGTTTGCTAGAAAAGACGAAGCGCGGCGAAATACGTTGGAATGATCGTGAAGGTGGCTGGGAAGTCCTGATTCCTGCGATTGCGTTCAAAAACGCCCATTCGTCATTTTTCGGTGACAAGCCTTTTCGCTTGCTTCTACCGAATCTGCTCGACCTCTACAAATACATCGACGCCTACGTCGAGCGTCATCGGGCGGTCTTGTTGCGCAACGCATCAGATCCGGGGACATTCTTCGTAAAGACGGTGAAGACCACGAGCACGAACGCTGCCTATGATATCACAACCTTCTACGAAGCCTGGCGTCTGATTATTCAACGCTACGGCATCTACAATCCGTACACGGGCAGGGGCGCGATCAAGGGCCTGCTACCTCATGGCCCTCATAATGTCCGCGATGTCTTGGCGACCCACATTCTTAAGCAGACTGGGTCCTACGAGCAGGCAAGCTACGCCATTCAGGACACCGCGGCTATGGTTGCGAAACATTATGGGCGTTTCTTGCCGCAGGATAAGGCGGCGCTGGCCGCGCGAATTCTCAATCAGGTCTGGGAAGCCGCCTAAACAGGCTAGGGTGCGAGGCATTAAGGACGACTCCTCCTGATGCCTCGCCGACAAAGCGCAATTGATCGATCGTCTCCCGCACAATCATGTCATGGCGTTGTGGAGAAAGTTGCGACTTTCGGGCGAGTAACAAGAATAGCTTACGCTTTACCCGGCAAGCGCCCCAGTCTGGCGGAGCATCAATAGTAAGGGGTTCTGCGCCAGCAAGCTCGAACTCTTGACGGCTGCCATACGGGTGATGCAGGTCGGTAACAGTATACGCTGACAATTACTCGGCCCCGCAAGAATAGGTTGAAACGGATGCAATTAAAGCTCTAGTTTTCGGCGTCTGGGGAATCCACATGTTTGTCTCGTACCGCGTAATCATCGCCGTCGGCATGTCCATGGCTGTCGCTTCGCACTGCTTCGCCGATGAGCCCAGCTCCTCGGGAACAGGTTTTGCCGTGACCCCAGACGGCTGGATCCTGACCAATGCCCACGTGGTCAAGGATTGCGGGCGGATCGAAGTGAAAGGGAAGGGGGAAGCCACCGATCCTCGCATCGATGAAATCAATGATCTGGCGGTAGTGAAGATCTCCAGCAGTGATCAGTTGAAGCCGCTGTTATTCCGAAGATCCCCGACGAGGCTCGGCGAGGACATCGTTGCTATTGGCTACCCTCTGGCCACGCTGCTTGCGGATTCGGTCAAGATAACCACAGGGAACGTGAACGCTCTCGCCGGAATCCGCAACGACACCAGATACATCCAGATTTCGACCCCGATCCAGCCGGGAAACTCCGGAGGCCCGGTCGTCGATCGGAATGGATACCTCCTTGGCATCACCACCGCCACGCTGTCTAAAAGGGCTGCGGACGAGATCGGCATCACTGCCCAGAATGTAAATTTTGCGATCCGCGCCTCGGTCGCCGAGCTCTTCATGCAATCTCAGAGCCTCGCCGACCAGGTCGCCGACAATACTGAAAACATGGCCTCCTTGTCGACGGCCGATCTAGCGGATCGTGTCACGCCTTCGGTCTTTCAGATACTGTGCTACCCACGCGCTGACGCGCGGGTAGCGGCTGTGCCGTCCGAAGCGCCTAACACAGTGCAAACGCAGCCCCCGTCGAGTTCGGTCAACCTACCGACGGAGAGCGCGGTGACCAATGAACCTTCCCTTGAGGTTCCGCGCGCCCGGAGCGGATTCGTACGTCATCCCAAGGGAGTTGCACCCATCAAGTCGGCGGCCAACGGCGACGCTAAGACAATCGGGCAGGCAGCCAACGGAAGTCCAGTCGAGGTCATCGAACAGCTCGGTGATTGGTATCGTGTCACCGCAGGGGGATCCAGCGGTTATATGCACTATTCGTGGGTGCGGATAAACGAATTCGAAGAGCCAGTTGGCGACAGACGGTTCGTGCAAGTCAAAAGCTTCCGGACACTCGGCGATGCCCGGTCATACATAAAAGAATCTTCGATCCCGCTCTCCGCCCACCTTGCTGCCAACGGCTGGATCGCCGTCACGCTTCACGATGTCTACGGCGAGCAGGAAGCGAAGGATCTCTCCAATGCTCTAAAGGCCCATGGCCTCATTGCGAAAGACGCAATGGTGACCTTTGGGAACACCTATGTTCGCAAGGTCTGCTGTGACTGAAACCCGCGAAAGGAAAATCATGAGCTCTTCGTTTCGACGTCTTTCGTTTGGACTCTGCGCTGCCGTCGTCGCGACTGCCGCGTCCCCGGTCTTCGCTGCTGAGGATCATTCGATCTATTACGGTTCGCGGGCCGGTATGACGCTGACGACCGTCTCCAAGACAGGCATTGGAACAGCAAACGCGGTGATCATGGTCAAGCACACGCCGAAGGATGCCAAGGCGTATTGCGTGGGTTACGAGCTGGACAATTCGATGGCATGCGTGAAGCGCACGATGGCCGAGATCAAGGTCGGTGACAGGGTCACGGGCAATTGTAAAAAGGGCACTTGGACCGACATGTACGGCCAATCATATGCATTCGAGGGAGCGACGAAATCCGCCGACAGCATGGCCGAATACGCCATTCGCGACCTGAAGTCGGGCGAGATTCTGAACGGTTCGTCGGCCTCCAGATACGGGGTCGCGCTGACCATCTTTCAGCAGCTCTGCCCGGGTATCGCCAAATGAGACCCGGATTGATCTCGACGCTGGCTATATCTGGCTTGGCATTCCTGGTTTCCGATCCTGCCGTATCGGCCGAGTTCTCGTTCGAGGGCCTTAGGAATGGTCCGATTGCGGAAGCTCGCTTCCGATTGCATGGCGAGATCGAACAGGGCGACGTGCAGCGGCTCGATGCGACCCTCCAGTCATCCGGGATCACGCATGCCCAGGATCCCTGGCGAAAGATAGTGGTGTCGCTCGACAGTCCGGGTGGATCCTACCACGAGGGTCTCGATCTCGCCCTTGCGTTCCGGCGCCGTGGCCTCGCCACTGTTGTCCGTTCGAGTGATCAGTGTCTCTCCGCTTGCGCGATCGCCTTCCTGGGTGGAACTACTCTGCCAAAAGACCCGAATCCCGTCAGCGACGATGATCCGCTTCCTGGTCAGCTACCGGACCGATCGCTTGAACCGAAAGCTGTGCTCGGATTCCATCCGCCATATCTTGTTCTCCCGAATGACGAATACAACGCGTCGGTCGTAGCCGATGCCTATCGATCGGCTGTGCTGGGCATATCGAGGTTGGTGGAGATCGCTGACAGGCTCTACGTCGTTCCCGCGGAGCTGCCAAAGCTGCTTGCGCCGACGAAGGATGAGCTCTTCGTCGTCGACGATGTGGACAGCATTCGTGTTCTGGGCATCGACTACGAAGAGCGCTCGTATCAGATGCGGAATAAGCCGGGCATTACCAGGTCGATGATCGTCAATGGATGTGTGAACCGCTATTATCACCTGAAGCGGCGTAGCAGCATGGCCGGGTTCTCCGTAGCCAAGGCGACGATCGACGAATTCGTTGAAGGATCTCGGCTTCTCGAAAACGGAGAAGACAAGGTCGCCTTTGGGACGCACTCCTTCAGGCGGGGCTCGATCAAGACCTGGGTCGCCTATCTGCCCGTCGCGAAAACCGAGGACGGAAAGAACTTCGTCTGGTGTCTGTTCGAGCCGGGTCCATCCGACCTCAAAACCTACTACAAGGCTGCCGGATCCATCGAGGAGCTGTTCGCCAGCTTTGAGGGCAAGGGTGATCTGACGACCCTCTCCACGGCGCCGAACATGATTTCCCTCACAACGGGCGACTGGATCTACGACATGGTTCGCGACATCGATCTGGTGCCGCCAGATACGAAGCTCAGCGACGTCGCTACTGTCCTCGATCGATACTTCGCTTCCGAAAAGGTGCTGAACTGGAAGACCAACTGAAAAGCGCCGACCGCCCGCGCTTGGTTCTTCGTGCCGCGGTCCTGCTGCCGTCTGCTGTCGCCGCCTTTAGGATGACAGCCGCGGGTGTGAGGCCAGAAGGGTAAGAAAGCCTGACGGTGTGGATTTCGTGCGCCAGGCGGGACGATGTCGCACAAAACGCCGTCTATCATCCTATCCGGAGTGCGCTTTCCAAAATTGGCTCTTTGCAAATGAGATATCGTGGTATCCGTAAGGCGTGGGTTGTCCATCGTCTTTCCTTGAAACCATCTCCTTACCCGTGACCGAACCTTTTCAAACAGATCCCGGTCGAACGCGAGTCCGATAATTCGAGAATAATCGCCGAAGTTGCTTTTTCGCTACTGGACCACTGCGCTGACTTTATGCATCAATTGCAACCATTGTGATGGGGTGCGTTCATGCAAGACGATAATGCAAGTTTAGTAGAAAACTCCGAGCAATCGATCTTCCAAAGCAATCTCTCGGTAGAGGCGAAAATCGAACGAGCACGAACCGAGCTACTCGATCTGTCAGCCCGGAATAGATTGCTGAACGTTCCTCGTTTTTCCAAAAGCGCCAAAACCATCGACATCGTAGACGAGAAGTCGGCTGAGATATTCCGGCTGCTGGTCACGGAAGGAAGGGCCATGACCTTCTTGGCTGGAGCTAAGGGAAGGGATCCTAAGGATGGTGGCGAGGAAACCGAGGACCTGATAGAACTGGCGCTCCCGGATGACGACGATCGCGACGAAAGCGGCCGCCTCGTGCGGCACGGGGACACCAAGCTGCAGACGAAGCTGACGCCCAACGCTCTTCAGAAACGACTGCTCGATCTGTACTTCGATGCCCGGACTCTCGAAGAGGAGCAGGGCGTCAACATTCTCTTCCTGGGCCTGGGAACCCTGAAGTGGATCGATCCCCAGAACGCAGAGAACGTTCGGTACGCGCCACTCGTACTGGTTCCCGTCTCGCTTACGCGCGGCAGCGCTGCGGAGCGATTCAAACTCAGGGCCCGCCCCGAGGATTTCGCATCCAACTTGTCTCTCGAGGCATTTCTTGATCGAGTCCACAAAATCCGGATGCCAGACTTCGAAGCCACTGACGAATTCTCATTCGAGACCTACGCGACCCAGGTGGCGGCGGCGATTTCCATCAAGCCCGACTGGTCCGTCCAGCCCGATGACATCGTTCTCGGCTTCTTCAGCTTCGCAAAATTTCTGATGTATCGTGATCTCGACCCGACATTGTGGCCAGCGGATGGAAAATTCACCGAGCGCCCTCTAATCACGGGGCTGGTGTCGAACGGCTTTGAACGCGGCGACGCTCTGCTTGATGAGGACGCCAAGATTGATGCCCACATCTCCCCACAAGAGATGACCCACATCGTCGACGCCGATAGCTCGCAGACGGCGGCGATCCATGAGGCTCGCCGCGGACGCGACCTCGTCATTCAGGGACCACCCGGTACTGGGAAGTCTCAGACGATCGCGAACATCATTGCCGCGGCCGTTGCGGACCGGAAGACCGTTCTCTTCGTTGCCGAGAAGATGGCCGCTCTCGAGGTGGTCAAGCGGCGCCTCGACCAGGCAAACGTTGGCGATGCCTGCCTCGAACTTCACTCGAACAAGGCAAACAAGCGCGCGCTGCTGGCGGAGCTGCAACACGTATGGGAGCTCGGCGCTCCGAAAGGCGAGGCCGCCGAAGCCCTCGACCGTCGTCTCCTGGAGGCGAGAGACAGCTTGAACGCCCATCCGGACCGGATGCATCGAATCTATCGTCCATACGATCTCTCGCCCTACCAGGTGATCGGTCACCTGACGCGTCTTCGCAGGACGGGGCTGCCGCCATCGGATATCGAACTTCCTGCGGCTACTGACTGGAGTCCGGACGTAAAGGAGCGGATCGTCGCCATCCTTTCGGAACTGGGACAGCGAATTGACGATATCGGCCTTCCATCGAAACACGCGTGGTATGGCGTCGGTCTCACGGGAATTACTCCGCTTGATTTGGAGAGACTGACGGCGCGCTTGACCGATGTCTCCAGCGGTCTGGCCAGCCTCATGGACTCGATGAAGGATGTGACGGACGCTCTCCAACGCGAGCCTGGCGATTCTATCTCCTCCTTCGGCGAAGTTCGGGTTCTCGCAGAGCGCCTCGCGACATGTCCGGCTGACATATCTTCGGAAGCTCTGGCTAATGCGGCGTGGGAGACGTCCGCGCGGGACATCGCCAGCGTCATCCGTGACGGTGCCGAATTCTTTCGCTCTTCCGAGCAGATGCACGCTCACTTTAGCGATGCCGCGTGGGAAACGGAGACGCCACCACTCGTGGCCACGTTCCGTCGCCTGCCTTCCTCGTTCTCCCAATCAGGCCACCAGACGATTGAGCAGCTAGATGCCTTGCTGCCGAGGTTCCTGAATGCTGCGGCATCGCTCAAGCAGATGCTGGGCGTAAACGCTTCTGCGACCCTCGGATCAATAGGCAGGCTGGTGACCATCGGTGAGAGAGTGGCCGCTGCACCAGATGCAAGCCCAGACGCGTTCGTCGCGGCAATCTGGGAACGTGGCCTCGATCAAGCGAGCGATCTCGCCGAGGCCGTTTCGATCTATCGCCAGGTGAAGGCGGAACTGACAGGGAAGGTCGGCGACCAGGCCTGGGATATGGATCTGACGGCGGCGCGGACGGCAGTGGCCGTACACGGCCAGCGCGCCCTCAAATTCTTGAGCGGCGATTGGCGCAGGTCGAAGGCGCTCCTCCGCACCGTCATGTCAGAAACCAATCCTGGCGAGATGGTTCGCCTGCTTGATCTCCTGCAAAAGGGTAAAGCGGCTAAAGCGGCAATCAAGGACGGCGATAGCCTGGGCCGCGGCGCGTTTGGCGCCGACTGGCGAGGAGAGAAGTCGGATCCTCAGCCGCTTGAAAACCTGGTGCTGTGGATGCGCAGCCTTCGTGGGGTAGGGTCCGAGGCGAGGCAAATCGCCAGCCGGCTGACCGACAAGGCATCGGTAGCGACTCGGTGCGAGCAAGTGAGAACACTGCTCGAGGATGCGCGGAAGCTGATGTTCTCTCTTTGGAATGACCTTGGCGACGGCACGGCACCGTTTTTCCAAGCGGCCGCCGGACCGGACGAGGCGGTGTTGACGCAGGCTTCGGCAGTTCTCGCGGAAATCGCGAACGCTGATCGAGCAGTTGCGGCGTTGATGAAGACTGCTCCGGAAAACAATGCAGCTCGGATAGCGGCGCTTGAGTTGCTTGCCGCCGCTCAGACGCGTAGGCGATCAGTCGATGCGTCTGGAGACCTCGGGCGCTCCGCTTTTGGTGGCCTTTGGAATGGCGCGGGTTCGGACTGGATGAAGCTTGCGGCGGTTTTCGATTGGCTGTCGCGGAATGGCGACATCCGGTTGCTTGCTTCCAGGGTCACCGACAGATCCAATATCGCGGCCAAAGCGCTGGCGGCGGCGTCGGGGGGCCAGCGCTTTGTCACCGAATTCGAGGACATACTTAAATTCCTGCAGGCGGATGCTTCTGCGCTCTTCGGCACAAGCGACGTTGCTCAAGCTTCACTCACGTTGATCGGTGAAAAGCTTGTCCGTTGGATCGCAAGCGATGAACAACTCTCGAAATATGCTGCCTACAACGGACGTGCCAACGACGCAGCAAGTCTCGGCGTCGCCCAAGTGGTAGCTCGTCTCCAGGATGGCAGGGTGCCAACATCTGACGTCATTCCATATTTCGAAATGGCGTTCTACGAGGCAATTCTGCGCCATCAGCACGCTCAGGATCCGGATCTTGCTAGGTTCGATGGCGAAGTTCATAGCAGACTGGTTGGCGAGTTCGCCTCCCTCGATAGGAACCGCATGCGTCTTTCCCGGCTTGAAGTCGTGAAAGCCCACCATCGGAACCTTCCGACGGTTAGCGGCCTCGGTCCTGTCGGGATCCTGCGCGGCGAGATGGCGCGGCGCCGCAATCACATGCCGATCCGACAACTCATGCAGAAAGCTTCCCTGGCCATTCAAGCGCTGAAGCCAGTTTTCATGATGAGCCCGCTGTCGATCGCCCAATTCCTGCCACCCGGCGTCTTGGAGTTCGACATGCTCGTCATGGACGAAGCCAGTCAGATTCAGCCCGTCGACGCACTGGGAGCTATCGCCCGCGCGAAGCAAGTGGTGGTCGTGGGAGACGAAAGACAGCTCCCTCCCACCAAGTTCTTCTCGAAGATGACGTCCGGGGGAACGGATGACGACGATGATCAGGGAGGCGCACAAGTCTCCGATATCGAGAGCATCCTCGGTCTCTTCTCCGCGCGCGGACTGCCTGAGAAGATGCTCCGCTGGCACTATCGCAGTCGCCACCAGTCGCTGATCGCGGTCTCGAACACGCAGTTCTACGACAGCAAGCTGTTCATCGTGCCGAGCCCGTACACCCAGGAAGCAGGGATGGGACTGCGGTTCAATCACATTCCAGGCGGAACGTTTGAGGACGGAGTGAATAAAGTAGAGGCCAAGGCCGTTGCGGAAGCTGTCATTCGGCATGCGCTCAACTCCCCCGATCTTTCCCTTGGTGTCGCAGCGTTCTCGATCAAGCAGCGACGCGAGATCCAGGATCAGTTGGAGCTTTTGCGGCGGTTGAACCCGCAGACCGAAGAGTTCTTCCACTCGCATCCACACGAGCCGTTCTTCATCAAGAACCTGGAAAACGTCCAAGGGGACGAGCGCGATGTCATTCTGATCTCGGTTGCATACGCCAAGGGGCCGAGCGGAGCGCCTATGAGCATGCGTTTCGGACCGCTGGGTGCCGAAGGCGGGGAGCGCCGCCTGAACGTCCTGATCAGCCGCGCAAAACGTCGCTGCGAAGTCTACGCCTCGATCACGGACGACGACATAGATCTGGAGCGCGGCAAGGGGAAGGGCATCTTCGCATTCAAGCTGTTCCTACACTATGCGCGGACCGGGCGTCTGTCGATGAACCAGCGCACCGATCGTCAGATGGACAGCGTCTTCGAAGAACAGGTCATGGCAGCCCTTCAGGAGCGCGGGTATCAGGTCCATCCGCAGGTGGGGATCGCAGGATTCTTCATTGATCTCGCCGTTGCCGACGAAGCGTTCCCCGGTCGCTATCTCCTGGGTGTCGAGTGCGATGGTGCTTCATACCACGACTCCCGCTCCGCCCGTGACCGTGATCGGCTGCGCCAGGCCGTTCTCGAAGATCACGGGTGGAACATCCACCGTATCTGGAGCACCGATTGGTTCCAGCGTCCGAAGGCCGAACTCGACCGTCTCATAACGGCAATCGAACAGGCGAAGGCCAACGCCTTGTCGGGCGACCATGTTGCACAAGCGGCGGCGAGGGCGGTTCCCGTCGAAGTCGTCACGATCGAGCGAGCGGACGTCACGGAGATCGGCCTCCAGCAAGTCGCGTTCGAGAGCACTACACCTGTTTACGAGGAGGCGTCGCTCATTCCGAACCGCGCGGCGGAGCTTCACGAAGCGCCGATCAGCCAGCTTGTCGGTTTAATCAAGCAGACGGTGGAGACCGAGGGGCCGATCCACCGAGATGAGGTGATTACACGAATCCGGACAGCGTGGGGGCTGCAGCGGGCAGGGAACCGCATCGACGCTCACGTGGGCAATGCCATCGCCATCGCGGTCAGCGGGACGCATGTGCTTCGGTCGGGCGACTTCCTGCTATGGCCGGGTGCAGAGGTACGCCTTCGCGATCGCAGCGCTGTGGTCTCGCCAAGCCTGCGCCGAATCGAGATGATCCCGCCAATGGAAATAGATCAGGGGCTGAGGTCTCTTGTCGCGACTAGCTTGGGGGCAACCGAGAACGAAGCTGTCAACGCTGTCGCGCGCGGACTCGGGTTCAAATCCACGAGCAGCCAGTTGCGTGACGTGATCGTGGCTCGAATCGAAGCGTTGAAGTCCGAGGGAGAGCTGCTGGTCCGAGACGGTATGCTGGTCTCCGGAAACGCCTCGGTGCCCGCCCAGTGAACAGGTGATCTGGGCTTGGGGCCTGAATGCCGGGAGCTTACTGCACGGGTCCGTGCGGCGGTCATTATTGCATGAGCGTTAGTCGGAAGAAGAGCTACTTGCGGAAGTGAAGCGAGGGTCTGGGTACCGCATTGTGCCGGGCCTCAAATGTTCCGAATTGGCTGCTGGGAGGGGTAATGATTGAGGAGGTTTGCATAGCCAAGGTCGCGACGTACGACTCTGGTCAGCGATTGCATGCACTTAAAGCGATCAACTTCATTTTTGGAACGAACGGCTCTGGCAAAACTACTATTTCACGTGTGCTTGCCGACACCGCTTCCTATCCAACGTGCAGCACCATCTGGGATCGCGGCAGAAGTGTCGAGACCCTCGTCTACAACAGTGATTTCGTCGAACGGAACTTCACCGAGCGCTTGCGCGGCATCTTCACGCTTGGCGAGTTGGAAGCAGGAAAGCTGCAACAGATCGAGGAAGCGCGTCAAAAGGTTTCCGGCTACTTGGAACAAATCGACAAGCTGAAGCTCACTCTTGGTACAGCGAGCGATGGAACCGGAAAGCTGGGGGATCTCAAGCGCCTTCGCGCAGCCTTCGAGGAGCGTTGTTGGCAGATCAAGTCTGAGCACGATGGAGAATTCAAGCGCGCGTTCGAAGGTGTGAGAAACGCGAAGGAGAAGTTCTGCGACCGAGTGCTTGGCGAAGCAGCGACCAACGCCTCCAACCTCCGCGCCCTGGACGACTTGCGCAGCAAAGCCTCATCCATTTTCGCGGATGGAGCCGCCAGAATCGCACCGCTCGCCAGTTTCGACAGTGGCAGGCTCATCTCCTTCGAAAGCGACCCAATCTTGGAGAAGAGGGTTGTCGGCAAGGAAGATATAGAACTCGCGCCACTTATCCGCCGTCTGGGAAACAGCGACTGGGTACGGGCGGGGCTTCATTTCGTTGAGGGAGCGGAGACGCCCTGTCCGTTCTGCCAGAAGACGATGGAAGCCGAGCTCCTTCAGAAGCTGAACGATCTCTTCGACGAGACTTACATTGCCGATATAGAGTCCATCGACAGCCTTCGCGACACCTATGCGACGCGGGCTCAGGCGATCCTTGAAACGTCGGAGGCAGCACTGAATTCCGGATCCTTCATTGACGTGGACGCGCTTCGGCCCCTCGTCGACCGGCTAAGGGCAATCATTGGCCTCAACCAAACTCACCTCGAACGGAAGCGAAGAGAGCCAAGTTCACGTGTGAAGTTGGAGCCCGCCGGGGAAGCTGCCCGTGCGGTAGCAGAGATCATCGGGCAAGCCAACGCCGAAATATCCCGGCACAACAGCCTGGTCGAGAATCTCATTGCCGAACGCGCCACCCTGAGCTCTGAAATATGGCGCTATATCTGTAATGCTAACAAATCGGCGATTGATGAATTCGTTTCCAACAAAGCCAACTTGGACAAGGCGATCGAAGGCATATCGAATGGATTGAAGACTAAGGCTACGGATTTAGCTTTGGCAGAAAAAGCGCTGGCCGACCTCGAAGCGAGCGTAACGAGCGTCCAACCCACTGTGATCGAAATCAACGGGATCCTTGCGTCATTCGGCTTCACAAGCTTCCGACTTGCTACCGCCGGAGAAAGGAACGAATCCTATGCGATCGTCAGAGACGACGGATCGAATGCTCGGAGCACGTTGAGCGAGGGAGAGCGAAGCTTCATCTCGTTTCTATATTTCTACCATCTGATACGCGGAAACATGACCGCTACTGGAGTCAGCGGCGACCGGATAGTGGTATTTGATGATCCGGTTTCCAGTCTCGACAGTGACGTCCTATTTATCGTCAGTGCGCTCATAAAGCGGGTGCTGGCCGAGGCGTGTTCCGGAACAGGCAGGATCAAGCAGGTATTTGTCCTGACCCACAACATCTACTTCCATAAGGAGGTCACTTTCGACCCCGATCGGAAGGCTGAAAAGCGTTCGCACGAGACGTTCTGGATTGTCCGGAAAACAGAAGATGGAAGTGCTATCCTTGGATATCCTAACAATCCTATTCGCACATCGTACGAATTGCTTTGGGAAGAGGTTCGGAATCCCAATCGTCCAGCTCTCACGATACAGAACGTGCTGCGTCGGATCCTGGAACACTACTTCACAATCTTGGGCAACATGGATAAGGACTCGATCATTGCCAAATTCGATGGCCGCGATCAGCAGATCTGCGCATCGCTGTTCTCCTGGATCAACGACGGGTCGCACAATTTCAGCGACGAGCTTTATGTCAGCCTCGACGAGACAACCGTCGATAAATACCTCTCAGTCTTCAGGCGGATTTTCTACGCGACTGGGCATGGCGCGCACTACGAGATGATGCTCGGGCCTGTGCCTGCAACCGAGAACGAAATACCCGCTGAAACGGTTGCGATTGCGACGGAAATGCTGGAGGCGTCTGGCGTGCTGCCGGTTGCACATGGGGATCCACCTTGAGATCGGTCCTCGGCATCGACGCCGCATGGACAGCGCGGGAACCGAGCGGCGTTTCGCTCATACACGAAGTCGGGGACGGCTGGCAGGTGGTGGAGGTCGCTTCCCCATATGCCGCGTTCCTGCGGGAGGGAAGAGACGCCGATCCCATCGTTCGTCATCGTGGATCCGCGCCGGACGCGGCATCATTGATCGCTGCCGCGAACGAGAAACTCGGCGGAAGAATTGACCTTGTCGCCGTGGACATACCTCTGTCTCTTACCCCGACCGTCGAGCGAAGAGCGTCGGACAAGATGATCTCGTCGGTGTATGGCGCGCGACATGCAAACAGCCATAGTCCAAGTGCAACGCGTCCGGGCATCGACGCCACCGTCTGTCTTTGCGTGTCGGATCATTTGCCTCTGTCAGAGCCCGCTCTAGCCGCTAGGGCAGTGTTGCTTGAGATCGTTGCCAACATGACCGCGAGCAAGCATGTGGGAATCCTTGCGGTCTAAGGCTCTTCGTGAGAACCGCCTTTGGCAGTGACGGCAGAGTGGGATCAAATCAAGAGGCTTTTGCAAGCAAGATTGAACAAACTGTCGAACGTCAAAATCTCGCAATTCACCTCAGAGTGCAGCCGTCTGGCTTGGAGTGGATCGACCTGCGGCTTGTTTCCGATAATCCCGATCAGACGCGGGCGATATGACTCGATGCCGTATCTCTGTTTGACCCTCTCTCGGCACCGCGGATCTTCAAAATACGCGCTGTATTCCCGCAACTGGGCACAAAGATCGGCGACGTCGTGCGTGAAGCGCATGCGGTCTTGCCCGCCCGCGTACAGCTCTACCTGAGGAAGTTTGATGTCGATGATATCCCAGAAGTCGCCTGTGGCGGGCAGTGCCATGAAATCTGGCCTCAGATTTGAAGCGTTATCCCGTTCGAGCACCACCTGCGCCGAGATTTGCCTATATCCAAGAAACTTGAGGAACTTGTCGTTTCGCTCAAAGAATTTCTGAAAGTGACGTTCCTGTACGTTCGGATCGGAGATCATGTTACTGAACTGCTGCAGTTCGGGCTGGAACAGCTTCTGGGTCTGCGTGGCCGCGATAGACGGCTTGAACGGCAATGCTCCCAAATTTGTATCAACATTGAAGATAGCATTGCTATGGAACGCCGATACATCCGCGGAGCCGTTGTTGAAAAAGAGACCCAATTGCACCGTAGAAGACTGCCTTCCCAACTCGGTGAACAGGCGTTTTAAATACCGAGGCCCGACGATTGCAGGACTTGCGATGTTATCGAAGACGTATTTGGGATTTTGCGCCGTCGTAGCAAAGTGCATTCGAAACTGATCGAAATTGCCAAAAATGTCTTTGATGGCAGGATCTTGGCTCGCGTAGAACCATTCCTCTTCTGTCGGCGGTGCCCGGCCTGCCATCTCTACAATTTTTTGGACTTCATCCTGCAGATTATAAAGCAGGATTTCATCTTCGGTGCGGAGGTGTGCCATTGAAACCTGGGTAAAACTCCAACTGCGGGCATTCTTGATAACCGCGACCTCTCCAAGGCGCCGCGGCCAGTTCTCGATGATTTCCTTCTGACTTTCATCGGCGACAACCAAGGCCCCTGCGTCCTTCCAGTGCTCTACAAACTCCCACACATCGGACGTCACATCATCCAGATCCTGGAGATCCAGTATCGGTCGATATTGTTTATTGAGGGGCTCGAAGGATTGTATGAGCTGTTCAACAATCCCGTCCATCAGCATGCCCGACGGCTTATGAACCTTGAAGATCGCGTATTTGTCTTCAACTGCGATTGAAATATTGTCGTCAACCATAACTGCCCGATGCGCCAAAAATGAACTGCACGGAACTTGGCATGCAATCCTCGCGAGAGCGTTAAGAGGAGAGGTTGATTTTTTGCTTCGGCAGAGAAGACACTGAAATCGCGTCGAACACCCCCACTCTTCACCATCTTCACCGTCGCTTTCACAGGATGCCCGGGCACACCCTCCACCCCGTAGTGGAGGCCTGCCTCCGCAATCGAATGCGGTCGGATAGGCACTCGTCTCGCAGGCTAGAAGCCTCGCGGCGAAGCTTCTTCGAGGCAAGAAGCGCTGGCAATTCCTTTGCGCTCGCGAGCTTTTTCAAGTGAAGTTCCAGCTTCGACTGAAAGCCTGCAGACGCCGCTGCGCTTCGTTTGCGAGCCGCTGCCTTGACCGCGCGGTTGTGACTTTCCATCAGAACGTGGAAGGGCGTCAACTTCGCCGCGCGAAGTCGCTTCCGGATCGCGGAAGGAATGAATCCTTGCTATCCCGGTCGATGGCACGACGCGGTTTGCGCCGGTGACGCAAGCCAAGGATACTTCTTATTGCGGCGCTCGTTGCGCGAGGAGGCCCTGCGTTGAGGAAGATGTTCGAAGAACTGTTAGATATGGCTGTCTGCCAGTTCGAGCACGAGAAGATATCGCACTTGGCTGAAGACTGCCCAGCGCGACATGAGTATGGCGGATCAGGTGGGCATAGATCTGATGAGAGCGAAGAAGCTTTAGCGGCATGGCTCCCACTACACTTCCCTCACACTTGGCCGAGCTGAGAGAAACGACATACCGTTGCCTGGCGTGGTCGCCGTGGTTAAATGCGCAGTGACAACATATGCAACCACGAGTCGGCAAAGTGCCCCCTTTCAAGTATCGCAGCCGCATCAGGGAATTCAACGAGGCGTTCACCAGACAAGTCGCTGCCGAGCTACAGAAGCGGCGCGATGAACTCATCTCGCCCAGGAATGCCCAGAAATTTTCGCATGGCCGAATGTGGAAGACAAAGCCGACTGAGCACGGCGATGAGGCGGGTGAGATGCAGGCGCATTCCTTCGAACTCCTGTCGCGCTTCGATGATGTAGTCAACCACAACCTTGCAAAGTTCGTGGAGGCGAGAACAAGAATGGTCGAGGGGCTGATGGCGCAATTCCAGGCCTCGCTCTATCAAACTATCAGCCAGTCCACCGAGAAGTCGGGAAACACAGTCGTCATGGGTCCGGACAGGTCTCCGGCCGAGGCTTTCCTAGCCGCCTTGGAGATGATCGAATTTGGAATAGATGAGAACGGAGAAGTTAGTCTTCCTCAATTTCACATGGGTCGGGAAGGCTTTGAAAAGATCATGGCCGATCTCGAGGCGCAGGGGCCGGAGTTCACCGAGCGAGTCGACAAGGTGAACGCCGAGAAGTCCGAACGCGCTAGGGAGCGAGAAAAGGAGCGACTTGCAAAATTCCCTCCGGCCTGGGAAGGAGATTCTCATTGAGAGTGCTGATCGCCATCGGTTGCGACTCCTACAACAATCCACCCCTCCAGCCACTTTCCGGAGCGGAAAACGACGCCGCTACAATCTTCGGACACCTCGTCACGGACGAATGGGGTGAATACGACAAGGCGCAGTCGAAGCTGCTGCTGTCGCCAACCATGGCGACACTTCGATCCACTATCGAAGACGCACTCTTCTCCAACCAGCCGATCGAAGAACTGACGCTCTTCTTTGCCGGACACGGCGGCGTGAAGGACAACACCTATTTTCTCTGCCTGAAGGATACAGACATCGGCAGGATGTCGCTGAACGCCCTGTCAATGACGCAGTTGTTCGCGTGGATAACCGAGGCGAAAATCCATCACTCCAATCTGATCGTCGACGCCTGCCACGCAGGCGGTGTCGTCCATGACATAGGTGTCCTCCTGAACCCGCACGTGATTGGCAAGGCCGGATCCCTGGCCATTTCGATCCTGGCCGCAGCGGGTTCCGACGAGTATGCGGGAGAGTCGGGCGGAGCGGGGCATTGCACGAGCGCGCTCATGGCGTGCCTGAAGGGAGAGACGCTGGTGCAGACGACGCGCCCATCTCTCGAGCTTGTCGAGGTGGGGCAAGTCGTTTCGAGGACAATGCAGGCGGCGGATCAGTCACCGGTCTGCTGGGGAATCAATCTTTTCGGCATTTCTCAACTCGCGAAGAACCCGCGCTTCTCCGGCGGCAGCGCACACATCAGCGAGACGTTCCCTGATTTGGCGTCGGACGGCGCAGGAAACGAGCATATCCGGGCGGCGGCGGATGCAATCTGGGAGCAGTACCTGTCGCTCACGAGGGATTTCGACCCCGAGCGATTTCTGGATGTCGTCCAGCCAGTCTGCAAGGGGCTGGAAGCAGAACCCGCAGTCGCGGCTGCGTTCGTTTTGGGTCTCTCTGCAACCTTTGGCGCTCGCATCGCGGAAACGGGCGATCGGTTTGACGTGGCTCGACTTCAGTCGGCGTGTGCGGTCGCGCTACTGCCGATGTCGGCGTCCAGCATGGATTGCGCCAATACCATCGTACAACTGTCCAACGAGGTTGTAGAGTCGATCGGCGAAGGGGCGGACCAGCTCTTGGCCGAGTTCAACGAGAGCACTTATGCGCTGCTCTCCAAGGACGGCGGCATTGCCGACTTCTACTTCCTCCCGATGCGCCTGATGAGCATCCTGGGCTGGCTCGGCGCCGCTGTCCACATTCAGACCATCTCCGGTGCAAACGAGGCAACGATCGCTCCGAAGGCCGCCGATCTCGTGCGCCTGATAATGACGCACTACAGCAATTCGATTGTTCCTGTATCCGACGAGATGGCTCCGTTCTACGTGTCGTTCGCCGCGGCAGCGGACGCCTTGGGTTGCCGGGAAGAGTTGGAAGCGATTTCTGGCCTTCTGATCAGGGTTCTACATCAGCGCGACGGTCGAATTGCTGATCCGCTGCTAAACGGTGAGGATGCGCTGCGATTTCTTACTGCTGTGACTGAGGACCGCTACGATGAATTCCGAGGCATACTGGCGAACCCGACGACGCTGTTGCCCGCTTTGCTTTTGGTTATGGATAAGTGCGGGCTGTCTGATATCGCCGACGGCGCGATGAGGGGATTCGATCACATCAACATCAACATCTTCATCCCAGACGATTTCACCGCATTCGGAGCGACTCTCATCGAGGAGGGAACGAACTTCTCGCTGAATATCGGGCACACAGTCTTCCGCGTCGGCGAATTCGTAGCTGAATGGTCGAAGATCGAAGTGGGTCTTAATGCCGACGCAACACTAGCCTCTCCACCGATCCGAATTGCCAGTATTCTCGCTTCCCTGCTACGACCGGATCGGGTCGCTTGGTTCCTTATTGCCGGATCCCGATCGACAGAATCGGCCAGTAGCCAAGAAACAGTTCAGGCTTGATCCGACCGAAACTGGGGGAAAACAATATGCTTCCTTGCGACGCAGTCCATGCCTACCTACCTTCTCCTTGAGGGCTCCAGCCCCATGACCAAACGCTCGAATCGAAGGTGACTACGATGACGGAAAGAGATAGCAGTGAGGGAAGCAGAAGCGTGACGCCCCGCACGACCACCCCGGCACAGCCGGAAAGGTCGCCGGGAGAGACGTCGGCGAACCCTCTGACCACTGGCGAAGGCGACCGCCCGCCAGCGCCAAGACGCTAACCGCCGAAACGTCGAGAAAGAGGGAAGACAGATGTCCGGAAACGGAAACGACTACAGCCAGAAGAGTGCAACACCCAGAACCACCCAAGTTCAACCGCAGACGACAGGTGGACATGGGGGGCAGCAGGGCTCCGTGCAGCCTGCGACGACTGGTTCGGGCGACAGGCCACCACCGCCGCGGCGATAATCACTTTCGCCAGCCGATATCGATCTGCTTGATTTCTGACCGCGGAATGTAGGTGATGATGCTGTCGCCGGCCGGTGTCACCTGTTCGCAGTCGCGACTCTCACCTTCGCTGGGATGGATCGCGGTCACATAGAGCGCGATCCCGTCGTCGTTCAGGATGACTGGCCTCGTGGGGATCCCCGCCTGTTCGGGCAGCTTCAACCAGCTTTCGAGAATCTTGCCACTGGTCAGATGCACTTGAATGAAGCTCCATCTCGCATCCGCCGATAAGATGGATCTGAAAGCCGATGTCTCGTGATCATCGTGGTAGATCTTCATGTGTGACATTGCGGCCTTCACACATTTCTCAAGATACTTGCGCCACAAGAGTGCGGAGCCGACCGATCCGATGATCGCGAGCACGCTGATAGTGGCGACACTCTTGTAGTCGGTGTCTACCACCGCTGTCGGTGCCCAATACCCCAGTTTCATCACCAAGCGCGCGACCACGTACGAGAACACCCGTCCGAGCGTCCCGAAGACCAAGACTTGCAAAAGGAAGTCCTCTGTCTTGTGCTCGAGCTTCTTGGTGGCCGTCGTGAGTTTGTAGCCAAGGTACCCTGCCACCAGGACGATCTGGATTTCAAATGGCAGCTTGAGAAGTTCGTTCATTTGATCCCTTAGGCTACGAATTGAGGGATTGCTGGCAGGGGCGTAGCTGCCACCTTCGCGTTGCGCTCGCCCGCCGATCGAGCGGCCTTCCGGACAATGGCGAGTTTCTCGTCATCCTGATCGAGGACACGGAGAATATCAGCGTCCGATGCACTTTCGATAGCCGCTACAACTTCAAGCCGGGCTTCGACCAGCGCGCAATACTCCCCGCGGGTAAGGTTTCCTCCGGCCTCCTGCGCGAGATCGACCACTGTGCCAGGCACGCCGTAGGTCAACCGCACCGCGAGTTTCTGAACACGCTCCGACAGGTCGAGTTGGGGATGAAGAATCTCGGCCACCCTTGCGGCAACACCGATCAAATCGGCAGCACGTGACGACACGCTACGGATCGGACCAGCCGACCCGCCGAACGCACCACCATGCTGGCCCATCGTGACCTCGATGTCGCTCATTGCCTGACCCGAAACGAAGAGAAGCGTCGCCATCGCCTTCTTGGCTCGCAGTGTCGCACTGTGCTGGTCGACGGGCTCGGTATTGAGATTGCCGATGACGTCCCAGTGGATGCCCTGCTGCCCCAGAAGCGAAGGCCAGGTGTGCGGTTCCTTATGAATGCTTCTTCTGTTGATCGGAAAATTGACCTCATCCAGCTCAACGGTGTTCTGCACCACGGTGAGAAGTACGGGATCGGTGATTTGCGATGGAGGGAGGCTGGCAAGCGCGCCCACAAGCCGCACAACCGATGCAACCTCGGTAGCGCTTTCTCCAGCAAGTCGTCCCAGAGGAGCGAGCGCGTAGAGATCGGCGGCTCTCTTCTCGATCAGCCGATGACGTTCGAGGTTTTCAAGCGCGCGCATCAGATCGTCATGCGACCAACGCCATCCGTCCTGCTTCCGTCCGGCCAGAAACGCGCCGAAGCTGCTCTCGAGGAACGATACTATGTCTTCGCTCGATACGCCTGACGCTGCGGAACGAGGGAGTGCGACAAGGACGCGAACAATGAGAGACCTCGGATCCGTCCCGTTGGAGATGAAACGCGAGGTCAAGTCTTCGGGTTTCCCCACGACGTAACGGCGCCAGAGGTAATCCTCCTCTCGTGGGTTGATTGCCATCAGGTAGGATGTACCCATGTCAGCATAACCCAAGCGGCCCGCGCGGCCGACCAGGTTCTTGTACTCGGCAACAGTGTAGGGCACGGGAACTGGCCCCGGATGCTCCAGCCCAGCAATGATCACGCTATTGGCGGGTGTGTTCACGCCCATGGCAAGCGTGGTCGTTGCGGAAATGACCTGAAGGCCAGATCCCTCCCGTCGGAATTCCTCTTCAATGACCTGGCGCTCGGCAGGCTGAAGGTCGGCATTGTGGAAGGCAACGCCATGCTGGAGATCAGCAATCAGATCTATATGCGCCTGCGATGGGTCGAGCCGCGGCATGCGTCTTACCGCCTCGTCTGCCGCCGGTAGCCTGAGCTGCGCTGCCAGGTAGTTGCCGACGTTGCGGGACTCGCTCTTCGTTTCACGGAAGACGATGACATGCTCGCCCGCTGCCGTCAGTTTTCTGAGAAGCGGGATGATCCAGTCCTGAGCCGTTTCCTTCATTCCCATCCGGACGACTGCGCCGTGCTCGATCTTTTCGGCACCGTCGGCAGGATCAATATACCGGAAGGACCCATCGTATCTCAGAACGCCCTCGCGCAAAGGGACAGGGCGTTCGATCCGACGAAGCAGCCTGCCACCGAGCCACGTCTCCAAGCCGCCGGTATCGCCAATCACGGCAGAGAGGGCGATGATCTGCGGTTCGATGCCTTCGCGTCTGCGCATCCTGATCAGGGTGAGGATGAACTCGAGATTGGCGCCACGCGACTGGTCGGCAATCATCTGGACTTCGTCGACGACGATTGTGCCCGCCTGCGCCAGGATATGAGGATAGGCCAGCGCCAAGGCCGCGAACTTCTCGTAGGTGAGCAGCGCGATGTCATACTTGCCGCGGATGAGAGGCGACACATCGTCCGTTTCGCCGGTAGCCTCCAGGACCCGAAGGCCGAACCCGCCATAGACCTTTTCGAAATGACGGCGCTTGTCAGCTACGAGCGCCTTCAGCGGGAGAAGGAAGATGGCTCGCTTCCGATTCACGACCTGACGGAGCGCAGCCAACTCGCCAACCATCGTCTTGCCGGACGAGGTGGGAGCGGAGACGAGGAGATGCTTCCCATCGAGGATCCCGTACTCATTGATCGCTTCCACCTGGAGATCGTTCAGGGACGGGATCGCTTGTCCCCATGCAGTGACGATCTCGGCGGAGAAGCCATGATCAGCGAGGCTGCCGATATCCGAGGTGACGGCTGCGGGGCGAGCAGATGGGAAGGCAGCCTGGAAGCGCGCGCCCGGGGCGAAGACGGGCCAGCTAATGCCGCCGTCGATCTGGCCACGCATTGCCGGGTTCTGGCTCTTTCCAATCCCTTGGGCTGCAGCCTTCACCCTTGCGGTTACGTAGTCCAGCATCTTGAAGACGGAAAGCCTTCCTCCCTCGACGATTTCTGCCGGTCCGCGTAGCGCCTCAAGAAGGTAGTAGGTAAGGAGCCCGTGGCCGTGGCTGGAGAACTCCCAGGCCTCTTCCGATGCCGCAGATGCGGTGAAGATCAAGCGGCCATTGCCAGCCAGCTTCTGAAGCCGAACTTCAGTCGAGGCCAAGCTGCGGGGAATAGCCGGTACCTGAAGAACCTTAGCACCGAGGCCGCCCGAGAAGCAGCAATCAAGAAACAAGATTACGCGGCGTGCCGGTATCTTCGAGAACCATTCCTGGAGCCGGTCAAGCGGCAGGGACGTGGCCTCGATGTTATTGAAGCCGGTATCATGGACTATCAGTTCGTGCGTCTCCGAACCGTGGCCGGAGAAGGCGATGACGACGGTATCATCGGCGCCGCACTGTGACAGCTTTTCGAGTTCAGCCTCGATCTCGGACAGGATGGCGTCCTGATCAGTCAGGAGAACGGTCGGGCCGCCGAGGGTATCGGCGAAGAGTGCTTCGAGCGCGGTCGCATCGCGGGCGGCGCACGACAAGTCACGGATATCGGGCGACTGGTAGCGGTCGATGCCAACAAACAACCCCCTGAAAGCCATCGCATTCACCCTTTGTTCCTTAAGGCCTTTTCCGGGCACTTTTCAGCGCCCGGAAAAGGTCGAATGTGGTGTTGGCCAGTTTTAGCTTCCAAAATGGCCAGTTCTAACGGCTTTTGGCCAATATTTGGTTCGGTTTCTCACATCATTCTAGGCGATCAGCCGAATACTCAGCTGCAGCCGCTCGTCGCGCCGCAAGTGTCGCACTTCTCGCAAGTTCCATTCCGGACCATCGTGAAGTTCTGGCACTCGGTGCACATGTTGCCGGTATAGCCCTGCATGATGGAGCGGGCGCGTCGTTCTGATTCCAGCTTCTTGGCTTCCGTCTTGGCATTGGCAGCTTCGCTTGCCGCGTTGTCGCTGAAGAGGCCTGTCGCGGATTCGGAGATAACTTCCTCTGCGATCTCTTCGGCCAGTTCCTTCGCACGTTCCTCATAATCGCGCTTGAAGGCGACGACTTCGGAGGTCGCGACGGAGCTTGCCGGTTCCAGCTTGCGAACCGTGTTGCCGGCAAAGGCGGTAACGGTCGAGAGTGAGGCGGCGCGGGCAGGGGCAGCCGTTGCCGAACCCTTGGCGTCTGCCGAACGCTCGCCCGATGTCTGGACCAGCGTCGGCTTGTAGCCGCGGGTCAGGCCCTTGGAGACGACGTCGGCCTTGCCTTCGGAAACACCGCGGCCGAGCGCCGTGTTGTTGAAGTCCGAGGTGTCGACATGGGCAAGATCGTGGCGGCCGAGATAGGAGATCGCCAGCTCACGGAACACGTAGTCGAGGATCGATGTCGCGTTCTTGATTGCGTCATTGCCAGTGACGATGCCGGCCGGCTCGAACTTGGTGAAGGTGAAGGCATCGACATATTCTTCTAGCGGCACGCCATACTGCAGGCCGAGCGAGACGGAGATCGCGAAGTTGTTGATGAAGGCACGCAGAGCCGAGCCTTCCTTGTTCATATCAAGGAAGATTTCGCCGAGACGGCCGTCGTCATATTCGCCGGTGCGCAGGAAGATCGTGTGTCCGCCGATCTTGGCCTTCTGGGTGTAACCCTTGCGGCGGCTCGGCAGTTTTTCCTGCGTGCGGATGACCTTCTCGATGACGCGCTCGACGATCTTTTCCGTGATGGTGACGGCCTGTGCGGCTGCCGGAGCCTGCAGGAATTCCTCCAGCGCATCCTCGTCGCTGTCATCTTCGATCAGCGAGGCGTTCAGCGGCTGGCTGAGCTTGGAGCCGTCGCGATAGAGCGCGTTGGCCTTCAGGCCGAGCTTCCAGGACAGCATGTAGGCGTTCTTGCAATCCTCGACGGTTGCTTCGTTGGCCATGTTGATCGTCTTGGAGATGGCGCCCGAGATGAACGGCTGCGCTGCCGCCATCATGCGGATGTGGCTTTCGACCGAGAGATAGCGCTTGCCGATCTTGCCGCAGGGGTTGGCGCAATCGAAGACAGCCAGATGTTCGTTCTTCAGGAACGGCGCGCCTTCCAGCGTCATCGCACCGCAGACATGGATGTTGGCGGCTTCGATGTCCTTCTTGGAGAAGCCGAGATGGTCGAGCAGGTTGAAGCTCATGTCGGCCATCTGCTCGTCGGAAACCTTCAGCGTGCCCTTCAGGAAGTCGGCGCCGAGCGTCCATTGGTTGAAGACGAACTTGATATCGAAGGCGCTCTTGAGAGCGGCGTTGACGGCATCGACCTTCTCAGCGGTAAAGCCCTTGGCCTTCAGCGTCGATGGGTTGATGGCCGGAGCCTGGTTCAGGTTGCCGTGGCCGACAGCATAGGCCTCGATCTCGGCGATCTGGCTTTCGGAATAGCCGAGCGTCCGCAGCGCTTCCGGAACGGCGCGGTTGATGATCTTGAAGTAGCCGCCGCCGGCGAGCTTCTTGAACTTCACCAGGGCGAAGTCCGGCTCGATGCCGGTCGTGTCGCAATCCATGACGAGACCGATCGTGCCGGTCGGCGCGATCACCGTTGCCTGGGCGTTGCGGTAGCCGTGCTTTTCGCCGAGTTCCAGCGCCTTGTCCCAGGCAGCCTTGGCATGGGCGACGAGATCCTGGTCCGGATTGTCGGAGTGGATCAGCGCCACCGGATTGACCGACAGGTTCTCATAGCCCGAGGTCTCGCCATAGGCGGCGCGGCGATGGTTGCGGATGACGCGCAGCATGTTTTCGCGGTTCGGTTTGAACATCGGGAAGGTTCCGAGTTCGGAGGCCATTTCGGCCGAGGTCGCATAGGCGACACCGGTCATGATCGCGGTCAGCGAGCCGGCAATAGCGCGGGCTTCGTCCGAGTCATAGGGAATGCCCGACGACATCAGCAGGCCGCCGATATTGGCGTAGCCGAGGCCGAGCGTGCGGTATTCATAGGAGAGTTCAGCGATACGGCGCGAGGGGAACTGCGCCATCATCACGGAAACTTCGAGAACGACGGTCCAGAGGCGAACGGCGTGTTCGTAATCGGCAATGTTGATGCGCTTCGTCGCGGCGTCCTTGAAGGTCATCAGGTTCAGCGAAGCGAGGTTGCAGGCCGTGTCGTCGAGGAACATGTATTCCGAGCACGGGTTGGACGCGCGGATCGGGCCGGCAGCCGGGCTGGTGTGCCAGTCGTTCATCGTCGTGTTGAAGTGCAGGCCCGGATCGGCCGATGCCCAGGCGGCGTAGGAGATGGATTCCCAGAGGTCGCGGGCCTTCAGCGTCTTGACGACCTTGCCGTCTTTGCGGGCGGTCAGGTTCCAGTCGCCATCATTCTCGACGGCGCGCAGGAAGTCATCCTTGATCGAAACCGAGTTGTTGGAGTTCTGCCCGGATACCGTCAGATAGGCTTCCGAATCCCAGTCCGTGTCGTAGGTCTTGAATTCGAGATCCGTATAGCCCTGGCGGGCGAACTGGATAACGCGCTGGACGTAGTTTTCCGGAACCTGATCCTTCTTGGCAGCGCGGATCTCGCGCTTCAGGGCAGGGTTCTTGGCCGGGTCGAAGCAATCGTCATTGTCGCCTTCGCAATTGACCGTCGCCTTCATGATCGCCTTCAGGTGCTTGGCGACGATCTTGGAGCCGGTGACGAGGGCGGCAACCTTCTGCTCTTCCTTGACCTTCCAGTTGATGTATTCCTCGATATCCGGATGGTCGATGTCGACGACCACCATCTTGGCGGCGCGGCGGGTCGTGCCGCCCGACTTGATGGCGCCGGCAGCGCGGTCGCCGATCTTCAGGAAGCTCATCAGGCCCGAGGAGCGGCCGCCGCCGGAGAGCTTTTCGCCCTCAGCACGCAGCATCGAGAAGTTGGAGCCAGTGCCCGAACCGTATTTGAATAGGCGCGCTTCGCGAACCCAAAGGTCCATGATGCCGCCCTCATTGACGAGATCGTCTTCGACGGACTGGATGAAGCAGGCATGCGGCTGCGGATGCTCATAGGCCGACTTGGACTTGGTGAGCTTGCCGGTGAAGGGGTCGACATAATAGTGGCCCTGGCCGGGGCCATCGATGCCATAGGCCCAGTGCATGCCGGTGTTGAACCACTGCGGCGAGTTCGGTGCGACGCGCTGCGTGGCGAGCATATAGGCGAGCTCGTCCTGGAACGCAGAGGCGTCTTCCTCCGACGAGAAGTAGCCGCCCTTCCAGCCCCAATAGGTCCAGGTGCCGGCGAGGCGATCGAAAACCTGGCGCGCATCGGTTTCCGAGCCGTTCTGCTGATCCTTGGGCAGATCCTTCATGGCGGCATCGTCAGGCACGGAACGCCACAGGAAGGAAGGAACGTCGTTTTCCTCGACCTTCTTCAACTTGGCGGGCACGCCGGCCTTGCGGAAATACTTCTGCGCGAGAATGTCGGCGGCGACCTGCGAGAACTGCGCGGGTACATCGATGTTTTCTAGGCGGAACACGATCGAACCGTCAGGATTCTTGATCTCGCTCGTCGCCTTGCGGAATTCGATGTCCGCATAGGGTGACTGGCCGGCCTTCGTAAAACGACGTTCGATGCGCATGGTCCCAATCCTTCATTCGTTGGTGTGCGCCTGCATGAAAACAGGGCGCAAAAATTCTCATTCCAGCATCGCGAATTCAACGCGCAGCCAGCTTCCGATCCGCTCTTTGACAGGAGGTGTCACCCGGAGATGTCTTCCCTGTATCTTGTGGTGATGGTGGCTGCAAACACTAAATATAGTATTAACAGCTTGTTGCCGCCAGTCCCCGCATATATTTTTTCGGCAGCCTCGATACCGGCACAAAAACCCTCACGGCGGGCCACCTGCATAGGTGAAACGCCTTGAATCCAAATCCGATTTCGAATTGAGAACCAGTCCTCGTAACCCCGCCTGGTCCAGTCGCCGCCGCAACGTCGTCCATTAACTTTGAAAGACCCGATTCCGTCAAGGGGTGGTTTGTAATGGATTGCTAACCACAATATCTTGTGGGCTTGCCTGTGGAAACTGGGGAAACGCCAGTAGAGCAAGAGATTCAAGAACTTGAGGGGGGATGCTCGCCCTTCGTGCGGCCGTTGGCGCTACAACTATTATCACCGCCGGTGTCGAAAGCGACAAAATTGTGACCGTGACCTGGATGCCATTGGCAGCACGGCAAAATCATGCCGTAGAGCATCATGATTCGCGTGGAAACCCTTGAATCCCACGCATTCCCATCAAAGCGACGTCCACTAAATCTAGTGGGCGCCGCAGCGCCCACCTCTATTACCGTTATTCGAATCATATTTCGGCATCGCGATCAGATCGGGCCTGATTCGCGCTGCCGGCAGCCGGTAGCTCAGCCGCGATGACCCTTGGCGATCGGTTCCTGGTAGGTGAAGCCCATGTCCCAGGGGAAGTAGATCCAGGTATCCTGGCTGACCTCTGTGATGAAGGTGTCGATCGTGGGAACGCCGGTCGGCTTGGCGTAGACGCAGGCGAAATGCGCCTTCGGCAGCAGGGCGCGAACTTCGAGGGCCGTTTTGCCGGTATCGGTGAGATCGTCGATGACGAGGACGCCTTCGCCGCCGTTGACCGACAGCTCTGGTGCGATGCCTTTGAGCAGGTTCATTTCGCCCTGGCTGGAATAGTCGTGATAGGAGGCGACACAGACCGTCTCGATCAGCCGGATATTGAGCTCGCGAGAGATGATGGCGGCCGGCACGAGGCCACCGCGGGTGATGCAGACGATTGCCTTGAATTCACGGTTGAGGCCGGCAAGCCGCCAGGCAAGGGCGCGCGCATCGCGATGGAACTGATCCCAGGATACGGGAAAGGCTTTATCGGGCAGGGACATGGCAGAAAGCTCCGGGGCATGGAATAGTGACGCACCGGCAGCGCCGGCGACCCTGAGCAGACCCCGCGCTGGGCGCAGACCAAGAACCAAATCCGGAACGCGATTCGCTTGCTATCTGCTTGAACAGGATCTCATCCGGGAAAAGCCTGGGCTTTTCGGGATCATGCCCCTTAGACCGCGCGAACGGTTCCCTGGCGGGAATTCTGTCATCGGTCGCTGCTTTCTGCTGGATTTGCTGGCAAAAGGCAATAGCTGCAGGGGGCGCAACCGGTGCACATTCACACCGGCTGCCACAGGAATTGAGTTTTCAGCCATTCAGCGGGCCAGCAGCGTCATCGCCGTCATCGATTGCAGCAGCGTGCGCGTCGTGCCGCCGAAGATCATCTGCCACAGCCAGGAATGCGTATAGGCGCCCATGACCAACAGGTCGATACTGTCGTCGGCCAGCCGGTTTTCGATGACCTGCGATGGCGTCGATTTGCCGGTGCAGGCTGCCGTCTCGAACTTGGCGCGCACGCCATGGCGCGTCAGCGCCGCGGCTATCCGCACACCGGTTTCCTTGGACGGATGCGGGTCCTTTTCCGATGTGCTGACGGAAAGGATCTCGACCGAATCCGCAGCCTTGAGGAAAGGCAGCGCATCAAAGATGGCGCGGGCCACTTCCTTGGAGCCGTTCCAGGCGATCAGCACGCGGCGGACGGGCTTCGGCTCCTTGAGAATGTAGGGAATCAACAGGACCGGCCGACCGCTGTCGAACAGGAAGGTTTCGACATCGACCTGAGTATCGGCATATTTCGACGGGTCGGGCTGCACGGCCACCAGAAGATCGGCGCTGCGCGCGCTTTCGATCAGCGGTTCGGTGCCGTAGCCGACCGAGCTGGCAAAGCTGTGCCACTCGTAATCGAGGCCTGCGGCCTCCATCTTCGAGCGGAACACCCGTTCGATTTCGACCGCCTGATTATGGGCGACGTCCTGAAGCGCCTGAACCGCAACAGGATCTGGAATCTCCATCGGAGCCACCAGCGGCACGGTCGAGACGATTTCCGCATGAAGCCCGACGACATGGGCGCCGTGCTCCTTCGCGAGCGCCGCGGAAAATGCGGCAGCGATGCGCGTATTGTCGGGATTGTCGAGAACGGTCACTATCGTTTTGTAGGACATGAAGAGATCTCCCATGCGGAAGGGTTGGATCGGATCATGATATCAGCATTCCGCTACAAGATAATGCTCTGAATGGCCTCAGGGTTCCCCGGAAGTACACGTCCTCGTTGAGATTCAGGCTTCAGCCGACTGATTTTCCTTGGCTTTCGATTGCCCGATGGCCTCGATCATCGCGCGCACTTCGGCTGCGACGCTTTCAACTAGTTCGGCGGAACGCCCGCGCACGACGATCTCGGTCGAAAAGAATTGGCCGACATAGCGCGGGTAGGAGCCGATGCTGGTATCCGGATGCGCCTTCTGGATGAGGCCGAGCGGCGTGCCGATCTCGCCCTCGCCATAGGGGCAGGAAATCGCTGTTGATAGCACCTTTGCGCCGGTCTTCAGCGTCGGGATGACATTGTCGAGCATCGCCTGGAAAACCTGCGGCACGCCGGCCATGACATAGACATTGCCGATGTTGAAGCCGGGAGCGGTCGAGACCGGATTGGCGATATGCTTCGATCCCACGGGCATGCGTGCCATGCGCTGGCGAGCCTCGGTGAATTCCATCTCGCGCCGGGCATACATTTCACCCATGATCCGCATGGCTTCGGCGTCATGCTCGCAGGGCACGCCGAAGGCCTTGGCGATGGCATCGGCGGTGATGTCGTCATGGGTCGGGCCGATGCCGCCTGACGTGAAGACGTAATCATATTGGCCGCGCAGGGCGTTCAGCGCCGATACGATGGCATCTTCATCGTCAGCGACGATGCGGACTTCCTTGAGGTCGATGCCGGCCATCAATAGCACATCGGCAAGATGGCCGATATTCTTGTCCTTGGTCCGGCCGGAGAGCAATTCATCGCCGATGGCGAGCATGGCGGCTGTGACAATGGTTTCGTTCGACATGAAGATATCCAGGACAATGCGCAGTCGGCGCGTTCAAAAAGGTCCGAGATAGGTAGCGCTGTTTGCAGCGAATGCAAACGCTCCTTTTGCTGGGCCGCTGGTCATCACAAGACGTTGCAAGTGAATTTCTGTCTATACAGGATGAACACTGCGTTCTGAGCGTGGGGGCTGCGCCCCTGTCGCATCGCTGATACAACATTCCTCGACATTCAACGCGTCCAACAAACGGGAGACGTACTCATGGCTAAGGTTCTGGTTCTCTATTATTCCGCTTACGGTCACATCGAGAAGATGGCCTATGCCGTCGCAGAAGGCGCAAAGTCGGCCGGTGCCGAAGTCACCGTCAAGCGCGTGCCGGAACTCGTTCCTGAAGAGGTCGCCAAGGCCTCGTACTTCAAGCTCGATCAGGAAGCCCCGATCGCAACCCCGGACGAACTGGCAGAATACGACGCCATCATCGTCGGCGCCGGCACCCGCTTCGGCACGGTCGCCTCGCAGATGCGCAATTTCTGGGATCAGACTGGCGGCCTCTGGTTCGGCGGCAAGCTCGTCGGCAAAGTCGGCTCGGTCTTCACCTCGTCGGCAACGCAGCACGGCGGCCAGGAGTCCACCATCCTCGGCTTCATCCCGACGCTCCTCCACCACGGCATGGCCGTCGTCGGTCTTCCTTATGCCTTCCAGGGCCAGATGGGCACGGAAGAAGTCAAGGGCGGCTCGCCCTACGGCGCCTCCACCATCACCAACGGTGACGGCTCGCGCCAGCCCTCCGAAATCGAACTGGAAGCCGCAAAGTATCAGGGCGCACACGTCGCCAAGATTGCTGCCAAGCTCACGGCTTGATTTGAAAGCTTTGCAAACGTCGAAGAGGCGCGGCAAAAGCTGCGCCTTTTTCGTTTGGACTTTGATAAAGTTTGATCTTGGTGCGGACGACGGGGGTCGAACCCGTACAGCCAAAGGCCGAGGGATTTTAAGTCCCTTGCGTCTACCAGTTTCGCCACGTCCGCGTGCCTTTCCCATCAAGCACTTGAGCGATTCAGTCAAGGAAATGTTTTGCAGGAAAGAGATCGATAGGTGCCGGCGTGGTGTGTGGCTCAGTGCCCCTTGAGAACGCTGACGAGCGCTGGCGTTACTTTCTTTTGCTGGAACATGGCCTTGAAATCGGCATAGCTGATCTTTCCAGCGACCACACCATTCATCAACCGCTGACAAAAGAGCCGCTTTGCTTCGCCCCTTTGGGATTTGACGTAGAATGCGATTTCATCGAGCGTTTCCGGTGGCAGGCGCTGCGACATACACTTGTCGATGACCTGCGCTCGTGCCGTCGGGCTTTCCTTCATAATGGGGATGTTCTTCTCGAAGCTTTTTTCCTGCGAGGCGCAGGAAGCAAGCACTGCAAGAGTGAAAGCGATTATAGCTGGGCGCATAAGGCGCATGACGATGTTCTCCCCTCGAATGAAACTGGGATAAGCATCCTTCACGCGATTCTCAATCCCGGGCGCAAGTATAAGTTAGTGCCTAGGGATAGGCGAAGCCCGCCGGAGCCGACGGATCGGTTTTAGGGCGGGCCTCTAACCATCATCATGATGGCTGTGTCATATTGGACGCGGGGGGAGCTTGGCTGTCAACTCGCAGATTTAGGAGTTTCCGCAGTCAGGGGCATAAATAGTTAATGACTCGTCAGTGCGGCGAATACCGCTATGACAGAACTGAAAGCGCGATAAACAGGCTTTCTTTGCTCATCTTTCCTGTGCCATAGCGGATGCGGATTGAATAAGGACGGATAGACCGTGGACCAACAGACTGTTCTCGAAGCTACAGAGGCCATGCGTGGCCTCTTTCCTGCAACGCCGCTGCAGCTGAACGAGCATCTTTCTGCCCGCTATGGCGCCGATATCTGGCTGAAGCGCGAAGATCTGACGCCGGTCCGCTCCTACAAGATCCGCGGCGCCTTCAATTTCTTCCGCAAGGTGATTGCCGAGGGCGGTACGGGAAAGACATTCGTCTGCGCATCCGCCGGCAATCACGCTCAGGGCTTTGCCTTCGTCTGCCGCCATTTCGGCGTACCTGGTGTGGTCTATATGCCCGTGACGACCCCGCAACAGAAAATCGACAAGACCCGCATCTTCGGCGGCGAGTTCATCACCATCAAGCTCTTCGGCGATTTCTTCGACCAGTGCTATCAGGCCGCGCACGAATACGTCGAAAAGATCGATGGTGTCATGGTGCCGCCTTTCGATCACGCTGATATCATCGAAGGGCAGGCGACGGTCGCAGCCGAGATCGCCGAGCAGCTGCCTGAGGGCGTTATCCCCGACCACGTTCTGCTTCCCGTCGGCGGTGGAGGCCTTGCAGCCGGGATCACTGGTTACTTTGCCGATACGCTTCCCCGTGACGCCTTCACCTTCGCCGAACCCGCCGGCGCGCCGAGCCTGCGCCGCAGTATCGAGGCGGGGCAGGTGGTTACGCTCGCCAAGGTCGACAATTTCGTGGATGGCGCTGCCGTCGGCCGTATCGGCGAGCTGAACTTCGCTGCGCTGAAGGGTTTCGCGGCTGAGCAGGTCAAGCTCATCGAGGAAAACGCCATCTGCGTCACCATCACCGATATGCTGAATGTCGAAGGCGTCGTATTGGAACCGGCAGGTGCGCTGGCGATCACGGCGCTGGAAAAGCTCGATCGCGACAGCATCCGCGGCAAGACCATCGTCGCCGTGGTCTCCGGTGGCAATTTCGACTTCGAGCGCCTGCCTGACGTCAAGGAACGCGCCATGCGCTATGCGGGCTTGAAGAAATACTTCATCCTGCGGCTCGCGCAGCGTCCCGGCGCGCTTCGCGATTTCCTCAATATGCTCGGGCCGGAAGACGATATCGCCCGCTTCGAATATCTGAAGAAGAGCGCCCGCAATTTCGGCTCCATCCTGATCGGCATCGAGACGAAGAATCCGGATAATTTCAAACAGCTTATCGCGAACTTTGAAAGTTCCGGCATGGGCTACGAGGACATCACCGAAAACGAGATCCTGGCAAACCTGATCATTTGACTTTGCGACCCTGCAACCTTCATGCTAAAGGCGATCCATGGCTTCGTTCTTTTCAAATATCCTTTCGATTTTCACCGGTGGCGCATCGCAGGCGGGCACTGAAAAGTCCGGCGGCTCGACAGTCAGCGTCGAACCCCAGGTGCATGCCGGCTGCACGATCTATGCGACGCCGCAGCGCGAGGGCAATCAGTTCCGCCTTATGGGCCGGATTGAGAAGGATGTGAACGGCGAGATCCTGGTGCGCAATTTTATCCGCGCCGATGTTTTTACATCCTCGGATGATGCTGTGGAATCGACCTTCCGCAAGGGCCAACAGATCATCGATCAAAACGGTGCCGGGCTCTTCGGCGATGGCGAAAAGGTTCGCCAAGTTTAATTATTGGCCGACGTAGAGCCGCATCAGTACAATCCTTGCGGTAGCCAGCTTTCCAGATAGGCTTCCATCGGCCTTCCCGACATGACCGTCGAAATCCAGGCGCGTCGTTCGAAATCAATGGCGACCAGCTCATACGCGCACGCCATGAGATCGCTCTTGGTGAATGAAAAGCTTGGTTGTCCGGAATAGTCCGATTGAGCAGCGAATTGCATGCAAACGCACTCGTTTACCCACCATTGCGTCAATAAGGTCTTTGCGCTGCTACCGTGATGAAGGACAACGAAGCCAGCGGAATAATGGGGCGTCACTTCCATGCGGCTAAGATTGGCTTCGACGAAAGAGCGTGCCGCAGTGATCAATTCCGGCTGCAGGAATTGATCTTTCTCCGAGGCGTGTGCAGAAATGCCGTAAGCCTTGATACGCCAGCCGGATATATGCCAAGTGCTTAAGCCTCGGAAATGTCGCGGCGTATACAACGGAATCAGCATCTTTTTTCTCTTTATACGGGCCGTCGCCGCCCAGCTGGCTGGCATTTTCGTGCGAAGAACGGCGCTAAAAAGAGGCTTGTCCGCTCGGGATCACAGCATTGCAAAAGTCGTCCATTGCGGCAATCGGTTTTGGCGCAAGGCCGCCTCTGCATCTGCTTTGGCGGCCCGTAACACTCAATGGCAATTAGTGGCTAATAGTTCGCAGGGCTTAAGCCGTGCGGAATATCTTTGCGCCAGCGGGGGCATTAACGGCGCCGCCGTCGACCGTGATTTCGATCGCCGTGACATTGGCGGAATCATCGGAGGCGAAATAGAGCGCGGCCTTGGCGATTTCATCGGCTTCGCTCATGCGGCCGAGCGCACTCAGGCCGCCAAAGCGCGCCTGCAGCGCATCCAGTGCCTCCGGCGTGGCTGCGCGCGGCTCCCAGATCGGTGTCTTGGTGGCGCCTGGCGTCACCTGGTTGACGCGGATGCCGCGGGGCGCAAGCTCGGAAGCGAGGTTGCGGGTCATGGCGCGAACGGCGCCCTTCGTGCCGGCATAGGCCGACGCGCCGGGAATGCCGAGGACGGCATGCACAGAGCCGTTCAGGATCACGGAGCCGCCATCGTTCAGATATGGTAGGGCCGCCTGCACGGTGAAGAAGACGCCGGTGAAATTGACGCGGACGATGGTTTCGAACTGCTCGAGCGTCGTCTTGCCGAGCGGGGTATCGCCGGCAATGCCGGCATTGGCAAAAACCACATCGAATTTCCCGAGCTTCTCCGCAGCTTCGGCAAAGGCCTTCTCCATGGCCGGGATATCGGTCGTGTCGGCCTGCAACGCCAGCACATCGCCGCCGAGTTGCTCGGCTGCCGCAGCCAGTGTCTTGGCGTTGCGGCCCGTTATGGCGACCTTGGCGCCTTCGGCGAGGAAGAGGCGGGCGGTGGCAAGGCCAATACCGCTGTTTCCGCCGGTGATGACGGCAACCTTGTTCTTGAGACGCATATTCGTAGCTCCTGTTGGCTTTTGTCACGATCTGGATTATGATCGTTATCTATAAGGATTATGATCGTAATCCATTTTGTCAAGCCGGGCATGAAAGGATTTTCGATGGGCCGCTCACAATTGGAAAAGCAGAAGACACACGAACGCATCGTGACGCTCGCCGCCAGGCGCCTGCGCGAGGAAGGATTGGAAGGGATCGGCGTCGCCGACCTCATGAAGGAGGCGGGGCTTACCGTCGGCGGCTTCTACAAGCACTTCGCCTCTCGCGATGAATTGGTCGCAGAAGCCGTCGAATCGGCGATCGGGTCATGGCGGCGGCGGCAGGAGGAAAAGGGGATCGTCCCCGAGACCATCTCGCTGAACGATTATGTCGATACCTATCTCAGCGAAGGGCATCGCGATCATTGCGGCGAGGGCTGCGCCTATGCGGCGCTGACGGCGGATTTGGCGCGTAGCAGCGACACGGTCCGCGCCGTTGCGACGGAAGGCCTGCGACGGAATTTCAATTCCATGACGGCGCGCATGCCGGAGCCGGAAACTGCCGAAGCAAGGCGAAAGGCGATCATCGCGTCGTGCCTGATGACCGGGGCGCTCGGCCTCGCACGCGTGGCGGATGACGAGGCTCTTTCGGCCGAAATTCTGGAGACCGTGAAGCAGTTCGTAAAGGCGCTGCCGCAGGCAAAATAGCAAAGCGGTCGGTTTTAACCGGCCGCCTGTGATCATCTGAATAAGTAATTGATTAAGCGGCGAGAGCCAGCTCGGAAGCGCGAGCCTGAGCAGCGCCGATAGCCTTCTCAGCAGCTTCCGGACCGAAGGCGACACCCTCGATGTAAACGGTCTCGACATCGGTAATGCCGATGAAGCCGAGAACCGACTTGAGGTAAGGAACGGCATGGTTCAGCGGTGCAGCTGGGCCTTGCGAGTAAACGCCGCCGGAAGCGAGCACGATGTAGGCCTTCTTGCCGGTGGCAAGGCCCTTCGGGCCGGTTTCCGTATAGGTGAAGGTGCGGCCGGCGCGGGCGATGTTGTCGATCCAGGTCTTCAGCGAGGAATAGATGTTGAAGTTGATGAGGCCGGTACCGATGACCAGCGTGTCTGCTGCGAGCAGCTCGTCGACAAGTGCGTCGGAAACCTTGACCAGTTCCTGCTGCTCGGGCGTGCGGGCGTCTGCCGGCGTGCGGATGGCGTCGGTGAACGGGCCGTCGATATGGGGCAGGTTGTCAGAAGCGAGGTCGCGCTTGACGAGCGTCTTGCCCGGGTTGTTGGACTTGATCTTCTCGGCCAGCTCGGTGGCGATCTTGGTGGAGAGCGAGTCCGGACGCGGGCTGGAGGTCAGAAGCAGAATGGAGGACATATCCGTTTTCCTTTTCAATAAGTTGCTAAATCGGCTGGGAGAGTCCGATCACGTTCGCCCCCATAAATAAGTCGTCAGTGCTATCGAGAAAAACTGTGATAATATGGATTGGAATTATCGATAGAATGGATGGCAGATGCTCCCCAATCCCACCCTTGACCAATTGCAGGTCTTTCTGACCGTCGCCGAGTCAGGCAGTTTCTCCGCCGCCTCGCGCGCGCTTAACCGCGCGCAGTCGGTCATCAGCTACACGATCGCCAATCTGGAGGCTCAGCTCGAAATGCCGCTGTTCGAGCGCTCAGGATCGCGCCAGCCGAAGCTGACGGATGCGGGCAGGGTGATGCTTGAGGATGCGCGCCGAATTCTTTCCGATCTGCAAGTGATGCGCGCCAGGGTGAAGGGTTTGAAGACCGGGCTCGAGGCGGAGGTGGCCGTCGCCATCAGTGTCATGGTGCCGGTTCATGCCACCGTCGACGTGCTGCGCGAATTCCGTGATCGTTTTCCTTACGTCTCCCTGCGGCTCGACACCGGCGAACTCGGCTCAATGCTGGAGCTTGTCACAAGCGGCAAGTCGACGATCGGTATCGGCGGCTCGGTTGTGAAACAGGATGATGCCCTGGTGATCGAGCGCATCGGACATTCCTTCATGATGCCGGTTGCTGCCCCGACGCATCCACTCGCTTTGCTGGGACGGCCGTTGACGCTTGCCGATGTACGCGAAGAAGTGCAATTGGTCGTCACCGACGCGTCAAACCTCACCAATGGCAAGGATTTCAACGTCCTGTCCTACAAGATCTGGCATCTGAGCGACATCGCCACCAAGCATCAGTTGATCCGGGGTGGTCTTGGCTGGGGCGGTCTGCCGGCCTCGTTCATCATGGAGGATCTGCAGAAGGGCAGGCTGGTGCCTTTGGCTCTCGATGCCTACGATCAGAGCGAATACCCGCTCTATGCCGTCCGCAAGGTCGACAATCCTCCGGGACCTGCTGCCGCATGGATGATCGAGGCTTTCCGCTCGCGCCTGGCGCGGTGCCCGAATCAGGAGGACTTCAAGTCCGCCGTCGAGATGTTCCATCCAGGCGACAAGCGTCTGGCAGCCGAGTGAAAAAAGTCCTCTCCTGGTTACCGTAGGCACGTGCTTCTGAGGCTTTTGGTGTCGTGAATTCCTTCTCCCCAACGGGGAGAAGGTGGCCCGAAGGGTCGGATGAGGGGGGCTGATGGCCTCGAATCCATCGGCTTTCGTATCCTTGGCAGCCCCCTCATCCGCCTGTCGGCACCTTCTCCCCGTTGGGGAGAAGGTGTGGAGCAGCAACGACCTCATTTCATACGTAACTGGCCTCTTTTTCCGGAAGAAGCAGCAGTCGTCAATGATTACAGCACCAGCCGGTAGTTGCGGAAGCCGTCCGCGCCTTCGCCGGCATCTTCGATCTTCACGCTCTTGACCTGATCAAGGAAATCCTTGGCCTTCGGCGAGCTCTGGAACCGGACGGTCGTGTCCGCCAGCGGCTTGAAGGTCCAGTTGCCGTCGGCGGTCGGGTTGATCGTGCCCTGCTCGTGGACATAGCGCACGATGACGTCGCGGTTGGTGTCCGGCGCCTGATAGACGACCTTGTCCGCCGCGATTTCCGGGAAGTTGCCGCCGCCGCCGGCGCGGTAGTTGTTGGTGACGACCAGGAACTTCTGCGCGGGGTCGATCGACTTGCCGTTGAACTGCAGGTTCTGGATGCGGTTTGCATCGGCATTCAGAACCTTGCCGTCATCGCCGAAGCGGCGTGGCTGCGAAAGGTCGATCTGGTAGGTGACGCCGTCGATGACATCGAAGTTGTAAGACGGGAAGCTATTGTTGATTAGATCCGCATCCTTGGCGCCGGGCTGCACCTGGTTAAACATCGCAGCCGACATTTCCAGCCAGTTCTTGACCTGCGCGCCGTTGATGACGACGGCCTGCACGGTGTTCGGGTAGAGGTAGAGATCGGCGACGTTCTTGATGGCGATATTGCCGGCGGGAACGTCGGTATAATAGTCGGCGCCGTTGCGGCCGCCGCATTTGAAGGGGGCAGCCGCCGAAAGAACCGGCAGGTCCTTGTACTGCGTCTCCTTCAATATGTTCTTGATATACCAGATCTGCGCCTGGCTGACGATCTGCACAGAGGGATCGTCGGCGACCAGGGCGAAGTAGGAATAGAGCGGCGCGGAGGTCTTGCCGACAGGTGTGCGGACATAGGTCAGGGTCGCTTCATGCTCGGCCTTGGCGGCTTCCACGACTTCCTTCTTGTCTGCGACATCGGCGACAACCTTCTTCTTGTCGTCGCGGTGGTAGATCGGGCGTGCCTCGGAAGTGAAGTCGACGATCTTCCAGCTCTTGCCGTCCTTTTCGAGCAGCAGGTCGATGAGGCCGAGATGCGAACCCCAGAAGCCGGCCATGACGGCAGGCTTGCCATGCAGCGTTCCCTTGACCGGATCGGCATCCTTGATGCCGTCCCAGGTCTTAGGGCCGGGGAAGACGAGATGCTGGTGGCCGGTGAAGACAGCGTCGATGCCGTCGACCGCGGCGACATAGAGCGAGGCGTTTTCCATCTTCTCGCTTGGGCCGCTGCCGTCGATGCCGGAATGCGAAAGAGCGATGACGATATCGGCGCCTTCGGCCTTCATGACCGGAACCCAGGCCTTGGCGGCTTCAACGATATCGCGCGTCTGTGCCTTGCCTTCGAGGTTCTTGATGTCCCAGAGCATGATCTGCGGCGGCACGAAGCCGATGAAGCCGATCTTGATCGGGCTTTCATTGCCGGCGCCATCCTTGATCTTCTTTTCGAGGATCAGATAGGGTTTGAAGAACAGGTCGTCCTTCGTCGGGTTGGAGGCGAGCTGACCCTTGGTTAGGTTGGCGCAGACGAAGGGGAAATTCGCGCCGGCCAGCACCTTGAACATGAAATCGAGGCCGTAGTTGAATTCGTGGTTGCCGAGCGTGCCCACGGAATAGCCGAGCGTATTCATCGCCTTGATAACCGGATGGACGTCGCCGTCCTTCATGCCGTGCTGATAGGCCATGTAGTCGCCCATCGGATTGCCCTGGAGCACATCGCCATTGTCGATGAGGAGCGAGTTGGTGGCTTCGGCGCGGATATTGTCGATGATCGTCGCGGTACGCGTCAGGCCCATCGTGTCGTTCGGCTTGTCGGCATAATAGTCATAGGGGAATACGTTGACATGAATGTCGGTCGTTTCCATGAGGCGCAGATGCGCCTGGTTGCTCGCCGCGCGGGCCGCGAAAGGATGCAGCACGATCAGCGCCGCCGTTGCACTGAGGCCTTGCAGCAGGGAACGGCGCGACATGCTGGGCAAATCCAGAATGGAAGACATAAGACACTCCTTCAACGATGGGGCTATGGTCCGTCGATCATCTCTCGGGCGAGGGAGATTAGGACGATTTTTGAAGGTGTGCACCAGTAATGTGACAGGCTTATTGTGGATCGTAGCCGGCTCAAGCCGACATGCCATCAACGTTTGAGAACCGGCTTCATGTCCTTGTGGAAAAAGCGGAAATAGGACGCGACCTTAGCCGATGCATTGGACGAGCGGTCGAATTCGATGCCGATGCGGCCGTTGTGAGCCCAGCGCACGAAACCATCCAGCAGGCCGATATCGTCGCATTCGACGCGAACCTTGCTGCCAGCGGCGGCATAAAGCGGCGCCTGCAGGTCGAGCGCGATGCCGCTTGTCGAAATGTCGACCACGCGGCCGGTGACAAGCTTGGTGAAATATCGAACCTGGCCCATGAGCCGCGCATGGTGGCGCGACGAGCCGCGTGTCTTGATTTTCAGATTGCCCTGAATGGGAGATTTCGAAGAGAACTGCATGATGTTATCCCGGCTCATCCGTCTTTTCCCGTTTTGGATATCAGATGTGCCTTGCGGGATGTTTAGCATAATCGCTAAAATTGTAGCCGGGCGTCCCGAATCGGTACCGCATCGCGATGGCCGCTGCGATCGGCGATCTGACTATGAGAGGTGCAGGATATGCGTATCGTTTCATTGAATGCATGGGGCGGTCGGCTGCATGAGCCGCTAATCCCCTATCTCGTTGATATCGATGCGGATGTTCTGTGCCTACAGGAAATGGTTCGCACGCAGGGAGCGGACGCCGAGTGGCTGGTCTATCGCGATCACGGCATCGAGCTCCTGCAGCGCGCCAATCTCTTCGAGGAACTGAAGGCTGCTTTGCCAGCTTACGATGCTTTCTTCCTCCCCGTAGCGCGAGGCGATCTTTTCGATGCGGACCGGCGATTCGATTCCGAGTTCGGACTGGCAACCTTCGTGCGCCGGACCTATCCGATCATCGGCCAGGCAGCCGGCTTCGTTCATGGTGAATTCTCGGCCGATGGCTATGGGCCTCATCCGCGTTCGCGCAATGCCCATTGCATCCGCCTGTTCGACTATGAGCGCGGCTATCCCATCACCATTGCGCATATGCACGGCCTGCGGGATCTCGAAGGCAAGGGCGATACGCCGGCCCGGCGCCATCAGGCGCATGCGCTGGTCGAGATCATTCGCCAGGTTCGGAAAGAGGGCGACCGGCTGGTCGTTTGCGGTGACTTCAACGTGTTGCCGGATAGCGAGACCTTCAAGATCCTCGGCAGCCTGGGCCTTGTCGATCTCGTCACTTCACGGGGACATGACGACACGCGCACCTCGCATTACAAGAAGCAGCCGCGTTTTGCCGACTACATGCTGGTGACTTCGAATGTCGAGGTCATCCGTTTCGATCCTGTAGCCGAGCCCGAGGTGTCCGATCATCGGGCATTGCTGCTGGATATGCGCTGACGAAGATCACAAGCCCACATTCGGCCGGTCGATGATCTCGCGCAGTGCAAAGCTGGAATTGATTTTTACGACGTGAGGCAGAGCGGAGAGCCAGTCGCGATGGATGCGCTCGTAGTCCTCGAGGTCGCGCGCGGCGACGCGCAATATGTAATCGTATTCGCCCGACATGAGGTAGCAAGACAGCACATTGGGGCAGCGCTTCACCGCCGTCTCGAATTCCGAAAGCGTCTTGGCGAACTGGCCTGACAGCGAGATGTGCACGAAGGCGATCATCTTGTAATCAAGCGCCTTGTGCGAGAGATGCGCGTGATAGCCGTCGATGACGCCGCTCTTTTCCAGGATATCGAGCCGCCGCGAACAGGCCGAGGGCGAAAGACTGACCTTCTCGGCCAATTCCGCATTGGTGATCCTGGCGTTCTGCTGCAGCATCCGAAGAATCGAATGATCTATGGCGTCTAGGTCGGACATTCGAAGATCTTTCGAAAAAACTCCTGTTCGCGCAATAAATCACGAAAAATGACTGCAGCGCAAATCGTCTTTGCAAGGACATTGCGGGGCGGTGGTGGTCTGATTTCAGTTGGAGAAAAAGAAAGACGCAAAAACATTCGAGGAGGAATGAAATGCGCGTTGGTTGCCCGAAGGAAATCAAGAACCACGAGTACCGCGTCGGCCTGACGCCGGCATCCGTTCGCGAATATGTCGCCCACGGCCATGAAGTTTGGGTAGAAACGAAAGCCGGTGCCGGCATCGGCGCCGATGATCACGCCTATGCGGCCGCCGGCGCCAAAATCGCCCCGAGCGCCAAGGATATTTTCGAGAAGTGCGACATGATCGTGAAGGTCAAGGAGCCGCAGCCCTTGGAGTGGGCGCAACTCCGTGACGGACAGCTTCTTTACACCTATCTGCATCTCGCGCCCGATCCGGAACAGACCAAGGGCCTGCTCGCATCAGGCGTTACAGCTGTCGCCTATGAAACCGTAACAGACGAGCGCGGCGGCCTGCCGCTGCTGGCGCCGATGTCGGAGGTTGCTGGCCGGCTGTCGATCCAGGCGGGTGCGACAGCTCTGCAAAAGGCCAATGGCGGGCTTGGCATCCTGCTCGGCGGCGTGCCGGGGGTGTTGCCGGCCAAGGTGACGATTATCGGCGGCGGTGTCGTCGGCCTGCATGCCGCCAAGATGGCAGCCGGCCTCGGTGCAGACGTCAGCATTCTCGATCGCTCGCTGCCGCGCCTGCGCCAGCTTGACGATATCTTCAACGGCCGCGTCCATACCCGCTATTCCAGCATCCAGGCATTGGAAGAAGAGGTCTTTTCCGCCGATCTTATCATTGGTGCCGTGCTGATCCCCGGTGCTGCCGCGCCGAAGCTGGTCACGCGCGAAATGCTGTCGGGCATGAAGCAGGGTTCCGTTATCGTCGACGTCGCCATCGACCAGGGCGGCTGTTTCGAGACCTCTCATGCGACGACGCATTCCGATCCGACCTATGTGGTGGAAGGTGTCGTGCATTATTGCGTCGCCAACATGCCGGGTGCGGTTCCTGTTACTTCCGCCCATGCCTTGAACAACGCCACGATCTATCACGGCCTCGCTTTGGCCGATCGTGGCTTGCGCGCTATTGCGGAAGACAAGCACCTCCGCAATGGCCTCAACGTCCATAAGGGCCGCATCACCAACAAGGCGGTAGCCGAAGCGCTCGGTTATGAAGCCGTTGCGCCGGAAAGCATTCTGAACGTCGCGTAAAGCCCATCACGCGTACGTCAGATGGAGGTGCCGGCATCCGCGTATGCCGGCGCTCCTATTTTGTCGATTCGGCATTGGTAGCAATTGTTGCGCGCCGAGCGGACATGGACATAGGCAATGTCGGGGCGCTCAAGCAGCGAGGCCGCATAAACAGCAATATCGCCGGTCGGCGTCACTGCACCAGTCCCGTAGACGATGCGGTCGCTCCTGCCATAGCCACGCACGATGAAATCCCGGCTGCTCGCCAGCACAGGCGGCAGGATCTCTTCCGCCTCGTAGCGCCGGCACGGCGTCTTATGCAGGAAGATCGGACCTGTTTCCGCATAGGGCTGCAGTTCCGGGAAGGGGCGATAGGCGAAGACGAGCAGCTCTTCGCCGGCATCGATATTGCGCAGGCAGTGACGGCAGGGATGGCCCGGACCATCGGAAATCATGGTCTCCGGCTGGTGACCGTAGGCATCCACGCCGCCGCTCCAAAGAGCTTCGGCGTCAGAGGTAGGCATGGCTGCAAAGGCGATGGAAGGCATGGCAAAGCTCCTTTCGAGATCTGCCATGTGATGCTCTTAAACAAAGCGCGAAACCACCCGATTCCTGCCATCTCGAAGAGTCAGCCCTTCTTCGCGAGTTCCAGCAGTTCCTTGTCGCTCAAGGGCCGCACGATGCCTTCTCCGGTCGAGATCGGCGAGAATCCGAACATCTGGTAGAGCTGCAACGCCCTGGGATGATCGAGATTGTTCGTCGTTGTCACGATGCGTTGCGGGTTCAACGTCCAGATGGCGTAGAGCGACTGCAGCAGGAACCATTTGCCGATGCCGAGGCCGAGCGCATTTTCGATGAGCCCGAAATGGCTGAGCTCGATCGTGTCCTCGTCCTGCCGGAAATATTCGAAGAATCCTCCTGGAGCGCCGTTGACGTAAAGCACACTGATATCGTTGCGCTGGTCGTGAAGAATAGCGGTCAGCTGCCCGTCAGAGAGGCGCAGACGCTCCACCCAGTGCCAGCGGGCGCCGACCTGGCGATAGAGATAGCGATAGAAGGGCAGCGGGATGCCAGGCGCCCGCATGATCGCGGTCTGGATATTGACCGGCACCGGCAAGCTTGTCTTGGGCGGCGCGCTCATTTCCAGACGGGTAATGTGGACTTTGATCGATGAGGGCGTCTTCACGGCGGCGGCGCTCAATCTTGACCGGTGACGATAGGCGTATCCGCCCGGCTGCCCCATTCCGACCAGGAGCCGTCATAGAGCTTGTTGTTGCCGTGGTCGAGGGATTCGAGCGCCAGCGTGATGATGGCGGCGGTAATGCCGGAGCCGCAGGTCGTCACCACGGGCTTTTCGAGATCTATGCCGGCCTTCTCGATGGTTTCCCTCAATTCCGGCAGCGACTTGAACTTGCCGTTCGTGGCGAAGACGCCGGATGGCAGACTTCTTGCGCCAGGCATATGACCGGAACGCATGCCTTCGCGCGGCTCAGGCTCGGTTGCGGCAAAGCGACCGGCGCTGCGAGCATCGGCGATCTGCCGGGAACGGTTGTCGACGATTTCTCGCATCTCGTCGAGCGAGACGACGCGGCTGGCGTTGAACTTCGGCTTGAACGTTGCGGGCGCAAAGGCAGGCGTCGCCGTTTCCAGTGGCCGCCCTTCGGCCTTCCAGCCATCCCGACCGCCATCGAGCACGAAGACGTTTGGGGCGCCCATGACGATATGGAACAGCCACCAGACGCGCGGGGAGGCGAACAGGCCCGGACCGTCATAGATGACGATGCGGTCGTTTTCGCTGATACCGAGCTTGCCGACTTCAGCGGCGAAAAACTCGGGCGAGGGGACCATATGCGGCAGGTTGGTCGAATGATCCGCAATCTTGTCCTGGTCGAAGCGGATGGCGCCGGGAATATGGCCGCTGGCATATTCGGCGTCGGCATCGCGCTTCTGTGCCGGCAGATAAAAGGATGCATCGAGGATGCGCAGGTTCTTGGCGCCCAGCTCGCTCTGCAGCCAGTCGGCGGATACGACGAAACGGCTCTTGTCCGCTGCCATGATGATCACTCCCTGCTTTGGTTTATTGGTCTTGATATCGAGATATAGGCGCTTACCCGGTCAATTCTCGTCGGTCGGCGCGCCGAAACGAATGCGGAAGCGGCGGTTTTCCTTGCCCTTCTTCTCGATCTTGGCGATGTGGATCGCGCCGACCTCCTGCGTTTCCGACACATGCGTGCCGCCGCAAGGCTGGCTGTCGATGGCCGAATCCTCGCCGATGCAGACGAGACTGACGCGGCCAAGGCCTATCGGCGGGCGCACATTCTTGGATTTGACGATGCCCGGATTGGCGATCAGCTCCTCGTCGGTAATCCAGCGGACGAAGACGGGATGGTTCTCATTAACGAGCGCCATCATCTTCGCCGTCACTTCATCCTTGTCGATCGTCTCGCCCATGTCGAAATCGACCCGGCTCTCATCCTCGCCGACCGCCGCGCCCGTGATCGGATAGGGGCAGACCACCGAGAGGAGATGGCAGGCCGTATGCATGCGCATCAGCTTGTAGCGGCGCGCCCAGTCGATATGCAGCACCAGCTTCTCACCGACGATGGGCAAGGGCTGATTTTCGAGCGGGACATGAATGATGATGTCCTTGATCGGCCCATGCTTCGTTTGACCGAGCATGATCCTCGAGCCGTCGCCGCGCTCGAGGAAACCGGTATCGCCAGGCTGACCGCCCGAAGTCGCATAAAAACAGGTCTGATCGAGCTCGATGCCCCCGTCTTCGTGGATCGCGGTAACGACTGCTTCGGCCGTCGATAGATAGAAATCGTCACGATAGAGGGCATGGACGGTCATATGGTCACGCTGTTGTTTCGTAGGGGACGGCAATTTCAGTCCGCTTCTCCAAGTAGCTCGGCAGCGGCAGGCCCTTCGACTTCAGGAAGTCCGGATTGAAGAGCTTGGACTGATAGCGATTGCCGTAATCGCACAGGATGGTCACGATCGTATGTCCGGGGCCGAGATCCCTGGCGAGACGAACCGCGCCGGCAATATTGATGGCAGTCGAGCCGCCTAGGCACAGGCCCTCGTATTCGACCAGATCGAAGACGTAGGGAAGCGCTTCGGCATCGGTAACCTGATAGGCAAAATCGGGCGTGAAACCCTCCAGGTTCGCCGTGATGCGGCCCTGGCCGATGCCCTCGGTGATCGAAGAGCCGGAGGATTTCAGCTCGCCGTTCTTGTAGAATTCATAAAGGGCGGCACCTTCGGGGTCGGCAATACCGATCTTGATGTCCTTGTTAAAGGCATGCAGCCCCATAGCGACGCCGGCGAGCGTGCCGCCGGAACCGACCGAGCAGATGAAGCCGTCAATCTTGCCATCGGTATCGTACCAGATTTCTTTGGCGGTCGTCTCAATATGAGCCTGACGGTTGGCAACGTTGTCGAACTGGTTTGCCCAGATCGCGCCGTTAGGCTCGGTCTTTGCAAGCTGCTCGGCCAGGCGGCCCGAGACCTTCACGTAGTTGTTCGGGTTCTTGTAGGGGACAGCGGGAACTTCCACCAGTTCGGCCCCGAGCAGTTTCAATGCATCCTTCTTTTCCTGGCTCTGTGTCTCAGGAATGACGATGACGGTGCGGTAGCCGAGTGCCTTGGCAACCAGCGTCAGGCCGATGCCGGTATTGCCGGCTGTGCCCTCGACGATGACGCCGCCCGGCCTCAGCAGCCCCTTCTTCTCGGCGTCGCGGATGATGTAGAGCGCGGCGCGATCCTTCACCGATTGACCGGGATTGAGAAATTCGGCCTTGCCGAGAATGGTCGAGCCCGTCGCCTCGGAGGCGCCCTTGAGCTTGATCAACGGCGTATTGCCAATTGCTTCGAGGACGGACGGATGGACGGTCATTGGAATCTGCCTTCTGTTCGCAACTACTGTAAGAACGGTCTTTTCCCTTCACAAGGCGGGATAGGCAAGAAATTCTGTTCCTTGCTATCTATTCGCCTCGCAAAATTCGACTTGGCGGGCGTCTCGACCTCCCTCTTTCATCCAAGTCGTCGGTCTCCAATTGGTGACATTGTTTTCCCGATGACGCCGTCAGTCTGGCCGAAAGCGGCCACAATGATGCGCTATTTCTAAAATGCCACGGACGGCCGCAGTTTAAGCGTTTGATGTAGGCGGCCGCCAGCCAAGGAGAAGAGCCATGAGCCCGTTCATCGCACGTCCTGAAAACGGAGTCGTCTGGATTACCGGCGCCAGTTCCGGTATCGGCCGCGCGCTCGCGCTGAAGCTGGCAGAGGAAGGCTACAAGGTCGCCGTTACGGCGCGCAGCCACGACAAGCTTCTGGCGCTGCAGGCCGAGGCAAGCGCGCTTGCAGGCAGCATTGTCGCGCTCGACGGCGATGTGACCGATACAGAGGACATGGAGCACACGGTTGCGGCAATTGAATATCAGCACGGCCCCATTGCCCTGGCGGTTCTGAACGCCGGCGTCTATTTGCCGGCACGGGGCGAAGATCTTAATCACGAAGTGTTCGAACGCAGTTTTGCCGTCAATCTCCATGGCGTTGTCAACTGTCTCGTTCCGGCGGTGCGGCATATGCGGGCGCGGGGATACGGCCAAGTTGCCCTTGTCTCATCCGTCGCCGGTTATGGCGGACTTCCCGGCGGTGCGGCTTACGGAGCCAGCAAGGCGGCGCTGATCAACATGGCGGAAAGCCTGAACTTCGAGCTCGATCGCATGGGCATCCGCATCCAGCTCATCACCCCGGGCTATGTCGACACGCCGTTGACGGCTCAAAATAAGTTCGACATACCTGAGATCGTGTCGGCACAGCAGGCGGCGGATGCGATCGCCGCCGGCTTGAAATCACCATCCTTCGACATCAGTTTCCCGAAGAGCATGGTCTATCGGGCAAAGCTGCTGAAGTTTCTGCCATATAGCCTGTATTTCAAGGTACTCAGGTATTTTTTGGGGAACGGGAGCAAGCGCCGGCCGGCGGGGCCGCATATCACGGCGCATCCAGCGGAATAGCGCTATCCATCATCTTTAAGCGATGCGTGCGCGGCAAGCGCACGCTGCCGCGCCGTGGCATGATCGACGATGGGGCGGGGGTAGTGTTTGCCGAGTTCTATTCCTGCACGCTTGAGCACGTCATCAGGCGCCTCGAACGGCCGGTGGATATATTTGTTATCGAGCTTGGAGAGCTCCGGCACGAAAGTTCGGACATAGCCGCCATCCGGATCGAATTTCTCGCCCTGCAGCACCGGATTGAAGATACGGAAGAAGGGTGAAGCATCGGCGCCGGAGCCCGCCACCCACTGCCAGTTTGCCGTATTGGCGGCCGGATCGGCATCGACGAGCGTGTCGCGAAACCAGGCTTCGCCTTCGCGCCAGTCGATCAGCAGATCCTTGATCAGGAAAGATGCCGCGATCATGCGAACGCGATTGTGCATCCAGCCATGGCGCCACAGCTGCCGCATGCCGGCATCGACGATCGGATAACCTGTTTGGCCACGCTGCCAGCTTGCCAGCAGCTTGGCATCCGATAGCCAGGGGAAATCATCGTAGCGATCGTTCCAGTTGGCTGTCCGGAGCTTTGGGAAATGAAAGAGCTGATGATAGCAGAACTCCCGCCAGACAAGCTCCTTGCGAAAGCGGACGACATTGTCCGTGCCGACCTTGTCAAGCAGCCCGCGTGTTGCGTGCCACATACGGGCAGGTGAAATCTCTCCGAGCGCCAGATGTGGCGAGAGCAGGGAGGTTGCCGGTTTGTCCGGAAAGTCACGGCTGACCACATAGTTATTAAGCGCGCCGTTGACGAAGTCTTCCAGCTTATCGAGAGCCGCCGCTTCGCCTGGCGTCCAAATGTCCGCGAACTCGGATGCCCAGTTCGGCTTTGTGGGCAGCAGCGACCAAGCATCAAGAGAGTCCGATTGCGGCCAGCGGCGGGGCGCAAGAAGCCTTCGGGGCGCCTCGATCGGAAACGGCGGCTCGCCGGATTGCTCGAATGCGCGCCAGAACGGCGTGTAAGTCTTGTAATGGTTACCGGTTCCCGTGCGCAGGCGCGTGGGTTCGTGCAGCAGCTGACCGGCAAAGCTGTTGGCCTCGATGCCCTTGCTCCGCAAAGCCTTCTTGATTTGGGTGTCCACCTCGATACCGGCCGGATCGTATCGACGGTTCCAGACGACGGCTTCGGCCCCGGTTTCGTCAATGAGTTTTTTAAGCACCGTCAGGGCATCGCCCTGGCGAAGAATGAGCTTGTTCCCAACTGCATCAAGAGCGGTTTGCAGGGCAGCGAGCGAATGATGCAGCCACCAATCCTGTGCTCCGCCAAGTGGGCCACGCTCCGTTGCGCCCGGCTCGCGAATATAGACGGGAATTAGAGGGCGGCTCGATGTTGCCGCCGACTGCAGCGCGTGGTTGTCGTCCAGGCGAAGATCCTTGCGAAACCATAGCAGGATGGGGTTCGGCTCTTTTATCGCTGTTGTCATGGTGTCCTGGCCGATCGGTCATCCTCTGTTGCTTCTCGCATGCCTTGCGACGGCGGAAACCCTTATACGACGCGGACCGTCGAATGGTTTCACTACCACGCGTTACATAAGCGAATGCCACACGCAACTCTCGTAGGGAAAACTCGATCTCCTTTGTGGTATAAGGAATGCTTGTCACTGTTCTGTAATGCAAATTCGCTAGCAGTCCACCCGATTGACGTGCCGAGAATGGACAGGCGGGGAAGATTAAAATGGCGGAAATCCGCATCGAACAAGTTCGCAAGGCCTATGGACGCAATCCGGTCGTTCATGGCGTCGACCTGAATTTCCGATCGGGCGAATTTGTCGTCATCCTCGGACCTTCCGGCTGTGGCAAGTCCACACTGCTGCGCATGATTGCCGGCCTTGAGGATATCACTTCGGGCGAGATCAGCATTGACGGCAAGGTGGTCAACCAGCTCGAGCCGCGCGAGCGCGGCTGCGCCATGGTCTTCCAGAACTACGCGCTCTATCCGCACATGGATGTCGCCGCCAACATGGGCTACGCGCTCAAGGTCGCGGGTGTGCCGCGCGCCGAGCGTGACCGCCGCATCAAGGAAACCGCCAAGATCGTCGGCCTCGAGGATTTCCTCGCCCGCAAGCCGGCCGAGCTTTCCGGCGGTCAGCGCCAGCGCGTCGCCATGGGCCGCGCCATCATACGCGAGCCGAAGGTCTTCCTTTTCGACGAACCGCTTTCCAACCTCGATGCCAAGCTGCGCGTGCAGATGCGCGTCGAAATCCGCCGCCTGCACAAGCGTTTGTCGGCCACCTCGGTCTTCGTGACGCATGATCAGGTCGAGGCCATGACGCTCGCCGACAAGCTCGTCGTCATGTACAAGGGCAATGTCGAGCAGGTCGGCACGCCGCTCGAGGTCTACAACACGCCGCGCACCCGTTTCGTCGGCTCCTTCATCGGCTCCCCGGCCATGAATTTCCTGGAAGGCACTTTCGCGGCCAATGGCGAGCAATTCATCTTCGACGGCATTCCGATCGCCATCGACGCCAACATCGGCAAGCGCCATGCCGGCCAGCCGGTTGCCCTCGGCCTCCGGCCGGAACATGCACGCCTCGTTCCTGCCGGCACGCCCGGTGCTATCCCGGCAACGGTCGATTTCGTCGAAGAACTCGGTGCTGGCCGTGTCATCCATTGCGATATCAACGGTTCAAGCTTCGCTGTCGCCGTTGCCGATCATACGACAGGCCAGACCGGTCAGTCGGTTGCGCTGGAACTGCCGCAGCAGCACACGCACCTCTTCGCCCAGGACACCGGGCTGCGGCTCGACGCCGTTGCCTCCGTCACGCCGCTGAAGGTGCTGGCGAGCTGATTTCAAACATAAGTTTTCAGTAGGTATAGCCCGGAAGTTTTCCCGACTTCCGGGCTTTTTATGTGTCGGAGGTCGACAGCGTTTAGGTGAAGGTTGCGTTTGCGCAGGGATATTCCAGCACGATATCGATGAATACTCGATCGCAGGGGACTGCCGCGCCTGGAGATGTGGCGCGGCGAGAAACGAGATTACTTTTCCGTAGCGATCATGCCGCGAACGACCCAACGCTGCATCAGCACGACGACGGCAAGCGGTGGAATCATAATGATCAGCGTGCCAGCCATTGCGATATGCCACTCCGGAAGGCCGCCAAAGTTCGGGATGAGTGACTTGAGCTCGTGAACAGCCGTTACGTGGGCGGGATCGGTGGTTACCAACAACGGCCACAGATACTGGTTCCAGGCCCAGAGGAACATGATGGTGCCGAGCGCGGCCATATTGGTGCGCGACAGCGGCAGCAGGATGTCGACGAAGAAGCGCAATGCCCCGGCGCCGTCCATGCGCGCGGCTTCAGCCAACTCGTCCGGTATCGTCAGGAAGAATTGGCGGTAAAGAAAGGTGCCAGTCGCCGTCGCGACCAACGGCAGGATAAGGCCGATCGAGGAGTTGAGTAGCCCGAGGTTCAACGAGACTTCGATACCCGTAAGCTTTGCGATGAGCCAGGTGATGCCGGTGATGTCGAGAATTCCCTGGAAGGGCGACAGGACGTTCGCTGCGACCGCATAGGTCGGCACGATACGCACTTCAAGCGGCAGCATGAGCGTTATGAAGATGAGCCAGAAAATGAAATGGCGGCCCGGATAGCGGAAATAGACCAGTGAAAAGGCCGTTATCGCCGAAATGAGCACTTTGCCCACCGCAACGCCGGTGGCGAAGATCAGGCTGTTCAGCAGCTTGGGACCGAGACCGGCGGTCGTCCATGCCGTCTGCATGTTGACCCAGAAATCCGAGCCGGGGATCAGCGACATCGGCACTTTGTTGACGTCGGTGATGTTATGCGAAGCGGCAATGGCAACGATAGCCAGCGGGCCTACAGCGACGATGAATCCAAGCAGCAGGATCAGCTGGGTGAAGAAATTAAGGATGGGGGTGCGCTCGACCATGTCAGCCTCAACGATAATGCACGCGCTTCTCGATGAAGCGGAACTGGAAGATGGTCAGCAGGACGATCAGCAGCATGAGAATAATGCTCTGCGCCGCCGCACCGGAAAAATCGAGGCCTTTGAAGCCGTCCGAGTAGATCTTGTAGACCATGAGGTTGGTCGAGTTGTGCGGGCCGCCCGAAGTCATGATGTCGACGATGCCGAATGAATCCTGGAAGCTTTCGGTGATGTTGATGACGAGCAGGAAGAAGATCGTCGGCGTGATCAATGGGAACTGGATGTCCCAGAAGCGGCGGAGCACGCCGGAGCCGTCCATGGCGGACGCCTCGATGAGCGCGCGTGGAATGGCCTGGAAAGCGGCGAGGAAGAAGATGAAGCTGTAGCCGATATATTTCCACGAGAAGGCGGCGATGACGCAGGCCATGGCGGCGTTGCCGTCAAGACCCGGATCCCATATTCCCGGCCACCACTGATTGACTACGGCCATGAGTCCTGCTTCCGGCGCCAGGATGAACCGGAAGGCCATCGCCGATGCGGGCGCAGCAATACCGTAAGGCCAGATCAGGACCACGCGATAGATTTTCGAGCCGCGCAGCTGCCGATCGGTCAGCGCCGCAAGTATCAGTCCGCCCGCCATGGAAATACTTGTGCTGATAGCAGCGAAGATGATGCTGATCGTGACCGAGTTCCAGTAATCGGAGCTGGCCAGAATGGATTTGAAATTGTCGAGCCCGACCCAGATATTGCCGCCACCCCAGGGCTGCTGCAGCGTCAAGGACCAGAAGACCGCCTGACCCGCCGGCCAATAGAAAAAGGTGAAGATAAGGAGCAACTGCGGCACTGCGAACAGGATGCCGACGCTCCATTTGTTGAAAGTTACTCGCTTTTCCATTGTCTCTACCGGCTTGAGATCTCGATGCCACGCTTGCCTTCATAACGAACGTCCGCCGGGAAACCCCGGCGGACGCCGTTCTGTTACGAGCTTTGCCGCTTATGGTAGCTGCTTGCCCTTGTAGGTGGCTTCGAAGCGCTCAAGAACGGCGTCGCCGTTCTTGACGAGGTTGTCGATACCTTCCTGGACGCTGACCTTGTTGGCGAAGATGGCCTGCATCTGGTTGCCGAACTCAGCGCGAATCTGCGTGAAGCTGCCGAGGCGGATGCCGCGGGTGATCGCGGTCGGCTCGGAAGCGGTCAAGCTGGCGATAGCGACTTCGCGGCCCTTGAAGGGAGCCTTGTCGTAGAAGCCGGAGGACTTCATGAATTCGAAGCCGGACTTCGTAACCGGGATGTAGCCGGTGTTGGTCGACCAGAAGAGAGCGGTTTCGGCCTTGGCGATGAAGTTCAGGAACGCGGCAGCGCCCTTATATTCGTCAGCCGATTTGCCGGAGAGAACCCAGAGCGAAGCGCCGCCGACGAGCGAGTTCTTGCGCTCGGTGCCTGCGTAGACCGGAAGCTCGGCAACATCCCAGTTCATGTCGGCCTTATGGGTCTTGCCGACCGTGCCATGGTCGCCGACCGAGGTCATGATCATCTGGCAATCGCCGGCGGCGAAAGCCTGAACCATGTCCTGACCGAGGTCCTTTGACTTGATCTTGATGAGGCCCTGGTCGTACCAGCTCTTGAGGTCCGTCACATACTTAACGAACTTCGTCTTGTTGACGGTGAGACGCGCGTCGAGGCCGTCATAGCCATTGTTCTTCGTGGCGATCGGCTGATCGTGGATGGCCGAGAATTGTTCCATCAGCTGCCAGCTTTCGTTGCCGGAGATGTTGATGGCCATCGGGCATTCATAGCCAGCACCCTTAAGCGCCTTCATGTCTTCTGCAGCTTCTTCCCAGGTCTTCGGCGCGGCGGTCTTGCCGATCTTCGCGAAGGCATCCTTGTTCCAGTAGAGCAGGGCGGTGGAAGAGTTGAAGGGGAAGGAGAGCAGCTCGCCCTTCGAGGTGGCGTAGTAGCGGGCGATACCCGGGAAATAGTTGTTCCAGTCTACCTTGTAGCCGTTTTCAGCCATCAGTTTGTTGACCGGATAGTAGGCGCCCGAAAGCATCATGGTCGCGGTGCCGACGTCGTAGACCTGAACGATCGTCGGCTGCTTGTTCGCGCGGAAGGCGGCAATGGTGTTCTGCAGAGCGGCGTCGTAGCTGCCCTGGCTGACGCAGGAAACTTCATAATCCTTCTGGGAATCGTTGAAGTTCTTGCAGAGCGTCTCAACGACGCGCTGAAGGTCGCCTGACAGACCGAACCAGAAATCGAACTTGACCGGAGCTGCGGCAGCCGGCATCGCCAAGGCGACGCTCATGACGCCAGCAGCGGCGGCAGAAATGTAATTTTTAAGTTTCGACATATCCCTATTTCCTTTTGAAAGCTCGGAACCGGTGGCCTTGCGCAAGTCCGCGGTAGCGCGGGTTATAGACAAGCTGTGTGACAGTTTGTTGTGGGCAAGAATCCCGCGTTGACGGGCTTTTTCATAAGGGCAGCGGCTCTGTGGAGCAGCGTTCACTGCAGGATCGTGCATTTGAGGTTTTGCTAATCAAAGGGTGTAGGCTGCGCACCTTCACCCATAGATTGCAGTTCGATCAAGAAGGCGCGATGGTCTTCCTTGCCTGTGCCCCGGGCGGCGTTGCAAGATCGCCGCCGGGACGTTCGGAAGGCATTGGAGGAATGAGAATATGGGTCTCAGTGAGCGGCAGAAAATGGCGGCGGGGGAGTGGTACTGTTGTTTCGATCCGGAACTCGACGCCTTGCGCTGGCAGGCACGCGAGGCTGTGCATGCACATAATACAATGCCGCCCGCCCAGCGCGGCAATCTTGCGCCGGCTTTGTCTGCGCTTTTTGCCGAGATCGGCGAGAGCGTCTTCATCGAGGCGCCGTTTCATTGCTCCTATGGCATCAATATCTCGCTCGGCCGCCGAGTCTACATGAATGCCGGCTGCACCATCCTCGACAGCGCCAGCGTCCGCATCGGCGACGGCAGCATGCTGGGGCCGGGGGTGCATATCTATTGTGCCGAACATCACAAGGATGCCGAACTGCGCGGAGCGGGCATGGAGGTCGCACGGCCGGTAACGATAGGCAGAAGCGTCTGGATCGGCGGTGGAGCGATCTTGGTCGGCGGCATCACGGTAGGCGATGGCGCGATCATCGGCGCCGGCGCGGTCGTCACCAGGGATGTTGCCGCCGGTGCGACTGTTGTCGGCAATCCTGCTCGTCCCGTTCGCGCGGGATAGGATAAAAGAGTTAGTTTGCCGGGCGGCGTTTTCGTGTCCACCATACGGCGAAGCGGCGGCGCCAGCGGCGAACCATCGGCATGTCGTGCGAGAGCACGATGAAGCCCAGTGGCAGCATCCAGAAGCCGAGCACCGGCAGGAAGCCGAGCAGACCGCCGAAAATCAGCGCTATCCCCACGCCAACGCGGGCAAGGCGCGATCGGGGCAGGGGGATTCTCACAGAGCCGAAAACCAGCTCGCGGGTCGCGGGATCAATGCCAAAACGGCGGGTTTTCCGGCCATTCCGATCGGCATTTGCGGTCGTTTCACTTTGATCGGTCATCCACAGGAAATGGTGGCGCGAGGAAATAATGCAAGAGAATTCATTTTTTTTGAAAAAACCGCTTGGCAAATCGGGAAAGCATTTGTATTACCCCGCTCACACCGCGCCAAGCGCATTCCCTGGTAGCTCAGCGGTAGAGCATTCGACTGTTAATCGACAGGTCGCCGGTTCGAATCCGGCCCGGGGAGCCACTTTTTTCCACAGAACTGAAGTAGATAACGGCGCTAGAGCGCCCGGTTGAGTCTAGTTCCCCTTCTGCGGTTCTTAAGGCTGATGAACGCGGCCGAGCTTATAGCAGCGCATTTTTGCAGTTTTATTGCACCTGCCTCGCGGTAGTGATTTCCGCGGAGGCTCGTTCGGTTCGATCACCGCATCCTCGTTGACCTGTCTTTCCCACTCATGCCAGATTGCCGCCACTTGTCAGCCAGGCACCAATGCCGGCGGGCAATTCGGGGATATCGGCCAGATTCGGCGGATTGGGGATAAAATGGCTGAGAATACGAGCTTTCGTGGTGGGGTGGCGCTGGGCTGGATTCTGAGCGCGATTGTTATTCTTGCATTGGCGGCCGATGCCGCTGTCGATCTCTTTATGCCGTCATTGATTGGCCCGCAGATGGCGGAGACGGGCTTTCCCACCAATCTAGGCACGGTGGTGGGTTTGATCATCCTCATCAGTGTTGTTCTTTACGCAATTCCGCGCACCGCGGTTCTTGGAGCGATCCTCACGACCGGGTTCTTCGGCGGCGCCATTTGCACCCATTTGCGTCTCGGAGAAATCGGTTCTCCACCACAACTTATCAGTTTATTGCTCGGCATCATGGCATGGGGTGGTCTCTATCTTCGTGACGAACGTATTCGGCGCCTATTGCCCCTTCGTTCGGTGGACGACTGAAAATCGAGCGCATGCCTTATTCAGGATTTTTGCGATGCAATAACAAGATCTTGCGCTGCACTCTTCTTCGCACGGGATGGCGAATGGTAGCGGGCTAATGAGATTGTGCCAAGATGATGCATCCGTGCTTTTCGAGCGCGCGCGGAGGCGGCTCTCGGTTGGATATATGTGGTATTTCTGAAAAAATTAGTTCAAGGTATGGTTGCTCTCACGAATGTGAGGGCATGTTCATGTGCCGTTAATGCGATGCGGCACATGAACATAATGCGCGATCCGCGCAGCATAGTCCCCCAATGCTTTAGAGGTTCGACATGAAAAATCTGATTCTTGCTTCTGCAGTAGCTGTGGCGTCGGTCTTTGCCTTCAGCGTGCCGTCCGAGGCCGCTCCGATGCATCATCGTCATTACCATCAGCACCATCATCATCACTGCCATGTGAAGAAGGTAAAGCGCAAGGTTCATGGACGCTGGGTTATCCGCCATGTGCGCGTCTGCCGCTGATCGGAAGACGCTTGGAACCGGCGCAGGTTCCTCTTAAAACAATAAGGCCGCCGCCGGAGTTCCGGTGGCGGCCTTATTGTTTGTGTTATTCCTCGAAGTGATCCGCTGCCTACCTTATGTTCGGCGTGAGCTTGGCAGGTATCATTCCGATAAGGAAACCGGCCGCACTAAGGCCGAATCTCGAATATCACGCCGCCATGACGGCGATGATGATAGCGACGGTCGTCCCGCCATCTGTCATCCCAATGGCGGCGGCGATCCCAGCCGCGGTCACCATGCCAGTGACGGCGATCGCGATCACGCCAGCGGGGACGGTCGTCATCACCCCATCGGCGCGATCCTTGCTCTTGCACAAGGATAAGATCCGACGCGCGCGATATAGATGGACTGCTCGGCGGCGCGGCCATCGCGGGCAGGGCGGCGGGCAGCGCGGAGCCTATAGCCAGCGTCACGCTCAAGGCGAGTGAAGCAAAGTGGTGTTTCAAGTTTCCAACTCCTGTAGTCAGCCATGTCCCTTTCATCGCTAAACGCCAGAGCATCGACTAGGTTCCCCTTTTCGTTGACTGGAGATCCTTGTGACACGCGTATTGATCGCAGGAGGAGCGGCTGATTGCGGATGTTGCATAAAAAAGGGGGCCGGCAGGGAAAGCCGGCCCCCTTCCTTCTCTGATCGGAGGTCAAGTCTGATCAGGTTAGAAGTTGCGTTCGAAGCGCAGGATGCCCGAAACAGTGTCGTCGTGGGCATAGTCATAATGAACGTAAGTCAGTTCTGGCTCGACCAGGAGGTTCTTGACCGGGTTGAACTTCAGGTTCGTGGTTGCTTCGAAGATCTTCGAGTCGCTGTAAGCAAGCTGCAGGTTCCACTTCAGCTTATCGTTGACCGGAACGCCGACGCCGCCCCAGACAGCCCAGTCACCCCAGCCGCACTTTGATGCATTGACGGTACCGTTCGGTGCCGTGCAAGCGGAGACGTCTTGGTTGGTGCCAGCGTACTTGTTGAGCTTGTCGCCGTCCGTGTTCCAGCCGCCCATCAAGAAGGCCGTGAATGCGCCGAAGTCGGCGTCGACACGAGCCTTGATGGCGCCTTCTTCGACGATCGAGTCGTAACCGCCGACGACCTTGAAGCCCCATGCACCGGACTTGAAGCCGGCACCGGCAACGACATCAGGAGCGTAGTGGTTCTGCCTGTCATCCGTCCACCAGCTTGCGCCGTAAGATGCCGAACCAGTTGTGGCGGAGTTGGAATCTTCGAGCGAGATCACGGCCGAGAAGCCGTTGCCGCCGTCATATTCATAGGTCAGCTGGTTCAGTTCGTACGGGCCGTCATAGATCACGTCGTCGTTGATGACGTCGCCGGCGTAGCCGATGTACAGGTTGTACTGCGAGTCCTTCTTACCAACGGTGAAGCCACCGAGGCTGATGTAAGACCACAGCAGGTTGGTGGAGGTGGAGCCGCCATCGTTCCAGTCCCAGCGAACGATGGTTTCGGTCTTCAGCGGACCGTATTCGGTGTCGGTTGCGGTATCAACGTTCAGTTCGGCGCGGGTATGCCACAGCGTGCCCTGATGGCTGTCACGGTTGTAAGCGTTGTACCACTCACCTTCGGTACGTACCTTACCGCCGATCTTGAGGCAGGTTTCGGTGCCCGGGATGAAGAAGTAGCCAGCACCGTATGCGTCGCAGATGCGGACGTATTCCAGCGGCTCCGGCTCAGCTGCTACGATCGCATCAGCCGCGTGAGCACCGGATACTGCTGCAAGCGCAGCAGCGGAGCCGAGAAGAAGGCTCTTGATGTTCATAATAACTCCAATCTTTCTTGATTGGGCATGAGATATCGCGCCGAAAAACGACGTGCCCAACCCCATCCCGTTCATGTTCCCTATCAGTAGGTGCGAAGTAATAAGCTTCGCGAACTATTTCCTGAACCTGCTTCGGTGATTTGGCAAGATACTAAGGGTATGGAACTATATGTGCCCTACTTGAAAACCGGCGTTGTTGCAAAAATGACGCAATTCGCGGAGCTTCGTCGGTCACAACGCTGTCGGATCACACTTGAATAGGCCCTGCCCACGAAACGGAAAGCGTTTACGCCGCCACGCGTTAGAGTCGACGGCGGGCGATGGGGCGAGTGAGGGTAGAGACGGCTGAAGTATGATGTTAACGGCAATCGAGCTCAGCCGTTTGCCGTCCGTGTGCGTCGCGATCTCGAGACACTTTACTGAACTGTGAGTGTGAAACAGTTGTCGGGCGGGAAAACTGAGTATCATTCTGTAGCGGAGAAGAGGGCAGCTCGTCTGGCATTCCACCTCATTGCGATTGCAGCTATCTGGCCGTGGTGCGTCCGACGACATTACTGGGGGCGTAGTCTCGTCGGACGCGGCACTGTCCGGTCTGTGGGTGGCGTACAAACCGGTAGTACTAATTCTAGCATCTACCTTAGGTCCCTATAACCTACCTGAATGGGCTGGCATCGACCGCGCCTCCGGACGGGTGGCGATCCCCTAACCGGCAATGTTCTTTTGCTCCTGAGACCCGGTTGGTTCGCGATAATTCGGGGCGATTGGCAGAGCATCCGGGTTCGCCCGTTGCCGGCAGCTGCGCCTCATGTTGCAGTCGGTCTTTGCCGATGCAAAGGAAGGATCGGGTAGGCGCCTCTGATTGTCTATATCGGGCGTGTCCCGTCGGCCTGAAACCGAGCCGCGTTAAGGCCGAGGGGGTCGGCATTTTGCTCGCCCGCATGAGCAAATATCTTTTGGGAATGAAAAAAGGACAGGATTCGGAATGAACCCTCTTGCGGTTTTCTTTGGATCATTCTAAATCCGCGCCACCACAACGCAAATTGCTTTTCGGATGGCCTCGTGGCGGAGTGGTTACGCAGAGGACTGCAAATCCTTGCACCCCGGTTCGATTCCGGGCGAGGCCTCCATCTCTTTCAAAACTGATTTATAAGTATCTGATTTCATTTTGTGTTTTCAGCTTTGGCAATCGTTGCCCCTGAGCTTTCCTCGCATTCACCGCCTAATATGATTTCGGCCGTTCCATCCAGCTAATCAAAGCCTCGAGCAAAGGATCGCTACGCCGTGATCAAGCGAGATGGCGGCCGGAGCATTCACTCTAACGGCTGGGCACGGCGTTTCCTTGCGGTGGGATGAACTTGGATTGCGGGTTGATGACGAAGCCGCCAGCCTGACGGTGCCGCTGAATTCGCAATCCATTAAAAGCAAAAGCGGTCCAGTCTAGGGAAAAAACTGGGCCGCCTTTTGCTGGACTAGAGGTCAATCAAATTCAGCACGCTAATTATAAGATGGACTTAGTATTTGTCAACGGAGATGCGAGGCTGCGCCTTCGTGCATCGCACGCGATGTTCGCCACTTAATGGCAATCCTATCTCGCCAGGGCGTCTCCGTTGTGCATTCGGTTCGCAATATTGGCGGACAGGGCCGTCATCTGGATTGGTGCTCGAAAATTTGAGACATGTCCGCAGCGGCGTTGCAGCATGGAACATCGGGCCTTGCTGGCGGGCCTATTCCTCAAGGCATGGAAAGGCGAATTTATAGGCGCGTGCGATTAGAGAACTGGCGGGCCGCTCCAGTTGCCAGGAGTGCTCTGCCATCCATTTGCAGGCTATCGTCGTTGCCTTTATGTTGCTGAGCTCGGGCGGCAGACAGAAAGCGCCCACGAACTGTTGAAGGTAGCGCTCGTAGCGCGACGAGTTTTTTGGAGTTTGCTTCGTGGCCCGGATCGTCAGGTTCTTCGTTCGTTGGGCCTCATCGAGAATGCCCTGAATATAGACCGAAGCGAGCGTTCGGTCCTCCTCGCACCATTCGTCGAGCTGCTTTCCGGTAACGACATGTCCGATGATCGGGGCTGTGTCTTTCGCCTCATCCTCGCTTGATGTTTCCTCGCTCAACGCGACCTGGGGCAGGAGAAGGAGAAGCGCTGCGGCGAAGAGCGAAAGCCTCATTCGGAAAACCTACATCATCGAGGAAAGACTCGCGGCCAGAAAAACCACCAGCGGCAGCGACGTTACGACGAAAAGAACGAGAGAAACAGGCATCCCCAGCCACCTTCTATTCAAATTTAATATCTGGGCCGAATGGCTTCGGGCCGGAAGGTCGATTGGTCACCACACGGGTCCAACGCATCGAAGCGTGGTCGCGCGAAGTTAACATTTTGCTAACAGGCGTCCCGGTCCGGAGCATGGCGGATCCGCAAGATGTCGCATATCCCGGATGCAGGGCGTTGACTTGTAGCTGACTTGTATTTGCGGATGTCAATTGTTGTTCGTCGGCGACGCCTCGCCATGAATCTCTGCGCCCGTCGCTGCAATGCCTTGAAAGCGCGGCGTCAGGCGATTAAGACACGCGTAACAGAAAGTAGAGCCAGCTCGTTCTGGCACCAAGGGCGCAAGAGGATAAGATGGATTTCGAAGCAGCGCGCGTGAAGATGGTCGAGAACCAGATCCGGACGACGGATGTCACCTCCCATTCCGTGTTGAATGCATTTTTCGCCGTGCCGCGCGAAAATTTCGTACCGGAGAAGTCGAAGCTCCTGGCCTATGTCGATTGCGATATCGAGGTCGCTCCTGGCCGGTTCCTCATGGAAGCCTCGCCGCTAGCAAAGCTGCTCCAGCTTGGCGCGATCACCAAGGACGACAAGGTTCTCGATGTCGGCTGCGGCACGGGTTACGTGTCCGCCGTCTTGTCGCTTCTCGCCGGCAAGGTTATCGCGCTTGAATCCAACGAGGAGCTCGTGGCTCAAGCGAAGGCTAATCTTGCCGCGCTTGGCTACGACAATGTGACCGTCGTTGGCGGTGACCTTGAAAAGGGCCATGCCGCCGATGCACCCTATGATGTGATTTTCCTCAACGGTTCAATCGAACAATTGCCGCAGGGCCTGCTCGACCAGCTCGGCGAAGACGGCCGCCTTATCACCGTTATCGGCTATGGCCATGCCGCCCGCGCCACCGTTTTCATGCGCGAACGCGGTGCATTTTCGGAAAACGTCTTCTTCAACGCCTCGATCAAGCCGCTGCCGGGCTTTGCCAAGGCCAAGGAATTCGTCTTCTGATTTCGTAAAGGTCCGATGATTGAGCTTGCGACAGGCACCTTCGGGTGCCTGTTTTTTATTGTCGCGCCCTGTGGCAGAATCACGCTTAGCAGAGCGATTCGTCGTGATCGTAACAAAACTGTGCATCACCGGGTTTAGTGCTTTTCAGGTGATTTTGTTCCCGAAGACAGTCATCTAGGGTGGCCCTGATTCGGGTGCCGCCTGGCGAGTTTATGGTGCGAGTTTCCGGTCGTCGAATATGGGAAAACGGGGATGAATATGGCTCAGCCAAATGTAGTGCGTGAACCGTCCATGGAAGAAATTCTGGCGTCGATCCGCAGGATCATCGAAAGCAATGAACCCGTAGGTGCCAAGTCGACCCCCATGACGCATTTTGCCGCTTCCGGCATGCGTGACGACGACATTCAATTGACTGTAGATGAAGAATTCGCCGCCGCCGATCGCGCACGCGCTGCCGAGCAGGATCCGCGTTTCGTTGCGGCAAATTCGCAGGCGCCCGCTGTCGAGCCGGAAGGTGCCGGCCGCGGTCTGTCGCTGGCCGATGTTGCCGCGCGCGTGCGCGCTGCCTCCGAACGCAATACCGCCGCCTTGCTGAATGCCGGACGTGAGCCGCAGCCGCGTGAGCTGCCGCCAGCCATAGCCGCACGCCTCGCCGAGGTACACGTCGAGCCGATCGCCGATCTCCCTCTGAGACAGGCCATTGGAGATGTTGCCGCACCGGTTGCTCAGCCTGTTTTGCGGGTGGCCGAGGTTGAACCCAAGATGGAAGAGCAGAAGCCGATGGCTGCCGCTATGGCGCCTCAGGTCGCAGCACCCGTCGAGGCACCTATTTTTGAGGCGCCGGAACCAGCCGTTGCCATGGAAGTGGAAGCACCCCTGCCGTCGGCCCAGGCCGTGTCTGTGTCTCCACTGCTGTCGGAAGCCGCCGGCGCACAGGTTTCCCGCTCGTTCGAGGAATTGGCCGCCATCGTTGACGGCGGTCCGCGTCGCTCCCTTGACGAGCTTGCCCAGGAGATGCTGCGCCCCATGCTGCAGGAATGGCTCGACGATAACTTGCCGACCCTTGTGGAGCGCCTCGTGCGTGAGGAAATCGAAAGGGTGGCTCGCGGTTCGCGCCGCTGACAGGCCTGAGCTTCGGGTAGCCGATCCGCCGCTCCGGGCTCCGGGGCGGCTTTTTTATTGACTTGCCCACAGCCATCCTATTTACAACCCGCATCACCCAGTCCTCTAGATCCGGTCCTAAAATGCTCGACAAAACATATGATTCCGCCACCGTCGAACCGAAGATCGCCCAAAAATGGGATGAGGCCGACGCCTTTCGCGCCGGCGCGAACGCCAAACCGGGCGCGGAAACCTTCACGATCGTCATACCGCCGCCGAACGTGACCGGTTCGCTGCACATGGGCCATGCGCTTAACAACACGCTGCAGGACATCATGGTGCGGTTCGAGCGCATGCGCGGCAAGGACGTTCTCTGGCAGCCGGGCATGGACCATGCCGGCATCGCCACGCAGATGGTCGTCGAACGCCGTCTTGCCGAACGCCAGCAGCCGGATCGCCACAAGATGGGACGCGAAGCCTTCATCCAGAAGGTCTGGGAGTGGAAGGACGAGTCCGGCGGGTTGATCTTCAACCAGCTGAAGCGCCTCGGCGCTTCCTGCGACTGGTCGCGCGAGCGCTTCACAATGGACGAGGGTCTGTCCAAGGCGGTTCTCGAAGTCTTCGTCACACTCTACAAGGAAGGTCTGATCTATCGCGACAAGCGGCTGGTCAACTGGGATCCGAAGATGCTGACCGCAATTTCGGACATCGAAGTCGAGCAGCACGAGGTCAACGGCAATCTCTGGTACCTGCGTTATCCGCTGGAACCCGGCGTCACCTATCAGCATCCGATCGCCTTCGACGAAGAGGGCAAACCGACGGAGTGGGAAACGCGCGATTATCTCGTCGTCGCCACCACGCGGCCGGAAACCATGCTCGGCGATACCGGCGTTGCCGTTAATCCGGAAGACGAACGCTACAAGCCGCTCGTCGGCAAGCATGTTATCCTGCCGATCGTCGGTCGCCGCATCCCGATCGTTGCCGACGAATATCCGGATCCAACTGCGGGAACTGGCGCGGTCAAGATGACGCCTGCACATGATTTCAACGACTTCGACGTCGGCAAGCGCCGCGGCCTGCGCGTTGTCAACATTCTGACGCCGGAAGCGACCATCACCATCAAGGACAACGAGGATTTCCTTGAAGGTCTCGACAACCCTGCAGCCCTGCACGGGGCCTGGGACGAGCTGGAAGGCAAGGACCGCTTCGAGGCGCGCAAGATCATCGTCCGCATTTTCGAAGAATCGGGCCTGCTGGACAAGATCGAGCCACACAAGCACACGGTTCCGCATGGCGACCGTGGCGGCGTGCCGATCGAGCCGCGCCTGACGGAACAGTGGTATGTCGACGCCAAGACGCTCGCCGAACCGGCGATCGCCTCGGTCCGCGAAGGGCGTACGAAGCTCGTTCCGAAAAGCTGGGACAAGACCTATTACGACTGGATGGAAAACATCCAGCCATGGTGCGTTTCCCGTCAGCTGTGGTGGGGCCATCAGATTCCGGCCTGGTACGGTCCCGATGGCCAGGTCTTCGTCGAAAAGACCGAGGAAGAGGCACTGCAGGCCGCGATCCAGCATTATCTGTCGCATGAAGGGCCGATGAAGGCCTATGTCGAGGACCTGTTGGAGAACTTCAAGCCGGGCGAAATCCTGACGCGCGACGAAGACGTGCTTGACACCTGGTTCTCGTCGGCGCTTTGGCCTTTCTCGACGCTCGGCTGGCCGGATGAGACGCCGGAACTGGCACGCTACTATCCCACGAACGTCCTCGTCACCGGCTTCGATATCATCTTCTTCTGGGTTGCCCGCATGATGATGATGAGCCTTCACTTCATGAAGGACGAGGGTGGTGAGCCTGTCGAGCCGTTCAACACAGTCTATGTCCACGCCCTGGTGCGCGACAAGAACGGGCAGAAGATGTCGAAGTCCAAGGGCAACGTCATCGATCCTCTTGAGCTGATCGATCAGTACGGCGCCGATTCGCTGCGTTTCACGCTGGCGATCATGGCCGCGCAGGGTCGCGACGTGAAGCTCGACCCGGCTCGCATCGCCGGCTACCGCAATTTCGGCACCAAGCTTTGGAACGCCACGCGCTTTGCCGAAATGAACGGCGCCAAGAGCGATCCGCATTTCGTGCCGGAAGCCGCAGAGCTCACCGTCAACCGCTGGATCCTGACGGAGCTGGCGCGCGCAGAGCGTGACGTGACCGAGGCGCTAGAAAGCTTCCGCTTCAATGATGCGGCAGGCGCGCTCTATCGCTTCATCTGGAACCAGTTCTGCGATTGGTATCTCGAACTGTTGAAGCCGATCTTCAGCGGTGAAGACGAGGGTGCCAAGGCGGAGGCACAATCTTGCGCAGCCTATGTGCTCGAAGAGACCTACAAGCTTCTGCATCCGTTCATGCCCTTCATGACCGAGGAGCTCTGGGCGCACACGGCAGGCGAGGGGCAGGAGCGTGAGGGCCTGATCTGCCATGCGGATTGGCCGGCACCATCCTATGCCGACAATGTCGCCGCCGATGAAATCAATTGGCTGATCGATCTGGTCTCCGGCATTCGTTCCGTTCGCTCGGAAATGAACGTTCCGCCGGCTGCAACGGCACCGCTGGTCGTTGTCGATGCCAATAGCCTGACGCGCGAGCGCCTGTTCCGTCACGATGCCGCCATCAAGCGGCTGGCGCGCGTGGAATCGGTTTCGCTTGCCGATACGGCACCGAAGGGCGCCGCTCAGATCGTCGTCGGCGAGGCGACGGTCTGCTTGCCGCTTGGCAGCCTTATCGATCTCTCCGCTGAGAAAGCACGCCTCGAAAAGGCGATTGCCAAGAACGATCAAGAGATTGCTCGTATTGCCGGCAAGCTTTCGAACGAGAAGTTCGTTGCCAATGCCAATCCGGACATCGTCGCTGCCGAGCGCGAGCGTCTTGGCGAGCTCGAAGGGCAGCAGGCGAGCCTCAAGGTGGCGCTCGCCAGGGTGAGTGAGGCCGGCTGAGAGGCTTCGCATAAACCAATGTTTTCGCTCAAAGGCGGATGTGCGACCAAATGTGAAAAGCGTCGCAATCGAAGCTGAGACATCGGCGTCGCGTTAGGAAACAGAGGTCGAAGAATCGAAAAAGGCATGCGGTATTCGCCGCGTGCTTTTTTTTGTCTATTGCCTCGATTCGATGGAACGAACCGGATCTATGCCCCGAATCCGCCGCCAGTTTCGCACAGGCGAAACAGATTACCCCTAAAGTTGCCGGACACTCTCGAAAAGCAAAACTGTTGTCATATTGTAACAGAATTGTTGCTGTGAAGAATGAGAATCTATCGGGGACCCAAAATGCTATTTCGAAAGAAAAAATTACCTACACTGATAGATTTTCTGAAGCGGCGTTCATTTTCTTACGTAAATCAATCATTCCCTTACGTGACCTGTGCTCTTATGCGCCACATTGCCAATTCACGCGATCATCGCAACAATCGAACCACTGAATGCACATGTGGGGGAGATACAATGGCATTTTCTATTGCGCTGAGGAGCGCAGTCACACTTATTATTGGCTCGTCTTTCGCCAGTGCTGCCTTTGCGGGCGGCCTTGATCGTGGCGGCTATGATATTGATCTGCTCTTCGACAAGGGCCGTTATGTGTTCGAGTCCGGTGTTACTTATGTCATGCCCGACCGCAAGCTGAAGAATGCCAAGGACATCAATCCAGCCGATGGCAATCTCAATAACCGCAGCCGTTCGACGGATGCATCGGAAAATTACGCCATTCCCTATGCTGCCTTCAAGATCGGCATCACCGATGATCTCGACTGCATGGCCGACTATTCGCAGCCTTTCGGCGGCCACCTCAACGAAGGTGCAAATTGGGCCGGCGCCAATAACGAAACCGAAGTCAAGGTTCGAACGAACAACTATTCAGCCACTTGCTCGTACAAGTTCGATGCGGGTCCGGGTCAGCTGCGTCTGATCGGCGGCGGTTTCTATCAGGAAGTCAGCGGCTACAAGTCGCGCCTCGTCTACGCCACTCCGGCCCCGATTTCTGCCATTTACAACGGCATGGGTTCGCTTGACATCGACGGTCACGGCTGGGGCTGGCGCGCCGGTATCGCCTACGAAATTCCCGAATATGCCTTCCGCACGAGCCTCGTCTACAATAGCCGGGTCAAATACGACAATCTGAAGGGTAGCGTCGACCTGACCGAAGTACCGCCGCCTGTCGTCCCCGGCTTTGGTGGCAAGGTAACCTCTGTTTTCGGCTCGGCCGATGCTCCCGATTCCCTTGAGTGGAAGGTACAGACCGGCATCGCGCCGGACTGGCTCGCCTTCGGCTCAGTCAAATGGACGAACTGGAGCGTCCTGCAAAGCATCGCGCTGTGCCCGAGCTCCACCCGAAGCATATCGTGCAAAGCTAGCGGTCCGACCGAACTGACCTCGCTCGACTTGCTCTACAAGGACGGCTGGACGATCACCGGCGGTGTCGGGCACAAGTTCAACGACAAGTGGAGCGGTGCCGTCAGCCTGACCTGGGATCGCGGCACGAGCGACGGCTATGGCATGAACTCCGATACATGGACCCTCGGCGCAGGCGTGGCCTACAAGCCGACCGAGCATATCCAATTCAATTTCGGTGGCGCTCTCGGCCTCATGACATCAGGTAAGTCCGGACCGGTCACGCGTGGCGGTGTCGTCTATGGCAACGATGCGACCTACAGCTTCGGCAATGACTTGGTCGCCGCTCTTCAGACATCGGTGAAAGTCAGCTTCTGATGACAAGCCGCTGAATTGAAGGAGCCTAACGACAGTTCCTTCACTTTATTATCGACGTCGCGAGCTCTCACGGGTTTCGCGACGTTTTTTATTGGATCGGGAAAAGTGGAGCGTAAACCGGGTCTTCTGCCTGATTTATGGTTAAAGAAATCTCAAGTCCGATAAAATTTTTGTGACGAATTAGCAACACTCTATTTCAAGACATTGCAGCCACGTGATGAGATTACAATTTGTCCATTTCCCGCCACAAATGGGGAGCAGCGATTACGCAGGCATAGGGGCAAGCCTTATAGAAAGTGCGTAAGCGGTTGATGGGTGAACTTCCACTTTGGCATAAGCAAAAATCGGAGATCGGAGCGATGATGCTTCCGACGCGGGGGAAAAATCGTTGTCTGCCAAGGGAAATCGTCAGCCGGACGATCTTTGATTTCCATTATCGGAAGACGATTGCGAACGCTGCTTCGGCGGCGGGACGTGATCGCGGCCGGACAAATGCTGGTTTGGACATAATTGCAAGCTATGCTCGCAAATGTGGCAAACAGCATCGGTTGGACGCCACAGGAGCCGTCCTCTCGAAGGGTGATCCAGTCTCGTGCGCCATCAGGGAAAACATTCGTGAAACTGGCGGCGTTTGTGCAAGCGCCGTAACAGGTCCGAATGGAGCGAAAGAAATCGACTGTTATGTTTAAGTCCGAGTTCATATCAGCGAGAGTTATGATGCTCAGCCTGTCTCTTGCCACTGCGGTGGTGCTGGCAGGGCAAGCCAAAGCATTCGACATCAATGCCGGCGTCACCAAGGAATCGGGTCCGTTCGATCTCTTCAAATTCGGCTTCAAGGCCTATAAGAACGGGCAGAAGGAAGAGGCGGTCGAAGCCTATCGGTACGCCGCCGAAAAGGGTCATACCGGCTCCCGCTGGGCCTTGGCCAACATGTATGCCGATGGCGATGGCGTGACGCAGAACGATTTCGAAGCTTTCAAGATCTATAGCGAGATCGCCCAGCAGGGCGTGGAGCCAGGTTCGGAAGACACCGGTTTCTTCATCAACGCGCTGCTGGCGCTTGCGAGCTACTACAAAAGCGGCATTCCAAATAGCCCCGTAAAGATCGACCTCAATCAGTCCCGCCAGCTTTATTTCCAGGTGGCATCCACCTTCGGCGTGCCGGAGGCGCAGTTCCAGCTGGCGCAGATGATGCTATCAGGCGAGGGCGGCGCCACCAACGTGCAGCAGGCCAAGAAATGGCTGAACCAGGCGCGCAAGAGCGGCCATCCGGGCGCCATGGCCGTTTTTGGCAATCTCCTGTTCCAGGAGGGGCAATCCATTCGCGGTCTGGCCTTCATGACGGCGGCACTCGACAAGTGCAAGCCGAAGGACTGTAGCTGGATGGAAGACATGCAGGAGCAGGCCTTCTCCATCGCCAATGAGAACGACCGCCGCGTGGCCGTTTCCATGGCTCATCAGCTCGATGTCGCAGGCCCCGATTGATTGGCATTGCATCGGGCTTCCGTGCGGAAGAGACGGGTAACTTTTCCCGATCGGGATTGAAGCTTAATTGCTGAAATCCAGGTGAGCGACAACAGGGACGTGGTCGGAAGGTTTTTCCCAGGCGCGCACATGCTTCTCGATTGCCGTTCCGGTGAGGCGATCGGCTGCCTCTGGTGACAGCATCAGGTGATCGATGCGGATACCGTTGTTTTTTGGCCAGGCGCCGGCCTGGTAATCCCAGAATGAGTAAAGCTTGATCGCATCCGTCGTCGCACGTACGGCATCGGTAAAGCCGAGATGTTCGAGCTGGCGGAAAGCTTGACGCGTCTGCGGCAGGAAGAGTGCGTCGCTCTCCCAGACCTTCGGGTCGAAACAATCATGTGGCTCGGGGATGACGTTGTAGTCTCCAGCGAGTATCAGGGGCTCTTCAAAGGCCAGGCGCTCCAGGGCGAATTTGCGCAGGCGCTCCATCCAGGCGAGCTTGTAGGGGTATTTTTCCGTATCGATCGGATTGCCGTTCGGCAAATAGAGGCAGCAGATCCGCAAGGCGCCGTGCCCTTCGACGGAGAAGACCGCCTCGATAAAGCGGGCCTGTTCGTCGCTGTCGTCACCTGGCAAGCCGCGCGTCACCTCATCCGGCTTGGTTTTCGAGAGAATCGCAACGCCGTTGAAGCCCTTTTGCCCATGCGTTTCGACGTGATAGCCAAGCGCTTCGATCTCCAGCCGCGGAAAGCCTTCATCGACGGTCTTGATCTCCTGCAGGCAGACGATGTCCGGGTTCGAGTCCTTCAGCCACTGGCAGAGGTTCTCGATACGCGCTTTGACGCCGTTGATGTTCCAGGTGGCGATCTTCATGGGCGGCTCATTCCTTTGCTTCGCCCTGTTGTATCCGCAGCCGGTCGGCTTGACTACAGCCCATATGAAAACCGGCCCGAAGCGAAGGCTCCCGGCCGGTCATCAAATTGTGGAAAAAGAGGGTAGGGATCAGATCGCGAAACTGGTACCGCATCCACAGCTTGCGACCGCATTCGGATTCTTGATCTGAAAGGATTGGCCGAGAAGATTGTCGACAAAATCGATCTCCGAGCCTGCCATATAGACCAGCGACAGCTGATCGATCAGGACGGTCGCATTGTTCTTTTCGACAATGATGTCATCAGCTTCTGGGCCTTCGACGAGATCGAATTTATAGGAAAAACCCGAACAGCCACCGCCTTCGACAGCGACGCGAAGAGCGCGCTTTCCGGCATCCGCGCCGACGATAGCAGCGATTCGCTTGGCCGCGGCATCCGATAGGGTAACACTTGTCTCAGTCATATCTTCCTCCTGCCGGGGTCAAGATCCGGAGAGAACCATTAAGCCGTCGAACTTTCAAACGGCTGATATTCGTAGCCTTTAACATGAAAGTCAGGCCGGCGACAGCTATGGTTTCCTGGTTGAGCCAGACGCCATTTTGCTGTTTTCTTGTCTATAGGTATGAAGGCCGCAAAGCGGCGTCAATGGCCGGGATGTAGGAAGAGCGGACATATGTCCGCATTGCCGGGCACGGGCAGGGACCGATTGCAGGGAAACGACTGTCGCGCTGATGGCGGTGCGGGAGCCAAATGCCGGAAATGGATTGATAATGACGATTGATACGCATGCATTGGGTTTCGGGTACGGGGAAAAGGCAGCCTATGCAACGAATCCCTGGGAATCGCGCGGACGGCTCTACGAAGAAGGATCGAGCCCGACACGCTCCGAATTCCAGCGCGACCGCGACCGGATCGTCCATGCGACCGCCTTCCGGCGGTTGAAGCATAAGACGCAGGTCTTCATCGCTCAGGATGGCGACCACTACCGCACTCGGCTGACGCATACGATCGAGGTGGCGCAGATCGCCCGCGCCCTGGCGCGAGCCCTGAAGCTGGATGAGGATCTGGCGGAGGGGGTGGCGCTTGTCCACGATTTCGGCCACACGCCTTTCGGTCATACGGGTGAGGATGCACTGCATGAGGTGCTGCTGCCCTATGGCGGCTTCGATCACAACGCCCAATCCCTGCGCATCGTCACCAAGCTCGAGCGCCGTTATGCTGATTTTGACGGGCTCAACCTCACCTGGGAAACGCTTGAGGGCCTGGTGAAGCACAATGGACCGCTGATGACGCCTGATGGCAACGGCATCCAAGGTCCGGTGCCGCGGCCGATCCTCGATTATTGCGAGATCCACGATCTCGAAATCGCCTCCTATGCCAGCCTTGAAGCGCAGGTCGCCGCGATCGCGGATGACATCGCCTACAATACGCACGACATCGATGACGGCTTACGCTCTGGCTATTTGACCTTCGACATGCTGGAGGAGGTGCCGTTTCTTGCCAAGCTGATGACCGAGGTGAGGGCACGTTATCCGCATCTGGAGGCGAGCCGCTTCACGAACGAAATCATGCGCCGGCAGATCACCCGCATGGTGGAGGATGTGATCGCCGTTTCGCAGCAGGCGCTCGCTGAAATCAAGCCCCGCAATGTGGCCGACATTCGGGCTGCCGGGCGGATCATCGCGACCTTCTCGCCCGAGATGGCCGAAACCGACAAGCTGATCAAACAGATGCTGTTCAAGCGCATCTACCGTCATCCCGACATCATGCGCATCCGTGCCGGCGCGGCGCAGATCGTCACGGACCTTTTCCGCGCCTATATGGAAAATCCCAGGGAGATGCAGAGCCATTACTGGGTCGATCATATTGCCGGGTTGGCGATCGCCCCCAAGGCAAGGCATGTCGGCGACTATCTCGCCGGCATGACGGACACCTACGCCATCAGCGCCCACAAGCGCCTGTTTGACCAGACTCCCGATTTGCGGTAGGCAGCGGCGGCGTCGGGCCGATAGCGGCTCGCGAAGCTAATGCGTGGACGATATGATGAACCTTTTCACCGACTTCGAAGTAAGAATTAAGAACGCTCTCGAACAAATTGATATTGTGCGAGAAAAGCGATCTGAGCTCGATTTCGGACGTATTGGCGTGGAGCCGCCGCGCGATGCCACTCACGGCGATGTAGCCACCAATGCGGCCATGGTTCTGTCCAAGCCGCTTGGCACGAATCCGCGTGCGCTTGCCGAAATCATCGTCGCCAAGCTGAAGGAAGATGCTGATGTCGCCGAGGTTTCGGTAGCCGGCCCCGGCTTCATCAATCTCCGTCTTTCGGTCGGCTATTGGCAGCGGCTGCTGTCCACGATGATCGCTGAAGGCGAAAAGTTCGGCCGTTCCAAGCTCGGCGAGGGGCAGACGGTCAATGTCGAATATGTTTCTGCCAACCCCACCGGGCCGATGCATGTCGGCCACTGCCGCGGCGCCGTCGTCGGCGATGCGCTGGCAAACCTGCTGGCCTTCTCCGGCTATGAGGTCACCAAGGAATATTACATCAACGATGCCGGCTCGCAGATCGACGTGCTCGCACGCTCCGTCTTTATTCGCTATCGCGAGGCGCTGGGCGAGCAGGTCGGCGAGATACCCCCGGGCCTTTATCCCGGTGATTATCTCGTTCCGGTCGGTGAAGCGCTCGCCAAGGAATTCGGCACCAAGCTGCGCGGCATGCCGGAAGAGCAGTGGCTTCCGATCGTCAAGGATCGCGCTATCGACGCAATGATGGCGATGATCAGGGAAGACCTGGAGGCGCTGAACGTTCATCATGACGTATTCTTCTCCGAGCGCACCCTGCATGCCAATGGTGCGGCGCTGATCCGCACCGCGATCAATGATCTGACGTTCAAGGGCTATGTCTACAAGGGCGCGCTGCCGCCGCCGAAGGGGCAGTTGCCGGAAGACTGGGAAGATCGCGAACAGACGCTCTTCCGCTCGACGGAAGTGGGTGACGATATCGACCGCCCGCTGATCAAGTCTGATGGTTCCTACACTTACTTTGCCGCTGACGTTGCTTACTTCAAGAATAAGTTCGACCGCGGCTTCAACGAGATGATCTACATCCTCGGCGCGGACCATGGCGGCTACGTCAAGCGGCTGGAGGCGGTGGCCCGCGGCATTTCTGATGGTGCTGCGAAGCTGACAGTGCTTCTATGCCAGCTCGTCAAACTGTATCGAAATGGCGAACCGGTGAAGATGTCGAAGCGCGCGGGCGATTTCGTCACCCTGCGCGAAGTCGTCGATGAGGTCGGCCGCGATTCGGTGCGCTTCATGATGCTTTACCGGAAGAATTCCGAGCCACTGGACTTCGATTTTGCCAAGGTTACCGAGCAATCGAAGGACAATCCGGTCTTCTACGTGCAGTATGCTCATGCCCGCTGCATGTCGGTCTTCCGTCAGGCCAGGGAAGCCTTCCCGGATCTCGATATAGCCTCGCTGGATCTGTCGAAAGCTGTCGTCGGCGCGATCTCTGATCCTACTGAATTGCAGTTGGTTGCGAAGATTGCGGAATTCCCGCGAATCATCGAAGCTGCAGCTCAGTCTCAAGAGCCGCATCGCATCGCTTTTTATCTTTACGATTTGGCCAGTTCCTTCCACGGACACTGGAATAAAGGTAAAGATTTACCGGAATTACGTTTTGTTAACGATAAGAACCGAGAATTGAGCATTGCCAGACTTGGGCTGGTGTACGCTGTCGCGTCGGTTTTGAAGTCGGGTCTCGGTATAACCGGGACCGCTGCACCGGACGAAATGCGATAAACGTCACCATTTACCCACATTACGCTGGCATCAGTTGAAGCGTTTTCGAGTGGAACGGGTGATGGCAGAAAAACAGTTCGCGTATCGCGCAAGCGGAAACGACAAGTTCTTTGCGGATGATGATCCGCTTGCGGAACTTGCTCGTATCGTAGGTTTCGAGCCGCGCCCCGCTGCTCAGGAGAGTGCTCCGGTTCAACGGCAGGATCCCGCCTTCAACCTCGAAGACGAGCTTCTTCGCGAATTCGAGCGGTACGATACGCCGCGAATGAGTCCGGCAAATGACATTTCGGCTCCGGCGGAGCAGATGTCGCCGCCGAGCCATGAGCAGGCCGCTCTTCCTGCTGAGCCGGTACAGGCTGAGCCCAAGTTTGAAGAGCCGAAGTTCGAAGAGCCTGTGCCGCAGCCGGTGGCTCCCATCAAGCCGACGATCGGTGCTCGCGATCTGATCGACGAGCTCGAAATGTCGATTGCGCCGGTTTTGCAGCCGGCGCAAAAGCCCGTGTCCGTCGAGCCGCAACCGGCTGCTCCGGTGCTGAAGCCGACGCCGCAATCCGCTGCCGCCACCATAAGGCTGCCGCTTGCCAACTTTACGCTGGCAACCCCGGCTGCCCCGCGTGAGCAATTCACGCCGGCTGCTGTTCTCTCACCGAAGGCCGCTTCCGACGAAGCGCTGTTCGATAGCGCCGTCGATTTCGAGGCGTTCGGCCCTGTGGAGCCTGCGCGCGCGCCGGAACCAGTCGCTCAGCCCGCCATATCCCAGCCGGCTCCGGCCGTCTTTCATGCGCCCGAGCCGCCAAAGGTGGTCAAGGCCGATCCGGCCGCACTTTCGGCTGAGATCGATGCCCTTCTGGCTGATGTGAATCGCTATCCGGTTCCATCCAAGACCGATGCGCCGGTTGCTAAGGAAGAGCCAGCTTTCGAAGGTTTCAGCGCCTCCTTCTCGGAGCTTGCAGAACTGCCGGTCGCTCCGGCCCCTGTAGCGCAGCGCGAAGAGGCAAAGCCGATTACCTTCGGCGCGGAAGATCCCTTCACCGATCAGGACTTCGAATTCGATCTGGCCGATATCGAGATGGAACTTGCTGGTCTCGATTTCGCTGAGGCCGATAAGTCTTCTGCCGCACGGCAGTCGGCTGCCGCCGCTCCGATGGCGGAGCCGGCCCTTTCCCGCGCAACGCCCGTTGCGCCTGCGCCTGCTGCTCCGGTATTTGCCGCCGCAGCGCCCCAGCCCGTGCAGTCTATCCAAACGTCTGCCGTAAATGCTGCGCCTGCAGCGACTATGGCCGCGCCGGTATTCGAAGCTGATCAGCCACTGCCGTTTGATCCGACGGAAATCGCCGAGACGGAGGAGCGTGTCGAAACCTTCGAGGGTTCCCATGTTCCGCATCTGCCGGCAATCGAGCCGGAGGAGCCGATCGCGGTGCCGTCGGAATTTGATTTCGATCTCGATTCGGAAATGGCGAGCCTGCTCGGTACTCCGGCCAAGGAAGCAGCACCTGAGCCGATCAAGCCGGCTGTTGCCGCCGCACTTGGTGGCGCCGCTACCGCCGCTTCCTGGTCGAAGAATGCTGCTGCCCAGCCTGCCGTGCCCGTCGCAAAGCAGCCGATCGAAGAGTTCGACGAGTTCGAGCGTGCGCTGGAAGAGGACTTCCGCCGCAGCTATCGCGAAGCCGCGACGCCTGTCGAGAATGTCGCCAGGATGACGCTGAACCCTGCGGCCAACCGTCGCCCGGTTCGCTCTGTTCGTGGAATGGTGACGACTGCCGCTGTCATCGTGGTTCTTGGCGTCGGTGCTTACGGCGCCTACAGCTGGATCCGTCACGGCGCGCCAATCTCCAGCTTCTCGGGTGAGCCGCGCGTGATTGCAGCCGACAGCGATCCGGTAAAGGTCGCTCCGGAAAATCCAGGCGGCACCGTCGTTCCGAATCAGGACAAGGCCGTCTACGACCGCGTTGCCGGCGACAGCACAGCGGCACCGAAGCAGAAGGAGCTTGTCTCCTCCAACGAGCAGCCTGTCGATGTCGTCCAGAAGACGCTGATTCCCGAAGCCGTATCTCCGGATGACGGAAGCGGCGATCAGGTCACGCCGACGCCGGTCGGTGAAACCGAAGATCCACGCCTGCTGCCGAACCAGAATGGCGGCAACACCAATGTCGCCGCCAACAACGACGAACAGGTGCCGTCGGTCTCGCCGCGCAAGGTGCGCACGATGATCGTCAAGGCGGATGGTTCACTGGTGCCGCGCGACGAACCGGTTGCCGATACGACGACTGCAGCCGCCAAGCCGGCAAACAATCCGGTCGCATCCACTAGTTCGCGTCCGTCTCCAGCAAATGCGCCGGCCGCAAACCAGTCGGATGATACCGATGCCGCTAGTGCCGAGAGCACGCCGATCCGCGTTGTCAAGACGAACCCGGTTCCGACGGCACGTCCGGAGCCCGCCGCAAAGGCGAATACGGCTGCTCCGGCCCAGGAAGCCCAGGCTCAAGCTCAGCCCAAGGTCCAGCCGAAGCAGGTCGCATCTGCTAGCCCGGCGACTGCAACTCCAGCTGCCACCTCCGCTGCAAGCGGCGGCACCTACGGTGTGCAGATCGCATCCCTGCCGACGGAGGCCGACGCACAGAAGTCGCAGGCAAACCTCAAGGTCAAGTTCGCCAGCGTCATCGGCAACCATCCTCTGGAGATTCGCAAGGCCGATATCGCCGGCAAGGGCACATATTATCGCGTCCGCGTCGTCGCCGGCTCGAAGGATGATGCCGCTGCCATCTGCACGCGCTACCGCGCCGCCGGCGGCACCTGCCTGATTTCGAAGTAAAATCAGATACGAAACTTGGAAAACGGCGAGCATCGGCTCGCCGTTTTCATTTGGAGCGCGCTGTTCCTGTGCATCTCCGCTTGACGTCACTCGCATTTCCCGGCGCAAGCCTTATGATTCGGATATGACCGAATCGAAATCCATGATCCTCGGCTGTAGCGGCCACACCATCACCCCCGAAGAGCGATCCTTTTATCAGGGGGAGCAGCCCTGGGGCTTTATCCTGTTCGGACGCAATATTTCCGAGCCGGCGCAGATCGCCGATCTCGTTGCGTCCCTGCGCGACAGCGTCGGGCGCGATGCACCGGTTTTCATCGATCAGGAAGGCGGCAGGGTGCAGCGCATCCGTCCGCCGATCCTCCAACATTATCCCTCGGGGCAGGCACTCGGCGATATCTATCGCCAGGATCGCGAACGAGGCCTGCGTGCCGCATGGCTGATGTCGCGGCTCCACGCCTTCGATTTGCTGAAGTTTGGCATCAATGTCGATTGCTTGCCGGTGCTGGACGTGCCTGTGGAGGGATCGAGCAACGTCATCGGTAATCGCGCCTATGGCTCCGATCCGGTGACGGTGACGGAGATGGGGCGTGCTGCCGCGGAAGGTCTGAAAGCCGGCGGCGTGCTGCCCGTTATGAAGCATATGCCCGGCCATGGCCGCGGCTTTGCCGATTCGCATCATGAATTGCCTGTTGTTTCGGTTCCGCGCGCGGAGCTGGAGGCGCATGATTTCGCGCCTTTCGTGGCTCTCAAGGATGAGCTGATGGCGATGACGTGCCATGTCGTCTTCACCGATATCGATCCCGAAAATCCGGCCACGACGTCGCGCAAGGTGAACGAGGAGATTATCCGCGGCTATATCGGTTTCCAGGGGCTACTCCTGTCGGACGATACCTCGATGAATGCGCTGAAGGGCACGATTAGCGAGCGCGCAGCAAATATTGTTGCGGGCGGATGCGATATCGTGCTGCATTGCAATGGTGTCATGGACGAGATGCAGCAGGTGGTTCGCAATGTTCCCGCGCTGGCGGGTGCGTCGCTGGCAAGGGCCAAGGCGGTCGAAGCGGCTTTCGGCAGGAATGATGGTGCCGATGAAGCCTCTATTCGAGCGGAATTCGACGCGATCTTCGCCGTAGCGTAAAACCGGACTTCTAGGAACGGACGGGTGACAGAGTGAGCGGCAGCACGGACAAGCTTCAGCAGGCGGCAACGCCGATGGACAAGCTCTGGCAGGAAGGCGAGGCGCAGCGCGGCTCGCACGAACCGTCGCTTGTCGTCGATCTTGCCGGCTTTGAAGGACCGCTTGATCTTCTGCTGCATCTCGCGCGCACCCAGAAAGTCGACCTTTCCCGAATCTCCGTTCTGGCGCTTGCCGAGCAATATCTTCAGTTCATCGACAGCGCCCGGCGCATCCGTATAGAGCTTGCGGCCGATTATCTCGTCATGGCCGCATGGCTCGCCTATTTGAAATCCAAGCTGCTCATCCCTCAGCAGAGCAAGGAAGACGGGCCGACGGGCGAGGAGATGGCGGCAACGCTTGCCTTCCGCCTGAAGCGCCTTGAGGCCATGCGCGATGCCGCAACCGATCTCGTCAATCGCAACCGCCTCGGCCGCGATATCTTCGCGCGTGGCGCGCCGGAGCATATTCCGGATCGCCGCCAATCGGCCTTCGATGCCAGCCTTTATGATCTCCTGACCGCCTATGCCAGCCTGCGTCAGCGCCAGGCCGTGACCCAGGTGACGATCGAGAAGCGCCGTGTCTGGTCGCTCGCCGATGCCCGCGTCATCCTTGACCGCATGATTGGCGAAATTACCGATTGGACAGCCCTGGAGCACTATCTGCTGAGCTATATGACGACTTCAAGCGAGCGGGCGACGGCGATCGCCAGCGCCTTTGCAGCTTCGCTCGAACTGGTGCGCGAGGGGCAGCTCGAAATTCGTCAGGAAGGCGCGTTTCAGCCGCTTTACATGCGGCGCGGGCCGAAGCATTCGTCACTGGAAGCAGCTGAATAGGGCAGGGAACGCGTGACGAAACCGGACGACGAAGAGCAGCATGTTGGGCACGAGGCGGAGACGCCCGATGTGGACGATCGTCTGCTGAGTGAGGCCGAGCGCATCGCCGAAGCGCTGGTTTTCGCCTCGGCGCAGCCGGTTTCCGAAGCTTTCATTGCCGAGCGCGTGGCGCGTGGTATCGATATTCCAGCCATTATGCAGAAGCTCAAGGCCGATTACGCGATGCGTGGCGTCAATCTCGTGCAGGTGGATGGCGCCTGGGCCTTCCGTACGGCCGCAGATCTCTCCTTCGTGATCCGGCGCGATGAAAGTGAGGTACGCAAGCTGTCCCGTGCTGCGCTGGAAGTGTTGGCCATTATCGCCTACCACCAACCCGTCACGCGTGCCGAGATCGAAGATATCAGGGGCGTGCAGACCTCCAAGGGTACGCTCGACGTGCTGATGGAAGCCGGCTGGGTCCGCTTCCGTGGTCGTCGCCGCACACCGGGACGGCCGGTGACGCTCGGCACGACGCGTGATTTCCTCGATCATTTCGGCCTGGAAGAGCTGCGGGATCTGCCTGGTCTCGAAGAGTTGAAAGGGGCGGGGCTGCTCTCGGGCCGTATCCCGGCCAATTTCAACATTCCCTCGCCATTGATGAGTGATGAGCTCACCGAGGATGAAGATCCGATCACGCAGCTGGATCTGGAGGAACTCGGCATCCTGCCACCGAGCGGCTCAAGCGATTGAACCATCGGCCTGTTCCTGAAAGGCGGCCGCAATCGCATCGGCAGAATTTTCGCGAAACGGAGCGTCAGGTCTCTCTTTCGCCATCAGCGGGTGCGAATATAACAATCATCCTCTCGGCTTGGAGACGTTCGGTCGCCCGCATCGGCGTTCGCTATCCCGATATGCGTGGATGTACTACATTTTCGTGTTTGAAAAACATCCGCAAACGTCTTACATCGAAAAGACACTGTAATTGGGAGTTAAAGCAATGGGTTCTCTAAGCATATGGCACTGGCTGATCGTCCTGGCCATCGCGCTGTTGTTATTCGGCCGTGGAAAGATTCCGGAGCTGATGGGTGATGTCGCCAAGGGCATCAAGAGCTTCAAGAAGGGCATGAACGACGACGAGGATACGTCGACATCCGCGACGACGACGTCCCGTACGGTCGAGCACAAGGCTGACGAAACGAAGTAATCATGTCGGGCAGGCGCAAGCTGAAAGGTTTGCCGTTAGCCCAGGAGCCTTTGCATGTTCGATATAGGCTGGTCCGAGCTTGTGGTTATTGGCGTCGTGGCTTTGGTGGTGATTGGCCCCAAGGAGTTGCCGTCGACATTGCGGACCATCGGTAAGATGACGGCGCGGGCCAGGAAGGTCGCTGGCGACTTTCGTGCCCAGTTTGATGAAGCCATGCGCGAGGCAGATCTGGACGATGTGCGCCAGACAATCGCCGACGCCCAGAAGCTCAATCCGGTCAACTCACTGCGGGAAGCCATGAACCCGCTGCGGGAAATGGGCAATGAGATAAAGGCCGATCTGCAGCGTGCGGCAACGCCGGATAAAGCAGCTCCGGCCGCGACTCCGTTGCCGTCTGAGCCGGTTCCCGGTGTGACGTCCGGCCTGCCGGAAGCTCTTGCGGCCTCATCTCCGACGTCTGCCGGTTCGAGCAACCCGTCGCCGGCGTCTGCCGAGACAGTGGCCGCAATCGTTCCGCAGCCGATTGCCGCTGCAAGCGAACCCGCCAAGAAGCCAAAGGCCGTGCGTAAGCCGCGCTCGAAGGCTGTCGCCAAGTTCGACGAGGTCGCAGCTTTTGCCGTTCAGACACCGATCGTGACGGAAAAACCAAAGCGAGCCCCGCGCAAGGTCGCGACCGCTGCTGCCGTAGAGAAAGCGCCTCCAGCTCCCAGGAAGCGTGCGGCTGCCACAGCGAGCAAGGCCACGCCTAAAACGCCCAAGAAGAAGGACCAGGCATGACGGGTGACATCGACGATAAGCCGCAGCCGCTTATCGAACACCTTATGGAATTGCGCACGCGGCTGATCTGGTCGCTCGTTGCGTTCTTCGTTGCCTTCATCGGATGTTTCGCTGTGGCGAAGCATCTCTTCAATTATCTGGTCTATCCATACAAATGGGCCGTCGAATGGGCTCATCTCGATCTCGCGAAGTCCGAGCTGATCTACACCGCGCCGCAGGAATTCTTCTTCACGCAGGTGAAGGTCGCAATGTTTGGCGCCTTGGTGATTTCATTCCCGATCATCGCCGCGCAGATCTACAAGTTCGTGGCGCCGGGTCTCTATAAGAACGAGCGTTCCGCCTTCTTGCCGTTCCTGATCGCGTCGCCGATCCTGTTCCTCATGGGCGCTGCACTTGTCTACTTCTTCTTCACGCCCATGGTCATGTGGTTCTTCCTGAAGATGCAGCAGGCGCCAGCCGAAGGTCAGGTGGGCATCGCGCTGTTGCCGAAGGTCTCGGAATATCTGAGCCTCATCATGACGCTGGTCTTTTCCTTCGGCCTCGTCTTCCAGCTTCCCGTCATCACCACGCTGCTTGCGCGCGTCGGCCTGCTGACGTCGGCCTGGCTCGCGGAGAAGCGCAAGTTCGCCATCGTTTTCGCGTTTATCGTCGCCGCCGTGCTGACACCGCCAGATCCGATGTCCCAGATCGGCCTTGCACTGCCGACGATCCTTCTCTACGAGATTTCCATCTATGCGGCGAGACTCGTAGAACGCCAGCGTAGCCGGCAAGCGCTTGAAGAGAGTGGCGGGACTTCCGAGATCACCAAGACGGACGACGTCTAGGCGAGGAAGGTTCAGCCTCGTTTCCCAGCTATTGCCGTTTCGACCTCCGACCGAGACCTCGGTCGGAGTTATACTTATGTCAAACGACCTGGAACGAAGATGCTTGATATCAGATGGATTCGTGAGAATGCCGAAGCTTTCGATGCAGCGCTTGCAAAGCGCGGTGCGGAGCCTCAGTCGCAAAGCCTCATAGCGCTCGACGAGAAGCGCCGCTCCGTCGTCCAGTCCGTCCAGGACATGCAGTCCCGCCGCAACGCCGCGTCCAAGGAAATCGGCGCGGCGATGGCGCAGAAGAACAGCGAGCTTGCCGAAAAGCTGAAGGCGGAAGTCGCCGACCTCAAAGTTTCGCTTCCGGCTGCGGAAGAAGAAGAGCGCACGCTTACGGCCGAGCTCAATGATGCGCTGTCGCGCATTCCGAACATCCCGCTCGAGGACGTGCCTGTCGGCAAGGACGAGCACGACAACGTCGTCAATCATCTCTGGGGCTCGAAGCCCACATGGAACCATCAGCCGAAAGAGCACTTCGAAATCGGTGAAGCGCTCGGCTACATGGATTTCGAGCGCGCAGCAAAACTGTCAGGCTCGCGCTTTACGGTGCTGACCGCGCAGCTTGCTCGTCTTGAGCGCGCGCTTGGCCAGTTCATGCTTGATCTCCACACCAGCGAGCATGGCTATACCGAAGTCAGCGCACCGCTGATGGTACGCGACGAGGCGATGTTCGGAACAGGTCAGCTGCCGAAATTTTCCGAGGATTCCTTCAGGACCACGGACGGTCGCTGGCTGATCCCGACGGCGGAGGTTTCGCTGACCAATCTCGTTTCCGGCGAGATCCTTGATCAAGAGAAGCTGCCACTGCGCTTCACGGCTCTGACGCCATCCTTTCGCTCGGAAGCAGGCTCTGCCGGCCGCGACACGCGCGGCATGCTGCGCCAGCATCAGTTCTGGAAGTGCGAGCTCGTGTCGATCACCGATGCGGAAAGCTCCGTTGCCGAACATGAGCGGATGACGGCTTGCGCGGAAGAGGTGCTGAAGCGCCTCGGCCTGCATTATCGCGTCATGACGCTCTCGACCGGCGATATGGGCTTTGGCGCACGCAAGACCTACGATCTTGAGGTCTGGCTGCCGGGGCAGGATACCTATCGCGAGATTTCGTCCTGCTCGGTCTGTGGAGATTTCCAGGCGCGGCGCATGAACGCCCGCTACCGCGGCAAGGACGATAAGAACACCAAATTCGTTCACACGCTGAACGGTTCTGGCACTGCAGTCGGTCGCTGCCTCATCGCCGTCCTTGAGAATTATCTCAATGCCGACGGCTCGGTCACGGTCCCCGACGCACTCCTGCCATATATGGGTGGTCTGAAGAGGATCGAAAAAGCAGCATAATCGGGTGGTGGGGCGATGCGTATTCTTCTGACCAATGATGACGGCATTCATGCCGAAGGTCTGGCGGCGTTGGAGCGTATCGCCCGCACTCTGTCCGACGATGTCTGGGTTGTCGCGCCCGAGACGGATCAGAGTGGACTTGCCCACTCATTGAGCCTTTCCGAGCCGTTGCGCATGCGCAAGGTTTCCGAGAAGCATTATGCACTCAGGGGAACGCCGACGGATTGCATCATCATGGCAATCCGCCAGGTGATGGACGTCAAGCCGGATCTGGTGCTTTCGGGCGTCAATTCCGGCTCGAATGTTGCCGACGACGTCACCTATTCCGGCACCATAGCCGGTGCCATCGAGGGCACCCTGCAAGGTGTTCGTTCCTTTGCGCTGAGCCAAGCCTATCTCTATGAAAATGGCTCCCGCGTTGTGCCCTGGGATGTCGCCGAAACGCATGCGCCTGCTTTGCTCAACAAGCTGATGACTGTCGATTTGCCTGACGGGACGTTCCTCAATCTGAACTTTCCGAACTGTCGCCCCGAAGAAGTCGACGGAGCGGAAGTGACTGCACAAGGCAATCTTGCCTTCAACGTGCAGGTCGAGGAGCGGGCGGATGGCCGCGGATTCCCATATTATTGGCTTCGCTTCGGCGAGCGAAACGGTATCTTCCGTCCGGGCACTGATATTCAGGCGTTGAAACAAAATCGTATTTCGGTAACGCCTTTGAAACTCGATTTGACGGATTATTCGGCGCAGGACCGCGTGGCGCGGGCGCTCGGTATGGAGTAGCGGATTGACACCTCGTTTGGTGGAAAAGGAAGGCTTTGCGGCTGTGGTTTTGCGGCTGCGGGCAGAGGGCATATTGGATATCGATCTGATGACGGCGGTCGAGCAGACGCCGCGCATGCCTTTCGTGCCGGTGCAGTTCGCCGATGATGCCTATTCCAGCCGGACGATTCCAATCGATTGCGGTGCCTTCATGGAAGGCATCGATTTGGTAGTGCGTATTCTTCACAGCCTGAAGATCAAGCCTGGCCACCGCGTGCTCGAAATTGGTACGGGCAGCGGCTTCACCGCTGCCGTCATGGGGCGGATCGTCGAGCGCGTGCTGACGGTCGATCGCTACAAGACGCTGACGACATCGGCGCAGCAGCGCATGGATGCGCTCGGCCTGCGCAATGTCATCATCCGCCAGGCGGACGGCAGCGCCGGTTTGCCGGGCGAGGGCACGTTCGACCGCATTCTGGTCACTGCCGCCTTTACCACGATGCCGCGCTTCTATGCGGAACAGCTGGTGTCCGGCGGCTCGATGATAGCCCCACTTATCGTCGATGAGCATACGTGTCGTCTGGTGCGCCTGACGAAGACGGGAAGCCGATTCGAGCGCGAAGAATTATTCGACGTTCCCTACCAGCCCATCGTTCCCATGCTCGCCTCTTATCTTTGAGGCTCAATTCGGGCTGACGCCCCTATGGAAACGGGCAATTGGCACCGTTTCATTTTCTATGGTTATCAATTCCTCAAAAAAACACATGCCGCACCAGTGCTTTAACCGCATGGTAAGATTAACGCGCTTTAATCGACCCATAATCGGTTGCGTCTTAAGTGGGTCGAGTCATGGGTTTCAGTCTTTCTTCAAACGTCAGCAAATCGGCAGGGAAAGTCCTGGTGGCCGTTCTTCTGGCGAGTACTGCCACAGCTTGCAGTTCGGACACGACCCGCTTCAGCGGTCTTTTCAACAAGACAGACAATGTAACGACCGGCTCGATCAACCGGCGCGGCCTCAATGGTCCGAATGGTGATCCGGTGCCCCGCGCCGACGTTGCTCAGGCGGGCGGCTACGGCCAGCAGGATTATTCGCAGCAGAGCGCGCCGGTGTCGCAACCGTACCCCAACTCTCCGGCCCGCTATAATCCGTCCTATTCCAGCGCACGGGCTTCGACCGCTCCTGTCGCAATTCAGCGCGCCGATCTCGCTCCTCCCGGCGCTTCCGCCAATGCCGGTCGTCCTCGTGCGGCATCGCAAGGGCAAGCCGAAGCGCTCGCGCAGCCGTTCCCCTCGTCGCGTGGCAATGGTTCCCGCGCCGCACCGGCGCTTGCTCCCGACACGATGTCTACCGGCACGATCAAGGCGGCCGCCGCGCAGCAGATGTCTCCCGGCTGGACCACGGTCAATGCTCCGAGCGTGATGCTGCATCAGGGTGAAAACATTGCGCTGCTGTCGCGCCGCTATGGCGTTCCGGAAAAGGAAATCCTGCGGGCGAACGGCCTGCGGAATGGCGCCGCCGCGCAGCCAGGCCAGCAGATCGTCATTCCGACGATGAATGGGGCAGGTGTCTCAGGTCCGGCCAAGATGGCCGCTGAAGCGACGGATCTTTCCAAGGGCGGCAAGATGCCCGGTCCGGCCAAGGCGCCGCAGCAGGAAGCGCTTGCGCTGCCTTCCGGCAACCAGATGCGCGGCAAGTCCCAGGCTGGCCTTGCCGATCCCAATAAGCTCGCAGCCGGCAATGGCAAGGGGCCAACGCCGAAGGCCACCTATGTCGTCAAGCCAGGTGACTCGCTGGCGAGAATTGCCAAAGAAAGCGGCGTGAGCGTCGCCGAACTGAAGCGTGCGAACAACATGCAGGCCGGCGACAGCATTCGCATCGGTCAGGCGCTCGCGTTGCCGCACGGTGGTGTCGCTGCCGCAGATCCGGTCAAGACCGCTTCGATCGAGCCGCAGAAGGCGTCGGTCAAGCCGGGCGCACTGCCTGTAGAGCCGAAGCAGGCCGCCGCCGACCCCATCGCCAAGCAAGCACCTAAGGTTACCGCCCATGCCGATGCGGCAGCTGATGCCCCCGCCAAGCCGAAGGAAGTTGCATCCGCTTCTCCGAGCCAGTCCATCAATGATGCCGCAAAGTCGGATGCGCAGGCCGATGCGCCTGAGGCGACCGGTATCGGCAAGTATCGCTGGCCAGTTCGCGGCGCTGTTGTCGCCGGCTATGGCGCCAACGTCAACGGTAGCCGCAACGACGGCATCGACATCTCCGTTCCGGAGGGCACCCCGATCAAGGCTGCCGAAAACGGTGTCGTCATCTACGCCGGCAACGGCCTGAAAGAACTCGGCAACACCGTCCTCGTCCGCCACGACGACGGCACGGTAACGGTCTATGGCCACGCGGACGCGCTTAGCGTCGCTCGCGGCCAGAAGGTCCAGCGCGGCCAGACGCTGGCGACGTCGGGCATGAGCGGCAATGTCAGCCAGCCGCAACTGCACTTCGAAGTCCGCAAGAATTCGGCCCCGGTCAACCCAATGACGTTCCTTGAATAGGTAGTGCGTCTCAAGGACTCTGCAAAAAGCCCGGTCAATGCCGGGCTTTTTGTCGTTTATGGCGATGTTGATCGATTGAGGATCAATCACGCTCCAGCACGATGCGCAGCCGGCCGGCCAGATCCTGGACATATTGCCAGGCGACGCGACCGGAACGGGCGCCGCGGGTCGTCGCCCACTCCAGGGCTTCGTGATGCATTTGGGCGCGATCAAGATCGAGCTTGAAGTGATCGGCATAGGCGTCGATCATCTGCAGATAGTCTTCCTGGCTGCATTTATGAAAGCCGAGCCAGAGGCCGAAGCGATCGGAGAGCGAAACCTTTTCCTCGACGGCTTCCGAAGGATTGATGGCGGTCGACTGTTCGTTTTCCATCATATGACGGGGCAGCAGGTGGCGACGGTTGGATGTCGCATAGAACAGCACATTATCAGGCCGTCCCTCGACGCCGCCGTCCAAAGCCGCCTTCAGCGACTTATAGGCAGTGTCGTCATGATCGAAGGAGAGATCGTCACAGAAGATGATGATGCGATGCGGCGTTGCCTTCAGGATATCGAGCAGCACCGGCAGCGAGGAAATATCCTCGCGATGGACTTCGATCAGCTTCAGTGAAACGCCGGTCGCCCGACGCACGTCTTCATGCACCGCTTTGACGAGCGAGGATTTGCCCATGCCGCGCGCGCCCCAGAGCAGCACGTTGTTGGCCGCGAAACCTTCCGCGAAACGCAGCGTATTTTCGTGCAAAATATCGCGCACGTGATCGACGCCACGGATGAGTGTGAGCGCCACACGGTTCGGCCGTGGTACCGGCTGCAGATAGAGTCGGGCAGGGGCCCAGACGAAGCAGTCGGCGGCATTCCAGTCATTGACGGCCGGGGCCGGTCCGGCCAGACGTTCGACAGCGTCGGCAAGGCGACGGACTTCGGAAAGGATCAGGGCGTTTTGGTCTTCAGTCACCGTTTCCTCCTGAATATTGAACAAGAAAGTCGTAAAATGCGCGCGCTGTCTTGCCGGGTATCATGCTCCTTTGGGGGCTGAAAGGCTAACAGACCGGGAAAACGGTACGGTTGACGGCTGTTTTTGTTGCATTCGCCATGCGCGTAACTATATTCCGGCCACCTGACGCGGGGCCTTGTTCCCGCTAGGAGTTCAAGGGAGTTCTCGATGTTTATCACCAACGCATATGCGCAGAGCGCAACAGATTCGGCCGCGAGCGCCTTCGGCGGTTCCGGCTTTGAAATGATCATCCTGTTTGTGCCGCTGATGGTCGTTTGGTATTTCCTCCTCATCCGTCCGCAGCGCGCGCAGGCGAAGAAGCGTGACGAGGTCCTGAAGAATATTCGTCGCGGCGATCAGATCGTCACCAGCGGCATCGTCGGCAAGGTCACCAAGGTCATCGACGAAAAGGAACTGGAAGTCGAGATCGCCGATGGCGTGCGCATCCGCGTTGTCCGCAGCGCTATTTCCGAGGTTCGCGTCAAGGGTGAGCCCGTCAAGGCGGACGCCGCGTAAGGCTCTTTCCGAGAGGCGGCTCCCGCCGCCGCTGCGCATCTTCCAAATTCGAGATCGACTTTCTTGAAGGATTGTGCACAAATTCAAGGTGTTACTGCGCCCTTTGCATTTTCGTTCGAAAGGGGGCGCAGTAGGGAAATCCTAATTCGAGAGAGCGATGCTGCACGTCTCCTGGTGGAAGACCACCCTGATCTGGTTCGTCGTTCTCTTGAGCGTGCTTCTGGCCGCTCCAAATCTGCTTGGCGAGCGCGCGCTTTCATTCCTTCCAACATGGTGGGCACACCGAAAGATCGAGCTTGGCCTCGATCTTCGGGGCGGATCGCATCTGCTGCTGAAGATGGAACGGGGCGATGTCGAGAAGGATCGCCTGGAAAGTATTGTCGGCGATATCTCCACCCGGCTGCGTACCGTCAATGTCGCCTATTCGGGCCTGACCGGCACTGGCCGCAAGATCCAGCTTCGCATCAATGATCCCGCACAGGTCCAGGCGGCCTTGACGGCACTGCAGCCGCTGACATCAGGACCGGATAAGCCGTCCGTGGTTCTATCTCAGGGTGACAACGGTGCGCTGACGCTCGATATCACCGATACCGATATCGACAGCCATGTGTCATCGGCGATCGCACGCGCGATGAAGGTCATCCACGCCCGCATCGCACAACTCGGCGTAGGCGAACCCTTAATCCGCAGGCAAGGGTCTGACCGCATCGTCGTGCAGGTGCCGGATCTTGCCGATGCGCAGCGGCTGAAGAACCTTCTCGGCCAACCCGCCAAACTCAGCTTCCGCCTGATAGATCAGTCGATGTCGGTGCAGGACGCTATGGACAAGCAGCCACCGGCCGGGTCCGATGTGCTGTTTTCCGAAGATGATCCGCCCGTTGGCTATCTCGTGCAGCGGCAGCCGCTACTCTCGAACATCGATTTTTCCGATGCCGTCGCGGTCGTTGACAATCAAAAAGGCGAGGGCACGGTCTCCGTGAAGCTGACGCAGGAGGCGACCCGCCGCTTTGCACAATCGACTGCCAACAATCTCGGCAGGGACATCGTTGTCGTGCTTGACGACCAGGTCATCTCCGCGGCCTCGCTGAAGACGGTCATAGCAACAGGCGAGATCGACGTTCCCGGGGATTTCACGGCCCAGGGCGCGCAGGATCTTACCGTCATGGTCAAGAGCGGACCATTGCCCGCGACGCTGACGACGGTCGAAGAACGAACCATTCAGCCCGGTCTTGGTGGCGAAACGGCACGTTATGGCCTGATTGCCTGCATTGCCGCCGCGGTCTTCGTCGCCGCCTTGATGATCGGTTTCTATCGCCTGCTCGGCATCATCGCGACCATCTCGCTCGTCATCAACATGATCATGGTCGCGGCGCTCATGGGCTTGCTCGGTATCACCCTGACCTTGCCCGGCGTTGCGGCAATCGTTCTCATCATCGGCATCGGCCTCGATGCGCTGGTGCTGATCTATGAGCGCGTGCGCGAGGAGGAGAAGAAGACCCATCTTCTTGTCGATGCGCTGCGCCACGGCTTCAACCGCGCAGCTGCGACCGTGGCCGATGCCAATCTGACAGTGCTGATCGTTGCCGCCATTCTCTTCTACGCCAGCACGGGCGCGGTGCGCGGCTTTGCCGCGACGCTGATGGTCGGCGTTATCTCGACCTTCTTCACCTCCTGCTTCGTCACGCGGTCGCTGGTGAATATGTGGATTTCACACCGCAGGCCGCGTACTTTGCTGGTTGGCGTCCGCAGCGGCATTTTTGATAATGCCAATATTCGCTTCATGGGCATCCGCCGCTATACGTTTACGGTCTCCGCTGCGCTGTCCGTCGCCACACTCATTGCCTTCGCGACGGTCGGCATGCACCTCGGCATCGATTTTGCCGGCGGATCGATCATCGAGGTCCGCGCCAAGCAGGGTGTTGCCGACGTTGCGGATATTCAGACGCGCCTTGAAGCCGTCGTACCTGGCGACGTGCGCGTCGAGCGGCTCGCCGATCGGCTTGGCGCCGTGGTTCGTGTCCATGCGCAGGACGGTGGCGAGAACGCCGAACAGTCGGCCGTTTCCCTGGTGCAGGACGAATTGAGCAAGAACTACAATTTCTCTCGCGTCGAGGTAGTCGGCCCGGCGGTATCGGGTGAAATCACCACCACTGCTTCCCTTGCCGTCCTGGCGGCGCTGGCAGCAATTCTGATCTACATCTGGCTTCGATTCGAATGGCAATTCGCAGTCGGCGCGATCATCGCGACACTGCACGACGTCATCCTGACGCTCGGCCTCTTCGTGCTATCAGGCATGGAATTCAACATGACCGGCATTGCCGCGATCCTGACGATTGTCGGCTATTCGCTGAACGACACGGTTGTCGTCTATGACCGCATGCGCGAAAACCTGAAGCGCTATTCGCAGATGCCGTTGCCGATTTTGATCGATGCCTCCATCAATCAGACACTATCTCGTACCATTCTGACATCCGCGACGACGCTTCTGGCGCTGCTCGCGCTCTATATTTTCGGCGGCGAGGTGATCCGTGCCTTCACCTTCGTCCTGCTTTTCGGCGTCGCAGTCGGCACTTTCTCGTCGATTTATATTGCGGCGCCCGTGCTGATCCTGTTCAAGCTGCGGCCGGACAAGTTCCAGACCGGCGGTGAGAGCAATGGACCCGCAGCCGGCAACATCCAGTCAGGCAAACCAGCGGTGTGATACAGTGGCTAAAGGTATAGAAATCCGAAACGCGCATTTCCCCGGACGCGCGCCGATCGACGCTTACGGAAATGGTGGCTTCCGCTTTGCCGACATGTCGCATCGCGGCTCGCTGCTTTGCCTGCCCTCGGGCATCTACGGCTGGGACATGCTGCAAGGCGATGCGCTGACGCCGGATCGCTTCCAGAAGGTTCTCGATGAAGCTGCCGAGATCGAAGTGCTACTTGTCGGCACCGGCATGGAGCTGCGACCGCTTCCCGCCGAGTTGAAGGCTGCCCTGCGTGGAAAGCAGATTTCATCCGACCCGATGAGCACCGGCGCTGCCGTGCGCACATTCAACATCATGCTGTCCGAATCGCGCGCCGTGGCTGCGGCGCTGATCGCCGTCTGATTTTCGGATCCAGGTATGACGATAACAGCTGCGCCCCGTAGCAACCGGGACATCTGCCTCGCAACGCTTCGCGACACCGATCGCGATCGCTATCTTGCCTGCCTGCTGGCGCCGGAAGAGAAGCGCCCGGCACTTGCCGCGCTCTATGCCTTCAATGCAGAGCTGGCGCGCGTGCGGGATCTCGTGCACGAGCCGTTGCCCGGCGAGGTGCGCATGCAGTACTGGCGCGATCTCCTGGAGGGGCAATCTCACGGATCGAGCGAAGCCAATCCGCTGGCCTCCGAGCTTCTGACCGCGATCGAAGAATATCGCTTGCCGCGCCGGACGCTGATTAACATGATCGATGCGCGCATCTTCGATCTCTACGACGATCCCATGGAAAGCCGCAGCAGCCTGGAAGGCTATGCCGGCGAGACGGCGTCTGCTCTCATCCAGCTTGCAAGCCTGGTCTTGTCGGCCGATGAGGCGAAACGCTCCGCCGATGCCGCCGGCCATGCGGGCGTTGCTCAGGCAATCGCCGGCTTGCTGCTTCTGATGCCGCTTAATCGCCATCGCGGGCAGGTGTACCTTCCGCTGGAGATCCTCTCGGCGACAGGGCTAGATCGCGACAGTTTTCTCGCTGGTGAAGACAAGCCGCGCATTTCGGCAGCGGTCGAAGCCTTCGCCGGTCTTGGTCGCGAGCATCTCGTCAAGGCGAGGGCGGCAGACGCCATACCGCAGGCCGTATTCCCCGCCTTTCTGCCTGTTACCTTGGCCGAGCCTGTCCTGCAGAAGGCACAGAAGCTTGGTGCCGGCATCTTCGATCGATCCCTTGTGCTGCCGCAATGGCGCCGGCAGCTGCGCATGGCGATAGCGTCGATCACAAAGAAAATCTAAAATACACCAAGCTCGCGCAAGTCTCGGCGTCTATGGAGATGGCCGGCACTTGATTTGCATTTCAGGGGGATCTGCCGTGGGTATTGTCGTCTGGTGCATATTGTTCGCGATCGTCATCTTCATTGCCTATTACGCGACGCGCATGGCATCGCAGAACAAGGAAGACGGCCTGCACGATACCGGCCTTGCCATTCTGGAATTCGGCCGAGCCTTTCCGGCCGAAGCGATCCGGCAATTGCAGGCAACCGCAGACGGGCAGGCGGTCTTCGTGCGGCTCCACGATGACAAAGCCGGCTTTATGCGCAACGTGCGCAATCATTTCAGCGTCCATCTGATCGAGCCTGGCAAGGCGCGTGCCAAGATTTCAGCAACCGGACGCGGCTTGATCGTCGATTTCCTCGATGTTCCGCATCACAACGGCACGTTCGAGTTCAAGACGCCGGCGGAAGCTGCGGAGGTCTCGCTCTGGCTGCTCGGCAATTATGTCGCCGGCGAAGACGCGAAGCTCGAGCACCACGCGCCGCCGGCAACAAGCTGAAGATCAAGAAAGCCGCTGGAGCATTTCCAGGAAAAGTGCGCAGGGGTTTTCCGTCCGGAATGCGTCAGGAAACAAGAAGATAGAGCATTTTCGCTATTCGAAGAAAAGCGAAAATGCTCTAGGTCAGGCGCTTTCCGCGAAAACGGGCGCCTGCACACCGAGCCAGCTGGCGCAATCGGCAAGTGCGCGCTTGGCGATGAGCTGACGTTTCATGATGGTCTTGTCCTTGCCGCGGAAGCGCTTGACGCCCTCCGGCTTGACGATCGAGCCAGGTTCTAGCTCCGGGAATAGCCCGAAATTGATGTTCATCGGCTGAAATGAGCGTTTGCCCGGCTCCTCGTCCGAAACGATATGGCCGCCGGTAATGTGATTCAGCAGCGAGCCGAGCGCCGTCGTATCCGGTGGCAGCGACGGTGCTTCGCCCCTGCGCTCAGCGGCGGCGAAGCGGCCGGCGAGCAGGCCGATGCTGGCGCTTTCGACATAGCCTTCGCAGCCGGTGATCTGGCCGGCAAAACGCAGGCCCGGGCGCGACTTCAATACCAGCGAGCGGTCGAGCAGGGTCGGCGAGTTGATGTAGGTATTGCGGTGCAGCCCGCCGAGGCGGGCGAATTCCGCATTTTCAAGACCGGGGATCAGGCGAAAGATCTCCGCCTGCGCGCCATATTTCAGCTTCGTCTGGAAACCGACCATATTGTAGAGGGTGCCCAGCGCATTGTCCTGACGGAGCTGCACGACGGCATAGGCCTTGACCGTGGGATTATGGGCATTGGTGAGCCCCATCGGCTTCATCGGCCCATGGCGCAGCGTCTCACGCCCGCGCTCCGCCATGACCTCGATCGGCAGGCAGCCGTCGAAATAGGGCGTACCTTCCCATTCCTTGAAGCCAACGGCGTCGCCGGCGATCAGCGCATCGACGAAGGCATTGTACTGAGCTTCGTCCATCGGGCAGTTGATATAGTCCTTGCCCGTGCCGCCGGGACCGACCTTGTCGTAACGCGACTGATACCAGCAAATGTCCATGTTGATGCTATCGCGATAGACGATTGGCGCAATGGCATCGAAGAAGGCGAGCGCATCCGCGCCGGTTTCAGCCTGGATGGCGCTCGCAAGATCAGGCGCAGTCAGCGGACCGGTGGCGATGATCGCCTGGTCCCATTCCCTCGGCGGCAGGCCCTGGATTTCCTCGCGGAGAACTGTGATTAGCGGGTGGCTCTGTACCGCCCGCGTCACCGCAGCCGAAAAGCCGTCGCGATCCACAGCAAGCGCGCCGCCGGCCGGCACCTGATGCCTGTCCGCACATGCCATGATGAGCGAACCCGCCATGCGCATTTCTGCATGGATGACGCCGACGGCATTGCTGGTGGCATCGTCGGAGCGGAACGAGTTGGAGCACACCAGCTCGGCAAGATCGTCCGTCTTGTGCGCTTCAGTGCCGCGCACCCCGCGCATTTCATGCAGGATGACCGGAACGCCGGCATTGGCGATCTGCCATGCGGCTTCCGAGCCCGCGAGGCCGCCGCCGATGACGTGAATGGGAGAGTGGGAAGTGATCTGTGTCATGCGCGCGTCATTATCACGGGCAGGCCGGCGATCCAATTGATTTGCTGACAGCCGGAATCAAAAACGGCGCCGAAGGGCGCCGTCTTGAGGCAGTCTGCTTAGTCCGTTCCTATTAACGGAAAGAACGAGCAGCGATGTTGCGGATTTCGTAACGGCTGACGCCGATGTCCGAAAGGGTCTGGCTGGAGAGGTTGCCAAGTTCGTTCAGAGTGCGGCGGTAGCTGATCCAGTTCTTTGCAATGCGAATCGGGTTCATGATCTTTTCCTCAGTATCTTGTTTGCGGGCGGTACAATTACCGCCTCAGCGCTTGCACTCTATATAGGCGCGAAGAGAGTGATTGTGCAGTGCAAAGAAGAGGCGTCTGCCATGCATTTGTGCAATATGACGCCCAAAAAGCAGTCGATGCTCAAAATTTGTGTGCTTTGCAAATGGGGAATAGCTCGCAGCGGAATCGATTATGCTGCGTCTGCTCAGTCGATAGGCAAAAAAAGAACGCCCGCCGCGGAGGTCCGCAACGGGCGTTGAGAAGGCTTTCGCTGTTGGGCGAAGCCTATCCGGCTGTTAACGGCCGGTGGCTTCGCGGGCGACGCGATGGATGTCGGCGCGGTCGATGCCGAGGTCGTGCAGTTCACGCGAGCTCATGCGGCCGAGTTCGTTAACGGTCTGACGATACTTGCGCCAGTTGTTGAAAGAGCGGGTCAGGTTCATTGTAGTCCCTTTCGAGGATCAAGGGATCGAGCAGTTCCGTGATTGGTTCCGTCGTCGATCTAATGGATTTAAATATATGCTGCGTCGCGAAAACTAAAAGCGCGAAAGCTTCATGCCACCTATGCGCCACATGCAAGCCTTATGGTGCTTTGCCTAAGATGATGGCTTCTTTGTGTGCATATCACGACCAACCGGGTTCGCCGCTGGAAGTCAATTTCGAGCAAGTGTCGGGCATTCCGAAGCGTTTGCCGGCGGCGGCCCGCTTTTAGCCATCTTTTCGCCGGCCTTGCCATTTTGGAGGGCTCGAATTCTGCTGCCAGCCGCCATGCGGCCTTTCGATTGCAGCCCGCTGGGCAACATGCGCATCCGCGCAGCATAAACCGATTTAGGGAGGTAAAAAATAACGCCCACCGCGGGAGGAGGATGCGATGGGCGTCATTTGTGGTGATTAACGACTGGGAGGAGGAGTGTCGTCAATCGATCGGAGCGCATTGGGAGGAGGAGTATGCGGCTCCGAATATGGTGTCGGGATATCCATCCCCAGGCTTGATCCGATCTGAATCGGCCCGGCGCGCCACCGCCGTTTTGTTGCCTGATAAATAGTATGACTTTTCGAATTTGTGCAGCGCAATAATTTCATGGGAGGCATGAGCTGCGCGCATATCTGCAGTCGGTATCTCCTTACCGGTCCCAAAGATACCACACGATCCCTTAATTCCGTATTAATATGGCACATATTCCTGTGAGCCGAAGCTTCTGCCAGAACCGCTCGGCTCGCATCGATTGTGCGGCGATTTGTGCTAACTCTGTCGCAAGCAGAATCGCAGCGAGGGGGAGCCGGGCATGTACAGGGGCAGGCTGGAGCGGGATCTGAAGATCTGGACCGACAAGGGCCTTGTCGACGCGGGGACGGCCAAAGCCATTCTCGGCGAGTATGACGGCCGCCAGACAAGTTTCAGCGCCGGACGGGTACTGACCATCATCGCCGCCGTGCTTCTCGGCCTTGCCATCTTGCTGTTCATATCTGCAAACTGGGAGAGCATTCCGAGAATTGCCCGTCTGCTGGGGCTGGTCACGATGATATGGGCCTTCTATCTCGCGGCTGCATATTTGTTAGGCCAGGGTCGCTCCATCATCGCCGCTGCATTGCTGATTCTCGGCACCTTGAGTTTCGGTGGCGCCATGGCACTGGTCGGCCAGATGTACAATTTGTCCGGCGATGAACTGAGAATGATGCTCGTCTGGTTCGCTGCGGCCTGCATCGTGGCGGCCTTGTTCCGTTCCTCGGCTCAGGTCGGGCTCGCGGGTTTTCTGGCCTGGGCATTTTGCGGCGTCTATCTCTGGGGGCATTTCGACGAATGGTATGGGATCATGCCCTGGATGCCGCCTTTGATGGCTGCGGTCCTGATTGGGCTTGTCCGCTATGTCGACGCGCCCATGGCTCGACATTTGGCTTATCTCATGCTCGTCGGCTGGCTGGCATGGCTGTTCGGCCGCCATGAGGGATTGAATACCGCGATCCTGTTTGCCGCTCTCGGCATGGCGACGTTTCTCGTCGTCAGTGTTCCCGCTTCGCCGCTGGTGCCCTTTGCCCGCACGGCCGGCGCGGCGCCCGCTTTCTACACTTTTCTGGTTGCATCGATCGGCTTCTTTCTTGTCCATGCCGAAATCAGCAACGGTTCCTTTGAAAATAATGTCTGGATCGAGGATAAATTGCCGCTTGTCATCGTAGCCGCGGCGACACTTGCCAGCGCGGTGATCGCAATCGCCCTCAGCGGCCGCGACAATGGCGCGGTGCGCTATCTCGCCTATTTCGTCTTTTCCTGCGAGATTCTTTATCTCGCCAGCGAGACGATAGGCTCGATGATCGGCACGGCGGGGTTCTTCCTCGTTGCGGGCTTGCTTGTGGCCATTGCAGCCTGGCTGGTCATCCAGCTGGAACGGCGCTTTTCCAGCAATAGCGGGCAGGGGACACAGGCATGACCGATATCGCTGAAAAGAGCCCGACCATCGGTTCCCGCCGACTATGGATTGCTGCCATCGTCGTTGCCGCTTTGCAGACGGCAGTTCTCGGCTACATGGTTGGCGAGCGCGCCTGGGGGCTGCGGAGCGGCGTCGAAATTCTCTTGAGGACCGCACCGGTCGATCCGCGCGATCTTCTGCGCGGCGACTACGTGACCTTGAACTACGACATCTCACGGGTTCCGTTCTCGACGATGGTCGAGGGACCGCCGAAAATGAGCCGAAGTGCCGCGATATTGTCCGTTCGCCTGAAGAGGCAGGGTGACGGTTACTGGGGCATCGTCGAATCATCCTTTGGAAAGCTCGATCAGAAACCCGATACGGTCGTGCTCAAAAGCCTGCCTGTCGAATATGTTTTCTATGGCGATGTCACCGATCCCCAGCAGGCGATTGTCGGGGTCACCTATGGCATCGAACGCTATTACGTGCCCGAGGGGCAGGGCCGCGATATCGAGAGCGCCCGCAACGACAATCGCGTCGCCATTGCGGCGCGCGTGTCCTCCGACGGTGTTGCCCATATCAGAAGCCTGCTTCTAGACGGCAAATCCGTCTATGAGGAGCCGCTTTACTGACGATATCTGCGCGAAGAGCTCCGATAAGCTTTAAGCGTCGTCGCGGAACCGTCATTTTTCCTTTGCGTGGTTTGAAACGGGTGATATAGAGACGCCGCGCTCCGGAAGGCCCCATGGGCAGGCATCGCCATGCGGTTTTGGGAACGCGGGTATGGTGAAATTGGTAGACACGCCAGATTTAGGTTCTGGTGCCGCAAGGCGTGGGAGTTCAAGTCTCTCTACCCGCACCAACACTGTCTTGTGGACAGGGGGGAGGCTAACCAAGCCTGTCTTCCAAATGCCGCAGGACGCGCCATCTTGCCCGAAGCATCCCGCTTTCGATGAGGAAAGTGGACAAGATGTTTTGGCTCGTGACGGGATAGAGCTGCCTTTTGCGCGTTTGTTTGAATGCGCGGCGCTCTTGCAAGGTGAAAGAGAATTGCATCCAAGCCACGCTCGGGATTTTCCGGCGTCGTGCTCATCGAAACGAACGGCAGGCTGGGCACGGCCGCCATGAATGAAGGTAGGACAATGCAGGTTATCGAAACGCTCGCTGAAGGGCTGAAGCGCGAAATCAAGGTGGTCATCCCGGCCAAGGACATGGAAGTGCGCATGAACGAGCGCCTGGCCGAGGTCAAGGACAAGGTCCGCATCAACGGCTTTCGTCCGGGCAAGGTTCCGGTCTCGCACCTGAAGAAGGTCTACGGCAAGTCGATCATGGCCGATCTCGTCAACGAAATCGTTCGCGATCAGCCGCCGGCGATCCTGACCGAGCGCGGCGAAAAGTCGGCCACCCAGCCGGAAATCGCGATGACGGAAGACCAGGACGAGGCAGAAAAGATCCTCTCCGCTGAGGCCGATTTCGAATTCACGCTGTCTTACGAAGTCATCCCGGCGATCGAATTGAAGCCGGTCAGCGGCATCAAGGTCACCCGCGAAGTCGCCGAGATCGGCGAAGACGAAGTGACCGAGCAGATCCTCAAGATCGCTGAGAGTGCCCGCAGCTACGAAACCAAGAAGGGCAAGGCCGCCAACGGCGACCGCGTCACCATCGATTACCTCGGCAAGGTCGACGGCGTTGCCTTCGACGGCGGCAAGGACGAAGACGCACAGCTCGTTCTCGGCTCCAACCGCTTCATTCCGGGCTTCGAAGAGCAGCTCGTCGGCCTCAAGGCTGGCGATGAGAAGGTCATCACCGTAACCTTCCCGGCCGACTATCCGGCCAAAAACCTCGCCGGCAAGGAAGCCACCTTCGACATCAATGTCAAGGAAGTTGCAGCTCCTGGCGAAGTCGAAATCAACGACGAACTCGCTTCCAAGCTCGGCCTTGAATCGGCTGACCGCCTGAAGGAAATCGTTCGCGGCCAGATCGAAAGCCAGTACGGTTCGGTCACCCGCCAGAAGGTCAAGCGTCAGATCCTCGACCAGCTCGACGAGATGTACCAGTTTGACACGCCGCAGAAGCTCGTCGACGCTGAATTCGCCAGCATCTGGCGCCAGATCGAAACCGACCTCAGCGAATCCGGCAAGACCTTCGAAGACGAAGACACCACGGAAGAAAAGGCTCGCGAAGAATACCGCAAGCTCGCTGAGCGTCGCGTTCGCCTTGGCCTCGTTCTCTCCGAAATCGGCGAGAAGGCCGGTGTCGAAGTCAGCGAAGACGAACTGCAGCGTGCTCTTTACGCGCAGCTTCAGCAGTTCCCGGGCCAGGAAAAGGAAATCCTGGAATTCTTCCGCAAGACGCCGGGCGCTTCCGCTAACCTGCGCGCCCCGATCTTCGAAGAAAAGGTCATCGACCATCTGCTGACCGAGGTTAACGTCACCGACAAGACAGTTTCCAAGGAAGCGCTGCTGGCTGACGACGAAGAAGAAGACAAGCCGGCTGCCAAGAAGGCAGCGCCGAAGAAGAAGGCTGCTGCCAAGGCTGAAGCGACTGAAGCTGCCGCCGAAGGCGAAGAAGCTGCCGCTCCGAAGAAGAAAGCCGCTCCGAAGAAGAAGGCTGCTGAAGACAGCGCCGAGTAATCGGTTCTCTTTCCGACTGAAATTGAAGCCCTGCCGTTCGCGGCAGGGCTTTTTTTGTGCCGATATCAGGAAGCTTTCTGACACCATCGGCTTAGTCAATATTGCCTGGTCCGGCTGCATATCGCCTTTGCGGTTCAGGCAGCGCTTGCAGCCTAACTCGATCGTTTGCAATGGATACTTCTCATTAGAGCCCTAGGCTCTACCAGAAGCCTAGTACGGTGAATGGCGAAGGAGACCGAACTTGATTAAAGCGGCAATGTTTGATCTGGACGAAACCCTTATCGATCGCCGCGCCGCCCTGCTGGCATTCCTACCGGATCATTTCAAACGGCTTGAAGATCAACTGAGGGGCGTTACTTTTCAGAATTTTCAAGAAACGTTCTTTGCCTTGGAGAAGGAAGGTCTCGTCGACAAACAAAAGCTTTATCCGCGGTTGGTGACTGCTCTCGGTGTGAGCGATGATTGCGGAGTTCTCTTGCTTTCCGATTTTCAAAGGCGCTACCCACATTTCGCACGGCCCTCGATAGGCGCCCTTGAAATGCTTGCCGCGCTGCGCGAGCACGGCCTGAAGACGGCCATCATCAGCAACGGCCACGGCGACGTTCAATCCGCAAAAATTGAGATCACCGGACTGAGAGATGCCGTGGATCTCGTGGTCATTTCAGAGGATGTCGGCCTGCGGAAGCCGGACGCGAGAATTTTTCAGCTTGCCGCTGAACGGCTGGGCGTGGCCCCGGCAAGCTGCATTTTTGTCGGTGACAATCCAGAGGCCGATGTCAGGGGCGCGGAGGCGGCGGGAATACGAGGTGTATTCTACGCTGCTGGCACTTCTTGGCCGGACACGCTGCCATCCCCGAAATACAGCATCTATTCCTTCGCCGAAGTCCTGCCCCTGATCGAAGCCCTTGCGTGAGGTTTCACGGACGCGCTCAAATCTCCGACTTGATGTCGCCCATGCGGTTCCAGGCGTCGAGGCCGGCGATCTTGTAGGCTTCCGCGAGCGTCGGATAGTTGAAGGTGTTTTCGACGAAATATTCGACGGTGCCTTTGAGATTCAGCACGGCCTGGCCGATGTGCACGAGTTCGGTGGCGCCTTCGCCGACGATGTGGACGCCGAGCAGGCGGCGTGTCTTCAACGAGAAGATCATCTTCAAGAGGCCGGTATCGAGGCCCATGATATGGCCGCGCGACGTCTCGCGGAAGCGGGCGATACCGCATTCATAGGGAATGTGCCGGTCCTTGACCTCTTCCTCCGAGAGGCCACAGGTGGAAATCTCCGGCACGGCATAAATGCCGTAGGGAAAGTATTTCGGCGGCTCCTTGGCGATCGCGCCGACGGCGACGCGCGCGGCAATGCGGCCCTGTTCCATCGACGTGGAGGCAAGGCTCGGGAAGCCGACGACGTCGCCCGCGGCAAAGATATGCGGGACCTTGGTTGCGAAGGTTTCGGGATTGACGTTCAGGCGGCCACGGGCATCGGCCTCAAGGCCGGCCGCGGGGAGGTTGAGCGTATCCGTCGCGCCCATACGGCCGGCGGCAAACAGCACCATGTCGGTGGTCAGACGGCGACCGTTGTCGAGCGTCAGTTCCACCTTTCCGTTCGGCAGGCGCTCCACCTTCTCGGCCTTCTGTCCAAGCAGCAGCTTCATGTTGCGGTCACGAAGCTGATAGGTGAAATCCTCGATGATCTCCTTGTCGATGAAGTCGAGCATGGTCGATTTCGGATCGATCAGCGTCACCTGCGTGTCGAGCGCGCTGAAGATTGTGGCGTATTCGATGCCGATGACGCCGGCGCCGATGACGACCATCGATCGCGGCAGATCCTGGATATCGAGGAGTTCGTCGCTGTCGAGAACCGTCTTGCCGTCGAACGGCATGTAATCCGGACGGAAAGGCTTGGTGCCGACGGCAAGCAGAATGCTGGCGGCGGAAACGGTAACGACCTCGCCATCATCCTTGACGATCTGCATCGTCTGCGGATCGACGAAGCTTGCCTTGCCTCTGATGTGCTGGACGCGATTGCGGGCGAACTGATGCTCAAGCACCTCGACTTCGTGATCGAGAGTGATCAGCAGGCGGCGGCGCAAATCTTCGGCGCTGATTTCTTGTTTGACGCGATAGGCGCGGCCGTAGAAGCCGCGTTCGCGCCAACCTGAAAGGTTCAGCGCCGTTTCGCGCAGTGTCTTCGAAGGGATGGTGCCGGTGTGGACCGAGACGCCGCCGACCCGTTTGCCTTGCTCGACGACGAGCACCTTCTTGCCGAGTTTGGCGGCCTGGATAGCGCCTCTGCGGCCGGCAGGGCCGCTACCCACGACTAGGAGATCGAATTGGTCCATCGGGAAGCCTCGGATGACTGAAATAGGGAATCAATGTCGCAATGCAACATGCACTCCGTCAACCGGTAGCGGCTCAATGTTACAGATTATCTAACGGGAAGTTTGGCGCTCAGGACGCCGAAAGGCCGAGCCAGGGTTCCAGCTTCTCGAAGGTACGGTCCATGGCATAGGCACGGGTGAAGGAGAACGGCAGGTGACCATAGATGATCGACATCTGGCCCTCCGCGGTAGCCTCATTCGTCTTGGCAATGGCGGCAAGGTAAAGTGCCGAGGCTAGGCCGGTTCTGTCGGCTCCGGCCTGGCAATGAATGAGGATCGGCTTCGGCGCATTTCGCATGATATCGACGAGTTGGGCCGCCTGCTCCTGCGTCAGTTCGCGGCCCGAAGACATGTGGAAATCGATATGGTCGATGTTGAGCGCTTTCGCCTGAGCGACTTCGGTATCATACCAATGGTGCCCGCTATTGTCGCCGCGCAGGTTGATAATGGTTCTGATGCCGTATTGCTTCTGAAACTCGGCGATGTTGCTGGCCGAGGGCTGCGAGGAGCGGTAGAGCTCGCCGGCGATGACCGGATGGAAATTCGTCGTCCAGAGCATGTGAGCATAGAAGCCGCCGGCGATTGCCGCGAAACCGATCGAGGCAACGAACGCGCCACGGCCAAAACGGCGAAGGCGAGAGGCAAGTGTCGGCGATGTCTTCTGCATGCGATCTCCGGACCGGGTCGACCACCGAGGCGGATTGGTCAAATCAAAACAGCAGCTTCCGCCAGCAGGCCTGCCGTTGCGATAGGCGCGATCCTTCTGCCAGATGATCCTGACGCTGAACTGAAAAATGGTAACTGACGGGATCGGCGATTCACAGCCGCTTCGAAAAATCGGAAGTGTCGGATGCCTTAAAAAATATAAATATATCAAAAGTTTGAGGGGTATTTTTAACTAAAAATCTTATGAAGCGTTCGGCGATTTCAGATCAATCGCAATGCCCGGAAGCTGACGTGGCCGTTTTTTCCAATGATAACATGGTCGTGAACAGTGATGCCCAAGGGCTTGGCGGTATCGATGATGGTCTTGGTCATCTCGATATCGGCGCGGGATGGGTTGGGTCTCCCGACGGGTGGTTGTGGACCACACTCGTCAATTAAATATGTTGTTGAAATTAAAAGATAAATTTACTGGAAGGAAATCGTTGGGGTAGTTTTTTGGGATCGGAGGTTTCACTGATCCCAGCGTTTATCACCGTTGATCCCCCTCTCTCATCGTGAGTTATTTTGCCGCACAGCACTTCACGATATTCTTCTGATCCCAGCGCCCGCCACATCTCGGCGCCAACGCCGGGGAACGTGGCGTCCTTGAACGCGGTTTCCGCCGCAACGGTTGCCGCCGCGCGTTTGCTCCTTGCATCATCGGCAAGGTTTTTCAGCGCGTTAAGAGCGTCGTCCGAGTAGGCTTCCTTCACCTTCATGAGATAGCGCAGGATCTAGCTATATTGCTTTCGCGAACGTCGTATATGCCACAAGATCGACAGGATCGTATTTCGCTTCAAATTCACACCTCGCCCGGAGCGGCGAGCGGTATACTCGCTTTGGATGCAAAGTGCGATAGAAATTCGCGTAATTCTTCGTAAGCCGCTCCATAATTTGCGCGTAAAATCTGCGAGGCTTAACAGGCGTCCGTTTGATAATGACTATTTCGCAATTCTCAATCTCTGGAACGCTCTGTTTTGGGTCGATAATTTGAGCGGCCAGGCTAATTGTAATCGCGGGTCAAAGGTTTGAATCCGCTCAAGGCGAGCGAGTATCAGGTTGGCCTCGATGCGAAATTGTTAGGTGGAATGAGAAGGAATCTCAGCCGCCGTGCCCACACTGCGGCTCAGATGTAGCGGTTCTACGGACGCCGCCCCCGGCGCAGGTTTGTGGGTGCCTGCTCGCCTTCGGCAGGCTCAACCAATAGCTCACAGACTTTACAGTCGAGCACGTTGGCGATCTTTCCTAAAGAATCTATCCCCAAGTTTACCCGTTTACGTTCGAGTTGGGAAATCGACACGCGTTCCAACCCAGCTTCAAGCGCAAGGCGCTCTTGGGAGAGGCCTCGCTGAACACGAAGCTTACGTACATTCCAAGCGAGGAGGTCACGTGGCGTCATCGCCTTACATGACCATCGTGTTGCAGATAAAATAACTGGCTATTCTATACGAAAATCGTTATCTTGCTGACGACGCGAAATCCTCATACCGCTCTTCAAAGTGAGAACATCTAGCGATGCATGATCGAACGGCAAAAGTTTGCATAGGTGCCCTGATCAAGCTTGCGCCTGGCGATGACGAAGAGACGGCAGGCCAGCGAGACTTTGGCGACGCGGAAACACTTGATTGACAGTGAGGAAGCAAATCATGAGCACGAACTACATCGTGATTGAGGACTGGCACATCCTGACCGAAGCCGAGGCGATCGAGGTTGCGGTCGACCGGCATGGCGAAGATGAAACCACGTCGGTTGCCTATTGTGCGCTTGAGACATGGGGCGATCGTGGTGACCCAGAGTACCGGTTTTGGTTCGGCCTGTTTCTCAAGCTGATACAGCGGGAACATGTCGGCTGGGCCTAAACATTAGGACGACCGCTGCCCTTCTCGCGCGCCAGACATGTCACAGATGTCGTGCATCAATGCGGCTTCCGCATTCTGCTGAGCTCGGTAAAGGCTGACAAAGGATCGTCGCTGTTGAGCGCGGTCCGCAATTGTTCGACCGATATTCCTATCCTTTGGGCAAGCTCGCGTTCGGTGTTCTCGACGGCTTGTCTCAGCTCGGGACCTTTGTTCGGGACAAGGGATGTGGTCATGCGTGTGCTGGCTCCGGCTCATCGAGCAGTTTTACAAATTCAAGATCGGCACCATAGCACAGCTTGCTCGCGTCGATGGAATTGCAGTTAAAGCGCACGATTGCTGCGACGGGCGGGATCGAGTTGGCGCGCTATTCGACGCGGCAAATGGTGGAGATCGAGAACGCCATGGCCGAATATGCCGAGCGGATAGGCAAAGCATTCGGCCGTGGTGCTGATCGACGCGCTGTCGATGTGACGATCAGGATACAGCACGATGCAGTCAAGGCGAGTGTCAAGGCTGGGCTATTCGATGACCCTGGTCGAGGCTTGTCACATGCGCCTGACATCGCTCATCTGACGCGCACCGGCTAGTTCCGGGTAGCGCACGTCAAGTCTGCGGGCTGCTACCGAACGCTGCTTTTGCTGACGCACCGGCGCAATTTGAAAGTCAAATTCCTCGATCTGGAAAACGTCATCCATCACTCCCTGACGTCGTTCGGCATCCGCCTGAGCAAGGTTGGACGTGGGGCTTTGGAGCAGGCGAGGCACGCTGCGACGGCAGACGATGCGCGGGCGAGCGGACTGACGGACGTGACGATTTTGGCGCGGCTCTTCGGAAGCAATACCGTCCGGCTGCACAATACGGGCGCGAACAGAGCAAGGAAAGCCGAGCCTGCTCTGGATCGATTTCGCGATCTAGGAAAGTGGCCGGGGGTCTTCAAAGAGGAGCAAAGTTCGCCGCTGATCAGCGGGCATCATGGAGCCCTATGTTCGGGCGCAATCTGGTATGCCTTTTATGGCTGGAAGGGCGCACCCGTTTTCGATGACCATGCGGGGGGCGGACATACGATCACGCCGATGGCCCATGAGGGGCGTTTTTCTGCTCAGGCGGCAAAGACCAGCCGTTACGCTGCAGCGATCCTTTGTCTCAAGGAGGCAACCATCCTTTTAGAAAACCCACGGGCGCCAACACCGTTGTCAAAGGCGCAACGTGGAGCGTTGACGCTGCTTCCATGGTTCAACATCCACTATTCCGTCGCGGAGTGGGAGGAGGGCGATGTCGATCGCTCCCATGCCCTTGCTCGATCGATGATCGAGGCAATCGGCGGAATTGCTTTGATAGTGGTTTAGTAGGCGTAAAGCTTCAGCGGGCGCACTTAGGCCCCGAGCTTTTTCTTGGTCCGCTTTCCATCACGCCACTGCTGGGCCATCCAGTCGGCAGTCACTCGCTTCGGCATTGGTTTAAGAACCAGGACTAGGCGGTCAGTGCCGCGACCTTCACCATCGGCCAGGTTTTCCTGCTTCTGGTTGCTCTCCACTCGCTTCAGCGCTTGTCGGATGGCGGGATCGGTCAGGCTCGGCACGGCGTTTCCCTTCTCGGCAGCTGGGATCGGTCGAGGAAACAGGGATCGGCGCTCGGGATCTGGAGGCCATCCGCTACCCCTTAAACAGCCCCCAGTTTGCAAAAGACACTCCGAGTGCGCAAGCCGAAAAAACCGTGATATCTCAACGTGTTTGAGCGTGATCCAGCGTGATCAAAGCAGGGTAAGTGGGATGGTTGTGGACCAGAATCACTGCCGAGGCGGAGAGTTCGAGTGCGCGTTTGACGACCTCGCGCAGGTAGACCGGCGTATGATCGATGGTGCCGAAGCCCTGCACCTCGTCGGCGATCAGGGCATTGCGCTTGTCGAGAAACAATAGGCGGAATTGCTCGCGGGCTTCGTGCGCCATGGCGGCATGGCAATAATCGATGAGCGCCTTCCAGGAGGAGAGCACCGGCTTGCCCGTCAATTCGCTCTTCAGCATGCGCTGTGCGACGCTCGCGACCAGCTTCAGGTCGAGCGCGACCGCATCGCCGATGCCGCTGACCTCGGTCAACAGGCCGACCGGCGCGCCGAATACGCCGCCGAGCGAGCCAAAGCGGGCGAGCAAGGCCTTGGCGATGGGTTTCGTGTCGCGACGCGGGATCAGCCGAAAGAGCAACAGCTCGAGGATTTCATAGTCCGCCAACGCCGCGTCGCCACCGTCGCGATAGCGATTGCGCAACCGTTCGCGGTGACCATGATAATGGGCTTCGACGTTGGGTGGCGCGGATTTGGCTATCGAGGAGGATTTGGTGGTCTGCGAGGCCGGCTTGACAGTCTGTTGGGGGAAGAACAGCCGCTCGTCGAGCAGCGGCGCCTCTTCCAAAGTCTCCGGCTTCCCGCCTCTTTCGAGGGGCATGTCACCATGTCCATTGGAAGAAGCGGGGCGTTTCGCCATGAATTATCCCTGCAGCGGCGGCAGGCCGGGGCGGTCGAGGCCGCCGGGCGACAGGGTGAAGATTTCGCAGCCCGTGGCCGTGACGCCGACCGTATGTTCGTATTGTGCCGAAAGCGAGCGGTCGCGGGTGACGGCCGTCCAGCCGTCACCGAGTACTTTCACATGCGGCTTGCCGAGATTGATCATCGGCTCGATGGTGAAGATCATGCCTTCACGCAGTTCCGGGCCGTCATTGACGCGGCCGTAGTGCAGGATGTTCGGCGAGTCATGGAACAGGCTGCCGACGCCATGGCCGCAGAAGTCGCGCACGACCGAGCAGCGTTCGCCCTCTGCATAGGTCTGGATCGCTTCGCCGATCGCGCCCGTGCGGGCACCCGGACGCACGGCGGCAATGCCGCGCATCAGAGATTCATAGGTGACTTCGAGAAGCCGTTCGGCCGAGCGCTTGATTTCGCCGACGGGGTACATGCGGCTGGAATCGCCGTGCCAGCCATCGAGCACATAGGTCACGTCGATATTGACGATATCGCCTTCGCGCAGCGGCTTGTCATTGGGAATGCCATGGCAGACGACGTGGTTGATCGACGTGCAGGAGGATTTCATGTAGCCGCGGTAGTTCAGCGTCGCGGGATAAGCGCCGTGATCCATGCCGAATTCGAAGACGAAACGATCGATGACATCGGTGGGCACGCCGGGCCTGACGATCGCGGCGAGTTCATCGAGGCAGCGGGCGGTCAGTTGGCACGCTTTGCGCATTCCGGCAAATGCGTCCTCTCCATAGATGCGGATGGCCCCCGTATTCTTCGCCGGCGCCGTTGCCGCTTCGATGTAATTCACCATGACTAGCCTTCGATAGAGATCTTAAACTGTTCTAATGCAGCTATGCCGGGTTCGTCTATCGGGATCAACCCGGCAGGCGCGATTTCCGTCGGTGAAACCCTGCATTTCAGCGCATAGACTTCAACCCCACGCGCCAAAGCGCGATGGTAGGCCTTGGCATAGACCGGATCGAGATCACCGCAGATGCGGAAGCGATGGCAATCATTGCGCTGGATCACGAACAACATGACGGCGCGGTAGCCGGCCTCGGCCATATCGCCGAGTTCTTCCAGATGCTTGGCGCCGCGTGCCGTCGCCGTATCGGGGAACTCTGCAAGACCCGGCTGCCGCATGAAATGGACGTTTTTCACCTCGACATAGGTGGTTGTCCGCAAAGGGTCGGTCAAGAGCAGGTCGATGCGAGAGTTGCGGCCGTAATTCTGCTCGCGTTTGACCATCGTGTACTCCCCGAGATCGGAGACTTGCCCAAGCGCGATCGCTTCCGCCGCGATGCGATTTGGCATGGCGGTATTGACGCCGACCGTGGTGTCGTCGGCTTCGATCAATTCGAAGACATGACGGTATTTTCGTTTTGCGCCCTCATGTTCGGAGAGCCATATGCGCGAGCCGGGTGTCGTAAGGCCGAGCATCGAGCCGGTATTCGGGCAGGAACCGGTGATGAAGGTGCCGTCCTCCAGCTCGGCATCGAAGAGGAAGCGCTTGTAGCGGGAAATCAGGCGGGCGGGGACGAGAGGCGAAGGAAATTGCATAATTCGCGACTGTTTACGCCCGTTCCAGGACGTAGCTGCCGGGTGCTTCTTCCAGCGCATTGAGGGCCTTGCCGCCGGGTTTGCGCGCAGCCGTCATGCGATGGTCTTGCTCGAGGATCCAGGCATGCCAATGCGGCCACCAGGAACCAGGCGTCTCCTTTGCCTCGGCGAGCCAATCCTCATAGTCGCCGCCCAATGGGCCACCTGTCCAGAACTGGTATTTGTGCTTGTCGGGCGGGTTGACGACACCGGCAATGTGACCGGAGCCGGTCACCACGAATTCCACCGGACCGCCGAAACATTGGCTGCCGACGAAGACCGATTTGGCCGGCGCGATATGGTCTTCGCGCGTCGCCAGATTGTAGACGGGGATGCGAACGTCCTTCAGTGACAGCGTCTTGCCGTCGAGCACCATTTTGCCCTGGCTCAATGCATTGTTGAGGTAGCAGTTGCGCAGGTAAAATGAATGGTTGGCCGCGGCCATACGCGTCGAATCAGCGTTCCAGAATAGAAGATCGAAGGGCATGGGTTCCTGCCCCTTCAGATAGTTGTTGACGAAATAGGGCCAGATCAGTTCGGAGGCGCGCAGCATGTTGAAAGCCGTCGCCATCTTCGAGCCTTCGAGATAACCGAGCACATTCATCTGCTCTTCGAGCGCTGCGATCTGCTCCTCGTCGACGAAAACCTTCAGATCGCCAGCAAAGGTGAAATCGACCTGCGTCGTCAGGAAGGTAACCGTTCGGATGCGCTTGTTCTTTTCCTTGGCATGGAGGGCAAGCGTCGCCGCGAGCAGCGTGCCGCCGACGCAATAGCCCACGGCGTTGACCTCCTGCTCGCCCGTCGCCTTCTCGATCGTTTCCAAAGCGAAATCGATGCCTTCGCGGGCATAGGAGGTCCAGTCCTTTGCGGCATGCCGCTGATCGGGGTTCACCCAGGAGATGACGAAGACGGTGTGACCCTGCTCCACACACCATTTGATGAGGGATTTCTGTGGGTTGAGATCGAGAATGTAGAATTTGTTGATCCAGGGCGGGCAGATCAGCAGCGGTCGCTTCAGCACCTTCTCTGTCGCCGGCTCATATTGGATCACCTGGCAGACATCGCTCTGCGCAATGACCTTGCCCGGAGTGAGTGCCATGTCGCGGCCGACCGCGAATTTCGTCATGTCCGTTTGCCGCAGACGCAGCTCGCCGTGGCCGAGGCTGATATCTTCCGCCAGCATCTTCATGCCGCGCACGAGATTCTCGGCATTGGAGGCGATGGTTTCGCGGTAGACCTGCGGATTCGTCGCGATGAAATTGGTCGGCGAGAAGGCGGCTGTGATCTGCTTCGTGTAGAACGCCGCCTTGTGACGCGTGTGTTCGTCCAGTCCTTCCGCATCTCCGACCAGCTTTTCCGCCCAGTTCGATGTCAGAAGATAGGTCTGCTTCAGGAAGTCGAAGAAAGGATTCGTCTGCCAGTCCTCATCGGCAAAGCGCCTGTCCTTCACGGGTTCGGCTTCGGCTGACGAATCGCCGCTGAGGCGCTGCATGGTCTTCGTCCACAGACCAAAATAGCCGGAAAGCAGATGAGTCTGCGCCTCCAGTGTGCGGCGGGGATCGGAAAGCCAGTACTCTCCGACCTTGGAGAGTGTCTTGACCATGTCGGTGAAGGGATCGGCAACCGTATCGACCTTCTCGCCGCGCTCGCGTGGCGCAAGCCAGGCTGAGGCCGCCTTGCCGAGATTTTCCAGCGCACGGGCAAAGTTGACGGCCATCGCTTCGGGATCCCTGACGATGTAAGGCTCGACTGACTTTGGATCAAAGCCTGGAAAGCCGCCATTACCTTCATTCTTGTCCCGCTTGCTGTCGGTCACGCATCATCCTCCCGGCGGCAGCTCGTGTCTTGTTTTCCATTTGTACATCTTGCGGGAAAAGGAATACAAGTCGAATGAAACGCAACCCTGCTCTTGCTTTGCTGCTGCGACAAATTTAACAGTCGCAACCCACAGCAAGGAATAGCGCAGGAAGACAATTATGGGCGGCGGCATGGTGGCAAGACTGAACCGGTATTCCGTACTCTGCGGTGCAATGTGCGGAATTCTCGCATTGACGCTTGCGGGCTGCTCGACGCCCGAGGAAAAGGCGGCCTTCGCCAAGCGCAAGCAGCCGCCTCAGGCTGTCATAGTAAAGCCCGCCAGGGGCACGCCGGTGGTGGAAACCAGCACGCAGCAATATTACAAGGACGGCTATCCTTCCTTCAACGCGCCGCCGACCGCTGCAAACGTCCAGATCAACGATCAGCAGGCTGGCGATCTGGTCAAGCAGCTGACGGCACTTGGATCGCAGCGCAAGGCTGGCACGATCTCCGAGGCCGAGTACCAGAGGCGTGTTGCCGAAATGCGCAAGCTCGCTGCCGAACATGGCCAGGATACGCTGCAGGAAATTCAAAAAGAGGGCGGCACGCCGCCGGCACAGACGCAGAATTAGCCTTGCGTTTCAGGCGATTTGGCCGCAAAGCGTTCGGATAGGCCGAATTTGGATGTATCTGACCGGCGGATTGCACTTTGCGTGCATAAGCGCCCAAGATTCACCTTATCTTTCGAGATAGCATGAATACGGCGCCGCGAGTCCCAAGTTCGTATCGCGGCTGGCCGGGAGATCAACGAACTTCAGCGCGGTTTTGAGGGCCGCTGTCCCATGGGGAAAGAAATGGAAGAGTTTCATAAAGTCCGGCGTTTGCCGCCCTACGTTTTCGAACAGGTCAATCGTTTGAAAGCGAGCGCGCGAGCGGGCGGGGCGGACATTATCGACCTCGGCATGGGCAATCCAGATCTTCCAACCCCCAAGGCCATCGTCGACAAGCTGTGCGAAGTGGTCCAGGACCCGCGCACGCATCGCTATTCTTCCTCCAAGGGCATTCCGGGCCTTCGCCGCGCGCAGGCCGCCTATTATGCCCGCCGCTTCGGCGTGAAGCTCAATCCGGATACGCAGGTGGTCGCCACCCTCGGCTCGAAGGAAGGCTTCGCCAATATGGCGCAGGCGATCACGGCGCCCGGTGACGTCATTCTCTGCCCGAACCCGACCTATCCGATCCACGCCTTCGGTTTCCTGATGGCCGGCGGCGTCATCCGCTCGATCCCGGTCGAGCCGGACGATAGCTTCTTCCCGCCGCTGGAACGGGCCGTGCGCCACTCGATCCCCAAGCCGCTCGCGCTCATCCTGAACTATCCGTCAAACCCGACGGCCTATGTCGCGACCCTGGATTTCTACAAGGAAGTCGTCGCCTTCGCGAAGAAGCACGACATCATCGTGCTTTCGGATCTCGCCTATTCGGAAATCTACTTCGATGACGCGCCGCCGCCGTCGGTGCTGGAGGTTCCGGGCGCCATCGACGTAACGGTCGAATTCACCTCGATGTCGAAGACCTTCTCCATGCCCGGCTGGCGCATGGGCTTTGCCGTCGGCAACGAGCGGCTGATTGCGGCGCTGACGCGTGTGAAGTCTTACCTCGATTACGGCGCTTTCACACCGATCCAGGTGGCGGCGACGCATGCGCTGAACGGTGATGGCTCCGACATCGCCGAAGTGCGCAACATCTACAAGCGGCGCCGCGACGTTCTGGTCGACAGCTTCGGCAAGGCCGGCTTCGATGTGCCACCGCCGGCGGCGACTATGTTCGCCTGGGCGAAGATTCCCGAAAAGTTCCGCCACCTCGGCTCGCTGGAATTCTCCAAGCTTCTGGTTGAGAAAGCCGACATCGCGGTCGCTCCGGGCATCGGCTTCGGCGAGCAGGGCGACGATTACGTGCGCATAGCGCTTGTTGAAAACGAGCATCGCATCCGCCAGGCGGCGCGCAATCTAAAGCGCTTCCTCTCCACCGCGGACGAGACGATGCACAATGTCATTTCGCTGAACGCTCATCGTTCATAATATCGTGCGGCAGCCGTTTCCGCGGCTGCCGTCCCAATACTGATCAGGAATTTTCCATGGCAGATGCCCTCAAAATCGGCATTGCGGGCTTGGGTACCGTTGGTGCCTCGCTCGTCCGCATCATCCAGAGCCGCGCTAACGAGCTTGCCGTTACCTGCGGTCGTCCCGTCAAGATCGTCGCCGTCACAGCGCGCGATCGCACGCGGGATCGCGGCATCGATCTAACGGGCATTGAATGGTTCGGCGGTCCGGTCGATCTGGCGCAGAAGGCCGATATCGACGTCTTCGTCGAGCTGATCGGCGGTTCCGAGGGCGCTGCCAATGCAGCTGTGCGCGCGGCGCTTGCACGCGGCCTGCATGTCGTCACCGCCAACAAGGCGCTGCTTGCCTATCATGGCGTCGAACTCGCGCAGATCGCCGAAGAGAAGGGCGCTTTGCTGAATTTCGAAGCGGCCGTTGCCGGGGGCATTCCGGTCATCAAGGCGCTGCGCGAATCCCTGACCGGCAATACGATTTCGCGCGTCTATGGCATCATGAACGGCACCTGCAACTACATCCTCACCCGGATGGAGAAAGAAGGCCTGTCCTTCGCCGATTGCCTCAGGGAAGCGCAGCGTCTCGGCTATGCCGAGGCCGATCCGGCTTTCGACATCGAGGGCAATGACACGGCTCATAAGCTTGCCATCCTGACGACGCTCGCCTTCGGCAATCGCATCGCGGCCGACGACATCTATCTCGAGGGCATAACCAACGTCTCCATCGAGGATATTCGTGCCGCCGCCGATCTCGGCTACCGCATCAAGCTGCTCGGCGTCGCCCAGCGCACCGAAAGCGGCATCGAGCAGCGTGTGCATCCGACCATGGTGCCGCTCGATTCGGTCATCGCCCAAGTCGATGGCGTCACCAATGCCGTGGCGATCGAATCCGATATCCTTGGCGAATTGCTGATGGTCGGCCCCGGTGCCGGCGGCAATGCGACGGCCTCGTCCGTCCTCGGTGACATCGCCGATATCGCCAAGAGCCGCCCGGGCGAGCAGCGCGTACCTGTGCTTGGTCATCCGGCCAAGGCGCTGGAGCCCTACCGCAAGGCGCAGATGCAGAGCCATGAAGGCGGCTATTTCATCCGCCTCACCGTTCTCGACCGTACCGGCGTCTTCGCTAGCGTGGCGACCCGCATGGCGGAAAACCATATTTCGCTCGAATCGATCGTCCAGCGCTCGAAGCAGCATCTGGCACCTTCCGATCACCAGACAATCATCCTCGTCACCCATGCGACGACGGAGGATTCGGTGCGTAAGGCGGTTGCCTCGATCAAGAACGAGGGTTATCTCGTCGGCGAGCCGCAGGTCATCCGCATCGAGCGGCCGAAAGAATAGTCTGATCAGCGGCGGCGTGCCTCAAAGGGACGCCGCACTCAAATTCCGGGAGAGATGGTGGAGCAACCGGTCGATCCAGTTCAACGGGCATTTCTAGGTGTCGAGCGCTCGGTATCAGGCAATCGCTGGGTGTCCCGACTCGACCAGGCCGGCCAGAACAGGGCGCTCGCCATCGCGCAGACGCACGGCCTGCCGGAACTGATTGCCCGCGTGCTTGCCGGCCGCGGCGTCGGGCAGGACGAAGCCATGGCCTTCCTCGATCCGACCATCCGCGGCCTGATGCCGGACCCGCATCTGCTGACCGATTGCGAGAAGGCGGCACAGCGCCTTCTGCACGCGATCAGGAAGGGCGAGACCGTTGCGATCTTCGGCGACTATGATGTCGACGGCGCTGCCTCCTCGGCGCTGCTCTATCGCTTCCTGACCCATTTCGGCGCGCCGGCCAGCATCTATATTCCCGATCGCATCTTCGAAGGCTACGGGCCTAATCCGACAGCTATCGGCCAGCTCATCGATAATGGCGCGACGCTGATCGTGACGGTCGATTGCGGCTCCACCAGCTTCGAATCGCTTGAAGTGGCGAAGGCACGCGGTATCGATGTCGTCGTCATCGATCACCACCAGGTGGCGCATGAGCTGCCTCCATGCCACGCGCTGGTCAATCCGAACCGTGAAGACGATCTTTCGGGGCAGGGGCATCTCTGCGCCGCCGGGGTGGTTTTCATGGTTCTTGTCGCGGCGCTGCGGCTGCTGCGCGAGGCGGGTGATTCCCGCGTGCGATCCATCGACCTGCTTGCCTGGCTCGATATCGTCGCGCTCGCGACCGTTTGCGATGTTGTGCCGCTGAAGGGCTTGAACCGCGCCTATGTCGTCAAAGGGCTGATCGCTGCCCGCCATCAGGGCAATCTCGGGCTCGCAGCGCTCTTTCGCAAGGCGGGCCTCAATGGTCCCGTCACGCCCTATCATTTCGGCTTCCTGATTGGTCCGCGCATTAATGCCGGCGGCCGTATCGGCGATGCCGCTCTTGGCGCACGCCTGCTGACGCTGGCCGATGGGGGCGAAGCCGACACGATCGCTGCGAAGCTCGACGAGCTCAATCGCGAGAGACAGGCCATGGAAGCCGCCATGCTGCAGGAGGCGGAGGCCGAGGCGCTGGCGGAATATGGCAATGGCGATGGCGCCTCCGTCATCATCACGGCGCGCGAGAACTGGCATCCGGGTATCGTCGGTCTGATTGCCTCACGATTGAAGGACAAGTTCCGCCGGCCGGCCTTTGCTATCGCCTTTGATCCGATGGGCAAGGGCACAGGCTCCGGTCGCTCCATCAACGGCTTCGACATGGGTCGCATGGTGCGCGCAGCCGTTGATGCCGGTCTGCTGGTCAAAGGCGGCGGCCATGCGATGGCTGCCGGCCTGACGGTGGAGCGAAGCAATCTCGGAAAGCTGCGGGCCTTCTTCACGGAGAAGGCGGAGAAACAGGTAGCAGGGCTTGTTGCCAACGAAACGTTGAAGATCGACGGTGCGCTCGGCGCAAGCGGCGCAACCGTGGAGCTGATCGATAGGCTGGAGACAGCTGGTCCCTATGGCTCGGGCCATCCACAGCCCGTCTTCGCCCTTCCGAGCCACCGTCTGCGCGATTCTCGCCTCGTCGGCCAGTCGCACATCAAGATCACGCTCGAGGCGCAGGACGGCGGCCGAGTGGATGGCATCGCCTTCCGTGCGGCCGAGACCCCCTTGGGTGAGCTGCTGATGTCGTCGCGCGGCGCGCAGATCCACGTCGCCGGCACGCTCGGCGCCGATCACTGGCAGGGCAGCCGCCGCGTGCAGCTGCGGGTCACGGATGCGGCGAAAGCTCCGTAACGCAGATCACGCCAGATACGCATCTGCATAACAGCGCTTAGCGAGCAAAAACATCAAATTAAGGGGAAGAGGTAGTGGCACGCCCTAGGGGAGTCGAACCCCTCTTTACAGAATGAAAATCTGTCGTCCTAACCGATAGACGAAGGGCGCGTGCTGTGGCGCCCTTATAGTCAGCACCTTTCATTCCCGCAAGCGGAAAAACGAGAAAAATCGCAGAAAAATCCATGACTAGGCGAAGAATTTTTCGGGGAACCGTGGAAAACGTCGAGCCGCGCGATTGGTACGCCCTAGGGGAGTCGAACCCCTCTTTACAGAATGAGAATCTGTCGTCCTAACCGATAGACGAAGGGCGCATGCTGCGCGGTGTAAATAGGAATAGCCTATTGCGTCCGCAAGCGGTAGCTAAAATGATTGGCTGTGGGGGAAGAACAACAGTGGCACGCCCTAGGGGAGTCGAACCCCTCTTTACAGAATGAAAATCTGTCGTCCTAACCGATAGACGAAGGGCGCGTTCAGCTGTTGTGTGGCGCGCTTATAGCGGGGTGATTTCATTCCCGCAAGCGGCAATTTTGCTTTTTTGTGGAAAAAATGACAGATGAGTGAAACTGCCGCCGACGCTGAATAAGCAAGCCTTAACAGGCTCTTGCCAGTGACAGTGAAGAATCCTTTGAAACGCAGGCTCTTTATTGCCCGGTCGCGCTTTGCACCGGCTGCACTAGCAGCTTGCCGTTCTGAGGCTGGTTCTTCGAGGCGATGAATTGGGCGAGGGCGGCCGCTTGTCTGCCGTTCAACTCATGGACATTCGGGCTCGGCGTTGCTGCCGCTCCGGACGCCGTTACCTGGGCAATCGGCTGTGGCGAACCCGCAGCCGGCGAGGTTGCATTGCGGATGACCGGCGGTGGCAGCATGTCTGCCGAGGTGCGGCCGTTCGGCGCGGCGGTATCCATCGCCTGCGGCGCCGTTGCCTGCATCGCAGTTGGCGGTGTGCTGTAGACACTGCGCATCATCGGCGTAATGGGCTGGGCTCCGTCGGCTCCGGCCTTGGCAAGCGTCCCATCCGGATTGACGGCAATGGGCGGCGGTGCGGAAAAGATGCTGCTTCTGCTCGCATTGACGCCGGTCGGCTGCGTGACCAGCCCGGCAATACCGGTTTGCCCCTCGGGGGGAGTTTCCACAGGCGCCGGATAGAGCGCCTGATTCTGCTGCGCGACCATCTGCTGGCGCGTGCCGTTGACGCTATGCACCAGCGGGTCGCGATAGGCGAGGTCGGCGTTGCGTCGCCGGGCGTCGGCCTTATTGTTCATATCGGTCGCGAGTTGTTCGGCTGCCGTCGGCTGAACAGCGGGCGTAATGTCTGATGTCTCGGTCGGCTTTTGACCCTTGGTCGCGCAGCCCGCAATCATCACAAATGAGGCTAGAACGGCAATTGTGCTTGCTAGCTTCTTCCTGCCGTATAAAATCTGATGATCGCACATAGGACGTTCCCTGCAAAAAGGTTTGCATCGGAACGGCCTCCTGCGAGGGACGATGATATCGCGCGTGCCGATTAGGAACGATAACCGCGATATCCGATGCATGATGCTTCGAGTCGTCCAAGCATGCCGGAGGATGGGCAAGGGCGGCAAGCGCGAAACGGATGGCTCCGCGCGTGCCGTAAGCCTCGCGAAAGCTTGGGCCTTACCAGGAGCCGGTATTGGCCATGGAAGCCCAGGGCTCGGCGGAGGGAAGATTGGCGCCCTTCTGCAGGATCTCGATCGAAATGCCGTCCGGAGAGCGCACGAAAGCCATGTGACCATCGCGGGGCGGGCGGTTGATCGTGATGCCGTCGTCCATCAGCTTCTGGCAGGTCGCATAGATATCGTCGACCTCGTAGGCGAGGTGGCCGAAATTGCGTCCTCCGCTATATTCTTCCGGGTCCCAGTTATAGGTCAGCTCGAGGCTGGGGGCGCCGTTGCTGCGGGATGATTCGGCATCCTCGTCGGCCGCAAGGAAAACGAGCGTATAGCGGCCTTTCTCGTTTTCGTAGCGGCGGGTTTCGATAAGCCCGAATAGGGTGCTATAAAAATGCAACGAGGCGTCGAGATCGGTGACGCGGACCATCGTATGGAGATAACGCATTCTATTTCCTCTCTTAATGTTGAGCTGGACGGATCTTCGATCGCGGCACCAGCTTCGCGCAAGTCTTGGAGCAATAATCTTAGGGTGGGAATAAACGAAAACTAGGACTTGCGCTTTTCCGTTACCAAGATGTTAATCTTGATATCAGGGAATCAGTTAACCGTAACAGTGTGACGCGTAATCGAGGGCTGACTAGGATGGGTGACAGAATTTCATCGAAGGGAGTTGTCGACTTCGAGGAGATGTCCGGCGATACCGTCGAGCTCATCGAAATCTCAGGCGTCGTCAAGTGGTTCGATGTCGCCAAGGGCTTCGGTTTTATCGTGCCTGACAATGGCATGCAGGACGTATTGCTGCATGTGACGTGTCTGCGCCGTGACGGTTATCAGACGATTCTCGAAGGAACTCGCATCGTCGCGCTGATCCAGCGCCGCGAGCGCGGCTACCAGGCCTTCAAGATCCTCTCCATGGACCAATCGACGGCGGTACATCCCTCGCAGATGCCGCCTGTCCGCACACATGTGCAGGTGACGGCGACGAGCGGCCTTGAGCGCGCGCTGGTCAAGTGGTTCAACCGCACCAAGGGCTTCGGCTTCCTGACGCGCGGCGAGGGCACGGAGGATATCTTCGTGCACATGGAAACGCTACGCCGCTTCGGTCTCGCTGAGCTTCGGCCGGGGCAGGTGGTGCTCGTCCGCTTTGGACCGGGCGAGAAAGGCCTGATGGCGGCCGAAATCCACCCGGATGCGCCGAGCCCGGTGACACGGCCGCACTGATATGAACAAAGCTGGTTTTTCCGGAATTTTGAAAAGCGCCATTTTGGCGCTTTTTCTCGTTGGGGCCGTAATCCCGGTGTCCTTTGCGGGACAAACTGTGGGCCGGCAGTCGATGGCTTTCGATTCGGAACCGCTTTCAATCGCATCGCCCAGCGGCCAGACGCATAAATTCACCGTGGAACTGGCCCTAACGCCGCCGCAGCTCGAACTCGGCCTGATGTATCGCGACAGCATGCCGGCGGATCATGGCATGCTGTTCGATTTCGGCACGCCACGGCCTGTCATGATGTGGATGAAGAACACCAAGTTGCCGCTCGATATGCTGTTTCTGGATCAAAAGGGTGTCGTCACCCATATCCAGGAAAACGCCGTCCCCTATTCCGAAGCGATCATCAGCTCCGGTGGGCCGGTTGCCTATGTCATCGAGCTGAACGCCGGCATTGTTCGCAAACTCGGCCTTGCTGTTGGCGATACGGTGACGAGTGCCACCATTTCAGGAAAGCTCGGCAAGTAAATTTTCGTCGGGGAAGATGTGCCGGCCGAGATTTTACCTGTTGCAGCGGGGAGATGAACCGTGTATCTCCCCACTCGTTCCGCAGGATCAAGCGTTCGGCGGAAATCAACTCATGATCCTGTTTGGGTCATGCTGACGGTACGGAGTGTAGCGCAGTCTGGTAGCGCATCTGGTTTGGGACCAGAGGGTCGGGAGTTCGAATCTCTCCACTCCGACCATTTAATATCCCTCATAGAAGTCGTTGAATTCGTCCTGATAGGGGCTGCCTTTTCGCTTGAAAACAAAGGGATTCGCGGCTAAGCAAAAGTCGTGTTCGCGTGACCTGCAACGGATCGCGCCAAGGCAAGAGAAGCAAGAAGGCGGATCATTCCCGCTTGATTCGGAGGCGCTGCAGCAATGCCTGCCAAGATTTATCGTCCTGCAAAAACCGCCATGCAATCCGGCAAGGCCAAAACCAATATCTGGGTTCTGGAGTTCGATCAGGAAACGCCGCGCAAGATCGATCCGATCATGGGCTATACGTCCTCGGGCGATATGCGTCAGCAGCTCAAGCTGACCTTCGAGACGCAGGAGCAGGCGGAGGACTACGCCAAGCGCAACGGCATCGATTACCGCGTCGTCCCGCCGAAGGATCCTATCCGGCAGACGTTGTCTTATTCCGACAACTTCCGCTTCAACCGTATCCAGCCCTGGACTCACTGAAGCCAGGCACTTATTGAACGCCGCCCATTGAGTTTGGCGGCGGTTTCAGGCATGTGTTGCCCGCCGCACCTAAGGCGCGGCCAGGCCTTACGGCCCCTTAGCTCAGCTGGATAGAGCACTTGCCTTCTAAGCATGTGGTCGCAGGTTCGAATCCTGCAGGGGTCGCCATTTTCCGATCAGATAGCGTGCTGCTGATCACGCGCGATCAGCCCGCTTTATGCTCAGTTCGCCGTCGTTGACCAGCCGCCGGCGCGTACGGGCCTTGTAGCATCGACCGCCATCTGAATGAGATCGTGGCCATACATTGCTCCGGCCAGTTTTATGACGATGATGGCGGCGCTTAAGAGTGCGAGCCCGCCGATGATCCTGTCGCTTTTTTTCACGGCCCGCTTCCCTCGACGTCTCGTGAATTCCGCATTATTCGCGGCTATAAAGAATATATCGCGTTTTTTGCGAAGCGCTACAGGGCTTGCGCACGCTACAAATTGCCAGGCGGCAATCAGGAGAAGACAGTCCGCGATATCCTCGCCTAACGCCGATAACAGTCACTGAACCGGCGGCCTATGAAAAAACCCGCCGGCTGCGACGCAGCGGCGGGTTTTGTTCATTCGATCTATTCCAAATCAGTGCAGGATCTGGCTGAGGAACAGCTTTGTGCGCTCATGCTGCGGGTTGTCGAAGAATTCCTTCGGCGAATTCTGCTCGACGATCTGGCCCTGGTCCATGAAGATGACGCGGTTGGCGACCTGGCGGGCAAAGCCCATTTCGTGGGTGACGCACAGCATGGTCATGCCTTCTTCGGCAAGGCCAACCATGGTGTCGAGCACTTCCTTGATCATTTCGGGGTCGAGCGCAGACGTCGGCTCGTCGAACAGCATGATCTTCGGGTTCATGCAGAGCGAGCGGGCGATCGCCACGCGCTGCTGCTGGCCGCCGGAAAGCTGGCCGGGATATTTCTTGGCCTGTTCCGGGATCTTTACGCGGGTGAGGAAGTGCATGGCGATCTCTTCCGCCTGCTTCTTCGGCATCTTGCGCACCCAGATCGGTGCCAGCGTGCAGTTTTCCAGAATGGTCAGGTGCGGGAAGAGATTGAAGTGCTGGAACACCATACCGACTTCGCGGCGCACTTCGTCGATCTTCTTCAGATCGTTGGTGAGCTCGACGCCATCGACGATGATCTGGCCTTTCTGGTGTTCTTCCAGGCGGTTGATGCAGCGGATCATCGTCGATTTGCCCGAACCGGACGGGCCGGCAATGACAATGCGCTCACCGCGCATGACCTTCAGATTGATATCGCGCAGCACGTGGAAATCGCCGTACCACTTGTTCATGTTGATCATGTCGACCGCGACCTCGGTCTCGGAGACAGTCATTTTCTTCGATTGGGCTTCAGCCATTTTGTGTTTCCCTCAATTTTATCGCTTGTGGCCGGTGTCGAGATGGCGTTCCACGAAACCTGAATAGCGCGACATGCCAAAGCAGAACAGCCAAAAAACGAATCCTGCGAAAACGAGACCCGTTACGGGGGTCACCGCAGTCGCCCAGTTGGCATCCGCGAAGTTCTGACGGACGATGCCGAGCAGGTCGAACATGCCGATGATCGCAACCAGCGATGTGTCCTTGAACATGCCGATATAGGTATTGACGATGCCGGGAATAACCAGCTTGATCGCCTGCGGCAGAATGATCAGCCGCATCTTCTGCCAGTAGCCGAGGCCGAGTGAATCGGCACCCTCGAACTGGCCCTTCGGTATCGCCTGCAGACCGCCGCGAATGACTTCGGCCATATAGGCCGAGGTGAAGATCGCGACACCGACGACGGCACGCAGCAGCTTATCGACAGTCCAGCCCTGCGGCATGAACAGCGGCAGCATGTAGCTCGCCATGAACAGCACCGTGATCAACGGCACGCCGCGGATCACTTCGATGAAGATCACGCACAGCATGCGCACGACAGGCATTTTCGAGCGGCGCCCCAGCGCAAGCGCGATGCCGAACGGAAAGGAGACCGCGATCGCGACGAAGGCAATGACCAGCGTCACCAACAGCCCGCCCCATCTTTCCGTTTCGACGATCTCAAGACCGAAACCGCCATGAAGCAGGAAGAAAGAGACGATCGGCAGCACGAAGAATGCCAGGACTGCGTTCAATCCCTTCCTGGGAACCGACGGTATCAGCAGCGGCGCGAAGCTCGCGACCATCAAGATGCAGACGAGCAGCGGCCGCCAACGCTCGTCCGGCGGATATAGGCCGAACATGAAGATGACGAATTTTGCGCGGACGAAGGCCCAGCAGGCGGCGTTCCAGCCATCTGGCTGCGTTCCGCCCTGAACCGTAGTGGCGCAGAATGTGCGGTCCGTGCCGCTCCAGACTGCGTTTATGAATAGCCAGTCGACCAGGTGCGGTATCGTCCAGGCCAGGAAGGCGACAGCAATCAAGGTCAGGACGATGTCTTTCGGCGTGGCAAACAGGTTCTTTTTCAACCAGTGCCACGGACCTCTTTCGCTGGCGGGCGCCGGCTGCGCCACCAGCAATGTCTTGCTGACGAAGTGTTGATCTACGCTCGACATCTTATCTCTCCACCAGAGCCATCTTGGCGTTGAACCAGTTCATGAACAGCGAGGTTGCGATGCTCAAGATGAGATAGACGACCATCCATAGGATGACGATTTCGACGGCTCGGCCGGACTGGTTGAGGATCACGCCGCCGACGGCGACAATATCTGCGTAGCCGATGGCGATGGCGAGAGATGAGTTCTTGATGAGATTGAGATATTGGCTCGTCAGCGGCGGAATGATGATGCGCATTGCCTGTGGTAAGACGATCAGCCGGTTGATGGCTGAGTCTCGCAGACCGAGTGCGCCCGCTGCCTCCGACTGCCCCTTTGCCACGCCGCGAATGCCGGCGCGAACGATCTCGGCAATGTAGGATGCGGTGTAAAGGGAAAGGGCGAGGAGAAGCGCAAGGAACTCCGGACCAATCACCGTGCCGCCCGTCAGATTGAATTTGCCGGCAACCGGGTAGTCGAAGGAAAGCGGCATGCCCGTCACCAGGAAGACAAGCAACGGCAGGCCGATCAAGATGCCGATCGACACCCAGATTGTGTGGAATTGCTGACCCGTTGCCGTTTGACGCCTGTGCGCCCAGCGTGCCACGAAGAACACCGCGGCGACGGCGACGAGGAAGGCCACGCCGACGGCCCACATGCCTGCACCGAAGATCGGGCTCGGGAAGGCAAGCCCGCGGTTGCTGAGATAGCTGGAAAACGGCAGGTGCACGGCATCGCGCGCCTGCGGTAGCAGTACCAGAACGCCGCTGTACCAGAAGAAGATGACGAGCAGCGGCGGGATGTTGCGGAAGATTTCGACATAGGCCTGCGACAGCTTCGCAATCAGCCAATTATGCGAAAGTCTACCCATGCCGACTAAAAAGCCGACGATTGTTGCCGCAACGATGCCCACTAGCGAAATGAGAAGCGTGTTGAGCAGGCCAACGATGAGTGCCGTGGTATTGGTCGAATCGCTGGAATAGGGGATCAGCGCTTGCCCCAGGTTGAAGCCGGCGCGACCTTCGAGAAAGTCGAAGCCGAAAGATCTGTTCAAGGCGCGCAGATTATCCATCGTGTTCGTAACGATGAACCAGCAGAAGGCCACAAGGATAATGATCGTGACGGCCTGGTAGAACACGCCCCGAACTTTAGGGTCGTACAACGCTGCCGATAAAGCTGAACGCTCGCCTTCGGGCGAGTTTGCAGTAATTGCCATGTATAAATTTTCCCCAATGTGCCCGTTTCAGGCTTGTTTTCTTGAGGGAAGAGAGGCGAAGCCGCCTCTCTCTTTAAGTTAGGCTTGGACTCTTAAGCCTCAGCGCACCGGAGGGGCGTACTGAATGCCGCCCTTGTTCCACAGAGCGTTGATGCCGCGGGCAATCTTCAGTGGGCTGCTTGCACCGATATTACGCTCGAAGATTTCGCCGTAATTGCCGACGCCCTTGATAATGTTGTAGGACCAATCGTTGGTCAGGCCCAGGTCGGTGCCGATCGTGGAACCTTGCTCCGCGCCGAGGAAGCGCTTGATGTCCGGATTGGCCGAATTCTTCATTTCGTCGACGTTCTTCTGGGTGATGCCGAACTCTTCGGCGCTCACAAGCGCATAGGCCGTCCAGCTGACGATGTTGAACCACTGGTCGTCACCCTGACGAACGGCCGGGCCAAGCGGTTCCTTCGAGATGATCTCAGGCAGAATGACGTTATCGTCCGGATTTTTCAACGTCAGGCGAACGGCATAAAGCTGCGACTGGTCCGTCGTGAAGACGTCGCAACGGCCAGAATCATAGGCCGTCGTGATTTCTTCCAGCTTGTCGAAGACAACGGGATTGTACTGCAGGTTGTTGGTCTTGAAATAGTCGGCGAGGTTCAGCTCGGTCGTCGTACCGGACTGGACGCAGATGGCAGCACCCGACAGCTCGAGCGCGGACTTCACGTTCAGTTCCTTGCGGACCATGAAGCCCTGGCCGTCATAATAGGTGACGGGGCGGAACTTGAGGCCGAGCGCCGTATCGCGGTTGATAGTCCAGGTGGTGTTACGGGAAAGTACGTCGATTTCGCCCGACTGCAGCGCGGTGAAGCGGTCCTTGGCGCTGAGAGGCGTGTATTTCACCTTGCTCGGATCGCCAAATACGGCAGACGCTACAGCCTTGCAGAAGTCGATGTCGAAGCCGGCCCAGTTGCCGGCCGCATCAGGCTGCGCAAAGCCGAGAAGAGCAGGATTCACGCCGCATTGCACGAAGCCCTTGGCTTTCACGTCGCTGAGCGTCGAAGCCGACGCACCGGACACGGTGTAAGCCAATGCTGCGGCTCCGAGGAATACGGAGAGAGCAAACTTTTTCATTTTCCCTACCTTTGTCTATTTGTTTTATAATTAAAAGAGTATCGCCTCCGAAGCAGGTCCCTTGGGAACCACGTTCCTTCCTTCCCGGAGCGAGTGGCGCTATCACAGTCGTAAAAGGTGTAGCGGTCAAGAGATCGCCCCAATTATTGCGGATTTATTCGGCATTTTCGCTCGCCCCGGCCGAAAACTGGGCATTTGGCGTCAAAATGAGCGACGTTTTGCCAAAAAACTGCGCGAAAATGCGGTTTCTTCTCTCATTTTTGTTATTTTAGCCTTCGAATAATGTGAGCGCATTGGAAGCACCGGGGTTGACCAGGCGGAGCTTGGTCGCCACAAATCCACTTTCTCGCAGCGCCAAAGGCATATCCGGACATGAAAGACAAAGACAACTTCCTGCAGAACGCCGGCATCAACACGCGTTTGTCTCACATCGGCAATTCGCCGTTCGATTTCCATGGATTCGTCAATCCGCCCGTGGTGCATGCTTCGACGGTGCTGTTTCCCAATGCGCGGGTGATGGAGACGCATGACCAGAAATACACCTACGGTACGCGTGGAACGCCGACTACGGATGCGCTTTGCGAGGCGATGAATGCGCTAGAAAGCTCCGCTGGAACGGTAATCGTTCCCTCGGGGCTTGCAGCGGTGACGGTGACGTTTCTCGCTTATCTGTCTGCTGGCGATCATGCCTTGATCGTCGATTCGGTCTACGGCCCCACGCGATTCTTCTGCGATACGATGCTGAAGCGCCTCGGTATCGAGGTCGAATATTACGATCCTATGGTGGGTGCCGGCATCGAACAGCTGATCAAGCCGAACACTAGGCTGGTCCATACTGAAGCGCCGGGCTCCAACACCTTCGAAATGCAGGATATTCCGGCTATTTCGGCGGCGGCTCATCGTCATGGCTGCGTCGTCACCATGGACAATACCTGGGCGACGCCGCTCTATTTCAAGCCGCTCGACCATGGCGTCGACGTTTCCATTCATGCCGTGACGAAATATCCGGCCGGCCACTCTGATATCTTGATGGGAACCGTTTCGGCCAATGAAGCGCATTGGAAGCAATTGATCGCCGCGCATGGGCAGCTCGGTCTCTGCGGCGCGCCTGACGATGCCTATCAGGTCCTGCGCGGCTTGCGTACCATGGGCCTGCGTTTGGAGCGTCATCAGGAAAGCGCGCTTGCGATCGCACAATGGCTCGAGGGCAGGGAAGAAGTTGCGCGCGTGCTGCATCCGGCCCTGCCGAGCTTCCCGGGCCACGACTTGTGGAAGCGCGATTTCAAGGGAGCGAGCGGAATTTTCTCTTTCGTTCTGGCCGTCGGCGATCCGCAAAAATTCAAGGTGAAGGCGCATGCCTTCCTGGATGCTCTGCGCATTTTCGGTCTCGGCTATTCCTGGGGCGGCTTCGAGAGCCTTGCACTGCACGTCAACCTCAGTGACCGGCGCGTGACCAAGGCTCCGACGGAGGGGCCTGTTATCAGGCTGCAAATCGGCCTGGAAGACGTCGCCGACATCAAGGCGGATATCGAAAACGGCTTTGCTGCCGTCCGGCAGGTCTGATCAGCCGATGGCGCGATAGCCGTAGATCCAATCCATGTCCGCCGCGAGGCTTTGCGGCGGGCGCAGCGAGAGGACGAGATCGCGCGCCAAGCGGATGGGGCCGCGTGCGTGATAGGCAAACTGGTTGAAGGCGGCGCGCTGGCGCAGGCGGGATATCCGCGGGGCTCGATGCCTCTCGTAGAGCTCGAAAGCTTCCGCGGGCTCGCGTCCCGAAAGCATGCCGGCAAGCTCGAAGGCGTCCTCTATTGCCATGGCCGCACCCTGGGCCGCAAACGGCATCATCGCATGCGCGGCGTCCCCGATCAGAATCGTATCGCTGCCATTATGCCATCGGCCCGCCTTCATCTCGTAGAGCGGCCAGAAGCTGGCCTGCTCCTGGGCTTCGAGCATTTGCAGGATCGTTCTGTTCCAGCCGGAAAAGCCGCGCAGCATCTGCTCACGTTGCGTTCTGTTGCCGGCTATGCCCCAATCGCGGCTGGTGCCGCTGCCGGAGACGATCGCGACGATATTGAAGGCGGCAGTTTCCCGAATGGGATAGCAGACGAGATGGCTCGATGGCCCGAGGAAGGCCGTAACGCTTGTCTTGCTCAGGACGGAAGGGGCGACCGCCTCAGGAATGGAGAAACGCCAGGCAATATTGCCCGAAAAGAGCGGCGAGGGCGCGCCTGGCACCATCGCGTGCGCTTTCGACCAGACGCCGTCGGCACCGATGACGAGATCGAACTTCTTTCCAGCGATCTCTTCCAGCGCCAGCTTGTTTTTGATGTCGATGAGCCGGCCGAGATGCAGCCTGCATAGGGTATTGCCCGTCACCGCATCCAGAAGCGCCTTTTGCACGGTCGCCCGATGCGCGGTCCCGTAGGGCGCACCCCATCGCTCTCTTGCAAATTTTCCACAGGGAACCAACGCAACGGGACGCAGGGATGAGCCGGACACGAGCCGGACTTCCTCCGGCTCCAGCCAGAAGGATCGAAGTTTGTCGAGAACGCCGAGCGTATCGAGAACGCGGGAGGCATTTGGCGAAATCTGCAGGCCGGCGCCAACCTCGGTCAGCGCCTCTGCCTGTTCGAAAATGTCGGAGGCAATGCCATGTCGCGCCAGCGCCAGCGCCGCCGTCAATCCAGCTATTCCGGCGCCGATGATTGCGGCTGCTTTGATCGGCATTTTCTTGTGTCCGATCGGACGCTATGGCGTCAGGCAGCCTTGAAATGGAAGACGCAGCCGGCCGGATTGGTCTGATCCGCCTTCAGCGACGGATTGTAGCGATAGAGCGTCGAGCAGTAGGAGCATACCTTCTCGCTCTCGTCGCCAAGATCGATGAAGATGTGGGGATGATCATAGGGAACCGAAGCGCCAGTGCACATGAATTCCTTCACGCCGATTTCGATGACGCGATGTCCGCCGTCGTTCTGGAAATGGGGAATATTGTGGCCGGCCATGATGATCTCCGAATGCGTCTTGCCGTGAGCGGCATGAATGTTGCGCCAGACTTGGTAGCCCCTCTTTATAATCCTTCTTCCCGATTGTGTAGTGCGAAAGTCCGGCTTGATGCAGAGATTTTCGCAGGCGCAGGGTTCATTTGATATCGCCGATAAAATATGGTCCGCCGCCAAGAGGACCTAATTTATAAAGACGAAGCCATGAATTTGAATGCTCCCAAGATGCTCCACTTTGTCCGAGATGGATTGAAGCTCGCCTTTTTCGACGAAGGAGATCCGAACGGCCCGCCGGTGTTGCTGATCCACGGCTTCGCCTCCACGGCGATTACCAATTGGGTCAATCCCGGCTGGCTGAAGACGCTCGGCGAGGCGGATTGTCGCGTCATCGCCATCGACAATCGCGGTCACGGCTCGAGCGACAAACCTTACGATGTCGATGTCTATCACCCTTGGATCATGGCAGAGGATGCCGTGGCACTCCTTGATCATCTGGGCATTTCAGAGGCGCATGTCATGGGTTATTCCATGGGCGCGCGCGTTTCGGCCTTCGTGGCGATCGCTCATCCGGATCGTGTCCGCTCATTGGTTCTCGGCGGTCTCGGCATTGGCATGGTTGAGGGCGTCGGCGATTGGGATCCGATTGCGGATGCGCTGGTGGCGTCGTCGCTCGATGATGTCACCCATGCGCGCGGGCGCATGTTCCGTGCTTTTGCCGAACAGACGAAAAGCGACCGTCAGGCGCTGGCCGCCTGCATCCAGGGCTCGCGCGATCTGGTTTCACGGGACGATGTGGCGAAGATCGAGGCACCGACATTGATCGCCGTCGGCACCAAGGACGATATTGCCGGCTCGGGCCAGGAGCTGGCCGCATTGATGCCGAATGCGCAGGCCATCGACATACCGAACCGCGATCACATGCTCGCCGTCGGCGACAAGGTTTTCAAAGCGGCGGTTCTGGAATTCTACCAGCGCCTGGACAAGCGCTAGGTTTCAGGTCACTTGCCGGTGAAATGCGGCTTCCGCCGCTCGGCAAAGGCGGCACGGCCCTCGGCGTAATCGGCGCTGTCGAAAGTCTCGGCGCCGATTACTTCCGCCTCGCGCAACAGGTCGCCATCCTGCTCGATGACGGCCCGGATCGCGAGTTTCGAAGCGTGCAGCGCGATCGGCGCATTGGCGGCGATGGCATGGGCGAGGGCGGATACTTCCTGATCGAATACGCTTGCCTCGACTTCCTCCAGAAGAAAGCCGACGGCAGCCATCTTCTCGCTCGACATGGAGGCCCCGGTAAACAAGGCAACCTTCGCCATCTGCTGCCCGAGCGCGTTGACGATATCCTGCACGGCGTCGGCGGGATAGGCGATGCCGAGGCGAGCGGCGGGAACGGAAAACCGTGCGCCTTTTTCGGCGATGCGCAGATCGCAGGCGGCCGCGAGCCCGAAGCCGCCGCCATAGCAGATGCCGCGGATTGCGGCGATCGTCGGCACGCGGCAGTGGCGAATCGCCTCGAAAGCACGGCTGTTCAGAGCCTCGTAGGCGACTGCGGTCTCGGAATTCTTGCGAACGCTGTCGAATTCGCTGATATCGGCGCCGGCTGAAAAATCCGCGCCCGTGCCGCGCAGAACAATCACATGTGCATGGGCTTCATCGGTTAGAATGCGCGCTGCTTGCGGGATCGCACGCCACATGGCGGCCGTCACCGCATTCTTTCTGTCGGGGTTGCTGATCGCGATCATGCCTATGCCATCGCTGCATGTCGCGCGAATGAGACCGCCGGCAAAGTCATGCTCGAAAATCATATGCGACCAACCCATTTGTCTTGTGTGGCTTTTATTCTATATAATGCACCCCTGACAGAAAATCGGGAGACCGCCAATGGTCGCAGCAATGGATATTCGCCAGGTAGAGGGCTTGGGCGCAGTGAAGGTCATGGACCCGATCTGGGACAGCATGCGCGAGGAAGCACGCGCCGCTGCCGAAAAGGACCCGCTCCTTGCTGCCTTCCTCTATTCGACGATCATCAACCATCGTTCGCTGGAAGAATGCGTTATCTATCGCATTTGCGAGCGGCTCGACCATCCGGACCTGCAGGCCATCCTTCTGCGGCAAACCTTCGAGGAAATGCTGGCAGACTGGCCGGAGTGGGGATCGATTCTGCGCGTCGATATCCAGGCCGTCTATGATCGCGACCCTGCCTGCCTGCGGTTCCTGGAGCCGGTGCTCTATTTCAAGGGTTTCCATGCGCTGCAGACACATCGCCTTGCGCATTGGCTCTATAATCGCGGCCGCCGCGATTTCGCGCTCTATCTGCAGAGCCGTTCCTCCAGCGTCTTCCAGACAGATATCAATCCCGCCGCGCGCATCGGCAAGGGCATCTTCCTCGATCACGCGACCGGTCTTGTCGTCGGCGAGACGGCCGTGATCGGCGACAACGTCTCCATCCTGCACGGGGTCACGCTCGGCGGCACCGGCAAGGAGGGCAGCGACCGCCATCCGAAGATCGCCCATGGCGTCCTCATCGGCGCGGGCGCCAAGATTCTCGGCAATATCCAGATCGGCCATTGCTCACGTATCGCCGCAGGCTCGGTGGTGCTCAAGGAAGTGCCCGCCAAGACCACCGTTGCCGGCGTTCCGGCCAAGGTGGTCGGAGAAGCAGGGTGTTCGGAACCTTCTCGCTCGATGGACCAGCTGTTGGCCGAGCAATTGGTCGTGGATCAGATCATGGGCGCGGGAATCTAGAAAAATCCCGTGTGACTTTCGGAGGCTTGTGCTGCCGCTGATGGGGTATGCGCGGTTCCGGTCTTTACACCGCCGCTTTTCCTATGCAAGAAGCGGCCAACCGAGATCCTCACGGAGAAGCATTGTGAAGCCTGAAGAAATTAAGAAGCTCGACGCCTATTTCAAGCGCACGTTCAACCCTCAGGTCGTGGTGAAGGCCCGCCCGCGCAAGAACGATTCTGCGGAAGTCTATCTCGGGGAAGAGTTTCTGGGTGTCGTCTATATCGACGATGAAGATGGCGACCGCTCCTATAACTTCTCGATGGCCATTTTGGACGTCGATCTCTGATTCCATCGATCTCGTATAGTAATCGAGTATTCGGGCCGTATTTCATTGAAATGCGGCCTTTTTCTTTTGCAGTTGTCAATTTGATCATTCCGCCACCGTTTTGATCTCTTGCGGCTTCTTTCTGACCAAATGCCAATATTTTAATCAAAGCCTGTGGTTGCAGACCCGATGATATATTTTAGAAAAAACAAAATGATGCGCTGCACTCATCACTAGCGGCATTAGGGTGTTATCTAAAATACAACTAAAAGGGGTTATTGCGACGCACAAGACTACTTGACTATTTGTGCATTGCATTTAAGTTTTACCCCTGTAAACCGGCCACCGGTCGGCCAACAAGGGACGGAGAAGCATGTTCAATTTCGATGAAGCAAACAAGAAGGGCAAGGAAGCCATGGACACGGCGCTGAAGAGCTATTCCGATGTCACCAAGGGTTTTCAGGCGATCGCCGCCGAAGCTGCTGAATACTCCAAGAAGTCTTTCCAGGATGGTGTTGCGCACTTCGAAACGCTCGCCGGCGTCAAGAGCTTCGAAGCTGCCTTCGAACTGCAGAGCAGCTATGTGAAGTCCTCCTACGAAAATTTCGTTGCCGAAGCCACCAAGCTCGGTGAAATGTATGCCGATCTCGCCAAGAACGCCTACAAGCCCTACGAGGCGCCCGTCGCGGCTGCAACGAAGGCTGCCAGCAAGGCAGCAGCTACGGCGACCGCCGCTTAAGCTTTCGCCGAAAGGCAAAATTTCCAAAAAGGCCGGCTGCGCGATGCGTGGCCGGTCTTTTGCGTTTTGGTGCATCGAACCAAAGGCGAAGATATGCAGCGACTTTTTTGACCGCAGCCCGCTTTGTCAGCGAATTATGATTGCAGTGTCCCGCAAGGGGCTTAAAATCCCGCCAATATGAACTAAGTTAGAGGTTCGGATATCCGGCCCGACCAAGTGAAGAACCCAACCCCCAGTGCCAAGTCGGAATGCGATAGCTTCTGCCGGATGATTTGAGGAATGAATGAAATGATCGCTGAGCCGATCCGGATGCAAAACAACAGCGAAAGGAACGGGGACAACGGAAACCGTGGGACCTCGGTGATTACACGCACCAAGCCCAAAACCAAAAAACCGAACCTGTACCGCGTGCTGCTTCTGAATGACGACTATACGCCCATGGACTTTGTGATCCATATCCTGGAGCGTTTCTTCCAAAAGGATCTCGAAGGCGCCACCCGTATCATGCTTCATGTCCACAACCATGGCGTGGGTGAGTGCGGGATATATACATATGAAGTAGCCGAAACGAAGGTGAGCCAGGTGATGGATTTTGCCCGGCAGCACCAGCATCCGCTGCAATGTGTTATGGAAAAGAAGTGAGGATCTGAACGTGCCAACATTTTCGCCTAGTCTTGAGAAGGCGCTGCATCAGGCACTGACCTACGCGAACGAGCGGCATCACGAGTATGCCACGCTGGAACATCTGCTTTTGGCGCTGGTAGACGACGCCGATGCCGCAGCTGTCATGGGCGCGTGCAATGTTGATCTCGACGCGCTCCGTAAGACTCTGACTGAATACGTCGATAATGAACTCTCCAACCTGGTCACGGGCTATGATGAGGACTCGAAGCCGACCTCCGGCTTCCAGCGCGTCATCCAGCGCGCCGTGATCCATGTGCAATCTTCCGGCCGCGAGGAAGTGACGGGCGCCAATGTTCTCGTCGCGATTTTCGCGGAGCGGGAAAGCCATGCTGCCTTTTTCCTGCAGGAGCAGGAAATGACCCGCTACGACGCGGTCAACTACATCTCTCACGGCATCGGCAAGCGCCCGGGTTCCTCCCAGACCCGCACGCCGCGCGGCGCCGAGGAAAGCGAATCCGAGAGCAAGCCGACCTCCCGCGGCGAGCAGGAGGAAGGGAATGGCAAGAAGCAGCAGGATGCGCTGAAGGCCTATTGTGTCAACCTCAATGAGAAGGCCAAGAGCGGCAAGATCGATCCGCTGATCGGCCGCCACTCTGAGGTCAACCGCACCATCCAGGTGCTGTGCCGCCGCTCGAAGAACAACCCGCTCTATGTCGGCGATCCCGGCGTCGGCAAGACGGCCATTGCCGAAGGTCTTGCCAAGCGGATCGTAGAAGGCAAGGTGCCTGAAGCTCTGGCCGATGCCACGATCTTTTCGCTGGATATGGGCACGCTGCTTGCCGGCACCCGTTATCGCGGCGATTTCGAAGAACGCCTGAAGCAGGTCGTCAAGGAACTCGAAGAGTATCCGGGTGCCGTGCTGTTCATCGACGAAATCCACACCGTTATCGGTGCGGGCGCCACCTCCGGTGGCGCGATGGATGCGTCGAACCTGCTGAAGCCGGCCCTTTCCTCCGGCGCGATCCGTTGTATCGGCTCGACCACCTATAAGGAATACCGTCAGTTCTTCGAGAAGGACCGGGCTCTCGTCCGCCGCTTCCAGAAGATCGACGTCAACGAGCCGAGCATCGAGGATGCCATCGAAATCATGAAGGGCCTGAAGCCCTATTTCGAAGAGTATCACCACCTGCGCTACTCGAACGACGCCATCAAGTCGGCGGTCGAGTTGTCGGCCCGCTATATCTCCGACCGCAAGCTGCCGGACAAGGCGATCGACGTCATCGATGAAACCGGCGCCGCGCAAATGCTGTTGCCGCCCTCGAAGCGTCGCAAGCTGATCACCGAGCGCGAGATCGAGGTGACGATCGCCACCATGGCCCGCATTCCGCCGAAGACGGTTTCCAAGGATGACGAGATGGTTCTCGCCAACCTCGAGCAGGAACTGCGTTCGGTCGTCTACGGCCAGGATACGGCGATCGAAGCACTTTCGACTTCGATCAAGCTGGCACGTGCCGGCCTGCGCGAACCGAACAAGCCGATCGGCTGCTATGTCTTCTCCGGCCCCACCGGCGTCGGCAAGACGGAAGTCGCCAAGCAGCTTGCTTCCTCGCTCGGCGTCGAACTGCTGCGTTTCGACATGTCGGAATATATGGAGCGTCATACGGTTTCCCGTCTGCTTGGTGCACCTCCCGGCTACGTCGGCTTCGACCAGGGTGGCCTCCTGACCGATGGCGTCGATCAGCATCCGCACAGCGTGGTTCTGCTCGACGAAATCGAGAAGGCGCATCCGGATATCTTCAATATCCTGCTACAGGTCATGGACCACGGCGCGCTGACGGACCACAACGGCAAGAAGATCGACTTCCGCAACGTCATCCTGATCATGACGACCAATGCGGGCGCTTCGGAAATGGCCAAGGCTGCGATCGGCTTCGGTTCGTCCAAGCGGACCGGCGAGGATGAAGAGGCTCTCAACCGCCTATTCACTCCGGAATTCCGCAATCGTCTGGATGCGGTCATTCCCTTCGCGCCGCTGCCGACGACCGTTATCCACAAGGTCGTGCAGAAGTTCATCATGCAGCTGGAAGCGCAGCTTTCCGAACGGAACGTTACCTTCGACCTGCATGAGGACGCAATCGCATGGCTGTCCGAGAAGGGTTACGACGACAAGATGGGCGCCCGTCCGCTGGCGCGCGTCATCCAGGAAAACATCAAGAAGCCGCTGGCGAACGAAATCCTCTTCGGCAAGCTGAAGAAGGGCGGCGTCGTCACCGTCACGGTCGGCAAGAAGGAAGACGGCTCGACCGGCATCCTGCTCGAGGCGATCGCCGACACCGCTCCGATCCGGCCGAAGCCGGAAGCCGAAGTGGGCGATGTGCCGGCCGAGGTGGAAGAGGATGACGGCGACACGACAGTCAAGGCCAGAAGCCGCGTCGGTAAGGCTGCGACGGCAGCCGATAGCCGCCGCTCGGCTAAAGCTGCGACATCAGGTGAAAGCGGCGAGTCCGAAGGCAAGTCACCGCGCAAGGGCGGTGGCACGGTTCCGAAGGTTCCGCGTAAGTAAGTAGTCGCCGATCGGTGATTTGAAAAAAATAAAACGGCTGCGTTAGAAATAATGCAGCCGTTTTTATATGGTTATAAGAAAAATCTCAGAGAAGACTTGAGGAGCTCGGCGCATCAAGCCAGCGCTTCGATGATCTTTCTAGCGTTTTCCGCCAGCACGGCGCCATCCTCCATCTTGCCCGAATGCGGCTTCAGCGCGACACCCTCGATGCGCGGAATAACGTGGAAATGCAGATGGAAGACGGTTTGCCCCGCGGGGGGCTCGTTGAACTGCGCGATATAGACGCCGTCCGCGTCGAAGGCTTCCCGAACGGCGACGGCGATCTTCTGTACCACAGTGATAGCCTGCTGCAACGCGGCCGGATCGGCGTCGAAAATATTGCGGGAGGGCGCCTTCGGCACGACAAGCGTATGGCCCGGCGACTGCGGCATCACATCCATGAAGGCGACTGTGTGCTCATCCTCGTAGACGCGGTAGGAAGGGATCTCGCCTTTCAGGATCTTTGCGAAGATATTGTTGTCGTCATAGGCGGGGCTGGTCATCCGGTGTCTCCTCGTCTTGCGTTTGTGTTTATGCCGAACGGTTAGATATCCTGCCGCTCACCTTTGCGGAAGGGGCTGTGCTCGGTGAGGATTTCGCTCATCTCCTCCACTTGTTCCCGCTCATGCTTCAGATAGTCCGCAACGGCGCGTCGCAGGCCCTGATGACCAATATAGTGCGCGGAATGCGTGATGACGGGAAGATAGCCACGCGCCAACTTGTGTTCGCCCTGTGCCCCGGCTTCCACGCGCTTCAAGCCTTTACTCAGCGCAAAATCGATCGCCTGATGATAGCAGACTTCGAAATGCAGAAAGGGATGATCCTCGATGCAGCCCCAATGGCGGCCGTAAAGCGTCTCGCCGCCGATGAAGTTGATGGCGCCGGCGATGTAACGTCCTTCGCGCTTCGCCATGACGAGCAGGATATCGTCAGGCATACGCTCGCCGATCAGCGAATAGAATTTCCGCGTGAGGTAGGGGCGGCCCCATTTGCGGCTGCCGGTATCCATATAGAAGGTGAAGAACTGGTCCCATATGCCTTCGGTCAGATCGCTGCCGGTCAGCCAGTCGATGGTGATGCCGTGCTCGACCGCCGCGCGCCGCTCCTTCTTCAACGCCTTCCGCTTGCGCGATGCTAGCGTCTCCAGGAACGCGTCGTGATCGGCATAGCCCTCGTTGATGAAGTGAAACTGCTGGTCGGTGCGATGCAGATAGCCGTCGGTTTCGAAAACAGAAACCTCGTCTTCCGGTAGGAAGGTGATGTGCGCCGAGGAAACGCCGAGCTGTCGGGTGACCTCTTTCAGGCTTTCGGCGAGCGCCGGCTGCAGCACGCTTCGGTCCTGTCCCTCAGCGACGAGCAGCCGCGGTCCCGTGGCGGGCGTGAAGGGAATGGAGCACTGCAGCTTCGGATAATAGCGGCCGCCGGCCCGTTCAAAAGCATCGGCCCAGCCGTGGTCGAAGACATATTCGCCCTGGCTATGGCTCTTCAGGTAGCCCGCGACGGCACCAAGCAATTCGCCGCCGTCGGTTTCGAGCAGCAGATGACTGCCGAGCCAGCCGGTCTTGTCGGTCGCGGAACCGGACTCCTCCAGCGATGACAGGAAGGCGTGCGAGACAAAGGGATTGTAGGGCAGGACGCTGCCGGTTCTGGACGCTCCGGCGAGCTTCGACCAGCTTTCCGGGGCGATGTTCCTGAAGGATCGTTCGACTCGAATGGATAATTCGTCTGTCATCAAACTCTTGCGCTTGGAAGGAAGGGAGGGGCTCTCACCGCTGCGCCATCCGCCCAATGGGCGTGCTGTCGGCGCAGCGGCAATTTGGGTATGCGCAAAGCCTCTCCTTCAATCGATGCCGATTTACGAGGCCAGGCGCGGATCAAAACCTTCGAAGGTCATCTGGTCTGCGTTGGCAAATGTATGTTTGCGGGCCGCTTCGTCGCGCACGGTCCAGGTGATGACCGGAATACCGCGCTGGCGTTGCGCCGTAACAAAGGGGTTCGGCAAGTGGCCGTAGAAATACGAAATGAAGTCTAGCCCAAGATGCATGGCTTCGTCATGCTGAAAAAACGTCTCAGGCTTGTTTCCTTCGGCCGTCAGTCCCACAGGGTAGGGTGCTTCCAGCGCCTTGAGGTCCTTGAGCAGCCAATGGTCGAAACTCATCAGGGCCACATGGCCTTTATAGCCTTCGAGCACTTCGAGAACGGATTCCGCAAAGCCTTCGTCATCGCCTTCGCGTCCTTTCAACTCAAGCACCAGCGGCACCTTGCCGCCGCAGAGCTGCAGAAGCTGCTTCAGCGTCGGGATCTTGTCCTTGGTACCGCCGATAGAAAGGAGGCCGAGTTCCGCCGAGGTGCGCTCGCGCACTTCGCCCGGCAGATTGCAGACGCGCTGGAGGTCGTCGTCATGGAAGACCACGGGAACGCCGTCCGAGGCGTAGTGGAGATCGCACTCAATGGCAAAGCCGGCTTCGATAGCGCGGCTGAAGGCGGAAAGCGTGTTCTCCCAGACTTCTTTGTTCATGTCATGATAGCCGCGGTGAGCGACGGGGCGCTCGGTCAGCCAGGCAAGCTTGCTCATTATGCAATTTCCAGAATGGCATCGATTTCAACGGCGGCATTGAGCGGCAGGGCCGCCATGCCGACGGCGGCGCGCGCATGCTTGCCGGCTTCGCCCAGTACGTTTGCCAGAAGATTGGATGCGCCGTTGATCACAAGGTGTTGTTCGACGAAATCGGGCGTTGAGGCAACGAAGCCATTGAGCTTGATCAGCCGCTTGATCCGGCCGAGATCACCGCCGAGGGCAGCTTTCGCCTGGGCGAGAATGTTGATGGCGCAGAGCTCTGCCGCCCGCTGCCCGCCGGCTACATCGACATCCTTGCCGAGATGGCCCGTCACGCCGATCTTGCCGTTTTCCATCGGCAGCTGGCCCGACAGATAGAGAAGATTGCCGCTGATGACATAGGGAACGTAATTGGCGGCCGGTGCTGCAGCCTGCGGCAGAACGATGCCGAGTTCCTGCAGGCGGCCCTCGATAGCGTCGGACATTTTCATCTCCCGTTTTGTTGTAAAAACTTCAAAAATCCGGCATCAAGACTAAATTCGGTCACTTAGGATCGGCAGCCTCGTTTCAGCCGAAAGCGTTCTTATAACATCGCGTGCGAGTCCAACAGGAGATAATGAATGTTCCGCTCGAGTCTTGCTGCTACCGTTTTTTCGGGCCTGAGCATTCTGTCCCTAGGGGCTTCGGCAGCCCATGCGGCCGGTCCGAGCGGGCTGATCGCGCATCGCGCCGTCTATGATCTCGAACTGAAGGATGCCTCCGATCGCTCCGGCATTTCCGGCATGGTCGGCCGTATGGTCTATGAGTTCGAAGGCTCCGATTGCACCGGATTCACCACCAATTTCCGCTTCGTGACGAAGATCGACACCGGCGATTCCACTCGCGTCAGCGACCAGCAGACAACGACCTTCGAGGATCTCGGCAAGCGGTTGTTTCGCTTCGAGACCAAGTCCTATACCGACAGCCAGCTCGACAAGGATGTGCGCGGCGCCGCAAGCGACGACCAGAAGGGCATCAAGGTCGACCTCACGCAGCCGCACAACAAGCAGGTCCAGATCATCGAGAGCCGTTTCCCGACGGAGCATATGCTCGACATCATCCATAACGCGAAGCTCGGCAAGAATTTCTTCGAGGCGCAGGTCTTCGATGGTTCGGATGACGGCGACAAGCCGCTGATCGCCACCACCGTCGTCGGCAAGGAACAGACGCCGGCCACCGATGATCCCGATGCTGACAAGGCTGGCGCCTTCTCCAAGACACCTTTCTGGCCGGTGACCGTGGCTTATTTCAACGAAAAGTCCACGGGCGACGCCGTACCCGTTTACCGTATGTCCTTTAAACTCTACGAGAACGGCATTACGCGCGACCTCACCATGGATTATGGTGACTTCGTGCTGACCGGTAAGCTCACCAAGCTTGAAGTTCTCGGTACGAAGGCCTGCCAGTAGCCCGCTGCGGGACGAATTGAGATAAGAATCGGCTATTTTGAGCCTCAAGCCTTGCATTCCACGCGAATCGAATGTATGGGCACCCGCATTCCACACGTAAGGCATGGGATTGTCCGGGAGAAATCCGGATTGTTCCGCCCGGTGGCATTCTCGAAGAGGATGCTGTTCGCCTTGCGGAGGTTCAACCGGAAAAGGATACAAAGGCATGGCATTGCCCGATTTTTCTATGCGCCAGCTTCTCGAAGCAGGTGTTCACTTCGGCCACCAGACGCACCGCTGGAACCCGAAGATGAAGCCGTACATTTTTGGCGATCGTAACAACATCCACATCATCGACCTCGCCCAGACGGTTCCGTTGCTGAGCCGCGCTCTGCAGGTTGTCAGCGACACCGTTGCCCGTGGCGGCCGCGTTCTGTTCGTCGGCACCAAGCGTCAGGCGTCTGAACTGATCGCCGACAGCGCAAAGCGTTCGGCTCAGTACTACGTCAACGCCCGCTGGCTCGGCGGCATGATGACCAACTGGAAGACGATCTCCAACTCGATCCAGCGTCTGCGCAAGCTCGACGAAATCCTCTCCGGCGAAGCCCAGGGCTTCACCAAGAAGGAGCGTCTGAACCTTGAGCGCGAGCGCGAAAAGCTCGACAAGGCCCTCGGCGGTATCAAGGACATGGGCGGCACGCCGGACCTGATGTTCATCATCGACACCAACAAGGAAAAGATCGCGATCGACGAAGCCAAGCGCCTCGGCATCCCGGTCGTCGCAATCATCGACTCGAACTGCGATCCGGACCTGATCGACTATCCGATCCCGGGCAACGACGACGCCTCGCGCGCCATCGCTCTTTACTGCGACCTGATCTCGCGCGCTGCCATCGACGGTATCGCTCGCCAGCAGAGCGCATCGGGCCGTGACCTCGGCGCTTCCGAAGAAGCTCCGGTCGAGCCGACCCTGGCGGACGGCACCGAAGCCTGATCGCGCCAAGAGGCGGACAATAAACTGTCCGCCTAAGCGCAATGACATCCGGGATAAGGCCGTTTGCGACTTAACAAGTTCGAGCGGCCTTATCGCGTTTTTGGTAACTGCTCGCCTGGACGGAAAATCCAGGCATGTTCCAAACAGAATTCCACAGTATGACGCTGCTTCATAACGCTGTCATACTTACGGGTACATTTCGTCCCTCAAATCGGTGCCGCTTCGGCTTGACGCCCTTCGCCGCACCGTATGAACCGACAAGAGGAAGCTTATGACCGAGATTACGGCTGCACTGGTGAAAGAACTGCGCGAAAAGTCTGGCGCGGGCATGATGGACTGCAAGAAGGCGCTGACCGAGACGAACGGCGATATCGAAGCCGCGATCGACTGGCTGCGCGCCAAGGGCATCTCCAAGGCCGACAAGAAGTCCGGCCGCACCGCCGCTGAAGGCCTGATCGCCATTGCCGGCGCCGGTCACAAGGCCGTTGTTGTCGAGCTCAACTCCGAAACCGACTTCGTTGCCCGCAACGATGCCTTCCAGGATCTCGCTCGCGGTATCGCCGAAGTTGCGCTGTCCACCGACGGCACGGTTGAAGCTATTTCGGCTGCGACCTATCCCGCATCCGGCAAGCCGGTCGCCGACGCCATCAAGGACGCGATCGCAACCATCGGCGAGAACATGACGCTGCGTCGTGCCGCCAAGCTGGAAGTCGAGCACGGCGTCGTGGCGACTTACATCCATAACGCTGCCGGTGACGGTATCGGCAAGCTCGGTGTTCTCGTCGCCCTGAAGTCGGTCGGTGACAAGGCCGTTCTGACGTCGATCGGCCGTCAGATTGCCATGCACATTGCTGCTACCAACCCGCTGGCTATCCGTGCCGAAGAAGTCGACGCCGCCGTCGCCGAGCGCGAACGCAACGTCTTCATTGAACAGTCCCGCGAATCCGGCAAGCCAGAAGCCATCATCGAAAAGATGGTCGAGGGCCGCATGCGTAAGTTCTTCGAGGAAGTCGCTCTTCTCTCGCAGGCTTTCGTCATCAATCCGGACCTGACGGTCGGTGCTGCCCTCAAGGAAGCTGAAAAGACTGCCGGCGCCTCGATCGAAATCACCGGCATGGCCCGTCTGCTGCTCGGCGAAGGCGTCGAGAAGGAAGAAAGCGACTTCGCCGCAGAAGTTGCAGCTGTCGCCAAGGGCTGATCGGAGCATTTCCAGGAAAAGTGCCTAACGGTTTTCCGTTCGGAATGCGTAAGGAAACAAAACGATACGGCTTTTCCGCAGTTTGAAGACGTGCAGAAAAGCCCGATCGAAAAGAGACATATCCCGGTTTGGTGAAACCATATCAGGGAAAACGTCAGGGCATCGCGTGACAACGCGGTGCCCTTCGTGTATCCGGCTTTCACAATCATTCCCCGGTGATCACTTCAAGGAGCTACGATGTCCCAGCCGATCTACAAGCGCGTGTTGCTCAAGGCCTCCGGTGAAGCTCTGATGGGCAGTCAGGGTTTCGGTATTGATGTCACCGTCGCGGACCGGATTGCCGGCGACATTGCGCAGGCGCGCGAAATGGGTGTCGAGGTCGGTGTCGTCGTCGGCGGCGGCAACATCTTCCGCGGGGTAGCCGTGGCTTCCAAGGGTGGGGACCGCGTGACCGGCGACCACATGGGCATGCTTGGCACGGTCATCAATGCATTGGCCCTGGCGACCTCGCTGCGCAAGCTTGATATCGATACCGTCGTGCTCTCGGCCATCTCCATGCCGGAAATCTGCGAGAGCTTCTCGCAGCGCGCCACGCTTTACCACCTCTCGCTCGGCCGCGTGGTGATCTTCGCCGGCGGTACCGGCAATCCCTTTTTCACAACCGATTCTGCCGCAGCGCTGCGTGCCGCCGAAATGGGCGCCCAAGCGATCTTCAAGGGAACTCAGGTCGATGGCATCTATTCCGCCGATCCGAAGAAGTTCCCCGATGCCGAGCGCTTTGAGCATCTGACCCATAGTCAAGTGCTCGAGAAGGGGCTGGCGGTCATGGATGTCGCAGCCGTTGCGCTTGCACGCGAAAATTCCATTCCGATCGTCGTCTTCTCCATTCACGAGAAGGGCGGTTTCGCGGAAATCTTGACCGGCGGCGGCCGCAAGACCATCGTATCAGACAATTGATATTCCTGTGACGCCGGGTCAGCCCCGGTGTCGCCTCATTACAGGGGAGCATAGACATGAGTGAAGCCAGCGATCTCAAGGAACTGAAGCGCCGTATGGATGGCGCCATTGCGGCATTCAAGAGCGATATCGCCTCACTGCGCACCGGGCGTGCATCCGCCAACATTCTCGATCCTGTGACGATCGAAGCTTATGGCTCGCGCATGCCGCTGAATCAGGTGGCCAACATCACCGTGCCGGAGCCGCGCATGCTGACCGTGTCGGTATGGGACAAGTCGATGGTCAGCGCCGCCGAGCGAGCCATCCGCGAATCCAATCTCGGCCTCAATCCGATCGTCGATGGCCAGAACCTGCGCATCCCGCTGCCGGAACTCAACGAAGAGCGGCGCCGTTCGCTGGTGAAGGTCGCCCATGAATATGCCGAAAAGGCGAAGGTAGCGATTCGCCACGTGCGTCGCGATGGCATGGATGGCCTCAAAAAGGCCGAAAAAGACGGCGTAATCGGTCAGGACGAGAGCCGCTCGTTGTCCGAACGTGTGCAGAAAATGACGGATGAGACGATTTCGGAAATCGACCGCTTGCTAGCCGACAAGGAAAAGGAAATCATGCACGTCTGATCGTACGCTGGGGAGTGTCGAGCTTTTCGCAATATTGAAAGCCGCGACCGCGCCCTAGATTACCAGACCATAGCATCTTTCCGCTGAACGAAACCGGACCCATATGTCAGCTCCTACGTTGTCTGCCGTACCTGAACACGTTGCCATTATTATGGATGGCAACGGTCGCTGGGCCAATGCGCGCGGCCTGCCGCGCACCATGGGTCATCGCAAGGGCGTGGAGGCGGTTCGGGAGACGGTGCGGGCGGCGGGCGACATCGGCATAAAATATCTCACGCTGTTTGCCTTCTCTTCGGAGAATTGGCGCAGGCCCGAGGCGGAGGTGAGCGATCTCCTTGGCCTTCTCAAGGCCTTCATCCGTCGGGACCTTGCCGAACTTCATCGCCAGAACGTACGTATCCGTGTCATCGGCGATCGTACCGGTCTGCGTGGCGATATCCTGCCCCTGCTGCTCGAGGCGGAGGAGACCACCAGGAACAATACGGCCCTGACGCTGGTCATTGCCTTCAACTACGGCTCGCGCGACGAAATCACGCGTGCCTTCGTAAGTCTTGCCAAGGATGTCGAAGCCGGAAGGCTGCGCCCGCAGGACATCACTGCGGACTTGGTCGATGCCCGTCTCGACACGGCAGGTATTCCCGATCCGGATCTCATCATCCGCACGAGCGGCGAGGAGCGGCTCTCGAATTTCCTGCTCTGGCAGGCCGCTTATTCGGAATTCATGTTCGTGCCGGATTATTGGCCTGATTTCAGCCGCGAGCTCTTCTTCTCGGCGCTGGAGAAATATGCTGCTCGCGACCGGCGTTTTGGCGGCCTTTCCGCCAAGCAGGCGGCGGCCGTGGGGTCCTGATGAGCCGCGAACTCAAGCTGCGCATTATCTCTGGCATTATTCTCGCTGTCGTCGTTCTTGCTGCTACCTGGTATGGCGGCACAGGCTTTCGCCTGCTGTCTGCCGTGATCGGGCTGCTCGTCTATTATGAATGGTCGACGATATCAGATCTGCATGGCCGCGATCCTCAGGGAAACGCGCTCGGCTGGCTTGGGCTCGTATTGATCGCCGGCGCGACCGCGTTGAGCGAATCCGTCTATTCCATAGAGGTTCTTGCTGCCTTCGTCGCTGTCACGGCGATCATGGTCGCCGCGCGCGGCAAGAGCTGGTGGCTGCCGGGCGGTATATTCTATTCCGGACTGACGGCGATTGCCCTTGCCGAGATTCGCGATGACGATTTTCGCGGCTTCGTGCTGATGCTGTTTATCTTTGCCGTAGTATGGGCGACCGATATCTTTGCCTATTTCGTTGGCCGCGCTATCGGCGGGCCGAAGCTTGCGCCACGCATATCGCCGGGTAAAACATGGTCGGGCGCAATCGGCGGCGCCGTCGCAGCCGTCGTTGCGGGAGCCGCTGTCGTCTGGAGCTTCTTTTCAGCTGAAGATCTGTGGATTCCCGTCCTTGCCCTGGTACTTTCGGTCTGCAGCCAGATCGGTGACCTATTCGAGTCATTTATCAAGCGCAAGTTTGGCGTGAAAGACTCCAGCCATCTGATTCCCGGACATGGCGGTGTCATGGATCGGGTCGATGGACTAATTTTTGCTTGTTTTGCGGCGTTTTTGTTGGCTATCGTAATATCGCTGACAATGGGCGGCGAGACCTTTTCATTGGGCGGCGTTCTGCTCGGGGTCTGATACCAGAGCAATTCCAGGAAAATCGCTCAGCGGTTTTCCGTCCGGAATTGCGAGAAAACAGAAAGATGGAGTAGTTCGGAGCTTCCGTGAAAGCTTGAACCACTCTAACACGAACAGGATCGTTGCATGGGTAGCGCGGCTGGCTTCATCGGTTTCTTGACGAACAACGTCATTACGTTTGTTTTTGTGCTGTCGCTGCTCGTTTTTGTGCACGAAATGGGCCATTACCTGGTGGGCCGTTGGTCGGGCATCCGTATTATGGCTTTTTCGATCGGCTTCGGGCCGGAGATTGCCGGATTTACCGACAGGCACGGCACCCGTTGGAAGCTTTCCCTCATTCCGCTCGGCGGTTATGTGCGATTCTTCGGTGATGAGGATGCCTCCAGCAAGACCGATGTGGATCAGCTCTCGGCGATGACGGAGGAGGAGCGCGCTCAATCCTTCGCCGGCGCCAAGCTCTGGAAGCGGGCTGCAACCGTGGCAGCAGGCCCGATTGCCAATTTCCTGCTCGCAATTGCGATCTTTGCCGTTCTTTTCAGCGTCTACGGCCGCACGGTCGCTGATCCTGTCGTTGCCATGGTGACGCGTGACGGCGCGGCCGCGGAGGCTGGCATTGAATCAGGCGACCGCCTGGTCGCTGTCGATGGCAACAAAGTGACGACTTTCGATGAAGTGCAGCGCTATGTCGGCCTGCGCCCGGGCCGTACTATCGTACTGACTGTCGACCGCGACGGTCAGAATCGCGATTTCCGAATCGTGCCAAAGCTGGTGGAGGACACGGATCAGTTCGGCAACAAGATGGAAATGGGTCGCATCGGAATTGCGCTGGTCGATCCGGTCGTCACTGCGGTGGAGTCGGCCGGACCGGCGGCAAAGGCCGGCGTGCAGGCGGGAGACCGCTTGATTGCCGTTGATGGCAATAATGTTGCCACCTATTACGATATCGGCCGCTACATCGCCGAGCACCCTGGCAAGAGCATCGTGCTGACAGTTCAGCGTAATGGGATGATCCGCGATTTCACGATGACGCCCGAAGCTTTGCCGGATACGGATGCATCCGGCAATAAGAAGGATGTCGGCAGCATCGGCATCGCGCCGATTGATCCGTTGATTGCGTCGATCGGTGCTGACAGCCCGGCCCAGGCGGCAGGCTTGGAACTCAGTGACCGCATTCTTTCTGTGGATGGAAAAGCGATCGGCTCCGTCGGCGAAGTGCAGCGTTATGCTGCAGCTCATGCCGACAAGCCCATCTCGCTCTCGGTGAAACGCAACGGTCAGACACGCGACGTGACCGTGACGCCGAAAAAGTCGGAAGAGACCGATGTCTTCGGCGCTCGGACGGAGATTGCCACGATCGGGATCGGCGACGGACAGAAGCCGATCAAGCTGCGTTACGAGGCTTATGGGCCGCTGCGGGCGCTTTCCGAAGGGGTGAAACAGACCGGCAGTATCGTTTCCGGCACCTTTGAATATCTCGGCAACGTCATCGGCGGGTACATGAAGGCCGATCAGCTCGGAGGACCTATTCGGGTTGCGCAACTGTCGGGGCAGATGGCAACCCTGGGTTTTGCCGCGGTGCTCCAATTCGCCGCCATACTTTCTGTTTCAATAGGGTTATTAAATTTGATGCCGGTCCCGGTACTTGATGGCGGCCATCTGATGTTCTATGCGATTGAAGCCGTAAGGGGAAAACCTCTGGGTGCACGGGCGCAGGATATCGCTTTCCGGATTGGATTTGCGATGGTGCTCTCGCTCATGGTGTTTGCGACCTGGAACGATATTAGTTCCCGAATAGGCTAGTGGGGCGACGAGAGGAAAATTACGATTTATTTACGATGTTTCAAAGCCGTAGTGGCGAATGGGCCACGCTTTGAAATGAAGTAAACAGAAATTAACGTGCTCCCTTGCTTGTATGTCAAAAGCGGGTAAAACGACACACGTGGCCGGAATCGGGTTCGCTCGAGGCTGGGGACGATTGAAAAAAGGTAAGAAGTGAAATGAAGGCTGGTTCAAAATTTTTGAACGCAGTGTCGGCGGTAGCGCTGTCTGCAGGTGTTGTTGCGTCGGGCGCTGGTGTGATCACCCTTGCCTCTGCTTCTGTCGCTGAGGCAGCTGTTATTCAGCGGGTTGACGTTCGCGGTGCTGGGCGCGTCGGCGAGACGGCCGTCCGGGATAATATCACGATCAAGCCCGGCAAGAGCTTCTCCGCCAGTGACATTGATGCTTCGGTGAAGCAGCTCTATGCCACCGGATATTTCTCCGATGTCCACATTACCGTTTCGGGTAGCACGCTGGTCGTATCGGTCAGCGAAAACAAGCTCATCAACGCTGTTGTCTTCAACGGCAACCGCAAGATCAAGGACGACAAGCTTCAGGGCGTCGTGCAGACGCACGCTGCAGGCCCGTATAACGAGGCGACCGTTCAGGCTGACGTCAAGACCATCAAGGATGCCTATGCATCCATCGGTCGTAATGATGTGCAGGTGACGACGCAGACCGCCGAGGTCGCGCCGGGCCGTCTGAACGTGGCCTTCGTCATCAACGAAGGCGAGCGTACCAAGATCGACAAGATCAATTTCTCTGGCAACCAGGCTTATGGCAGCGGTCGCCTTGCTTCGGTCATCGGCACGAAGAAGAGTAACTTCCTCTCGTTCCTGACGCGTAAGGACGTCTACAGCCCCGAGCGCCTGCAGGGCGATCAGGATCAGCTGCGTCAGTTCTACTACAATCACGGTTATGCCGACTTCCGCGTCGTCAGTGCCGATGCGACGCTGAATGAGCAGAGCAACGAGTACACGCTGAATTTCAACGTCGATGAAGGCCCACGTTACACCTACGGCGACATCAACGTCATCTCGACCGTCGAGGGTATCAATGCCGACGAGCTGAAGGGCCTTGTCATCACCCACAAGGGCGATGTCTACAGCGCCAAGGATATTCAGACTTCGATCGAGAACATTTCCAAGCGCGTCGCGGCTGCCGGCTATCCGTTCGCCCGTATCACGCCGCGCGGCAACCGTGATCTGTCTGGTCATACCATCGGCATCGAATATCTCGTCGACCAGGGTGAGCGCGCCTATGTCGAGCGTATCGAAATCCGCGGCAACACCCGCACGCGCGATTACGTCATCCGCCGCGAGTTCGACCTGAACGAAGGCGATGCTTTCAACCAGGAAATGATCACGCGCGCCAAGCGTCGTCTTGATGCGCTCGGCTACTTTACCAAGGTCGATATCTCGACGGCTCAGGGCAGCGCTCCGGACCGCGTCGTTGTTATCGTCAATGTCGAAGATCAGCCGACCGGCTCCTTCGGTATCGGCGCCGGTTACGCTGTCGGCAACAATGGCGGCCTGCTTCTCGAAGCCTCGGTTGAAGAAAAGAACTTCCTCGGTCGCGGTCAGTACATCCGTCTCGCTGCAGGCGCCGGCACGGAAGGCAATCGTACCTACAACATCTCGTTCACCGAGCCTTATTTCCTCGGTTATCGTCTGGCTGCCGGTTTCGATATCTTCAAGAACCAGACGTCGAGCGACGATTACTACGACTATTCGGAAGAAGGCTTCTCGCTGCGCGTCACTGCGCCGATCACCGAGAACCTGGCAACGACCCTGCGCTACAACTACAAGCGTCTGACCTATGACGGCACGAACGATTGGCAGAACAATCTTTCGGCTCCGTATCTCAACCTCGTCGAGAACGGTCCGTGGGTGCAGTCGACGGTTTCGCAGACCTTCACCTACAATACGCTGGACGATCAGAACCTCCCGCGTGAGGGCATCATCGCCAAGTTCACGCATGAGTTTGCGGGTCTCGGTGGCGACTCCGACTTCTACAAGTTGAGCGGTAAGGCTCGTTACTACCAGATGATCAGTGACGAAGCCGATATCATCGGCTCGCTGACGGTGGGTGCCGGCTATGTGATGCCGACGAATGGCAAGCTGAACGTCTTCGATCAGTTCACGCTCGGCGGCCGTGAAATCCGCGGCTTCGAGAATGCTGGTATCGGTCCGCGTTCGTCGCATGGCGATCCGCTTGGTGGCACGACTTACTTCACGGCTTCGGCTGAAGCGAGCATGCCGATGCCGGGTGTTCCTCAGGATATCGGTCTGCGTATCGCAGCCTTCGCTGATGCAGGCACGCTCTACGGCAACAAGGCGAATCTCTTCGGCGATACGCTTCACAACGACAGCTCTATCCGCGCATCGCTGGGTGCCGGTCTGATCTGGTCGTCGCCGTTCGGTGTCATCCGCGTTGACTATGCGGTGCCGGTCTTGAAGGAAGATTACGACAAGACTGAGAATTTCCGGTTTGGCATCGCCAACCAGTTCTGATATCGGCAGTCCAGAACTGCGGGCTTGAACACCGTTCTGGAGCTGGTGCTTATGGAACATACTGGTTTTTTCCCGCCCCATGGTGGCGTCAGCTTGAAACAGCTGGCTGAGCATCTTGGGGCGGAACTGGCTGACGCGACCTCTTCGGAGGTCGTCATCAGATCTATCGCTCCCGTCTACCGGGCAGGCGAAGGTGACATTTGTTATATCCTTTCCCGAAAGAATCGTGGTGAGCTGGAGACTTGCAAGGCTTCGGCGATCATTTGCCTTCCGGCGCTGAGATCTTTCGTCCCCGATCACATCCCGGTACTTCTGTCGAAGAAGCCGCATACGGATTTCGCCATTGCCGGTGCATTGCTGCATCCGCAAGCCATGAGGCCGGTTACGTTTACCGCGAATCCGGCGACGATTTCGCCCGCCGCGACGATCGATGCGACCGCTAAGCTGGAGGCCAATGTCGGCATCGAGCCGGGTGCAATTATTGGCCCGGGTGCAGAGATCGGCGAGGGGACCTATATCGGCCCTAACGCTCTCATCGGGCCGGGTGTCAAAATCGGGCGCAATTGCAGCATCGGCGGCGGTGCGAGCGTGCTCTGCGCCTATCTCGGTAATGGCGTCATCGTCCACAATGGCACGCGCATCGGTCAGGACGGTTTTGGCTATGCGCCGGGACCGCGTGGTATGGTCAAGATCGTGCAGATCGGCCGCGTCATCATCCAGGACAATGTCGAGATCGGCGCCAATACCACGATCGATCGCGGCACCATGGATGATACCGTGATCGGCGAAGGCACGAAGATCGACAATCAGGTCCAGATCGGACATAACGTCCGCATTGGCCGTCACTGCGCTATCGTCAGTCAGGTCGGTATCGCCGGCAGCACGGTGATCGGCGATGGCGTGCAGATCGGCGGCCAGGCGGGTCTCAACGGGCATATCCACATCGGCGACGGCGTGCAGATCGGCGCCAAGAGCGGTGTGATGAACAGCATCCCGGCGGGCGAGCGTTATGCGGGCCTTCCGGCGCGGCCGCTTTGGGATTTTCTAAGGGAATCGGCGGAGATCGCGAAGCGGTCAGGAGCCAGAGACAAGAAAGACGGGAGTGCGGAGCATGACTGAGGAAGCCAAGGCGTCGTTGTCGTCGGCTGACGTTCTGGAAATTATGAAGCTTTTGCCGCATCGCTATCCCTTCTTGATGGTCGACAAGATCATTGAGATTGACAGCGATAATTCCGCGATCGGCATCAAGAACGTGACAGCGAACGAGCCGCAGTTCACCGGACATTTTCCGGAATCGCCGATCATGCCGGGCGTATTGCTCATCGAGGGTATGGCGCAGACTGCGGGAGCGATCTGCGCCCGTAAGGATGGCATCGGCGGCAACCTCGTCTACTTCATGACGATCGACAACGCCCGCTTCCGTAGGCCGGTTGTTCCGGGCGACCGCGTCGAGTTCCACGTCGTCAAGCAGAAGCAGCGTGGCACCATCTGGAAGTTCCATTGCGATGCCAAGGTCGACGGTTCTCTGGTGGCCGAGGCTGATATCGGTGCGATGATCGTACGGAAGGATCAGGAACAGGCATGAGCAGCATCGCAAAGAGCGCCCGCATTCATAAGCTGGCGGTTGTCGAGGACGGCGCGGTCGTCGGCGAGAATGTTGTTGTCGGCCCGCTCTGCTATGTCGGTCCCAAAGTCGTTCTGCACGACGATATTCAGTTGCTCAATAATGCAGTCGTGACTGGCCGCACGACGATCGGTAAGGGAACGAAGATCTTTCCGATGGCCGTTGTGGGCGGTGATCCGCAGAGCGTTCACCATCACGGCGAAGAGACGACGCTTGATGTCGGCGAGAACTGCACGATCCGCGAAGGCGTGACGATCAACACCGGTACGGCCGATTACGGCGGCAAGACGATCGTCGGCAACAACAACCTCTTTCTCGCCAATTCGCATGTCGCACATGATTGCCGTGTCGGTAACAATGTCATCATGTCGAACAATGTGATGCTGGCGGGACACGTCACCATTGAAGACCGTGCAATCCTCGGCGGTGGTTGCGCTGTGCATCAGTTCACGCGTATTGGCAGGCAAGCCTTCATTGGGGGGCTTACGGCAGCCAGCTACGATGTCATCCCTTATGGCATGTTGAACGGCAATCCTGGCGTGTTGTCAGGATTGAATGTCGTTGGGATGAGCCGCGCAGGGATAGATCGCGCCGTCATTCACCGCGTTCGCCGCGCCTACAAGAGCATCTTCGAAGGCGAAGGATCCATCCGCGACAATGCAGCGGCTATCCGCGAGGAATATGCCGATTGCAAGGAAGTGATGGAAATTCTCGATTTCATTGCTGCCGAAAGCGACCGTGCGCTTTCATCGCCGAATCGCGGCAAGAGCTGAGGGTGGTTTCGGCCAGCGAAAACGCCAAGGGCAGACTGGCGATCATCGCTGGCAGTGGGCTTTTGCCGGTTTACGTCGCCGATGCCGCCCGCCAAGCCGGAGAGAATCCTGTCATTATTGCTTTGACTGACGAAGCGGACCGCGACTGGTCTGCCTTCGATCATGCCAATCTTGGCGTCGGCAATTTTGCCGGTCTCGAGGCAATGTTCCGCCGACACGGTGTCGATCGTGTTGTCATGTCGGGCGGTGTTGCACGACGTCCTTCGTGGCGTCAGGTGCATCCGACCTGGCGCGTCATCAAGGAATTACCCTCCACCATCCGCACTCTTCTTTCGGGAGGGGACAATGCCGTTCTGCAGATGGTCATACGACTGATCGAGGCCGGCGGCGTTCGCGTCGTGGGTGCGCATGAAATTGCGCCGGATCTTTTGGCGACGACCGGGCCGCTTGGAAAATTCTCACCGGCGAAAGAGGATCTGCGCGATATTGCCCAGGGCGCAAGGGCCGCCGATGCGCTGGGGCTTTTGGATGTTGGACAGGGCGCTGTCAGCGTCGGAGGCCGCGTTGTCGCGCTCGAGGGCGCCGAGGGTACTGACAAGATGATCGAGCGAGTTGCCGAACTGCGCGCGGCAGGACGCATATCCAAGCGCCGGCGCGGCGTGCTCGTCAAGCTCTGCAAGCCGCAACAGGATGTCAGGGCTGATCTGCCGTCGATCGGCGTGTCTACGGTATCGAACGCCAAGAAGGCTGGACTGGCCGGCGTCGCGGTCGAAGCCGGTAGAGCGCTGATCCTCGACCGGCAAGCGGTAATTGGCGCTGCCGACGAGGCCGGCATTTTCGTCTGCGGCATCGATCGCGGCCTCATCGCCGAGGGCTTCATGTGAGCGCCGCGCCTTTGAAGCTTGCCGTCGTTGCCGGAGAAGTCTCCGGCGATCTCTTGGGTGGCGATCTCGTCGCGGCCCTGAAGCGGCGTCACGGTGGTGCGATCGAGCTGGTGGGCGTCGGTGGCGAGGCGCTGGAGGCGCAAGGTCTGCGCTCGCTCTTCGATTACTCCGAGCTCTCGATCATGGGCTTCATTCAAGTCATCAAGCGGCTGCCAAAGTTACTGGCCCGCATCCGACAGACGGCAGATGCGATCGTTGCCGCAAAGCCCGATGTGCTTCTGATCATCGATAGCCCCGATTTCACTCATCGCGTTGCCAAGCGTGTGCGCAAGGCGCTGCCCGACCTGCCAATCATCGATTACGTCTGCCCCAGCGTCTGGGCATGGAAGGAATATCGCGCGCAGAAGATGCTCGCTTACGTCGACCATGTACTGGCCGTATTGCCGTTCGAGCCTGCTGCCATGGAGCGCCTGGGCGGTCCGGCAACTACGTATGTCGGCCACCGCCTGACGGTCGATGCTAATCTGCTGGAAACTCGCCGTCAGCGCGCCTTGCGCGGTCTGGCGGCCCCCGATGCCCAAAAGACGATCCTGCTTCTGCCTGGATCGCGTGCATCTGAGATTCGGCAGCTACTCCCGGTTTTTGAGCAGGCTATCGAAGAACTTAGCCGGAGAAATAATAATCTTCGTTTTCTGCTGCCGACAGTGCCGAAGCAGGAGGCGCTGGTTCGCTCGCTGACGGAAAATTGGCAGGTCCAGCCGGATATATTTGTTGGGCAGGATGCCAAGTGGAGCGCCTTTGCTGAGGCCGATGCTGCCATGGCCGCCTCCGGAACCGTGATCCTGGAATTGGGCCTAGCCGGGGTTCCGGTGGTTTCGACCTATAAGACCGAATGGCTGGCGAAATTCGTGCTGTCGCGGATCAAGATCTGGACGGCCGCCTTGCCGAACCTCATCGCCGACTATGCAGTCCTTCCGGAACTCATCAATGATGTTCTGCGGCCGGGTATGCTGGCCCGTTATATTGAGCGGTTGTCGAGCGATACACTGGAGCGTGCGGCGATGCTTGCGGGCTACGATCTGGTCTGGGAGCGAATGCAGACCGAGGAGCCGCCCGGCGATAAGGCGGCACAGATTGTTCTGGATGTTCTAGCCCATAAAAAAACCGGTCATCTCTGACCGGTTTTTTTGTTTCAATACCGAAGCTTAGCGCTTGGAAACAGGCACATATTCGCGCAGCGGAGCACCGGTGTAGAGCTGGCGCGGACGACCGATGCGCTGATGCGGATCTTCGATCATTTCGTTCCACTGAGCGATCCAGCCAACTGTGCGGGCAAGAGCGAAGAGAACGGTGAACATGGTGGTGGGGAAGCCGAGAGCCTTCAGCGTGATGCCGGAATAGAAGTCGACGTTCGGGTACAGCTTCTTCTCGATGAAATATTCGTCCGTCAGAGCAATGCGCTCCAGTTCGATCGCGATGTCGAGCAGCGGATCGTCCTTGATGCCGAGCTCGCCGAGGACCTCGTGCGCGGTCTTCTGCATGATCTTGGCGCGCGGGTCGTAATTCTTGTAGACGCGGTGGCCGAAGCCCATCAGGCGGAACGGGTCGTTCTTGTCCTTGGCGCGGGCGATGAATTCCGGAATGCGGTCGACCGTGCCGATTTCGTTCAGCATGTTCAGGGCCGCTTCGTTGGCGCCGCCGTGAGCTGGTCCCCAGAGGCAGGCGATGCCTGCTGCGATACAGGCAAACGGATTGGCACCGGAAGAACCAGCCAGGCGAACCGTCGAAGTCGAGGCGTTCTGCTCGTGATCTGCATGCAGGATGAAGATGCGGTCCATGGCGCGGGCAAGCACCGGGTTGACGACATATTCTTCGCACGGAACGGCAAAGCACATGCGCAGGAAGTTCGACGCATAGTCGAGGTCATTCTTCGGATAAACGAAGGGCTGGCCGATATGGTACTTATAGGCCATGGCGGCAAGCGTCGGCATCTTGGCGATCATGCGCAGGCTTGCGACCATGCGCTGGTGCGGATCGGTGATGTCGGTCGAGTCGTGATAGAAGGCGGAGAGCGCGCCGACACAGCCGCACATGACGGCCATCGGATGCGCGTCGCGGCGGAAGCCGGTGAAGAAGCGCGACATCTGCTCGTGCACCATCGTGTGGTGGGTCACGCGATAGTCGAAGTCCTTCTTCTGCGCTGCCGTCGGCAGTTCGCCGTAGAGAAGGAGGTAGCAGACTTCGAGGAAATCGCCGTGTTCGGCCAGCTGATCGATCGGATAGCCGCGGTGCAGCAGAACGCCTTCGTCGCCATCGATATAGGTGATGCTCGACTCGCACGATGCGGTGGAGGTGAAACCAGGATCGTAAGTGAAAGTGGAGGTGTTCTTATAAAGGGCACCAATATCAATGACACTCGGGCCGATGGTTCCGGTCTTGACCGGCAGGTCCACCGTCTTTTCACCCCAAGTTAGTTTCGCGCTTTGTTCCGTCATGCTGATCCTCCAAGATTTGGCGGGATTGACGCCATAAAAAGCGCCAAAAGGTTAAGCGACTACCGACTAGCTATATGATCCAGAGCCTAATGCCAAGTTATCCTAACGCTGAATTGTGCAATGCAGTATCAACTTTTGGGCACTGCAGAAGCGTCTTTTTGTATGCTACGTCGGGAAACCGGTCCAATTGAGCTTTGTTCCCGCCGATTTCAGTTGAATTCACTATGTGGTGACGGCACAAATCGCGCAGAAGCTGTAATTTGGCGCGGGGGCAGTCAGCGAGTGCCTAATTTCGAGGCATCCGACCAGCAGGAAGAGAGCAGGGACGTCACCGCGTCTCCGCAACCTCACGCCTTTTCCGCCACGATTACCCTTCGCGCCAAAGCGCGACAATGGGAACGAACACAGGATCAGGCGCCGCTGACGTCGCGTTTCCTGCGTGTCCCGAAGCGTCTTGGAACCGCTGTTCTCGGCTTGATTGCGGAGGCGGCGGCCCATGGCCGTGCTGTTCTTTTCGCGCCGATCTATATGGGTTTGGGTGCGATTATCTGGTTCGAGGCGCAAGTCGATCCGCCTCCGCAGGCGTTTCTCGCAGGCCTCGTTCTGTTTGCTTTGGGCTTTTTGCTAAAGCGCGATGCGGGCAGGCTGCTTCATCACACGCTTTTCGCCGGTATGCTCATCTGCCTGGGTATGGCGCTCGCGCAGTGGGAAAGTTGGCGGGTTTCCACTGTCATGCTCGACTCGGCCGTGACGACGACTGTGACCGGGCAGATCGAGCGACGGGAATCCTATGACAATGGGCGCTGGCGCTATGTCGTCCGCGTCGAGGCAACGGAAAAACCCTCTATCCGCCGCGCGCCGCAGCGGGTTACGGTCTTCGTGCGCAAGTAGGCGGAGCCGTTCGATCTGGGAGATCGGGTCCGGGGCCGGGCGCGCCTGACGCCTCCGGCCGGACCGGCATTGACGGGTCTCAACGATTTTGCCTTCAGCTCTTATTTCAACGGCATCGGCGCGAATGGCTTTGCCTACGGAACGCCGGAATTATTATCGCCATCCGGTGACAATGCTGCCGGCTCGTTACTGGATGCGGCCGATATCTGGCTCGCTGGCCTGCGCAACAGCATAGGCGACCGCATCAGGCAAACCTTGCCCGGAGATACCGGCGCCTTTGCAGCAGCGCTTGTCACCGATGAGAGACGTGCGATCTCGAAGGATACGACCGAGGCTCTGAGAATTGCCGGCCTGACCCACATCATCGCAATTTCCGGTCTCAACATGGCGTTGTCGGCTGGCATCTTCTATGTCGGTCTGCGCTATTTGTTCAGCCTGTTTCCCGGTGTCGTCCAGGCTTGGCCGACGAAGAAGTTCGCAGCCTTCGGCGCGCTTCTAACGGTAACGGCCTATTACCTCATTTCCGGATTCGGCGTCTCCGCCGAACGCGCCTTCATCATGATGGCGATCATGCTGGTGGCCGTACTTTTCGACAGGCCATCCATCAGCTTGCGCAATGTGGCGCTCTCAGCCATCGTCATCCTAGTCTTGTCACCGTCTCAGGTACTCGGTCCGAGTTTCCAGATGTCTTACGCCGCTACGCTGGCGCTGGTATCAGGCTATTCGCTCTGGAAACGACGGCGGCATCGCGAAAACATCCTGCCGCGCATCCGTCTGTTAAGTCCGCTACTGTTCATCACGCGCTTCTTTGGGGGCGTGATGTCGACCTCGTTCATCGGTGGTGCGTCGACGGCCATTTTCTCGATCGAGCATTTTCACCGGTTGGCGACATATGGACTTGCTGCCAACCTTGCGGCCATGCCCGTCGTCTCTTTCATCGTCATGCCCTTCGGTATGATGGCGATGCTGCTGATGCCTTTCGGAATCGATGGACCGTTCTGGAAAGTCACCGGTGAGGGACTGGAGCTTGTGATCGCTATTGCAAAAACGGTGGCTGGGTGGGGAGGTGACATTACCTTTGGCCGCCAGCCCGGCTGGCTGATGCCGACTTTCATCGCTGGCTTCCTGATCATGAGCATGCTGCGGACCCGGCTTCGCCATCTGGGCCTGTTGCTGCTGCTGTCATCTGTCGGTGTGGCCGCGTTCGGCTCTGGTGTGCCGAAGCCGGATCTGATGATCTCGGAAGATGGCATTCTCGTTGCCTTGCGCCAGGACGATATCCTCGCCACCAATCGCGAGAGACCGCAGGCCTTCATCTTCGAGCAATGGCAAAAAGCACTGGTCGCAGCCGAACATCAACCGCCGACCATGCTTCCGACCGATAGCCGGCTTCCGCAGATCAGCAAGACGGATCGGCATAAGCGACTAAATAACGAGGAGCAGAAGGCAGTCCGCATCGCAATGGAAGAAGCTTTGGACCGCACCATGCAAGGCAGCTTTGCCTGTCAGAAGGGAGCATGGTGCCTCGCCATGCTCGAAAACGGCGCGATATTGGTCACCATCGAGAACGCAGCCTATCTGCCCGCGGCTTGCGACACCGGGAATATTATCGTGACGCCAATCCGGCTGCGGCTGGACCATTGCCGTTCCGGAGCAACGCTCATAACCGGTGCGACATTGCGTAAAACCGGCTCCATCGAAATGGTGCTTACCTCAGACAAGCCTATTATATCAGCCGCATTCAACAACCCGCAGCGCCCATGGACCAGGCATCGAACCTATGATTGGCGCACCGGCAAATTTGACGCGCCAATTGCGAAGGCACCACCAGTCCTGGACAATTCACCGGTCAGTGATAGCGACGAATAAGGCCGACGAGCTTGCCCTGAACCTTGACGCGATCCGGCCCGAAGATGCGGGTTTCATAGGCTGGGTTCGCGGCCTCCAGCGCGATGGAGGCACCCTTGCGACGGAAGCGCTTCAAGGTAGCTTCTTCATCGTCGACGAGTGCAACGACGATATCGCCGGGATTGGCCGTGGTCGAATTGCGGATAATGACCGTATCGCCGTCGAAAATTCCGGCGTCGATCATCGAATCTCCTCGAACTTCAAGCGCATAATGTTCGCCGGAGCCGAGCATGTCGGCGGGAACTGTAATGTCGTGCGTATTGTTCTGGATGGCCGAGATCGGAACGCCGGCGGCGATGCGGCCCATCACAGGTACGGACGCCGAGCCGTTGTGATCGTCATTTGCCACTTTCGACGGAGCAGGCGGGGCAACGGGCTGTGGCTTGCCGAGGCTGCCCTCGATGACGCTGGGCGAAAAACCGCGGCGCTGTTGCAGGCTCGGATTATAGGCGTCGGGAAGCTTGATGACTTCGAGCGCTCTGGCCCGGTTCGGCAGTCGGCGGATGAAACCTCGCTCCTCTAGCGCCGTGATCAGGCGGTGAATGCCGGATTTGGATGCCAGATCCAGTGCATCCTTCATCTCGTCGAAGGATGGCGGAACACCGGATTCCTTCATGCGTTCGTGAATGAAGAGAAGCAGTTCCTGCTGCTTGCGCGTCAACATCGTCTTGGAACCCCAGAATCAAGAAAAGCCGTGAAACAAATCCAGAACGGACACTATATGTTCCATATGTGTTCCGCAAGTGCTTAAATTTCGGTAAAGCCTTGTGGGGTCAGTTAAATAATTACCATTTGCGAATAGATCGGATCGGAACATCGAGGCGCCATATCTGCGTTAACCCATGGAAAAATATGAGAAATGCCGCTCTGTTCGCTTCCAGGGCCTTGTCGTTCAGTCCGTGCGCCCAGCATTTGGATCAAAGTGCCACACTACTGCATAAGCCGGCTATGGGAGAGAATCAGCAATCACGTTTGCGAGATCGCCTTCAATCCATGTCGTGTGCTTCGGGATGTTCCGTCCTTCCATCTTGAATTGCTTGGGGGATGGGCGCAAATCTGCTTCCGCAAGCAAACAGGAGAAGCCATGATTTCGTCTCCGCATCCGCTGGATCATCTCGTGCTGCCGACCGTCAATATCGCTCTGGCGCGCGAACGCCTCGGCAAGCTCGGTTTCACGGTGGCTCCAGATGCGCGCCATCCCTTTGGCACTCAGAATGCCTGCGTCTTCCTTGCCGATAAAACCTATCTCGAACCTCTGGGCGTCGCATCTCCGGAGCAATGCGAGAAGAGCATCGTGGATGGCAATGTTTTCGTCGCGCGCGATCAGGCTTATCGTTTCCGGGTGGGGGATGATGGCTTCTCGGCCGTGGTATTCGGTACGGATGATGCGGTGGCGGATGACAAGCGTTTCAACGCGGCGGCGATTTCGGCGGGGCGAATGCTGGATTTCTCCCGTCCGATGAAGATGCCGGATGGAACCGAAACCACGGCAGGCTTTCGTCTTGCCTTTGCCGCCGATCTGCGCGCGCCGGATTTTCTCGCTTTCTGCTGTCAGCGCATCAATCCGCTGCCGGCTGATCGCAGCGCGCTCGAGCGTCACGAGAACGGCGTGACTGGTATCGCGCGGGTAGCGCTTTGCGCGCCGAAGCCGGCGGTCTATCGCGGTTTCTTCGAAGAGGTTGTCGGCGCCCCACGCATTATGGAGCATTCCTTTGGCCTGACAATCAGGACTGCCAATGCCGATCTGGAGATTTTGACGCCGGAAGGAATGGAGGCATTCTATGATCTGCCTGTTCGCACGAATGATCCGGGGCTCAGGGCGCGGGCAATCCTTTTCAAAACGCGCGATCTTTCCGTGACATCGTCGCATTTCACTGCTAACGGCGTCACCTATACGCGTAAGAACAATCGTCTATTGGCGAGGTTGGCGCCCGGTCAGGGCGCATTGTTCGCCTTTGAGGAGATAAAATGAGCACAAATTCCGAAGTCACCGTCGGCGAGGGTGCCTCCAAGGTCCTTTTTTCCAATACTGCAAAGCTGTCGCTGATCGCCGGTCCCTGCCAGATGGAAAGCCGCGACCATGCTTTCATGGTTGCCGGCGTTTTGAAGGAACTTTGCGGCAAGCTGGGCATCGGCCTCGTCTACAAGTCCTCCTTCGACAAGGCGAACCGCACATCGCTGTCTGGCAAGCGCGGCATCGGGCTGGAAAAGGCGCTGGAGGTTTTTGAAGACCTGAAGAAGGAATATGGCTTCCCGGTCCTGACCGACATCCACACGGAAGAGCAGTGCGCCATCGTTTCCAAGACGGTCGATATCCTGCAGATCCCAGCTTTCCTGTCGCGCCAGACGGACCTTTTGGTTGCCGCTGCCAAGACCGGCCGCGTGGTCAACGTCAAGAAGGGCCAGTTCCTGGCGCCATGGGATATGAAGAACGTGCTTGCCAAGCTGAACGAAAGCGGCAATCCGAATATTCTTCTTTGCGAGCGCGGCGCCTCCTTTGGCTACAATACGCTTGTTTCCGACATGCGCTCGCTGCCGATCATGGCGGCGATGGGCGCGCCCGTCATCTTCGACGCGACCCATTCCGTGCAGCAGCCAGGCGGACAGGGCGGTTCGACCGGCGGCGATCGCCGGTTCGTCGAGACGCTGGCGCGCGCCGCCGTTGCCGTCGGTGTCGCAGGCGTTTTTGTCGAGACGCATGAGGATCCGGACAATGCACCATCCGATGGCCCGAACATGGTCTATCTGAAGGATATGCCGCGGCTTCTGGAGAAGCTGCTGGCCTTCGACGCCATCGCCAAGGCCTGAAACGTAGCCGGCATTCAACAGGCTGACATGAACTTGCGTTACGGGCCTGCAGGAGTGCCAAATCGCGGCGCGGATCGCCATTGAAATTTCCGCGCCTTCGATTAAGACGATTTAAATCGATTTATAAACCAGCGAGCAGGGAGCTATCATGACCGCAATCACCGACATTATCGCCCGCGAGATTCTCGACAGCCGTGGCAATCCGACTGTCGAAGTCGATGTCTACCTCGAAGATGGCAGCATGGGCCGCGCGGCGGTTCCGTCGGGTGCGTCGACCGGCGCGCATGAAGCTGTCGAGCTTCGCGATGGCGGCAAGCGCTACCATGGCAAGGGTGTCGAGAAGGCCGTCGAAGCCGTCAATTCGGAAATCTTCGACGCGATCGGCGGCATGGATGCCGAAAACCAGATCCAGCTCGACAACATCATGATCGAGCTCGACGGCACGCCGAACAAGTCGCGCCTCGGCGCCAATGCCATCCTCGGCGTCTCGCTCGCCGTTGCCAAGGCTGCTGCCCAGAGCGCCAACCTGCCGCTCTACCGTTATGTCGGCGGCGCTCACGCCCGCCTGCTGCCAGTCCCGATGATGAACATCATCAACGGTGGCGCCCATGCCGACAACCCGATCGACTTCCAGGAATTCATGATCCTGCCGATCGGCGCTGACTCGATCCGCGAAGCCGTCCGCATGGGTTCGGAAGTTTTCCACGTTCTGAAGAAGGAACTGGCATCGCAGGGCCACAACACCAACGTCGGTGACGAAGGTGGTTTCGCACCGGGCCTTTCCAGCGCCCCGGCAGCTCTCGACTTCATCATGAAGTCGATCGAGAAGGCCGGCTACAAGCCGGGCGAAGAAATTGCTCTCGGCCTCGATTGCGCTTCGACCGAATTCTTCAAGGACGGCAAGTATGTTCTCGAGGGCGAAGGCCGCACGCTGGAATCCGGCGCCATGGCTGAATACCTCGCAGAACTCGCAGCCAAATACCCGATCGTTTCGATCGAAGACGGCATGGCTGAAGACGATTGGGAAGGCTGGAAGACGCTGACCGACCTCATCGGCAAGAAGACCCAGCTCGTCGGCGACGACCTGTTCGTCACCAACTCTGCCCGCCTGCGTGATGGCATCGGCATGGGTGTAGCCAACTCGATCCTCGTCAAGGTCAACCAGATCGGCTCGCTGACCGAGACCCTAGACGCCGTGGAAACTGCGCACAAGGCGAACTACACCGCCGTCATGTCGCACCGCTCCGGCGAAACGGAAGATTCCACGATCGCCGATCTCGCTGTCGCCACCAACTGCGGCCAGATCAAGACCGGCTCGCTGTCGCGTTCGGACCGTCTTGCCAAGTACAACCAGCTCATCCGTATCGAGGAAGCGCTCGGCCCGCAGGCAAAATATGCCGGCCGCTCCATTCTTCGTGGCTGATATCCGAAGCCTTGGATCCGCACGGGTCTGCGGCCAGATTGTTTGCTTGGATCGAACCGCGCCTTCGGGCGCGGTTTTTTGTTGGTCCTGCCAGTTAGAGTCAACGGACAGTTAATCTCTGCCGGTTATCTTGGCTGCAGGTATTTGATTTCATGTGATCTTGTTTGGGCCGAACGGGCTTTGAGGAGATCGCGCAAAGCCAGAGCGTGACGAGCGAGTATGTGGACAAAGTATCATAAGAAGAGAAGGTTCGGCCGTCTCATCCTTCCCGCCATCACCATCGCTTTTGTGAGCTACTTCGGTTATCATTGCATTCATGGCGATTACGGCCTGAAGGCGACTGAGGTTTTCGAGCAGCGCCGCGTCGACCGTGCCAAGGAGCTGGCTGATCTTGTCGCCAGGCGCGAGCACCTTGAAAAGGAGGTCGCGCTGTTAAGCGACGGCTCTCTGGATAAGGATATGCTCGATCAATATGCGCGCTACCAGTTGACCTATTCCAAGGCGAACGAGATCGTCATCTTCAATAAATAGCCACAATTAACCGAATTTCGGTTAATTGCATTTTTGTGATTTATATCAATAACTTGCGGTGAATATGAGCCATGCAATTATAGCATTGCTGTGGCGGACAATCTTCCCTATGTTACGCCTCACCAAAAAACGAGGCTACTCACACAGGGAGGGTTGAATGGCGCCGCGAAAGAACGCGACCGTTTCCAGCCGTAAAACAGCATCAAGGCCTGCCAAGGAAACCAATGGCGGCCCGATCGCAGATTTCGATCGTGATGCGGAGCTCAAGGCTTATCGTGAGATGCTCCTGATCCGCCGCTTCGAAGAGAAGGCCGGCCAGCTTTACGGCATGGGCTTCATCGGCGGCTTCTGTCACCTTTACATCGGTCAGGAAGCAGTCGTCGTCGGCATGCAGCTGGCGCTGAAGGATGGCGACCAGGTCATTACCGGCTATCGCGACCATGGCCATATGCTGGCGACCGGCATGAGCGCGCGCGGCGTCATGGCCGAGCTCACCGGACGCCAGGGCGGCTATTCCCGAGGGAAGGGCGGCTCCATGCACATGTTCTCCAAGGAAAAGAACTTCTACGGCGGTCATGGCATCGTCGGCGCCCAGGTTTCGCTCGGCACCGGTCTTGGCTTTGCCAACTGGTATCGCGGCAATGACAATGTCAGCGTTGCCTATTTCGGCGATGGTGCCGCCAACCAGGGCCAGGTCTACGAAAGCTTCAACATGGCGCAGCTCTGGAAGCTGCCCGTGATCTTCGTGATCGAAAACAACCGCTACGCCATGGGCACCTCGACAGCTCGCGCCACCGCCCAGGCCGATTTCTCCAAGCGTGGCGCCTCCTTCGGCATTCCCGGTATTCAGGTCGATGGTATGGACGTTCGCGCCGTCAAGGCTGCGGCTGACGAAGCCGTTGCGCATTGCCGCTCCGGCAAGGGCCCGATCATCCTGGAAATGCTGACTTACCGCTACCGCGGTCACTCCATGTCCGACCCGGCGAAGTACCGTTCCAAGGATGAAGTGCAGAAGATGCGCTCCGAGCACGATCCGATCGAGCAGGTCCGTATTCGCTTGCTCGAAAAGGGCTGGGCGACCGAGGACGATCTGAAGGATATCGACAAGGATGTCCGCGACATCGTCGCAGACAGCGCCGATTTCGCCCAGAACGATCCGGAGCCGGATGCATCCGAGCTCTACACCGACATTCTGCTCTAAATCGGGGAGGGACACTATGCCCATCGACATTCTCATGCCCGCCCTTTCTCCGACTATGGAAGAGGGCACCCTTTCGAAATGGCTCAAGAAGGAAGGCGACAAGGTCGTTTCCGGTGACGTCATTGCCGAAATCGAAACCGACAAGGCCACCATGGAAGTGGAAGCCGTCGACGAAGGCACGATCGGCAAGCTGCTGATCGACGCCGGCACCGAAGGCGTCAAGGTCAACACCAAGATCGCCATCCTCTTGCAGGACGGTGAATCCGCAGACGCCATTTCGTCCGCAAAGGCTGCACCTGCTGCCGAGCCGGCAAAGACCGAGGCGCCTGCCGCCGCTCCGGCGCCGGCCGCTGCGCCGGTCCCGGCCCAGCCGAAGGTTGCCGCTGCGGCTGATCCGGAAATTCCGGCCGGCACGGAAATGGTGTCGATGACAGTGCGTGAAGCGCTGCGCGATGCGATGGCCGAAGAAATGCGCGCCAACCCAGACGTCTTCGTCATGGGTGAAGAAGTCGCCGAATATCAGGGTGCCTACAAGGTGACCCAGGGTCTGCTGCAGGAGTTCGGCGCCCGCCGCGTGATCGATACCCCGATCACCGAGCACGGCTTTGCCGGTATCGGCGTCGGCGCCGCTATGGCCGGCCTCCGCCCGATTGTCGAGTTCATGACCTTCAACTTCGCCATGCAGGCGATCGACCAGATCATCAATTCCGCCGCCAAGACGCTGTACATGTCCGGTGGCCAGATGGGCGCTCCGATCGTCTTCCGCGGCCCGAACGGTGCTGCTGCCCGCGTCGGCGCTCAGCACAGCCAGGACTATGCCGCCTGGTATAGCCACATTCCGGGCCTCAAGGTTGTCATGCCCTACACGGCAGCCGACGCCAAGGGCCTGCTCAAGGCTGCGATCCGCGATCCGAACCCGGTCATTTTCCTTGAGAACGAAATCCTCTACGGTCAGCATTTCGATGTGCCGAAGCTCGATAACTTCGTTCTGCCGATCGGTAAGGCCCGCATTCATCGTCCTGGCAAGGACGTGACGGTCGTCTCTTTCGGCATCGGCATGACCTATGCCACGAAGGCCGTCGCCGAGCTGGAAGCCCAGGGTATCGATGTCGAACTCATCGACCTGCGCACCATCCGCCCGATGGATCTTCCGACGATCATCGAATCGGTCAAGAAGACCGGTCGCCTGGTCACCGTCGAGGAAGGCTACCCGCAGTCCTCCGTCGGCACGGAAATCGCCACCCGCGTCATGCAGCAGGCCTTCGATTATCTCGATGCGCCGATCCTGACGATCGCTGGCAAGGACGTACCCATGCCATACGCCGCCAACCTCGAAAAGCTGGCGCTTCCGAGCGTCGCCGAAGTGGTCGATGCGGTGAAGGCCGTTTGCTACAAGTAAGGGGAGGGCTCATCGATGCCTATCAACATCACCATGCCTGCCCTCTCGCCGACCATGGAAGAGGGCAACCTCGCCAAGTGGCTGGTCAAGGAAGGCGACAAGATCAAGTCCGGCGATGTCATCGCCGAGATCGAGACTGACAAGGCAACGATGGAAGTCGAGGCTGTCGATGAGGGCACGGTCGCCAAGATCGTCGTTCCTGCCGGCACCCAAGGCGTGAAGGTCAATGCCCTGATCGCCGTGATCGCTGCCGATGGCGAGGATGTCGCGGCTGCAGCATCCGGCGCTGGTGCCGCTGCTGCTCCGGCAGCCAAGGAAGCTCCGAAGGCGGAAGCCGCACCTGCGGCGGCTCCGGCTCCGGCAAGCGTTTCGGCTCCTGCGGCTGCACCTGCACCCGTTGCATCGGCTCCGACTGCAAACGATGGTCAGCGCACCTTCGCGTCTCCGCTTGCACGCCGTCTTGCCAAGGAAGCCGGCATCGATGTGACTGCGGTTTCCGGCACCGGCCCGCATGGCCGCGTGGTCAAGAAGGATATCGAAGCTGCCGTTTCCGGCGGCACCGCCAAGGCTGCTCCTGCAGCGACGCCGGCCGCACAGCCGACAGCAGCCGCTGCTCCGGCCGCTGCGAAGGGCATGTCCGACGACGCCGTGCTCAAGCTGTTCGAGCAGGGTTCCTACGAGCTCGTCCCGCACGACGGCATGCGCAAGACGATTGCAAAGCGCCTGCAGGAATCCAAGCAGACGATCCCCCACTTCTACGTTTCGGTCGATTGCGAACTCGATGCTCTGCTGGCTCTCCGCACGCAGCTCAACGATTCCGCTCCGAAGTCGAAGGATGGCGTGCCGGCCTACAAGCTCTCGGTCAACGACATGGTCATCAAGGCCCTGGCGCTGGCGCTGCGCGACGTTCCGGATGCCAACGTTTCCTGGACCGACAGCGCCATGGTCAAGCACAAGCATGCCGATGTCGGCGTTGCCGTCTCCATTCCGGGCGGCCTGATCACCCCGATCATCCGCAGCGCCGAGCAGAAGACGCTCTCCACCATCTCCAACGAGATGAAGGACTATGGCAAGCGCGCCAAGGAGCGCAAGCTGAAGCCCGAGGAGTATCAGGGCGGCACGACCGCCGTGTCGAACATGGGCATGATGGGCGTCAAGAACTTCGCCGCCGTCGTCAACCCGCCGCATGCAACCATCCTGGCCGTCGGCGCGGGCGAGCAGCGCGTCATCGTCAAGAAGGGCGAGATGGTGATTGCCAACGTGATGACCGTCACGCTGTCGACCGACCACCGCGCCGTCGACGGTGCGCTCGGTGCCGAGCTCCTGGCAGCCTTCAAGGGCTACATCGAAAATCCGATGGGGATGCTCGTCTGAGCTTTGTTGTGACACGGAGGCATGAATGACCAAGACTGTTCTGTGTTACGGCGACTCGCTGACATGGGGCTACAGTGCCGAAACGGTCGACCGTCATGCCTATGAAGATCGGTGGCCGAGCGTGCTGCAAAAGGCGCTCGGCAACCAGGTGCGCGTGATCCCGGAAGGATTGAACGGCCGCACGACCGCTTTCGACGATCATCTCGCCGATTGCGACCGCAACGGTGCGAGGATACTGCCGACGATCCTGCAGACCCACAATCCCCTTGATCTCGTCATCATCATGCTCGGCACCAACGACATGAAGCCCGTCGTTGCCGGTTCGGCCTTTGCCGCTCTCCAGGGCATCAGCCGCCTGGTCCAGCTGGTCCGCAATCATGCCTGGGGGTTCGACTACGAGGTGCCCGATATCCTCATCGTTGCCCCGCCGGCAATCACCGAGACGGCCAATGCCGCTTTTGCGGCCAGCTTTCTCGGCGCAGTCAAGGAATCGAGCAAGCTGCCGACGCTCTATAGCGATCTGGCGGACGAACTCGGATGCGGCTTCTTCGACGCTAATACGGTCGCTGTGACCACGCCGCTCGATGGCGTTCATCTCGATGCGGAAAACACCCGGGCGCTCGGTCGCGGCCTCGAGCCGATCGTGCGGATGATGCTCGGTCTCTGATAGATTCAAGGCGCCGGCTCCGATCCGCCGCCAGCAATAAGGCAGGAAACACATGGCTGAGAATTACGACGTCATTATCATCGGCTCCGGTCCGGGCGGTTATGTCGCCGCCGTGCGCGCCGGCCAGCTTGGCCTGAAGACCGCGATCGTCGAGCGCGAGCACCTGGGCGGTATCTGCCTCAACTGGGGCTGCATTCCCACCAAGGCGCTGCTCCGTTCGGCCGAAATTCTCGATCATTCCAACCATCTGAAGGATTACGGCCTCGTTCTCGAAGGCAAGGTCAGCGCGGATGTGAAGGCCGTGGTCGCCCGTTCACGTGGCGTTTCCGCTCGGCTCAACACCGGCGTCGGCTTCCTGATGAAGAAGAACAAGGTCGACGTCATCTGGGGCGAAGCCAAGATCACCAAGCCGGGCGAGATCGTTGTCGGCAAGTCGACCAAGCCGGTCGTCGAGCCGCAGCATCCGGTGCCGAAGAACGTCAAGGGCGAGGGCACCTATACCGCCAAGCACATCATCGTCGCGACCGGAGCCCGTCCGCGCGCGCTGCCAGGCATCGAGCCGGACGGCAAGCTGATCTGGACCTATTTCGAAGCGCTGAAGCCGGACTTCCTGCCGAAGTCTCTGCTCGTCATGGGTTCAGGCGCCATCGGCATTGAATTTGCAAGCTTCTATCGCTCGATGGGCGTCGACGTCACCGTCGTTGAAGTCATGCCGACCATCATGCCGGTCGAGGATGCCGAAATCTCCGGCATTGCCCGCAAGCAGCTGGAGAGGCGCGGCCTGAAGATCTTCACCAAGGCGAAGGTCACGAAGGTCGATAAGGCTGCCAACTCGATCACTGCCCATGTCGAAACCGAAGACGGCAAGGTGCAGCAGATCGTTGCCGACCGTATGATCTCGGCCGTCGGTGTCCAGGGCAACATTGAGAACCTCGGCCTCGAGGCGCTCGGCGTGAAGACCGACCGCGGCTGCGTCGTCATCGATGGTTACGGCAAGACCAACGTGCCGGGCATCTACGCGATCGGCGACGTTGCCGGTCCTCCGATGCTGGCGCACAAGGCCGAGCATGAGGGCGTCGTCTGCATCGAGAAGATCGCCGGCCTGCCGAATGTTCACCCGACCGACAAGAGCAAGGTGCCGGGCTGCACCTATTGCCAGCCGCAGGTTGCTTCCGTCGGCCTCACCGAAGCCAAGGCCAAGGAACTCGGCCGCGATATCCGCGTCGGCCGCTTCTCCTTCGTCGCCAACGGCAAGGCGATCGCGCTTGGCGAAGACCAGGGTCTCTGCAAGGTGATCTTCGACAAGAAGACCGGCGAGCTCCTCGGCGCGCACATGGTTGGCGCTGAAGTGACCGAACTCATCCAGGGCTTCGTCGTCGCCATGAACCTGGAGACGACCGAAGAAGAGTTGATGCATACGATCTTCCCGCATCCGACCGTTTCGGAAACGATGAAGGAAGCCGTGCTGGATGCCTATGGCCGGGTACTGAACGCTTGATAATTTCCTACCATGCCCTTTATCCAGGGGGTGGAAAACAGGAAGGGAAATCAACATGTCTATCACGGCGGAAGGTTGGATCGTCTTTCTTCTCATCGGGCTGGTCGCGGGTTTCCTCGCGAGCCTGATCGTTGGAGGCGGTGGGCTCATCGGTTGCCTGGTGAGCGGTGTGATCGGGGCTTTCGTGGGCGGTTTCCTCTTCCGTTATTTCGGGATATCGCTCGGCATTGAAAATGCGCTTGTCGTGGAGATCATCCATGCCACGGTCGGTGCGATCATTGTGGTGCTGTTGGCGAGATTGATCGTCTAGAGCATCATCGTTAAGACGCAACGCGACGCCCGGCAGGACTGTCCTGAAGGGCGCCCGAAAAGAGGGTTTGATGGAAAGCGTAGGTTGGCTGGGTCTGATCATCATCGGCGGTCTTGCGGGCTGGCTCGCGGGCAAGCTGATGGACGCACGCTATGGGGTCATCCTGAACATCATCCTCGGCATTGCCGGCTCGGTCGTAGCTGCGGCGCTGATGGTGGCCCTGCATGTCGGCGTACCCGGCGGCCGGCTTGGCTTTTTCATCACCGGTTTCATCGGTGCATGCATTCTGATATTCCTCGCCAAATTCGCTCGGCGATGAAGGGCCGCATTTCAAGCGGCGGAAAGTAGACGTTTCATGGTCACCATTCTCGACACGATCAACCCGGACGCCAAGCGCGTGCGACACCCGGAGAAGGCGCATCGGCCGGATACGGAAGTCATGCGCAAGCCGGACTGGATCCGCGTGAAGGCGCCGACATCGAAGGGCTATGCCGAAACCCGCTCGATCGTGAAGGAGCACAAGCTCGTCACGGTCTGCGAGGAAGCCGGCTGCCCGAATATCGGCGAGTGCTGGGACAAGAAGCACGCCACCTTCATGATCATGGGCGAGATCTGTACCCGCGCCTGCGCCTTCTGCAACGTCGCGACCGGCAAGCCGAACGCGCTCGACATGGCGGAGCCGGAAAACGTCGCCAAGGCCGTCAAGCAGATGGGCCTCAGCCACGTCGTCATCACCTCGGTCGACCGCGACGACCTGGAAGATGGCGGCGCCGAGCATTTCGAGAAAGTCATCTGGGCGATCCGCGCCGCTTCGCCCTCGACTACGATCGAAATCCTGACACCGGACTTCCTGAAGAAGCCGGGCGCCCTGGAGCGCGTCGTCGCTGCCAAGCCTGACGTCTTCAACCACAATCTGGAAACCGTGCCCGGCAATTATCTGACGGTTCGCCCCGGCGCGCGCTACTTCCACTCCGTCCGCCTGCTGCAGCGGGTCAAGGAACTGGACCCGACCATGTTCACCAAGTCGGGCATCATGGTGGGCCTCGGCGAGGAGCGCAACGAAGTGCTGCAGCTGATGGACGACCTGCGCACCGCCGATGTCGACTTCTTGACCATCGGCCAATATCTGCAGCCGACGCGTAAGCATCATCAGGTGATGAGCTTCGTGACGCCGGAAGAATTCAAATCCTATGAGACTGTGGCTTACACCAAGGGCTTCCTTATGGTCGCTTCCAGTCCGCTGACGCGCTCGTCGCATCACGCCGGCGACGATTTCGCGCGTCTGCGTGCTGCCCGCGAAAAGAAGCTGCTGCTGGCAGCGGAATAGGAAAAAAGTAGTCTCTTTGTCCCCAGGGGCGGCGACGCGGAGATCTCATGAGCTTTTTGGTTCGAATAGTTCGATCGCGTTCCCGGACGGATCCTCGCACAGGATTTGTCGTCCGCCTGGTCCCTCTATGATGTCGTTGCGGAAATGAACACCATGTTCGCGCAAAGTGGAAACGAGTGTGGGCAATTCTTCCTGAATCTCAAGCACGAACCGGTTCCAGCCGCCCGGTTCAGGTTTGCGGCCATCCGGCATTGGGCGGGAAGCCGACGCCATCGGGCCTGCAAGCCACAATGTGAGGTCATCCCGTGTCAGAATCGCCATTGCCGGTCCGAACTGTTGTTTTAGCGTAAAGCCGAAATGCTTCAGATAGAATGCCGCTGCCGCTTCCACATCCTCGACTATGTACCGCACCATCGCCATTGCGCTGCTCCCGATCTGGCCAAGGGATCCTTACCACGGTTTTCGCGTGCTCTGCCACAGGATCGTCATCCGCTTGATTTAGGAAGCACGCCAGCCGTTTGTTGCCCGTACCGGCGCCCGTCAAGATCGAATATGGAGCCGAATCGTGGAGCAGATCGTCGCGCTGCAGGTGCTTTACCATGCCGTCGATATAGATCAGGCGGCTCGCATCCTCGAAAAGGCAGACCGTATTCTCATCATGGGCTGCTCCGGTACAGGCAAGAGCACGCTCGCGCAGGCCATCGCGTCGCTGCGCGGGTTGACCTATGTTTCGATGGATCGCGACATCTTCTGGCTACCCGGCTGGAGATCGCGCCCGCGCCCGGAAGCAATCGCGCTGATCGAGCAGGCAGTCGCCGGCCCGCCGCGGCACATGGCACTGCGCGGCGTCATTTCACGCTGGCTGCGCTACCGCGGCCGGTCGCGGCCCGAAATGGCGCCCGGATGCCCCGAGCGGCTGGATTGGAAATTCCTGCGCTACATCTGGACCTTAGAGCGTGACGAAGCGCCGCAGTTTCAGGAGATGCTCGAACAAAACGGCCGTAATGTGCCGGTCGTGACGCTGAAATCCTACCGCGAAGGCGAAGACCTGCTTTCGCGTCTCCGAAGCAAGAGCTGAGAGGCTGTCATGGATCAAATCGCGATGCCGACATTGCGCAGCGAGATACGCGATCTTGATGTAGCCGCTGAGCATATCCGCCGCGCGAATCGTATCATGGTTATGGGCTGTTCCGGCGGCGGCAAGTCGACCTTATCGCAAAAAATTGCTGCCCGCTTCGGTCTTGCCTATCTGTCGATCGATCGCGACGTTTTGTGGTTGCCAGGCTGGGTTCAGCGCGACAGGGACGAGCAGCGCGCCATCATCGTTGCCAAAGTGCAGGGCGAGCGATGGATCATGGACGGGACCAATCCCTCGACATTCGATGTGCGTCTGCCGCGCACGGATTTGGTCATATGGGTGCGGATGCCCCGCCTGCTATGCATCTGGGGCGCCGTTTCTCGCTGGCTCAAATGGATGGGCCGCACGCGACCGGAGATGGCGCCTGGCTGCATAGAAAAAATCGATTGGGAGTTCCTGCGCTTCATCTGGACATTTGAAGAAAAATTCACGCCGCGGGTTCTTGCCGGCCTTGCCGAGCACGGTCCTGATATCCCCGTTTTGCAGCTGAAATCCCGCGGCGAAATGCGTCAGCTCCTTGATCTTCTTGGCCGTCCTGCTTAATTGCGGCTCATGCCTCAATTCGAAACTCATCGCCCCGTTCCGCATTCGCCAGACCAGATGTTCGACCTCGTCGCCGATGTGGAGCGCTATCCGGAATTCCTGCCGCTTTGCGAGGCGCTCACGATCCGCAGCCGCAAAGAGCGTGACGGCAAGAGCCTGCTCGTTGCCGATATGACGGTCGGCTATAAGGCCATCCGCGAGACGTTCACCACACAGGTGCTGCTGAACAAAGCGGAGCGCGCGATCGACGTGAAATACATCGACGGACCGTTCAAGTATCTCGATAATCGCTGGCGCTTTGCACCCTCTGAAAACGGCGGCTGCAGCATCGATTTCTTTATCGATTACGAGTTCAAGAGCCGCATCCTCGGCGCCTTGATGGGATCGATGTTCGATCGGGCTTTCCGCATGTTCACGGATGCCTTCGAGACGCGCGCGAACAAAATCTATGCTTGAAGCCGTGCCCGGTCATTGAGCGAGTGCGACTAGCATCTCCAGCGCCGTCTGTAATGTGGCGAGCCGAACCTTGTCACGGCCGATGTCGCCATAGCGCATTTCGTGATGGAGGAGCGCGCCGCTGCGAGCCTTGGCGGCGAGGTGGACGAGCCCGACCGGCTTTTCTGCCGAACCGCCACCGGGGCCGGCGATACCCGTAACCGCTACGGCGAAATCAGCCCGGGAGCGGAAGAGGGCGCCATGGACCATCTGCAGCGCCGTTTCCTTTGAAACCGCGCCGAACTGCGCAAGCGTCTGCTCCTGAACGCCGAGCATCTCCATCTTGGCAGTGTTGGTGTAGGTGACGAAGCCGCGATCGATGACGGCGGATGAGCCGGGAATTTCCGTCAGAGCGCCGGCTATCAGCCCGCCGGTGCAGGATTCGGCTGTCGCGACCATCCAGCTTTTTGCTGTGAAATCCGTCACGATCGTCTGCGCGAGCGCGATAATCTCATCGGGAAAATGCATTATGCCTTGCCTCCGCGATAAACGACGGTGGCGGTCGCGATGGCCGCTATGCCTTCGCGGCGGCCGACGAAGCCGATCTTCTCGTTCGTGGTTGCCTTGACCGAGCAGCGATCGATGCTGATGCCCAGAAACTCCGAGAGCCTGGCCCGCATGGTGTAGCGATGCGGCCCGACCTTCGGGGCTTCGGCGATCAGCGAGACATCGGCATTCATGATGGTGCCGCCGCGTTCGCGCACGATCTTTGCCGCATGCTCGATGAAGATGCGCGACGGAGCGCCCTTCCATTGCGGATCGGAGGGCGGGAAATGATCGCCGATATCGCCGGCGCCGCAGGTGGCGAGCAGCGCGTCCGTCAGGGCATGCAGGGCGACATCGGCGTCCGAGTGCCCCTTCAGCTTCTGGTCGTGGGGAATGAAGACGCCGCAAAGGGTGACGCCATCGCCCGGCTCCAACTGGTGGACGTCATAGCCGTTGCCGGTGCGCACATCAGGCAGCAGGCCGGCGCTGAGCTTTTCATCGGCCATGGCAATATCCCTTTTGATTGTCAGTTTTACGTTGTCGGCGCTGCCGATCGCGAGTGTCACCGGTAGGTTACACCATTCCGCGATTGCCGCATCGTCCGTGAAATCGGTTCTGCCATTGGCAGCGGCTTTTTCATGGGCGTCGAGAATATCGGCGAAACGGAAGGATTGCGGCGTCTGCGCGGCGTGCAACCCGGTGCGGGGAATCGTGTCGATGACTAGCCCATCGGCATTGCCGCGTTTCAGCGTGTCTGTGACGGGCATAGCTGGCAGCACGGCCGGCGCGCCGTCTGCAAGCGCTGCGGCGACACGATCCAGCAGATCATGATCGAAGAAGGGGCGGACAGCATCGTGGATCATCACATGCGTGACGCCGCTGTCTTTCAAAGCGCGCAGCCCGGCAAGCACGGACTGCTGGCGAGTCGCCCCACCGAAGGCGATCTTGATCTCAGGCAGGCCTGAAACCTGTTCCAGCGCCGCACGCAGCAGCTTCTCATCGTCGCGATGGATGACGACGACGATTTTCGATGCCTGCGGCCATGTCACGAATCTTTCAAGCGTATGCGCAATAACCGCTCTGCCGCCGATCGGACGATATTGCTTGGGGCCTTCTTCCGGAGAACCCGCCCGTTCGCCGCGCCCGGCGGCCACGATGACGATTCCCACCGACAACGGTTGCTTTGAATGCATTTGCGTCATAAATCCCCGAAGATGAAAGGCTCCGTCTCGGCATGGCTTTGAAAAGCGTAGAGCTTTCTTTTGAACAAGCACATGCTAAATAGATCGCCAAAACGGGACCCTGCTCAAGCAGGGTCTATCGCCTCAACTGAGTATTTTCCAGCATCTGCCCAAAAAATATCGGGATTCTTCGAAACCCCTTGGCAAACTTTCAAAGCGTGTCTAAAAATAGTGCAGACGTATGGTGTGCCCGAAAGATAATCATTTGCTGTCTTCCAAGCTTGCAGCCCCATTTTCCATCGGTTCCGTATCCATCCGGAATCGTGTGATCCTGGCACCGATGTCGGGCGTGACCGATCTGCCTTTCCGGCAGCTTGCCTTGCGCTATGGCGCCGGTCTGGTCGTTACCGAAATGGTCGCAAGCCGCGAACTCGTGCAGGATACGGCTGAATCCTGGGCGCGTCTGAGAAGCGCAGGGCTGAAGCCGCATATGGTGCAGCTTGCCGGCCGCGAGGCGCATTGGATGGCCGAGGCCGCAAAGATCGCCGCGGACAATGGCGCCGATATCATCGATATCAATATGGGCTGCCCCGCCAAGAAGGTGATTGGCGGCTATTCCGGCTCGGCACTGATGCGCGATCCGGATCATGCGCTGACGTTGATCGAAGCGACGGTCCGTGCGGTGAACATTCCCGTCACGCTGAAGATGCGGCTGGGCTGGGACGAGAATTCCATCAATGCGCCTTATATAGCGCGCCGGGCCGAAGAGGCCGGCATCCAGCTCGTCACCATTCACGGTCGTACGCGCATGCAGTTCTATGAGGGCAGGGCGGATTGGGATGCCATCTGCGCCGTGCGCGATGCCGTCTCCATACCGCTTGTGGCGAATGGCGATGTCGAAACGGCAGAGGACGCGCAGGAAATCCTGCGGCGCTCCGGTGCCGATGCGGTCATGATCGGCCGGGGCTGTCAGGGCCGTCCGTGGCACGCAGGCGTGCTGGCAGGGCATCGCGAGCCAAGCCGCCAGGAGATCGTCGAGATCGCTCTCGAACACTATCGCATGATGCTGGAGTTCTACGGCGAAGCCGTCGGCATTCGCCATGCCCGCAAGCATCTCGCCTGGTATCTCGATCGTTATGCGCCGGCAACGGCAGCTGCCGACAAGGCAAAAATCATGACGTCGAAAGATAGCGGCGAAGTGGCTGCATCCCTCCGTGCTGCGCTGCAGGCCGGCGCCGATCTCGCCCAATGCGTTCAGGAGGCTGCATGACCTCGAAATCCAGCTCCGGCGCCGGTGATACCGCGGCCAACTCTGTCGCCATGGCGGTTCTCAACGCGATCCAGAATCCCGTCGTCATGGTCGACGAGGCGGGTTTGATTGCTTTCGCCAACTGGGAGGCGGAGGCCTTCTTCGGCGCCAGCGCATCGCATCTGTCGCGCTACAAGATTTCGACGTTCATTCCGTTCGGCAGCCCCTTGCTGGCGTTGATCGATCAGGTGCGGGAGCGCCGCGCGCCGGTCAACGAATATCGCGTCGATCTGAGTTCGCCGCGCCTGGGACAGGACAAGCTGGTGGATATTTATGTTGCGCCGATTTCCAGCGACCCCGGCTCCGTGGTGGTGGTGTTCCAGGAACGCTCCATGGCGGACAAGATCGACCGGCAGCTGACGCATCGCGCCGCCGCCCGATCGGTCACAGGCCTTGCCTCCATGTTGGCGCATGAGATCAAGAATCCGCTGTCGGGCATCCGCGGCGCAGCTCAGCTGCTGGAACAGTCGGTCGAGGACGACGATCGCGCGCTGACGCGCCTTATCTGCGACGAGACGGACCGTATCGTCTCGCTGGTCGACCGCATGGAGGTTTTCTCCGACGAGCGGCCCGTCGATCGCGTCCCCGTCAACATCCACTCCGTGCTCGATCATGTGAAGGCCGTCGCCAAGGCGGGCTTTGCCCGCAACATCAAGATATCAGAGAATTACGACCCTTCGCTGCCGGCGGTCTTCGCGAACCGGGACCAGCTCGTGCAGGTGTTTCTCAATCTGGTGAAGAACGCCGCTGAAGCGGTGGGCGACCGTCAGGATGGCGAGATCATGCTGACGACGGCCTATCGTCCCGGCATCAGGCTCTCGGTTGCCGGCACGCGCGAGAAGATCTCCCTGCCGCTGGAGTTCTGCGTCATCGACAACGGCCCGGGCGTGCCGGCCGATCTCGTGCCGCATCTCTTCGATCCGTTCATCACGACAAAGACGAATGGAACCGGCCTCGGCCTCGCGCTGGTCGCCAAGATCATCGGTGACCACGGCGGCATCGTCGAATGCGACAGCCAGAACCATCGCACCACTTTCCGCGTTTTGATGCCTGCCTCCAAAGGCATCACCTCAGAAGATGCCCCACTTCCGAACTCTACAGGGACTACTCGATGACAGCCACGATCCTTGTCGCCGATGACGATGCGGCCATCCGCACCGTGCTCAACCAGGCTTTGAGCCGCGCGGGTTACGATGTACGCATCACATCGAACGCCGCCACGCTCTGGCGTTGGGTCTCCGCCGGCGAAGGCGACCTTGTCGTAACCGACGTCGTCATGCCCGATGAAAACGCATTCGACCTGTTGCCGCGCATCAAGAAGGCGAGACCGGATCTGCCTGTTCTGGTCATGAGTGCGCAGAACACCTTCATGACGGCGATCAAGGCATCCGAGAAGGGCGCTTACGACTATCTCCCGAAGCCCTTCGATCTGACCGAGCTGATCGCTATCGTCGGCCGCGCCCTGTCCGAACCGAAGCGCAAGCCGGCAAAGCTCGACGACGACACGCAGGACGGCATGCCGCTTGTGGGGCGTTCGGCCGCGATGCAGGAAATCTATCGCGTGCTGGCGCGTCTGATGCAGACCGATCTCACGTTGATGATCACCGGCGAATCCGGTACCGGCAAGGAACTGGTGGCGCGTGCCCTGCATGATTATGGCAAGCGCCGCAACGGTCCCTTTGTGGCCATCAACATGGCCGCCATCCCGCGCGACCTGATCGAATCCGAACTGTTCGGCCACGAGAAGGGCGCCTTCACTGGCGCGCAGACCCGCTCGACCGGACGTTTCGAACAGGCCGAGGGCGGCACGCTGTTCCTCGACGAAATCGGCGATATGCCGATGGATGCGCAGACGCGTCTGCTGCGCGTGCTGCAGCAGGGCGAATATACCACCGTTGGCGGCCGCACCCCGATCCGCACCGATGTCCGCATCGTCGCCGCCACCAACAAGGACCTGAAGCAGGCGATTAATCAGGGCCTCTTCCGCGAGGATCTCTATTACCGCCTCAACGTCGTGCCGCTGCGCTTGCCGCCGCTGCGCGACCGCGCCGAGGACATCCCGGATCTCGTGCGTCATTTCATCCAGCAGGCCGAGAAGGAAGGGCTGGGTTCCAAGCGTTTCGATCAGGAAGCGCTCGAACTCATGAAGGCCTATCCCTGGCCAGGCAACGTCCGCGAGCTGGAAAATCTTATCCGCCGGCTGATGGCGCTTTATCCGCAGGATGTCATCACCAAGGAGATCATCGACGCGGAGCTGCGCGCCGACGTGCCCGACAGCCCGATCGAAAAAGGGCCGGTCCGCACCGGCTCCATGACTATTGCGCAGGCGGTGGAAGAGAATATGCGGACCTATTTCGCCAGTTTCGGCGAGAACCTGCCGCCCCCGGGTCTCTACGACCGCGTATTGACGGAGATGGAATATCCGCTGATTCTCGCCGCCCTGACCGCGACACGCGGCAATCAGATCAAGGCGGCCGATCTTTTGGGTCTCAACCGTAATACGCTGCGCAAAAAGATCAGAGAACTGGGTGTTTCGGTTTACAGAAGTTCCCGAACGGCTTGACAACGCGAGCCGATGCGTTGCATTTTCGCCACAATGCGTTGCTTAAAGGTCACGCAGTTGATTCGTCGTTTTTGCAGTGGCGATTCGTCTGGCCAGCTCTCCCAAAGGCAAGAGTTCGTCTGATTTTTCAGCTATTTGCAATGATGACCTGAAGTAAGGGTTTCGCTCCTTGGCGAAACCGGACGACAGTTCCCGCCTCTGCCTGTCACTCGCATGAAGGTCGTAATTGGCCGTGCATTTGACCAGGGCGCCGACCGTCGCTCGGGCGTGGAGATTGATGGGAATGATACAGGACGCGGTGTCGCCGGCGGCGAGCGACGAGACGGTTGTCAAGGTGACGGATCGTCGTGCTTCCTTTGCCCTACCTGGTCTGATCCTGGCCGGCGGCGCGCTTTTGTGCGCCATCGCGACCTTGCTGATGCTTCTCGGGCTGACGCCAGTCGCCCCGACATCATCCGTCGTTTTCACCTCGGTCGTTATCAACGGACTTTTCGTCCTGGGTCTGATCGCTCTGATCGCCCGCGAAGTGGCGCGCCTGATGAAGGCACGCAGCCGTGGTCGCGCGGCAGCCCGCCTGCATATCCGCATCGTCGTTCTGTTCTCGATCGTCGCGATCACACCGGCCATTCTCGTTGCCATCGTTGCCAGCCTGACGCTCAATGTCGGCCTGGATCGCTGGTTCGGCGTGCGCACACAGCAGATCATCAGCTCCTCCCAGAACGTCGCGCAAGCCTATCTGATGGAGAATGCGAGCTATCTGCAGGGTCAGACCGTGTCGATGGCAAACGATCTGGAGCGCAACCGTTCGCTCTTCAATCTCGATCGCACCGGCTTTGCCGACTTGATGACCCGTCAGGCACGCGGGCGCGGCTTGCTGGGTGCATTTCTCGTGCGCCGCGACGGCAGCGCCATTGTCCAGGCCGAGATCAAGACCGAACGTCCGCTGCCGGCCATTCCAAAAGACGCGCTTGATTCTTCGGCCAACGGGCAACCGACTCTCATCCCGCCTGGCGTGACCAATCTTGTTGGCGCTGTCATCAAGCTCGATGAAATACCCGGCGCGTTTCTCTACACCGTTCGGGCGGTCGACCCGCGCGTCATGAATGCCATGCGGATGGTGGAGGACAATACGGTCGAGTACAAGGCGATGGAAGAAGGGCGCATGTCGCTCCAGATCGCTTTTGCCGTTCTTTATATCGGCTTTGCTCTCATCGTACTTCTGGCGGCGATCTGGACAGCCATCGCAATTGCCGATCGTATCGTCAGGCCCATCCGTCTCCTTATCAGCGCTGCGGATAACGTTGCCTCGGGGAACATGAACGTGCTGGTGCCGGTGCGCTCGGCTGACGGCGACGTCGGCAGCCTGTCGCGCACCTTCAACAAGATGATCTCGGAAATTCGCACGCAGCGCGATGAAATCCTTGAAGCGAAGGACGAGGTAGACGACCGACGCCGCTTCATCGAGGCCGTGCTGTCGGGTGTGACGGCGGCCGTGATCGGTGTCGAGCACGATCGGCGCATCACCATCGTCAATACCTCGGCTGAAGATCTACTGACGCTCAAGAGCGACGAGCTCATCGGCAAGAATCTGTCTGATATCTCACCAGAGGTCGATCAAGTCGTGACGGAAGCGACCACGCGCCATCGCAGCGATTTCCGCAAGCAGATCAGCCTTGTTCGCGGCGGAACGGTACGCACGCTCAGCGTTCAGGTAACGCGTGAGGAATCGCGCGATGCCAACGAGTCCTATGTCATCACACTCGATGACATTACCGATCTTGTCATAGCGCAACGCTCGACCGCCTGGGCCGATGTCGCCCGCCGCATTGCCCATGAGATCAAGAACCCGCTGACGCCCATTCAGCTGTCGGCCGAGCGTATCCGTCGCCGTTTCGGCAAGAACATCGCCGATGCCGACCGTCCTGTCTTCGACCAGTGCACGGATACGATCATCCGGCAGGTCGGTGATATCGGCCGCATGGTCGACGAGTTCTCCTCCTTCGCCCGCATGCCGAAGCCGACCATGGAGCCGACCGATCTGCGCGATATTCTGCGCGACGCCGTGTTCCTGCGCGAAATGGGCAATACACATGTCCAGTTCGGGCGTGAGCTGGGCGACGAACGGCTCGAGGGCATGTTCGATGCGCGAATGCTCGGCCAGGCCTTCGGCAATCTCATCAAGAATGCCGTCGAGGCAATCGAAGGCGTACCGAGCGACCAGGCTCGCGAGCAGCCGAAGATCCTCGTGCGCTCGTCGCTCGATCCGGATCGTGATCGCTTCACTGTCGACGTCATCGACAATGGCCGCGGCCTGCCGGTGGAAAACCGGCACAGCATTCTCGAACCCTATATGACGATGCGCGAGAAGGGCACGGGCCTTGGCCTCGCCATCGTCAAGAAGATCATTGAAGACCATGGCGGGCAGATCGAACTCCACGACGCGCCAGCCGATTTCGACCAGGGCAGGGGGGCCATGATCCGCGTGCATCTGCCGCGCCGTGAGCAAGCCGCCGTCGCCCATACAGAAAATGACAAGGAAAGCGTCTATGGCATCTGATATTCTCGTAGTCGACGACGAGGAAGACATTCGCGAAATCGTTTCGGGAATTCTTTCGGATGAGGGGCACGAAACTCGCACTGCGCATGACAGCGACAGCGCGCTCGCCGCGATTTCCGATCGCGCGCCGCGGCTGATCTTCCTCGATATCTGGATGCAGGGCAGCAAGCTCGACGGTCTGGCGCTATTGGATGAGATCAAGGCGCGCCATCCGGAGCTGCCCGTGGTTATGATTTCGGGTCATGGCAATATCGAAACGGCCGTCTCCGCCATCAAGCGCGGCGCTTTCGATTTCATCGAAAAGCCGTTCAAGGCCGATCGCCTCATCTTGATTGCAGAGCGCGCGCTCGAAAATTCCAAGCTGAAGCGTGAGGTCTCCGAGCTGAAGCGTCGCACGGGCGACGCCGTTGAATTGATCGGCACATCGGTAGCCGTGTCGCAGCTGCGCCAGACCATCGACAAGGTTTCTCCCACCAACAGCCGCATCATGATCTTCGGCCCATCGGGCTCCGGCAAGGAGCTTGTGGCCCGGATGATCCACAAGAAATCGACCCGCGCCAATGGCCCCTTCGTGGCGCTGAACGCCGCCACAATCACGCCGGAGCGCATGGAAATCGCCCTGTTCGGCACCGAAGGCTCGCCGGGGCAGGCGCGCAAGATCGGTGCCTTGGAAGAGGCCCATCGCGGCATCCTCTATCTCGACGAAGTCGGTGAAATGCCGCGCGAGACGCAGAACAAGATCCTGCGGGTGCTCGTTGACCAACAGTTCGAGCGTGTCGGCGGTTCCAAGCGGGTGAAGGTGGATGTGCGCATCATCTCGTCCACGGCCTACAATCTCGAGAGCCGCATTGCCGAGGGTCTGTTCCGCGAAGATCTCTATCACCGCCTAGCTGTCGTGCCCGTCCGCGTCCCGGCTCTTGCCGAGCGCCGTGAGGATATTCCCTTCCTCGTCGATCAGCTGATGCGCCAGATTTCGGAGCAGGCGGGCATCCGTCCGCGTCGCATCGGTGACGACGCCATGGCCGTGCTGCAGGCGCATGATTGGCCCGGCAACATCCGCCAGCTGCGCAACAATATCGAGCGGCTGATGATCCTGGCGCGCTCTGACGGCGCAGAAACGCCGATCACGGCGGAAATGCTGCCGACCGACCTCGGCGACATGCTGCCGAAGGTCTCCGCCAAGAATGATTACCACATCATGACATTGCCGCTGCGCGAGGCCCGCGAAATGTTCGAGCGCGATTATCTCATCGCTCAGATCAACCGCTTCGGTGGCAATATCTCGCGCACGGCGGAATTTGTCGGCATGGAACGCTCGGCACTCCATCGCAAGCTGAAGTCGTTGGGCGTCTGAACCGCCGCCCGACATTTCGAACATCACAGAATTCGGATCAGGGGCTTCTATGCCGAGAATAGCTTACGTCAACGGCCGCTATGTCAAACACAGCGATGCCATGGTGCATATCGAGGATCGCGGCTATCAGTTCGCCGACGGTGTCTATGAGGTTTGCGAAGTCCGTCATGGCGTGATCGTCGACCTGACGCGCCATCTCGATCGACTCAACCGTTCGCTGAGCGAATTGCGGATCGCCTGGCCGATGACGCGCCAGGCATTGATCCTGGTGATTCGCGAGACTTTGCGCCGCAATCATGTCCGCAACGGCCTATTCTATCTGCAGGTGACGCGCGGCGTTGCCCGGCGCGATCACGTCTTTCCGCCGGCCGGCACGCCATCCTCGATCGTCGTCACCGCCAAGAGCACCGATCAGTCCGTGATCGCCAAGAAGAACGCCAATGGCATCAAGGCGATCACCGTCCGCGACAACCGCTGGGATCGCGTGGATATCAAGTCGGTCGGACTGCTTCCGAACGCGATGGCCCGTCAGCAGGCCAAGGAGGCCGGCGCGCAGGAGGCGATCTATATCGATCACAATGGCATGGTGAAGGAAGGTGCGGCGACCAACGTCTGGATCGTCGATCACGACGGGAATCTCGTCACCCGCCCGGCCGAACACGGCATCCTGCGCGGCATCACTCGCACGACGCTGATGGACGTTGCAGCCAAGCTCGACGTAACGATCGTCGAGCGATTCTTCTCGGTCGAAGAGATGATGAAGGCCCGCGAAGTCTTCATCACGGCGGCGACAAGTATCTGTTTTCCGGTCGTTTCTATCGATGGAGAGACGATAGCGAACGGTCATCCGGGCAGCATGTCACAGAAAATTCGTGAAGCCTTTTTCGACGTTGCGGAAAAGACTGCGATTTGATACCAACATTCGCTGGGGGGAGAGAATGAGGGTATCTCCCGTCCGGGACCTCTGTATACCATGACATTCAACCGGCTCAGGTCGGCAAAAAAGAAAGAAGCGGCGCGATGGCGGAACGTTCTCAGAACTTGCAGGACTTGTTTCTCAATACTGTTCGCAAGCAAAAGATTTCACTCACAATTTTCTTGATTAACGGCGTGAAGCTCACAGGTGTCGTAACCTCATTCGACAATTTCTGCGTCCTGCTCCGCCGCGATGGCCATTCGCAGCTCGTCTACAAGCATGCGATCTCGACGATCATGCCGGGTCAGCCGATGCAGATGTTCGAGAGCGAAGAAGCCGCATCTTAACCGGGACTTGCCGTTATCACGACACGCGATACCAAAAATGATTCCCTCATCCCGGAGACCGTAAAACACCGGGATGACATGCGCGCTGTTGTCGTCGTGCCTGTGCTGAAACAGGCGCGCGCCGCGCGTTCCGCTCAAGCCGACAGTGCCATCTCCATTTCACGCCCGCCCGAAAGCCGACTGGAAGAGGCAAAGGGGCTTGCGCTGGCCATTGATCTCGATGTCGTCAACGGCTCAATCGTTCCCATCAACGATCCGCGGCCGGCAACGCTGCTGGGAACTGGCAAGATCGAGGAAATCCTCGCGCTCCTCGACGAGTTCAACGCCGGGCTTGTCATCGTCGATCATCCTCTGACGCCCGTTCAGCAGCGCAATCTTGAAAAGGCATGGAACGCCAAGGTCATCGACCGCACCGGCCTCATTCTCGAAATCTTCGGCCGCCGCGCCTCCACCAAGGAGGGTACGCTGCAGGTCGAGCTTGCGCATCTGAACTACCAGAAGGGCCGATTGGTTCGAAGCTGGACCCACCTTGAACGCCAGCGCGGCGGTGCCGGCTTCATGGGCGGCCCGGGTGAAACCCAGATCGAAGCCGACCGGCGCATGCTGCAGGAGCGGATCATCCGGCTCGAGCGCGAGCTCGAACAGGTGGTTCGCACCCGCCAGCTTCATCGCGCCAAACGCAAGAAGGTGCCGCATCCGATCGTGGCTCTCGTCGGCTATACCAATGCCGGCAAGTCGACGCTCTTCAATCGCATTACCGGCGCCGGCGTGCTCGCAGAAGACATGCTGTTTGCGACGCTCGACCCGACGCTGCGCCGCATGAAGCTGCCGCATGGCCGCACGGTCATTCTCTCAGATACTGTTGGCTTCATCTCCGACCTGCCGACTCATCTGGTGGCCGCGTTTCGCGCAACGCTGGAAGAGGTGCTGGAAGCCGACCTGATCCTGCATGTCCGTGATCTCTCGGATGACGACAATCAGGCCCAGAGCGCTGACGTGATGCGCATTCTCGGCGATCTCGGCATTGGCGAGGCCGAAGGCGCCGAGCGCATCCTTGAGGTCTGGAACAAGATCGACCGCCTGGAACCGGAAGCTCACGATGCCATCGTCCAGAAGGCGTCGACCGCGGAAAACGTCATTGCCGTTTCAGCGATAACAGGCGAGGGCGTTGATCGTCTGATGGATGAAATCAGCCGGCGCCTTTCCGGCGTGCTGACGGAAACGACGATCACCTTGCCCGTCGAAAAGCTGGCGCTGCTGCCCTGGCTCTATAATCACGCCATCGTCGATAACCGTGAGGACAATGAGGATGGCACGGTGACGCTCGACGTCCGACTCACAGAGACCGAAGCGGCTGAATTGGAGCGGCGCATGGGCAACGGCCCGAAGCCGCAACGCGAAGATTGGGAATAAGACGGCTTTTACGCCGACTTGACACCTGCCAGCTGCCGCTCGATGGCCTTTGCTGACTGCCAGATTTCTTCCATCCGCTCCAGCGAGGCGCCTTCCAGCGTTTCGCCTTTAGCCTCGAGCGTCGTTTCGATGTGATGGAAGCGGCGGCGGAATTTGGTGTTCGTGCCGCGCAACGCCTGTTCGGGATCGGCGTTCACATGCCGGCCGATATTGACGACAGCAAAGATTAGATCGCCGAGTTCGTCGCTGACCTTGGCCTTGTCGCCGCTTGCAAGCGCTGCCCGCAATTCGCCGATCTCCTCCTCGATCTTGTCGAGGATCGGCTCCGGCGCAGACCAATCGAAACTCACCTTGGCGGCGCGCTCCTGCAGTTTCAAGGCTTCGGTAAGGGCAGGGAAAGTCCGCTGCACCGAACCCAGGAAACCGGCCTTGAAATCTTCAGTGATACCGCTCTTGGCACGGCGTTCGGCGCGTTCCCGCTTCTCTTCGGCCTTGATCCGGTCCCATTGCAGCGTCACCGCATCCTCGGTCTTGGCATCGGAGACGGCAAAGACATGTGGATGGCGACGGATCATCTTGCGGGTAATGGCGTGCACGACATCACCGAAGGAAAATGCTCCGGCTTCCTCGGCGATTCGCGCGTGGAAGACGACCTGCAGCAGGAGATCGCCGAGCTCGTCGCAAAGATCGTCGTTATCCTTGCGCTCGATCGCATCCGCGACCTCATAGGCCTCTTCGATCGTATAGGGCTTGATGGTTTCGAAGGTCTGGACGATGTCCCAGGGGCAACCGCTCTCCGGGTTTCGCAGCGCCGCCATGATGTCGATCAGACGGGAAATGTCTCGCGATGCTTCCATCATTGCCTCTGGTCTTGCTCTATCAATTCAAAGGGATGTCGTTGCCGCTCTTCGACGCCTGGTAGTTGTCGGAGAGATCGGCATAGGCCTGCTTGATACGCGCTGTCTGGTCTTTGAGCTCGCCTTTGCGTGGATCCGCTTCCGTCTCCACCAGGTCGGAGATGGCAAAGCTGTTCCAGAATGCGTTTTGGCGACGATAGCCGCCCGGCTCCAGGCCGAAGACTTCCTTCAGGATCTTAAGATCGTGCGGGATTGCGAAGGCGTCCCGCGAATCCTCATGGCTAAAGAAATAGTAGAAATTATCGAAGCCGGCCCAGGTGATGGCGGACATGCACATGGTGCACGGCTCGTGCGTGGACAGGAAGATCAGATCCTTTGTCGCCGGCTTCTCGCCAAGCTCGTAGAAGCGTTTGAGGGTGTGAACCTCGCCATGCCAGAGCGGGTTTTCCAATTCATTGTTGGTTTCCGCAACGACCAGTGAGAGATCGGACTTCCGCAGGATGGCCGCGCCGAAAACCTTGTTGCCGGCAGCCACGCCTCTGCGGGTCAGGGGCAGGATGTCATGCTCGACGACATTGAGGAGGCGTGCAGCGATGCTATTGTCAGACAAGGGTTTTCTCCAGCGATTTTCGCTGCAGTCTATCGGGATTGCAAATGCGGCGGTATGCGTAAATACCTTAAAGACTATGTTTGCCACAAGCAATAAAGCAGCTCGGCAATGGGGCTAAGTCATAAAAATCTATAAATTTTATAGGCTTATTGCGATCTGCTCGCCTGGTGAGTTTTGCTCAAATCCTTGGCATGTCGAGCAAAAGAATACGCGCATGCATGGGCATTAGAATTTCTGTTTCTTCAATCTCTTGGCCGCAGGGGCGATATTCGCTAAATCTTGAAGTGGAATAGTGATGCCTCCCAGGACTGAACAGCTTTCGGTGTTTCCCGCTTTCTTCCGCGTGGAAGGAAGGGTGGCGGCTGTCTTCGGTAATGGCGACGAGGCCTTTGCCAAGGTGCGACTGCTTTTGAACACGCAGGCGAAAGTCGTTGCCTTTACGCCGGCGCCCGAGGCTGACTATCATGCTTTCCTCATCGCCAACCGCATCGAAACTGTACGTGGCGATTTTTCACCCGATCAGGTCAAGGGCGCGACGCTCGTCTTTGCCGCCACTGGCGATGCGGAAGCTGATCGCGCTATCGTCGATGCGGCTCGCGCCGAGCGAATTCCGGCAAACGCCGTCGATCAGCCCGATTATTGCGATTTCTATACGCCGGCGCTGGTCAACCGCGCACCTGTTGCCGTTGCCATCGGCACCGAGGGTGCTGGACCTGTGCTGGCGCAGATGATCCGTGCGCAGATCGATCAGATGCTGTCGCCGTCGCTTGGCAAGCTTGCAGAATTGGCGACGCGCTTCCGCAAACCGGTCGATCGCCTCGTGCCGCGTGGCGTTGCTCGCCGCATCTTCTGGCGGGAGTTCTTTTCCGGATCCGTCGCCGACGCCGTCAATGCTGGCCATGTCGCGCGGGCGGAGCAGGCAGCCGATGAGCTGCTGCGGTCGTCACGTGAGGTCGAGGGTCGCGTATGGCTGGTCGGTGCCGGCCCGGGCGCCGAAGATCTGCTGACGCTGCGGGCGCAGCGCGTCATGATGGAGGCCGATGTCATCGTCTACGACGCGCTTGTGCCGCAGGCGATCGTCGACATGGGCCGCCGCGATGCCGAGCGCCTGTCCGTCGGCAAGCGCAAGGGATGCCATAGCAAGTCGCAGGAAGAGATCAACGATCTGCTGGTGCAGCTTGGCCGCGAATGCAAGCGCGTCGTGCGGCTGAAGTCCGGCGATCCGCTGGTTTACGGCCGTGCCGGTGAGGAAATGGCGGCTCTGCGCGCTGCCGGCATTGGCTATGAGATCGTTCCGGGCATCACCTCGGCTTTCGCCGCCGCTGCCGATTTTGAGTTGCCGCTGACGCTGCGTGGCGTCGCCTCGTCGCTGGTCTTCACAACGGGTCACGATCTCACAGGCGATGTGCTGCCCGATTGGGCGAGTTTGGCCGTATCCGGCGCCACGATTGCGGTGTATATGGGACGTACGGTTGCCGCTTCCGTCGCCGGCCGTCTGATGCAAGCTGGCCTGCCGCCCGAGACGACCGTTGCCATCATCGAGAATGCGAGCCGGCGTGATCGCCGACTGATGCACGGAATATTGCGGGATCTGCCCGATCTCCAACACCGCGATGAGCTAGGTGGGCCGGTCATGGTCATTATCGGCGATGCCGTCGCCGGTGCGAATTTTGAACAATCCGAGCCGCTGGTCCGTCGCGAGACCGCTGCTCAAGACTATGCAAGGAACTGATTGATGGTCGACAAGGTTCTGACCGCAAACCGGCTCACCGATGGCGTCGCCGTCTGGCTGAACGCAAATGGCGGGTGGGTGACATCGCTGCAGGAGGCGCTGGTCGCTCGGCATACCGAAGCGGAAGCCGCACTGGAAGCGATCGGCAAGCAGGCCTATGCTGACAACAAGGTCGTCGACGTCAATCTGATCGACGTGCAGGAAACCGGCGGCAAGCTTTGGCCGCTGCGCCTGCGCGAGCGCATCCGCGCCGAAGGCCCAACCATGGAATACGCGCCGGGCTATGCCGCCGCCGATCCCGATTTCATTGCAGTCTGAGAAGTCCCGAGGAAGTCATGTATCGTTACGATGAATTCGACCACGCCTTTGTTGCGGAACGGGTTGCCCAGTTTCGCGATCAGGTGGAGCGACGCCTCTCAGGGGAGCTTTCGGAAGACGCCTTCAAGCCGCTGCGCCTGATGAATGGCGTCTATCTGCAGCTGCACGCCTATATGCTGCGCATCGCCATTCCCTATGGCACGCTGAGCTCGCGCCAGATGCGCATGCTCGCCCATATCGCCCGCACCTATGACCGCGGCTATGGCCACTTCACCACGCGTCAGAACCTGCAGTTTAACTGGCCGAAGCTCTCCGAGATGCCGAACGCGCTGGCTGATCTCGCTTCGGTCGAGATGCACGCCATCCAGACCTCGGGCAACTGCATTCGCAACGTGACCGCCGACCATTTTGCCGGCGCCGCGGCCGATGAAGTCGCCGATCCCAGGCCCTATGCCGAAATCCTGCGCCAATGGTCCTCCGTTCATCCGGAGTTCTCCTTCCTGCCGCGTAAGTTCAAGATTGCCGTCACCGGCGCCGAGCGCGACCGTGCCGCCATTCAGGTGCATGATGTCGGCCTGCATCTGAAGAAAAACGACAAGGGCGAGATCGGTTTTGCTGTCTATGTCGGCGGCGGGCAGGGGCGTACGCCGCTGGTTGCCAAGCTGATCCGTGACTATTTGCCGGAAGCGGATCTTCTCTCCTACATCACCGCCATCATGCGCGTTTACAATCTGCATGGCCGCCGCGACAACAAGTACAAGGCGCGCATCAAGATCCTCGTGCATGAAACGGGCGCCGAGGAACTGGCGCGCCAGGTCGAAGTCGAGTTCGACAAGCTGCGAGACACCGAGCTGAAGCTGCCGGAAGCCGATGTCCAGGCCATCTCGGCCTATTTCGCGCCGCCGGCGCTGCCGGAGCGCCCTGAAGGCTGGGAAAGCCTGGCGCGCTGGAAGAAGGCCGATCCGGTCTTTGCCCGCTGGGTGCAGCAAAACGTGCAGCCGCACAAGAACCCCGATTATGGCATGGTGACAATCTCGCTGAAGCCGATCGGCGGCATTCCTGGCGATGCGACGGATGTGCAGATGGACGCTGTCGCCGATATCGCCGAGGAATATGCCTTCGGCGAAATCCGTGTCAGCCACGAGCAGAATCTCATCCTGCCGCATGTTGCACTGGCAGATCTCGAAGCCGTCTATCGCGGCCTCGTCGCTATCGGCCTGGAGACGGCCAATGCCGGCCTGATCACGGATATTATCGCCTGTCCTGGCCTCGACTATTGCGCGCTTGCCAATGCGCGCTCCATTCCGGTTGCGCAGGAAATCTCTACGCGTTTCGGTTCGCCCGAGCGCCAGGCGGAGATCGGCGAGCTGAAGATCAAGATCTCCGGCTGCATCAATGCCTGCGGCCATCACCATGTCGGCCACATCGGTCTGCTCGGTGTGGAGAAGAAGGGCGCAGAACTCTATCAGATCACGCTCGGCGGATCCGGCGACGAGAATACGTCGATCGGTGAGATCATCGGCCGCGGCTTCGAGCCCGACAAGGTGACCGACGCCATCGAGACCATCGTCGACACCTATCTCGGTCTTCGTCTGGATCCCTCCGAAACCTTCCTGACCGCCTACCGTCGCGTCGGGCCGCAGCCGTTCAAGACCGCACTTTACGGCGCGTCCTCGTCGGCAGCCGAAGCAGCGTAAGGAGATTGATCATGACCAAGATCTGGCGTGAAACAGGCTTCGTGGAGCATGATCCGTGGGTCATCGAAACTGACGACGTCAAGGCAACCGAGGCGCAGAAGCCGCTGCTTGGCCTCGATGCGTTGATCGCAAAGGCGGAAGAGAGCAATGAGGCCGGCCTCGGCGTCGTCATCAAGCCAGCCGACGACGTGACACGGCTGCAGCCCTATCTCGATCGTCTCGATATCGTCGCGGTTGCTTTTCCGGCATTCAACGATGGCCGCGCCTTCAGCCATGCCTCGCTGCTGCGCCAACGCCTCGGCTACGCCAATGAGCTGCGGGCTGTCGGCGACGTGCTGATCGACCAGATTCCGCTGATGCTGCGCGTCGGCATTGATAGTTTCTCGGTGACGAATGAAACAGCACTGAGGAGGTTGGCGGAGAACCGCCTTCCGGGCATTCCGCATTACTATCAGCCGACCGCGCGCCGCGCAGAAGGCGGGCAGGCCTATAGCTGGCGGCGATTGCCGGCAAAGTCGGCCTGACGTCGAAAGGCGGCCGTTGCGGCAATTTGGTGTCGGATTGCCGTATTCAAACCTTTCGAATTATGTACGCTCGGTGATATGGAAACTTGACTGGAATAGGCATATTTCACTCCCGTAGCGTCGGCTGGAATGGAATGCCTTTCAAAACCGGCTATATTGTTATATCAGCGTCGCGAAATGAGCCTGCCAGGGAATACGTGCCCAGGAAGAACGCGTAAGACTAATACGGGATTCGAGACAGAATGAACGCCCCCGCAAAGACAGATGAATTTGCTTCAGCAGTACCCGCCGGCGTCTTCGCCGAGAAGGTGCTGAGCGTTACGCATTATACCGATCGGCTCTTTCGCTTCACCATGACCCGGCCGCAGGGCTTCCGTTTCCGCTCGGGCGAGTTCGCCATGATCGGCCTCATGGTCGAGGGGAAGCCGCTTTATCGCGCCTATTCGATCGCGAGCCCTGCCTGGGCCGACGAGCTTGAATTCTTTTCCATCAAGGTGCCGGACGGTCCGCTGACCTCGCACCTGCAGAACATCAAGCCCGGCGACGAAGTGCTGATGCGCAAGAAGCCCACGGGCACGCTGGTTCTGGATGCGCTGACGCCTGGCCGTCGGCTCTATATGTTCTCGACCGGCACCGGAGTTGCGCCATTTGCGAGCCTTATCCGCGATCCGGAAACCTATGAAAAATTCGAGGAAGTCATCCTCACCCACACGACGCGCGATGTTGCCGAGCTGAAATACGGCTTCGATCTTGTCGAGGAAATCCGCAATGACGAGATCCTCAGCGAAGTCGTCGGCGATAAGCTGCGCCACTATGCGACCGTCACCCGCGAGGAATTCCCCTTCAAGGGCCGCATCACCGATCTCATCGAAAACGGCAAGCTTTTCAGCGACCTCGGCGTACCGCCGCTGGATCCCGCGATCGATCGCGGCATGATCTGCGGCTCCTCCGCCATGCTGAAGGACACCAAGGGCCTGCTCGAAAAGGCCGGCCTGAACGAAGGTGCCAACAACAAGCCGGCCGAGTTCGTCATTGAACGCGCTTTCGTCGGTTAAGCGAATTATTCCAATGCATGAAAAAGGCGGTTTCGGCAACGAAGCCGCCTTTTTCATGCATTGTTGAGATAATCGATGAGTGCGGCCATGGCTGTGCGTGCCTTGTCGGCATCGCCGCCGCGGATGGCGTCTATCGCGTGAACATGCATGGCAATCGCGCCGCCCATGCGGTCATGCGTTCCAGTCGAATACCACAGCCGGCGCGCATGTGTTTGCACTGGGGCGAGCGCCGCTGTGATGAAATTGTTGGGGCAGGCGGCTTCCAGAATTTCATCGAATGTCTTGTCGGCGGTGAAAAAACCGGGCAGGTCGCCGGTACCGGCGCATTCCTCCATCCGTCGGGCGCATTCCCGCAATCGCTCCCGCTGCTGCGGATCGGCATAGGTGGCGGCGAGCGCGGCGGCAATCGGTTCCAGTTCGCGCCGCACCTGCATGACATATTGATGATCTTCCGGACGAATTTCCGCGATTTGCAGGCCGACGCGCGGGCGCACATGGATCAATCCCTGCCAGGCCAGCTTCTGAATGGCCTCGCGCACCGGCGTTCGTCCGTGTCCCGCCATCTCGATCAGCTGCTTTTCGGTCACAAGGCCGCCTGGCTTCAGCTCAAGCGACACGATCGCATATTCCAGCGCGAGATAGGCAAGATGGCTGAGCGAATTCTGCATCCGAAATCATGTCCGGCTTATGCGTGAGGGCACACAGTGTCATCTGGCCTCGTCGAAGGCAACGGTCGTGACACGTCAACAAGGCCGGCTTGGCGGTCCGTTCAAATCGCCGTACCGGAAATCGTCGTCCCTAAGGGCCGACGATTTCGGGATATTTCGCAAGTGGAGTAAAGGTGCCGCGTCGTTATTGGCCGATTGCGGTGGCAAGGGTGGGCGGTCTTCGTTTGGCGGCCATAAGCAGGTCCAGCTCGGTGGACGACGGGCCGAACTTGTAGAAGAGGCGTTTTGCCTCCGCATCGTCGAGACGATATTTCCGTGCAAACTCGGCAATACTGTATGGGCGGCCGCGGATAACTTTGCGGGCGGTTGTCCGATTGGTGTTTTCTATCATGTTTCCAACCTCCTTTCGGTTCCTCATCCGATAGATAGCGCCAAGGTGGAGCTTGGAAAGACCTTGAAAGTCGCGTTGCCTCCGCTAAAGGCAGCCTTCCGCCGGGGCTCACGCAACAAAAAGGGAAGGCGATTTGCTCCGCCTTCCCTTTTTTCCTCTTCCCAATTCGGGCGTATGCAGCCCGATACGCTGTTATCGCCTGATCAATCGCCCGATGAAAATAAGAATGCAGGCGCCGATGAAGCCAGTGACCAGATAGTTCAGCCATACATGGAACGGCAGCGCGATGCCGAGGGCACGGAACAGCCAGCTGGCGACGAGCGCGCCAACAATGCCGAGGATGATGTTCATGACGATGCCGGTGTTGCTCTTCATGATCATCTCGGCGAACCAGCCAGCCAAACCGCCGATGATAATTGCTGCAATCCAACCTACGTTTGCGTCTTCCATAAAAGAACCTCCTGAGGGCCCGACAGGTTGTTAACAATAGCTGATATACACCAAAAACGATTCGCACCCCAACTGTTGCGCATGGCGAGTCGATTGATCCGTTCATTGCAACCCTGATTATTAAGGGAAATTGTTACGGTTGTTTGGGTCTCTGAGAATCGATTGTCTTGCCGCAGCTCATTCGTCGCTGGCGCCGGAGTTCTGATTTTCCTGAAGAACGGGCGGCTTCTTCGGCCCTATGGCGTCGTTTCGTGGTAGTGAGGCGAGGAAAAGCATCCTCGGCCGCTGACAACCGCAATTTTATGGGTTGACCACAATAAGGCGTCTGCATATGTTCCGCGCACTTCCAGCCGGGGCAGCTTCTGCCAGCGGAGAGGGAGAGCGTAGCTCAGTCGGTAGAGCAACTGACTTTTAATCAGTAGGTCATGGGTTCGAATCCCATCGCTCTCACCATCGTTTCTTTGTCCAGCCCGGAGAGATAGGTCGCCAAACGCCCTTAGGCGAAGGTGCGGATTTTCGTATTGCTCGATTTTCCAGTGATATCGCCGTTACCTAGACCAGGCACCCGGCCAAGATGCGACACACAAACAGGAAGGGCCAATTTTTTACCGAGCAACCCAGACACAAGAATAACCCGGTATTCGCTGCCTGCAAGGGAGATGCGCGAATCGAGATATTTAACTGAGCTCGCTGATCCACTAAACGAGCGCTCTTAAATACCAAAGGATCAAGATGTCTGACCATCCGCGTTCATTAGAGTCGACAAGGCGTTGCTTATCGGACCGAAAGCCTAAAGGCACCATTATTTACATAATGGTCGCTGCGGTTGCGGTCATCATCGGATTGACTTCGGGACGGCACGAGAGCGCGATGCAAACTGTCCCCCAGGTTGCGAAGTTGGTTCATTAGAACGATCATGAGCCTACCCGAAGGCCACGCACAGCCCGGCAACCTTCGCAGTTTTTGCATTGCTGAATCTCGCTGATTGTCTTGCCTCTGTTCGCATCGCGCTTTCGTCCGTCAACCGGAACGCACAGGTTGTTGATGACGTTTAGTCCGAATTGGCTGGTGACGAATCTCGATTTGATAGTATCATAGCTTCATCAATAAGACTGTTGGTGAAGACGACGGGCGAATGATGGAATTCGTGGCAGAGCTGTCTCTGTGGGAGATTTATGCAATCGTTTGCGGGTTGCTGGTATCCTTGGGCCTTTTGGCCGGGCTGATCGCGGGCAGGAGGTTTTCTATAGCCTTGAGAGTGCTGCCGCTTCTCGGAATCGCGATCACCGCGCCCGCGACCGAGCGGCTTGTGATCCCCTACCTCTCCGAGCGTTATCCGGTGATCTTCGCCAACAAGGATTTGCCTAAGAAGATCGACCAGAAAACCACCCTGATGAAGATAGACCTCAGCGATCACATTTACAGCTATTTCTACGATCTCGATGACGAGGATGACGATTTCGATCCACCTCTCGTCAAATCCGCGCAGCTTACGGATCTCTGCGACTTCCTACTGCCGAAATTCAGTTCCGGCGAAGCATCTTTGGCGAATTACATCTATCAGCTGAAGGGCAGGGACTATTCGTTTTCGGTCGACAGCACCGACTGTTCCTGACGTTGGGCAGGCGAAATATCGAGCAGCAAGATTCCATATCCCCGACAGCGTTATTACCGCGCTCGCCTCTGCGGAGGTCGTGACCGGTACTTACGCGATTGTTGAGAGCGCAACGACTGCGACCGCTGTCAGTCCACCGAAGATCGGCAGCAATTTGAGCATAACAAGCCGCGCGAGCTTCTTTCTTTCGATCGACGTCATGATCAGCACTCCTCGCATGGCAGCGAAGCTTAAACGGATGGAATTCAAGATTCGTTTCACGCCTGTCGTCGCATTATTATATTATATGTCGCTAAAAGTACAGCGAAGCGGCATTTGCCTAATTCGAAGACAACAAATCCGCTCGTTAGTGGGATAGGGACCGCTGAGCATAATCGTGTCGTGCCTTCGATCGGAACCTAATTTCATCGGGTGAGTTCCCTCTTTAACAAAAAGGAGGCACGCCTTGGCACAGGATGGACATGAATCGAATGGCGAACGTGAGAAGAAGCAAGCGCTGGCAAAGATACAGCACAGCAAGGCGCATCAGAGCGATCGAATGAGTAGGGAAAAGGACGGAGCTTCAGTCGTTGCCGATCCCAGAAATAGGCTTGCGGAGGGCAAGACCGATCCGGCGACAAAGGAGCGCAAACCGAGAGATGCATGAGCGACAACTGCTGCCCATACATTTGGTAGCCACCTGAACGATTGAACGAAATTCAAATCCGGCTGACGCGATTTTTCGCCGAGGCCTGGCATTTCATCTGAATTTTGCGTGAGAGTAACGAACCGGTCGCGATCAACCTTACCGCCAGCTGGATGGTAAAGTTGACCGCGATTTCAGAGTGAAAAAGTCTAGGCCTTGCCGCCGTTCTTCTTGCAATCGCTTCGGAATTTGGCGCGCGCCTTTCCATGCAGGCCCTTGGCATCGGCCTGGGCCGAACATGCCTTCGAAACCGCGGTTTGAGCGGGCTTCATTGCCTTTGGCTTCATCGTGTTGGTCGTCGATGGAGCCGACGTGGTTGCACTTGGCGTAGTCGTTGTCGTCGTGCTCGGAGTAGTTGCCGTTTGTGCCATCGCGCTTACGCTGAAGAGTGCGACAAAGGCTGCAGTCGTGAACATGGTAGCAATTCTCATTGGGGCTTTTCCTCTGCTGACTAGCTTGAGTGGAATGTGCGTTGTCCGACGAACATCAACAGCTTGAACCAATATTTTTACAAATGCAATTCGCTCATCGAGCAGCTTGCGGATGCCTGTTCCCGCCCGGAAAATCGGGGAAAATCGCGGTTTTGCAACAGGCTGCAGCTTTCCCAATTCCGTCAACTTTAAGGCAAGATGCCGCCCGCTCGAAAAGGTGATTGGCTTTCCGATACCCGCGCCGTTAGGAAGGGGATCGGAATGATATAGCCGGAGTCCATCGTGTCGCTTGCCGATATTTCGCTTCTGAGTGCTTTGGTCGCCGGAGCGCTTTCGTTTCTTTCACCCTGCGTGCTGCCGCTCGTGCCGCCTTATCTCTGCTACATGGCGGGAATTTCGGTCGAGCAGTTTCGCGGCGGCGGAGCAGCCGTCGCTCAGGCACCGGGCATCCGCGGCAATGTGTTGATGTCGGCGCTGCTCTTCACCCTGGGGTTTGCCACCGTATTCATCGCGCTCGGCGCCGGTGCGTCCTCGATCGGCATGCTTCTGCGCCAGCACCTCGATATTCTCGCCAAGATCGGCGGTTTGATCATCGTCGTCATGGGGCTGAACTTCCTCGGTGTCTTCCGCATCGGCCTTCTGGCCCGGGAGGCGCGCTTCCAGAGCGGCGGCAAGCCGGCGACGCTGACGGGCGCCTATATCATGGGCCTTGCTTTCGCCTTCGGCTGGACGCCCTGCATCGGCCCGGTGCTCGGCGCTATTCTCGGCATTGCCGCATCGCGCGAAACGGTCGGCGCGGGCGCTGGCCTGCTCGCCGTCTATTCGCTCGGGCTAGCCATTCCCTTCTGGATCGCCGCCGGCTTTTCCGGTGCCTTCATGCGTTTTCTCTCCCGTTTCCGCCGTCATCTCGGCACGGTCGAACGGATCATGGGTGGGCTTTTGGTGCTCACCGGTCTCGCCTTCATCTTCGGCTATATCAGCGACATGGCGATCTGGTTTCAGCAGACCTTTCCGATCCTGATGAAAATCGGCTAAGTCGGGCGATATTTTCGCCTCTCGTTCTTCTCGGCAAATGGAACATGCCCGATGGCTGACCCCCATGGCTGATATTGTTGGTCTGTTGCTGCCGTTCTTTGGGCTGATCCTGGTCGGCTACGTCGCCGCACGCGTTACGAAGCAGCCGGCCGAGGCGCTCGGCTGGTTGAACACGTTCATCATCTATGCCGCGTTGCCGGCACTGTTTTTCAAGCTTGTGTCGCAAACACCGATCGACGAGCTGACCCGGATCGACTTCATCGCCACCGATATCGCCGCGACTTACTCGATTTTCCTGCTGCTGTTTCTGATCGGCCGTTTCCTGTGTCGCAATTCGGTTGCCGACAGCACCATCCAGGGCTTTGCGGGAGCCTATGGCAACATCGGCTACATGGGGCCGGGGCTTGCGCTGTTGGCTCTGGGGGAAAGGGCCGCGGTTCCGGTAGCGCTGATCGTATGCTTTGAAAACGCACTGCATTTCATCGTTGCGCCTGCCCTGATGGCGTTGGAAGGCGGCGACAAGCGCTCGCCATGGCGCGTTGCCGCGGATATCACCCGGAAGGTGCTGTTGCACCCTTTCATCCTGTCGACGGCGCTTGGTTTCGTCGTGGCTGCGTTATCGCTGCATCAACCGATCGCCTTCGAGCGATTTGTCAATTATCTCGCGCAAGCTGCTGCTCCTTGCGCATTATTCGCCATGGGTGTGACGCTCGCGCTGCGCCCGCTCAAGCGGATTCCGGTCGAAATCGGCTACATCGTGCCGGCAAAACTCGTCCTGCATCCCCTTGTGGTCTATATCGTTTTGCAGGCGGTCGGCGGCTTTGATCCGATCTGGATCGAGGCAGCCGTGTTGCTGGCGGCATTGCCGACGGCAACGAATGTCTTTGTCATCGGTCAGCAATATGGTGTCTGGCAGGAGCGGGCCTCCGCCACTATCCTGATCACCACGGCCTGTTCCGTGGTGACGGTTTCACTGGTGCTTTACCTGATAAAGTCGGGCGTCTTACCGGCGCAGCTTTTCCCGTAACGCCGAGGAAAAATTGCGCAGGCCGCCGCCGGGTTCGATGCCCTCGCGCATGACGATGTTGCGGAGCGGCGCGATGGCCGAAAGCACATGCAGGCCTGCTGCCCGCAGCATCTGCACGGGCAGAAAATCCGACAGAAGCGAGCGATTGAGGAGATCGACACTCGCCGTGCGGCTGACAATATCGGCGCGCCTCTTGCGATCGAAATTGTCGCCCGATGTCGCCGGGATCGGAAGGTCGGCGCGCGAGCAGAGAATGTCCGACAAAGCCAGGATATCGCGAAGGCTGAGATTGAGGCCCTGCGCGCCGATCGGCGGGAAGACATGGGCTGCTTCGCCGATCAGCGCGGCGCGACCCTTGCCGAAACGGTAGGCCGTCATGCCGGAAAGCGGCCAAACCTGCAAGCTGTCCTCGATTGTGACCTGGCCGAGCATCGACTGCATCCGCTCCTCGACCAGCCGGCCGAGTTCTTCGAGCGACTTCTCCGCGTTGGCAGCGGCTTCGGTCGGCTTCTGCACCCAGACGAGACTGGAGCGTCTGCCGGGCAGGGGTACCTGCGTGAAGGGGCCGCTTTCGGTGTGGAATTCCGTGGAGATGTTCTGATGCGGCAGGCTATGTGAAAAATTCAGAACCATTGCCGATTGCGGATAGGACCAGCCCTTGGTTTTGATCCCGAGGGTCTCTCGCACCATCGAATTGCGGCCGTCCGCGCCGACGACGAATGCAGCTTCGATCGAATCACCATTGTCGAGCGTGATCGCGACACCATCGTCGCGGAAGGCGATTTCGGAAGCCGTGGCTTCGATGCGGCTGACATTGCCTTCCGCTTCGATGGCTTGGCTGAGGTTGTCCAGCAACACGGCATTCGGAATATTGTAACCGAAGGCATCCAGGTCGATTTCCGATGCCCGGAACGAGACCGTCGGCGCCCGCAGCAGCCGTGACGTGCCATCGATGATGCGCATCGTGGTCAGCGCCGCCGCCGAAGGCGCGATCTTCTCCCATAGTGTCAGTCGCTCCAGAAAGCGGATCGATTGATCCATCAGCGCCGTGGTCCGCTTGTCGGCTTTGTTGTGCGGCGCGGCCACAAGGGCGACGGATCTTCCGCCGCGCGCCAGCGCGAAAGCCGTGATCATGCCGGCGAGCCCACCGCCGATAACGGCCACTTCAATCTGCTTCATATCGATGCCTCAATTACCTTCGGTACTGAAAATAAGCGCTTAGCCTGTTGAAATCCATGGGATGAAACATCGCAACGGGTGAAAATGACAGTAAGTCGCGCTAGCGTGCCCAGATAAACGCTTTTGCGCTGGCGATGCCGACCAAAGGATGCATATTAGCAAGAAAAACCGCCTGCCGGGGCAGGTGAATAAGCTGACGAGTCGTGGGGCGGATGAAAATCTTCAATTACAAGCGGGTGCCTTATGCGGAGATGCGTGCCTTCTCCGTTCATATACTGACGGCATCCGGATCGTTTCTCGCCTTTCTCGGCGTCGTCGCGGCATCAGAACATCGCTTTGTCGATATGTTCTGGTGGCTTGGCCTGGCGCTGCTGGTCGACGGCATCGATGGGCCGATCGCACGCAAGGTCCGCGTCAAGGAAGTGTTGCCAAACTGGTCCGGCGATACGCTCGACAATATCATCGATTACGTGACCTACGTGCTCCTGCCGGCATTCGCGCTCTATGAGAGCGGCATGATCGGCGAGCCCTGGTCGTTTGTCGCAGCCGGGATGATTGTCGTTTCCAGTGCCATCTATTACGCCGATACCGGCATGAAGACGGACGAATATTTCTTCTCCGGTTTCCCGGTCGTCTGGAACATGGTGATCTTCACGCTTTTCGTCATCGGCGCCAGCGCCACGACGGCCATGATCCTCGTCGGCGTTTCCGTCGTCCTGACCTTTCTGCCGATCAATTTTCTGCACCCCGTGCGTGTCAAGCGCTTGCGGCCGCTGAACCTTGGCATATTTCTCTTCTGGTCGGCACTCGGCATCTATTCGCTGCTGATGCATTTCGTCATGCCGCAATGGGCCATTGTCCTCTTCATCATCAGCGGTATCTATCTCTATTGCATCGGTGCCGTGCTGCAGTTTTTCCCGTCGCTCGGACGTCAGTAAGGCCCGTTCCTAGGTCGTCAGTAAGGCCCGTCCCTAGGACGTCAGTAAGGATTGTGCATCATGAAGAAGACCAAGGTTATCCGCATTCATGAAAATGGCGGTCCGGAGGTCATGAAGCTGGAGGAGGCGGATCTGCCGCCTCCCGGCGCGGGTGAGGTGCAGCTTCGTCAAGCCGCGATCGGCCTCAACTTCATCGATGTCTATTTTCGATCCGGCCTCTACAAGGCACCTCAGTTTCCATTGCCGCTCGGCAAGGAAGCTGCGGGCACGATCACCGAAGTCGGGCCTGGCGTGATCGATTTTGCTGTCGGCGATCGCGTCGCCTATGTCGGCAGCGATGGCGCCTACAGCGTCGAGCGCAATATCGAGACGCGTCATCTGGTCAAGGTGCCCGATGATATCACGCTCGAAACCGCGGCATCGATGATGCTGAAGGGCATGACGGCCGAATATCTGCTGAACCGCACCTTCAAGGTCGGCCCTGGAACGACGCTTTTGTTCCACGCGGCCGCCGGTGGCGTTGGCCTGATCGCCGGCCAGTGGGCCAAAGCCCTCGGCGCCGAAACCGTCATCGGCACTGCCGGTTCCGCCGAAAAGGTCGAATTGGCGCTGGCACATGGCTACGACCACGTCGTCGACTACAGCAAGGAGAATTTTGCCGAGCGCGTTCGCGAAATCACCGGAGGCAAGGGCGTCGATGTCGTCTATGACTCGGTTGGGAAGGATACTTTCCCGCAGTCGCTCGATTGTCTGAAGCCGCGCGGTATGTGGGTCACCTTCGGCCAGTCTTCCGGTCCGATCGAGAATTTCAATCTCGCCATCCTCAACCAGAAGGGTTCGCTCTTTGCCACGCGGCCGAGCCTTTTCGCCTATGTCGGTACACCTGAGGAGTTGAGAGCCAGTGCAAAGGCGTTATTTGCTGTTGTGCAAAGCAGCAAAGTGCGTATCAATATTCATCAAACTTATCCGCTTGTTGACGCAGGGCGCGCACATGCGGATCTGGAAGCCAGGAAAACGAGTGGAACTACACTGCTGATCCCATAGATCCGTAAAGGGCAGGAACGGTGGGAAGGAAATGAGGGGAACGTGTCGTCATCCGATGCGCCGGCAACCGGCGCACTATTGTCGGTTCGCAAACTGACGAAACTGTTTGGCAGTTTTACTGCTTGCAACGAAATCGATCTTGAAATCCAGCCGGGAGAAATTCACGCTCTCCTCGGAGAAAACGGCGCAGGCAAATCGACGCTCGTCAAGATGTTGTTCGGCGTGCTCGAACCGTCGCATGGGCAGATCGTCTGGCAGGGGCAGCCTGTGGCGATCGATGCGCCGGGCACAGCGCGCAAGCTCGGCATCGGCATGGTCTTTCAGCATTTTTCTTTGTTCGAGGCGCTGACGGTCGCGGAAAATATAGCGCTCTCGCTCGACAGCAACATCCCGCTCGCAAAAATTTCCGAGGAAGCCGCGAAGCTCTCTCACGCCTATGGCTTGCCGCTCGATCCGAATGCGCATGTGGCCGATCTGTCCGTCGGTGAACGCCAGCGCATCGAGATCGTTCGGGCTCTCCTGCAAAACCCTAAACTGATCATTCTCGACGAGCCCACCTCCGTTTTGACGCCGCAGGAAGCCGATCGACTGTTCGAAACGCTATTCAAGCTGAGGGACGAAGGGCGCTCGGTGCTTTATATCAGCCACCGGCTGGAGGAAGTGCAGCGCATCTGCTCGCGCGCCACCGTCCTGCGTCACGGCAAGGTTACAGGCGCCTGCGATCCCAGGCAGGAAACGACCGGTTCGCTTGCCCGCATGATGGTCGGCAGCGATGTCGCCAGCGTGCAGCACGAGGGGCTTGGCAACAAGGGCGATATTCTCTTGGAGATCGCAGGCCTTTCGGCACCGGCGAGAACCCCGTTTGCCATAGCGCTGAAGGACGTTTCCCTGCGTGTACGGGCCGGTGAGATATTGGCGATTGCCGGCGTTGCCGGTAACGGCCAGGGCGAATTGTTCGATGTCATTTCCGGCGAATACACCGTCCCCGCGGATGATCGAGTCCAGCTTCGCGGCAAGTCCGTCGGCACCAAGGGCATTAATGCGCGCCGGCTGATCGGCGCTGGCTTCGTGCCCGAGGAACGCCACGGTCATGCTGCGGTATCGACGTTGAAGTTGTCGGATAACCTCGTGCTTGCCCGGCATCAGTCGGATCGCAAGTCGTTCCTGAGTGGTGGCTTCTTCAATGTCATCAGGCACGGCGCGGTCAAGCAGGCGACGAAGCGCATCTGCGAGGCGATGGATGTCCGCAAGAGCGGCGAGGATCCGGCTGCCGGCGCGTTGTCCGGCGGCAATCTGCAGAAGTTCATCGTCGGCCGTGAGCTGGATCGCCAGCCGAGCGTGCTCGTCGTCAATCAACCGACCTGGGGCGTTGACGCCGGCGCCGCAAGCCGCATCCGCCAGGCACTGGTCGATCTCGCCCGCGACGGCTCAGCCGTGCTCGTTATCAGCCAGGATCTGGATGAGATTTTCGAAGTCGCGACCGATATTGCCGTCATCTCGGAAGGACGGCTGTCGCCGTCCTATCCGGCCGGTGAGCTGACGCGCGAAAAGATCGGACTGCTGATGGGCGGTCTGCATGAATCGAAGACGCATTCGGAGCCTGCACATGCGCATTGAACTTGAAAAGCGCCCGCAGGTCTCCAAGCTGTTCGGCTTGCTATCGCCCTTGCTTGCTCTCGCATTGGCGTTGATCGCCGGCACCATCATGTTCGCCGTCATGGGCAAGGATCCCGTCGAGGCGCTCGATGCATTCTTCGTCGAACCTCTGCTGGAGGTCTGGTCGCTGCACGAACTGGCGATTAAGGCCGGACCGCTGATCCTGATCGCCGTCGGCCTTTGCCTCTGCTATCGCTCCAACAACTGGAATATCGGCGCCGAAGGGCAATTCACCATGGGCGCGATCGCCGGATCATTCATCCCGATCGTCTTCACCGATTGGCACTCGCCCGTGATCCTGCCTTTGATGCTGATCGCCGGCGCCGTCGGCGGCGCGCTCTATGCCGCCATTCCGGCGCTCTTGAAGGCGCATTTCAATACCAACGAGATTCTGACGAGCCTGATGCTTGTCTATATCGCTCAGCTCTTCCTCGATTGGCTGTCGCGCGGGCCATGGCGCGATCCGCAGGGCCATAACTTTCCGCAGAGCATCGACTTTCCGCCAGAAGCGGTTTTACCGGCGATCTGGGAGGACTCCGGGCGTGCGCATTGGGGCATCGTCTTCGCCGTGGTCGCGGCGATCCTTGCCTGGTTCATTATGAAATATACGCTGAAAGGCTTTGAGATAAGCGTGCTCGGACAGTCGGCGCGGGCAGGGCGCTTTGCCGGTTTTTCCTCGCGGAAAATGGTCTGGTTCGCCTTCCTTGTCTCCGGCGCACTCTCGGGACTGGCAGGTATATCTGAAGTTTCCGGCTCCATCGGCCATCTGCAGCCGGCGATTTCGCCGGGTTACGGTTTCACCGCCATCATCGTCGCCTTCCTTGCGCGCCTTAATCCGCTCGGAGCCATTCTTTCCGGTCTGGTGCTGGCGCTGACCTATCTCGGCGGCGAAGCCGCGCAATTGTCGCCGGGGATATCAGCCAAGGCGGCCAGCGTCTTCCAGGGCTTGCTTTTGTTCTTCGTGCTCTCCTGCGACACACTGATCTATTACAAAATCCGTGTGGTTTGGTCGCGGGTCCGTGGAGGTGCGGCATGAGTGTGTTTGAAGCCATCCTGCTCACCATCATCACCGCGTCGACGCCGCTCGTCATTGCCGGCCTGGGTGAACTGGTGGTGGAACGCTCCGGTGTCCTCAACCTCGGTGTCGAAGGCATGATGATCATCGGTGCGGTCGCCGCTTTTGTTGGAGCGCAGATAAGCGGATCGCCTTATGTCGGCCTGCTGACCGGCATCGTCGGGGGCGCGCTCTTCTCGCTGCTGTTTGGTTTTCTCACGCTGACGTTGGTTACGAACCAGGTCGCGACCGGCCTGGCGCTGACCATCCTTGGGCTCGGCCTTTCGGGCATGATCGGCGAAGGCTATGTCAGCGTGCCGGGCGTGCAGCTGCATGAAATCGTATTTCCGCTGCTGTCGGACATACCGTTCCTCGGTCCGGTACTTTTTAGGCAGGACCTGACCTTCTATCTGTCGATCACGCTGCTCGCCGGCGTCAACTGGTTCCTCTTCCACAGCCGTGCCGGCCTGAAGCTGCGCGCCGTCGGCGATAGCCATGGCTCGGCCCATGCTCTCGGCATCGACGTCATCCGCACCCGTTATCTCGCCGTCATGTTCGGCGGTGCCTGCGCGGGGCTTGCAGGCGCTCAGCTGTCGCTGGTCTACACCCCGCAATGGGTCGAGAACATGTCGGCCGGTCGCGGTTGGGTGACCTTGGCGCTCGTGGTCTTCGCCTCCTGGCGGCCGATGCGCGTGCTGGCCGGCGGTTATCTCTTTGGCGCCGTGACGATCCTGCAATTCCACGCGCAGGGCTTCGGCGTCGGCATACCCTCGCAATTCCTGTCGATGCTGCCCTATGCATCGACTATTGTGGTTCTCGTCATCATCTCTCAAAATCGCCGCGCGACCTTGATCAACACGCCAGCGTCGCTCGGCAAAGCCTTCGTTCCGGAGCGCTGATTGCAACAGCCGGACCGATTTCTGCAAAACATGTCAAACCAGTAGGGGTAACCATGAAAAAACTAGCACTCGCCCTCACAACGACAGCCGCTGCCATCGTTGGTTTCGCTGCCGCCGCTGAAGCGGCACCGACCAAGGTCTGCTTCGTCTATGTCGGTTCGCACACGGACGGCGGCTATTCGCAGGCGCACGATCTCGGCCGTCAGCAGATCCAGAAGGAATTCGGCAACAAGATCGAGACGCCCTATCTCGAAAACGTACCGGAAGGCCCGGATGCCGAGCGCGCCATCGAGCGTCTTGCCCGTTCCGGCTGCTCGCTGATCTTCTCGACTTCCTTCGGCTTCATGGATGCGACCGTCAAGGTTGCCGCCAAGTTCCCGAAGGTGAAGTTCGAACATGCGACCGGCTTCAAGAGCGGCCCGAATCTCGCAACCTACAACTCGCGCTTCTATGAAGGCCGCTATATCCTCGGCCAGATCGCCGCCAAGATGTCGAAGAACCATGGCGCCGCCTACATCGCGTCTTTCCCGATTCCGGAAGTGGTGATGGGTATCAACTCCTTCGAACAGGGCGCCCGTTCGATTGATCCGAGCTTCAAGCTGAAGGTCGTATGGGTCAACACCTGGTTCGACCCGGGCAAGGAAGCCGATGCAGCCAAGGCCATGGTCGACCAGGGTGTCGATATCCTGACGCAGCACACCGATACGACGGCGCCGATGCAGGTGGCTGAAGAGCGCGGCATCCATGCTTTCGGTCAGGCTTCCGACATGATCAAGGCTGGCCCGAAGGCGCAGTTGACGGCGATCATCGACACCTGGGGTAACTACTACTCCAAGCGCGTTCATGCGCTGCTCGATGGCACGTGGAAGTCCGAGCAGAGCTGGGACGGCCTGAAGGACGGCATCCTGAAGATGGGCGACTATACGAATATGCCCGACGACGTGAAGAAGATGGCTCAGGAAACCGAAGCCAAGATCAAGTCAGGCGAGCTTGCTCCCTTCACCGGCCCGATCAACAAACAGGACGGTACGCCCTGGCTCAAGGCCGGCGAAAAGGCCGATGACGGGACGTTGCTCGGCATGAACTTCTACATCGAAGGCGTGGACGACAAGCTGCCGGCTTCTAAGTAAGCAGAAGAAATAGTTTAAGTTGAAAAGGGGCGTTCAAAACGCCCCTTTTTGTTGCGTTGCAACATCGAATGATGATTTACAAAAGTATTACTATATGATTTTTAAACCTTGGCCTGAGGAAATGGCCTTTGGGAGGAAATCATGAAGTTGAAGACTGCACTGATCAGTGCGACGATGCTGGCTGCCTGCATGTTCACATCGGCATCGGCTAAAGACCTGGTCGTCGGATTCTCGCAAATCGGTTCGGAGTCTGGTTGGCGTGCGGCCGAAACGACGCTGACGAAGCAGGAAGCCAAGAAGCGCGGCATCGATCTGAAGTTCGCCGACGCGCAGCAGAAGCAGGAAAACCAGATCAAGGCGATCCGGTCCTTCATCGCGCAAGGCGTTGATGCGATCCTGCTGGCACCGGTCGTCGAAACCGGCTGGGATGCTGTCCTGAAGGAAGCCAAGGAAGCCAAGATCCCGGTCATTCTGCTTGACCGCACGGTTGCTGCACCGAAGGACCTTTATCTGACAGCTGTCACGTCCGACCTGGTTCATGAAGGCAAGGTCGCCGGTGACTGGCTTGTAAAGACGGTCGGCGACAAGAAGTGCAACATCGTCGAGCTGCAGGGCACGACGGGCTCCTCGCCGGCCATCGCCCGCAAGAAGGGCTTCGAGGAAGCCATCAAGGGTCACGACAACCTGAAGATCGTTCGTAGCCAGACCGGCGATTTCACCCGCGCCAAGGGCAAGGAAGTCATGGAAAGCTTCCTGAAGGCTGAAAACGGCGGCAAGGATATCTGCGCGCTCTACGCCCATAACGACGATATGGCCGTCGGCGCTATTCAGGCGATCAAGGAAGCTGGCCTGAAGCCGGGCAAGGACATCCTGACCGTGTCGATCGATTCGGTTCCGGATCTCTTCAAGGCCATGGCTGCCGGTGAGGCGAACGCAACCGTTGAGCTGACGCCGAACATGGCAGGTCCTGCCTTCGACGCGCTCGATGCGTATTTGAAGACCAAGAAAGAGCCGCCGAAGTGGATCCAGACGGAATCCAAGCTCTATACCCAGGCGGATGATCCGCAGAAGGTCTACGAGCAGAAGAAGGACCTCGGCTACTAAGACGAAAGCCCATCGCACCGGATCGGCAATGCCGCGCCGGTGCGATATCTTGTGCAAGATGCCGGCGCACCCACGGAATGCGCCGGCTATCGCTTTCGCAATTTGATTCATTCCAAGGAAATTCGCGCTTCATGGCTCACGACGTAGAGCGACTTCTGACGGCGACAGGTTTTTGTAAATATTTCCCCGGTTCGACCGCTCTCGATCATGTCGATTTCACATTGATGCGCGGCGAGGTCCATGCGCTTCTCGGCGAGAACGGTGCCGGAAAATCGACCCTGATCAAATGCATGACCGGCGCTTATCGTCGCGATGCGGGCTCTCTGGTGCTCGATGGGGCGGAGATCGATCCGCATGATACGCTTGTCGCTCAGAAGCTCGGTATTGGAACCGTCTACCAGGAAGTGAACCTGCTGCCCAATCTGAGTGTCGCGGAAAACCTGTTTCTGGGCCGCCAGCCGCGACGGTTCGGGATGGTCAGCAGCCGCGTCATGAATAAGATGGCCAGAGATCTGCTGTCACAATATGGCCTGGATATCGATGTCAGCCGCCAGCTCGATCGCTTTTCGGTCGCCATTCAGCAGGTGATCGCCATCGCCCGCGCGGTCGATCTCTCCGGCAAGGTGCTCATTCTCGATGAGCCCACTGCGAGCCTGGATACGCATGAAGTCGAGATGCTGTTCGGCATCGTCAGGCGATTGAAGCAGCGCGGGCTGGGAATTGTCTTCATTACGCATTTCCTGGAACAGGTTTACGAAATCTGCGATCGCATCACCGTTCTCCGCAACGGCCGCCTGGTCGGCACGCGCGATGCGCACGGTCTTCCGCGGCAGACTCTAATCGCCATGATGCTCGGCCGCGAACTCGCCGAGGCTGAAGGCACTATAAAGCAGAGCGAGACGGAAAGCGGCCCGGTCAGATATCATTTCACGAACTTCGGCAAACGCGGCAAGGTCAAGCCGTTCGACATGGAGGTGCGCGTCGGCGAAGTTGTGGGCATTGCGGGCCTGCTTGGCTCAGGGCGGACGGAGACCGCCGAAGTGCTCTTCGGCGTCGAGCGCGCCGACAGCGGCGAGGCGAAAATCGAAGGCAAGCCCATTGCGCTTTCCAGTCCGCGCGCCGCGATCAAGAGCGGCTTCGGCTTTTGCCCGGAAGACCGCAAGACCGATGGGATCATCGGTGATCTCTCCATTCGCGAAAATATCGTCATGGCGCTACAGGCAAGGCGGGGCTGGGCAAGGCCTTTGCCGCGCAGCGAGCAGAACGCCATCGCCGATCGCTATATCAAGGCGCTGGATATCCGCACGACCGACCGCGAAAAGCCGATCAGGCTCCTTTCAGGCGGTAACCAGCAGAAGGCAATCCTTGCGCGATGGCTGGCGACCAATCCAAGCTTCCTCATCCTGGATGAGCCGACGCGCGGCATCGATGTCGGTGCTCATGCGGAAATCATCCGATTGATCGAGGATCTTTGCCGGCAGGGAATGTCCCTGGTGGTCATTTCATCCGAACTTGAGGAGCTTGTCGCCTATAGTTCGCGCGTCATCGTCCTGCGTGACCGCGAACATATTGCCGAGTTGGCCGGAAGTGAGATCACAGCCGGAAATATCGTCGAGGCCATCGCCACGGCTCAAAGGACGCGGGAGGACGCATGAGCTCGCCAATCAAAACCTCCTTGCTTCGGCTGATGCCTCAGCTCATTGCACTCGCGGTTATTCTTCTCTTGAATTTCATAATGTTCCCGCATTTCTTTCATCTGGAAGTTCAGAATGGAAGGCTCTACGGGAGCTTGGTGGACGTACTCAATCGTGGTGCGCCGGTAGCGCTGCTTGCCATTGGCATGACGCTGGTCATCGCCACGAAAGGCATCGATCTGTCCGTCGGCGCGGTCATCGCGATCTGCGGTGCTGTTGCGGCGTCCTCGATCGTTGCCGGCTACTCGCTTTCCTATACGCTGCTGTTGACGATCGGCGTCGGTCTGGCATGCGGGCTCTGGAACGGTTTCCTCGTCGCCGTACTCGATATCCAGCCGATCATCGCAACGCTGGTGCTGATGGTGGCCGGCCGCGGCATTGCGCAATTGATCACTGAGGGCGCGATCCTCACCTTCAACAATGACGGACTGATCTTTCTTGGCAGCGGCTCGTTCGTTGCCCTGCCGATGCCGGTGGTGATCTGGCTTGTCGCTGCGCTTTTGGTGATCGCTTTGGTCCGGCGCACGGCTCTTGGAATGTTGGTCGAAGCCATCGGCATCAATCGCCGGGCAAGCACCTTGTCCGGTATCCGGACCCCGGTCCTGCTGATTGCGGTTTACGCATTGAGCGGCCTTTGTGCCTCCATCGCGGGTATCATCGTTACGGCCGACATTAAGGGTGCGGACGCCAATAATGCCGGTCTGTGGCTTGAGCTGGATGCGATCCTTGCGGTCGTGGTTGGCGGCAATTCGCTGCTCGGCGGTCGTTTCAGCATCGTCGGTTCGCTGATCGGCGCAATGATCATTCAATCGGTCAATACAGGCATCCTGCTCTCCGGCTTTCCGCCGGAATTCAATCTGGTGATCAAGGCGATTATCGTCATCGTCATTCTGGTCATCCAGTCTCCGGCGGTTCAATCCGCCACGTCATTCTTCTGGCGTCGCCGAGACGAGGGGCAGATGGTGCAAAAGGAGCAGGCAAAGTGAATTCGAAATATCTTCCGCTGCTTGCAACGATCCTCATCTTCATTCTGGCCTATATCGCCTGCGTGACGCAGTATCCGAACATGCTGTCGACGCGGGTGATGGGCAACCTGTTGACTGATAACGCATTTTTGGGAATTGCCGCCGTAGGCATGACCTTCGTCATCATCTCGGGCGGCATCGACCTGTCCATCGGCTCGATCATTGCCTTTACCGGTGTTTTCCTGGCCGTCATTCTGCGCGATACGGCGATCCACCCGTTGATCGCGTTCGTTCTTGTTCTTGTCATCACGACGATTTTTGGCGCCGGCATGGGCGCCATCATTCACTATCTCAGCATGCCGCCTTTCATCGTGACGCTGGCCGGCATGTTTCTGGCGCGGGGCATCGCCTTCGTGTTGTCGATCGACAGCATTCCGATCGAGCATGATTTCTACTCTCAGCTCAACGATCTCTATTGGCTGATGCCCGGCGGCGGCCGGCTGACTTTGATCGGCGGTCTCATGCTGCTCGTCTTTGCCGGCGGGATTGTGCTGGCGCAACGCACTCGCTTCGGCGCCAATGTCTATGCTCTCGGTGGCGGCGCTCAAACGGCGGTGCTGATGGGCGTGCCTGTCGGCAAGACGACGATCCAGATCTATGCCCTTTCTGGATTTCTTGCTGGCCTATCCGGAATCGTTTTTTCTATCTATACATCTGCCGGATACTCGCTTGCCACGGTCGGTGTCGAACTCGATGCGATCGCTGCCGTGGTCATAGGGGGAACACTGCTGACGGGAGGAGCGGGATTCGTCGGAGGAACACTCATCGGAATTCTCATACAGGGCTTGATTCAGACCTACATCACCTTCGATGGAACGCTTTCCAGTTGGTGGACGAAGATACTGATAGGCTTGTTGCTGTTTGCCTTTATTCTGATGCAGAAGGGACTTCTGCTGCTTTCCCGCTTAAACCGACGATATGTCTGAGGGAGGGACAGAGCTCTTGCGAAACCGAATGCTTGAGACCGGAAAATCCGAGGGAAAATCGCGCACGAGCCACGCTCAAGTGGTCGATGAGTTGGGTAAGGCGATCGTCTCGGGTGCATTTCCGATCGGAAGCATTCTTCCCGGTGACAGCGAGCTTCTGCAACGGTTCAAGGTATCCCGCACCGTCCTGCGTGAAAGCATGAAGACATTGGCGGCAAAGGGGCTGGTGGTGCCGCGCGCGCGCGTCGGGACGCGCGTGACCGAGAAGATCCATTGGAACATGTTCGATAATGAAGTGCTCAATTGGCATTTCGAGAGCGGCGTCAACAAGGAATTTCTTCTTCATCTTTACGATATACGCATGGCGTTTGAGCCTTTCGCCGCGAGTCTGGTGGCGAAAAGGGCCAGCCGAGAGAATATCGAACTGCTTCGCAATCTTGCAGCCGCCATGGCGGCGCCGCACCATACTTCCGATAGCCTCGCAGTCGCCGATTTGCATTTCCACTTGGCAATTACTGAGGCTTCGCAAAATCCGTTCATGCGATCGCTGGGTGGGCTTATCAAAGCCGCACTGGTTGGCATGTTTCGCATGAGCGCGCCGCCGTCAACCAATGGCTTCGCCAATATTGCTGATACGCATATGGCCATAGTGGACGCGATAGCGGCACGGGACGGCCTTGCTGCCCATAAGGCGATGGAATTCGTGATCATCGATGGGCGTCAGCATGTCCTCGAAGCTTTCGAGGCTCTTGCCGAGGCCTGAGGTCGCCTTGAATTTCGCCGTAGTTCATCGCTCGACTTGTTGATATGAGGGGAGTCACTCGGCCTGTGCCGACGCCTGACCGTATATCTCGGAGCCTGAAATGGAACGCAGCTGCCTCGCCATCATCCTCGCCGCCGGCGACAGTACCCGCATGAAGTCATCGATGTCGAAGGTCCTGCATCCGATTGCCGGGCGCCCGATGATCGCCCATGTCATGGATGCGATCTCCAAGACCGGGATTTCGGCGGCTGCTCTGGTTGTCGGGCGCAATGCGGATGAGGTTAGTACCGCAGCGTCGATCGGCGGCATCACCATCGAATCCTATCTTCAGAAGGAACGTCTCGGCACGGGCCATGCCGTGCTGGCGGCGCGCGAGGCGATTGCTCGCGGATATGACGATATTATCGTTGCCTACGGAGACGTCCCTCTGCTGACCGATGTGCCGCTTCGTGCTGCCCGCCAGGGACTGGCCGATGGTAACGACATCGTCGTCATCGGATTTCATACGGAACATCCCAACGCCTATGGCCGATTGCTGGTCAAGGATGGCGAGCTGATCGCCATTCGAGAAGCCAAGGATGCAACCGATGCCGAACTCGCGATAAAATGGTGCAATAGCGGGCTGATGGCGATCAACGGCCGCAAGGCGCTGGAGCTTCTCGACCGCATCGGCAACAACAATGCCAAGGGCGAATATTACCTCACCGATCTCGTCGAGATCGCCCGCTCGCTTGGCGGACGCGCCGTTGCCGTCGATGCGCCCGAAGTCGAGATGACCGGCTGCAACAACCGCGCCGAACTTGCCTTCATCGAGCGCCTCTGGCAGGAGCGCCGCCGGCATGAGGTGATGCTGTTGGGCGTGACCATGATAGCGCCGGAAACCGTTTTCCTCGCCTATGACACCGTGATCGGCCAGGATGCGCTGATCGAGCCGAATGTTGTCTTCGGTCCGGGCGCGGTCATCGAGGGAGGCGCAGTCATTCATGCCTTCTCGCACATCGAGGGCGCCCATGTCAGTGCGGGTGCTACGGTCGGCCCCTTTGCGAGGCTGCGCCCGGGGGCCGATCTCGCCGGTGGCGCCAAGGTCGGCAATTTCTGCGAGGTCAAGAACGGCAAGATTGGCGAGGGCGCCAAAGTCAATCATCTGACCTATATCGGTGATGCGACGATCGGAGCAGGCAGCAATATCGGCGCGGGTACGATCACTTGCAATTATGACGGCGTTAACAAGCATGAAACGCATATCGGCGCCAACGCTTTCGTCGGTTCCAATTCGTCGCTGGTTGCGCCCATCCATATCGGCGACGGCGCATATATTGCTTCCGGCAGTGTCATCACCGAGGATGTTCCGGCCGATGCGCTGGCCTTCGGCCGGGCTCGCCAGGAAGTAAAGCCGGAGCGGGCCAAGGTGATCCGCGAGCGAGCCCTTGCCATCAAGGCAGCGAAAAAGGGCGGCCACTAAACTCTCGCGCGTTGACGTAACGGTCGGAAATCGAAAGTGACCGTTGTGACAATTGAGAAAATTGCAGGAATGATTAGGACTTGCCTTCATATCTGAGGCCAGACGGAGAGCTGTATGTGCGGTATTGTTGGGATCGTCGGAACGAAGCCTGTGGCGGAGCGTTTGGTGGACGCGCTGCGGCGGCTCGAGTACCGCGGCTATGATTCGGCTGGAGTCGCGACGATCCATGACGGCGTGATGGATCGCCGCCGCGCGGAAGGAAAGCTCTTCAATCTGGAGAAGCGGCTGGAGACGGATCCTCTGCCCGGCACGACGGGCATTGCACACACGCGCTGGGCAACTCACGGTGTTCCGAATGAAATCAATGCCCACCCGCATTTCGTGGAAGGCGTTGCCGTCGTCCATAACGGCATCATCGAAAACTTCTCGGAGCTGCGAGAAGAGCTGAAGGCCGAAGGGCAGGAATTTGCCTCGCAGACGGATACGGAAGTTGTCGCCCATCTTCTGGCCAAATATGTCCGCGAGGGCTTGGACGCACGTACAGCCATGCTGAAAATGCTGAACCGCGTGACCGGCGCTTACGCATTGGCCGTTATGTTCCAGAACGATCCTGACACGTTGATGGCGGCGCGTTCTGGCCCGCCGCTTGCCGTGGGTTACGGCAAGGGCGAGATGTTCCTCGGTTCGGATGCGATCGCCCTTGCGCCCTTCACCAATGAGATCAGCTATCTCGTCGACGGCGACTGCGCCATCGTCACCCATGCCGGCGCGACCATTCTCGATTTCAACGGCAATGAAGTGACTAGGCCGCGGCAGATTTCGCAGGCAACCGCCTATGTGGTCGACAAGGGCAATCATCGTCACTTCATGGAAAAGGAAATCTACGAGCAACCGGAAGTCATTTCCCACGCGCTCAGTCACTATGTCGATTTCGCCAGCCATCGCGTGCGCCCGGATGTTTCGGCCATCGATTTCGGCGGTGTTTCCGGCCTCGCCATATCAGCCTGCGGTACGGCCTATCTCGCCGGCCTTGTGGGTAAATATTGGTTCGAGCGCTATGCGCGCCTGCCGGTCGAAATCGATGTCGCCTCCGAGTTCCGCTATCGCGAAATGCCACTGTTGCCGTCGCAGGCCGCCCTATTCATTTCTCAATCCGGCGAAACCGCGGATACCTTGGCTTCGCTCCGCTACTGTCGGGACAACGGCTTGAAGATCGGTGCCGTGGTCAACGTCAGGGAATCGACCATCGCGCGCGAATCCGATGCCGTGTTTCCAATCCTGGCCGGCCCGGAAATCGGTGTCGCCTCGACGAAGGCTTTCACCTGCCAGCTTGCCGTTCTCGCCTCGCTGGCGATTGGAGCCGGCGTCGCTCGAGGTACCATCAGCGCCGAAAATGAACAGGAAATGGTGCGCCATCTTGTCGAGATGCCGCGCATCATGGCGAATGTCCTGAATATCATCCAGCCGCAGATGGAAAGCCTGTCGCGCGAGATCTCGAAATTCAAGGATGTGCTCTATCTCGGCCGCGGCACCAGCTTCCCGCTCGCCATGGAAGGCGCGCTGAAGCTGAAGGAAATCTCCTATATCCACGCTGAAGGCTATGCGGCTGGCGAATTGAAGCATGGGCCGATTGCACTGATCGACGAGAACATGCCCGTTATCGTCATCGCTCCGCATGACCGCTTCTTCGACAAGACCGTTTCCAACATGCAGGAAGTTGCGGCTCGTGGCGGTCGAATCATCTTCATCACGGATGAAATTGGCGCTGCCGCATCGACATTGCCGACCATGGCGACGATCACCTTGCCCGTCGTCGACGAGATCATCGCGCCGATCATATTCTCGCTGCCGATTCAATTGCTTGCCTATCATACGGCCGTGTTCATGGGCACGGATGTCGATCAGCCGCGCAATCTCGCCAAATCGGTCACCGTGGAATAGGATTCCTTTCGCCGTGCATTTGCCGTCACGTCCTCGTGAGTCGATCGCTTGTTCGGCTCACAGATGTGGCTAGCGGGTTGTATGCCGCCCCAATTTCTGGCACGATTCGCCCACGGAGATGGTGGGGAGGGTTTGCCGGGAAGCGGTAGCGACGGGACGGAGTTTTCGAGCGGCGAATGACTGAAAAACTCATCAAAATGTCCGTGACGACGCGGATCAGAAACAATTTCCTGGCCGGCCTGATTATCTGTGCCCCGATTGCCATTACACTATGGCTGACTTGGTCCGTCGTCCATTGGGCCGATAGCTGGGTTCGCCCCTATATTCCCGCGCGCTACGATCCCGAGAGCTATCTGAACTTCGCTGTGCCCGGTACCGGCCTGGTGATCGCGATGATCTTCATCACGATCGTCGGCTTTCTGGCCAAGAACCTGATCGGTCAGAGCATCGTCCGCTTCGGGGAGTCGATCGTCAACCGCGTGCCGCTGGTGCGCACGATCTACAAGAGCGTCAAGCAGATCTTCGAGACTGTGCTGAAAGAGCAGGGCAGCTCGTTCAAGAAGGTAGGGCTGATCGAATATCCAAGCCCGGGCCTCTGGTCCATGGTCTTCATATCGACGGATGCCAAAGGCGAGATCGCTTCGAAATTCAATGCCATGGGTCAGGACATGGTGGCGGTCTTCCTGCCGCCGACGCCGGTGCCGACGGCCGGGTTTCTAGTCTTCGTTCCGCGCGAAAAGATCACCGTGCTCGATATGAGCCCGGAGGATGGTGCCAAGCTGCTGATTTCGGGCGGCCTTGTGGCGCCGGAATACGAGAAGCTGGTCGCAGCCAAGGAATTGCGGCAGCCGGTTCCCGTGGCTCCTTAACCTCAATTGCTCATCTTCCAATAGTTGGATCAATGCCTTCGCGTTCTGCGCGAATTGTCATGCCTCTATCATATTGACGCCTTAGATCGTCAGTCGGGGCAGATAATCGCACGTATCTCAGCATCGTATGTTCGGGGCACAGGCACCGAGCTGCGGTTCTCCAACGCGGTCCGAAACGGCCGGAGATGGATGTCGTTGCCTTCATGAAGTTTTTAATCAGGAGGATATGGTTTTGAGATATATGCGTTCGAAGAGCTTGCCGCTGCTGTCGGCAGCGCTTGCCACATTTGTTTTCACGGCTCCAATGCTGGCGCTGGCGGATAATTCCGTGACGATTGACGGTGTTACGCTGGTCAATAAAGGCCGCGTCGCGATCGGCCGCATTCCGGCCAATCAGCGCGATAAGTTCGGTGAGACTTTCGGCTCCGGTTCAGGCATGTCGATCGATACCAAGAGCTGGGGTCGCAACGCCGACGGCACCTACAAGGGCTCGCTGTGGCTGCTGCCGGACCGCGGTTACAATGTCGCCGGCACCACCGATTACCGTGCGCGTCTCAACACCATCGATATCAAACTGACGCCGGTTGCCTCCGGTGCAACGCCTCCAGCCGGTAAGGAACAGGCGGGCGTCGAAGCCAAGCTCGCGGATACGCTGCTGTTGAAGGACAATAAGGGCAACGGAACCACCGGTCTTGACCCAGCCAACGGCGTTCGCCAGGCGGAAGGCGGCTTGCCACTTTTGCCACAGGCACCAAACGGCAAGATTTCGCTCGATAACGAAGCCATTGCCCGGCTGCCCGATGGTTCGATGTTCATCAGTGATGAGTACGGTCCCTATATCTACCGCTTCTCGGCGGGTGGGCTGATGATCTCGGCCACGGCACCACCGGCCGCGTTTCTGCCGATGCGCCACGGCGCCGTGAATTTTTCCTCGAACAATCCCGGCCCGGGCGAAACCGCTCCCGATCCGAAAGATCCGACCAGCGGACGCCAGAACAACCAAGGCTTCGAGGGCATGTCCCTGACCCCGGACGGTAAGTTCCTGATCGTCGTGCTCCAGTCCGCGACTCGCCAGGATGGCGGCGATTCCAGCTCCACGCGCCAGAATACCCGCGCGCTTGTCTATGATGCCGCCGACCCTGCAAATCTGAAGCTGGTGCACGAATATGTCGTGCCTCTGCCGGTCTTCACCAACGACAAGGGCAAGACGGCCGTTGCCGCCCAAAGCGAAATCGTGGCGCTCTCACCGACAAGCTTCCTGATGCTCGCGCGCGATAGCAACAATGGCTACGGCCAGAAGGGCGACAAGTCGCTCTATCGCAGCGTTGTGGCTGTCGATGTTTCCGCTGCCACCGATATTGCCGGCGGCAAGTTCGACGGCGACACAGCTGTCGCGCCGAAGGGCGTTCTTGATCCTTCAGTCAAGCCGGCGGCAGTCAGCAATTTCATCGATATCAACGACAGCGCCGATCTAGCGCGCTTTGGTCTGCATAACGGCGCGCCGAACGACCGCAACAACCTCTCGGAAAAGTGGGAGGCCATGTCGCTCGTCAGCGTTCAGGATCCGAAGCTGCCTGACGATTACTTCCTGTTCGTCGCCAATGACAACGACTTCATCACCCAGGATGGTTTCCAGGTCGGCGCTGCCTACAAGGATGATAGTGGCGCGGATGTCGATACCATGTTCCAGGTATTCCAGGTTACCATTCCCGGTCTCGCCGCAAAGTGATCTGATGAAACGGGGGTGGACGCGGCTAACGCGTCCATCCGCCTACCCCGCTCGCAGGAAGCGGATCGCCTCGTCGCGGCGGAAGAGATAGAGCAGGGTGCGTACCGCACTGCCACGCTCACTGGTCAGTTCCGGATCGCGCTCGATCAGATAGGCGGCATCCTTGCGGGCGATTTCTAGAAGATCGGCATGGGCTTCTAGGCTGGCGATGCGGAAGCCTGGCGTGCCGGATTGGCGTGTCCCAAGAAGCTCACCTTCGCCGCGCAGCTTCAAATCCTCCTCAGCAATTCGGAAGCCGTCTTCCGTCTCGCGCATGATCGACAACCGCGCATGTCCAGTTTCGCCGAGCGGCCCTTTGTAGAGAAGGATGCAAGTGGAAGCCTCATCCCCGCGACCGACGCGTCCGCGCAACTGATGAAGCTGTGCCAGGCCGAAACGTTCAGCATGTTCGATGACCATGATCGTCGCGTCCGGCACGTCGACGCCCACCTCGACGACCGTCGTGGCCACCAGCAGGCGGATCTCGCCGTTCTTGAACGCCATCATCACAGTGTCTTTCTCCGGGCCGCTCATCCGGCCATGGATGAGACCGATGCCTGGGCCGAGCGCCTTGGTCAGTGTCTCATGCCGCTCCTCCACCGACATTAAATCGGATTCTTCGGATTCCTCCACAAGTGGGCATATCCAATAGGCTTTTTTACCTTCCGCTAGCGCACTCCTTAGGCGCGCGACGATGTCGCCTGTTCGTTCATTCGGAATGGTGATCGTCTGGATCGGCTTGCGGCCCGCGGGCTTCTCGGTGAGCTTCGAAACGTCCATGTCGCCGAATGCGGCCAGCACCAGCGTTCGCGGTATAGGCGTTGCGGTCATAACGAGCATGTGGGGCGAAATGCCCTTCGCAGTTAGCCGCAGGCGCTGATGGACGCCGAAACGATGCTGCTCGTCGACGACAGCCAGCATCAGATTGGCATAGGCGACGCTATCCTGAAACAACGCATGCGTGCCGATGATGATCTGCGCTTCGCCGGAGGCGATGCGCTCCAGGATCGCATCCCGTTCGCGCCCCTTCGTGCGGCCTGTGAGAACTTCGACGGAAAGGTTTGCACTCGCTGCGAATTTCGAAATTGTCGCGTAATGCTGGCGGGCGAGAATTTCGGTCGGTGCCATCAGCACGGCTTGGCCGCCGCTTTCGATCACGGCGGCGATCGCCATCAGCGCCACCAGCGTCTTGCCCGCGCCGACGTCGCCTTGCAGCAGTCGCAGCATGCGCTCGGTGCCTGCCATATCCTTAAGAATATCGGCAACCGCATCACGCTGACTATTCGTCATCGAGAAGGGCAGCGATTCCAGGATCTTGCCGCTGATTTCTCCAGTTGCATGCACGGGTTGACCGGCAACCTTGCGCAACCTCTGGCGCACCAGCGAAAGCGACAATTGCCCCGCCAGGAATTCGTCATAGGCCAGCCGGCGCCGCGCCGGTGCCTGCGGATCGATATCCGCCGCATCCCTGGGCGCATGCAGCATGTGGAAGGCATCGGAGATCGAGGGAAAGCCCTGCTTCTGCGTCAGGGCGATATCATCCCACTCTGGCAGCTGCGGAATGCGCGGCAATGCTGCCTCTATCGTCTTGCGCAGGAACTTCGGCGTAAGCCCGGCGGTTAGCGGATAGACCGGCTCGACCAGCGGCAGGTTTTCCGCCTCGCTCTCGCGCATGATATAATCCGGATGTACCATAGACGGGCGGCCGTTGAACCAGTCGACCTTGCCACTGACGGTAACGGTTTCATCGATCGGCAGCTGCTTTTCGAGCCACTGTGCCTTGCCACGAAAAAAGACCAGCGCTAGTTCGCCTGTTTCGTCGTGTAGATAGACGCGATAGGGCACGTTGCTGCGCGGGTTGGGTGGCGGCTGGTGGCGATCGACGCGGCCGGTGATGGTGACGATGGCGCCCTGCGGTGCTCTCGCGATACCGGGCTGCTCGCGCCGGTCGATGATCGAATGCGGCGCGTGGAAAATAAGGTCGATGACGCGGCAATCGTCGATCGTCTCGCGATCGAGCAGCTTCACCAGCAGCTCGGATACCTTCGGCCCGACGCCTGATAGCGAAGAAATGGAGGCAAATAGCGGGTCGAGGATGGCGGGACGCATGGCCGGCAAAATGCGACGGGCAGGGCGCATTTGGCAAGGGGCAGCGGGAAACTCGGCGCCGTTGAGCCTAACACTCCCCGGAAAATTGCATCGCGGGTGCTTTTTTCTGAAAAACCGGTTCCCACCTTTGAGCGCTGGTTTTATAGAGACGCATCAACATAAAGGTGTTTTTGATGACTGGGCTGACCCTCAGCAGTGCCGATCTCGATCCTCGCCGTCGGCGCATCCTTTTCCGTTGCTGGCATCGCGGCATCCGCGAGATGGATCTCGTCTTCGGCCAATTTGCCGACAACGAGCTGCCGCGCCTCGCTGAAGCCGATCTCGATGAGCTCGAGCGCATCATGGCCGAAGAGGACAACGATCTCCTGAAGTGGATCCTCGGTAGCCAGCCGACGCCGCAGCATCTGCGCACACCGCTCTTTGAGCGCCTGGCATCCTATAAGCCCGATTTCGAAGAGATCGCCGAAAGGTTCGGATTAACGAAATGATCCCCGGTTTCGATGCGAAGAAGCTGCTCGCCGCCAGCGAGCCGACAACGATCGGTCATGTTCCGGCCGGTCTTGAGCCGTTCCTGATTGCCGAAATGGCAAAGGCCGGCCAGCCGGTCGCCTATGTCATGTCCGACGGCCAGCACATGGCCGATGTCGAGCAGATGCTCGGCTTCATCGCGCCTGAAATTCCGGTACTCACCCTGCCGGCCTGGGATTGCCTTCCCTATGACCGCGTTTCCCCAAGCTCCGACGCCTCGGCCCGGCGCTTGGCGGCTTTGTCCGGCCTGATCGCGCATCATCACAAGCCGCATGCAGCCGTTGTGCTGGTGACCGTCAACGCCATGCTGCAGAAGGTCGCCCCGCAGGATATCATCGAAAGCCTGGCGTTCTCGGCACGTCCGGGGAACCAGGTCCGGATGGACGATATTGCGGCTCGTCTCGAGCGTAACGGCTTCGAGCGCGTGGCAACCGTGCGTGAGGTCGGCGAATATGCCGTGCGCGGCGGCATTCTCGATGTCTTCGTTCCGGGCACGGAAGAGCCGGTGCGCCTCGATTTCTTCGGCGATACGCTGGAAAGCATCCGCAGCTTCGATCCGGCCAGCCAGCGTACGACAGGGCAGGTGCGTTCGCTCGATCTCAATCCGATGAGCGAAGTGACGCTGACGCCGGATACGATCAGCCGCTTCCGCAAGAACTATCTCTCCGCCTTCGGCGCCGCCACGCGCGATGACGCTCTCTATCTCGCCGTGTCCGAAGGTCGGCGATACGCCGGCATGGAACATTGGCTGCCGCTGTTCTACGAGAAGCTCGAGACGGTCTTCGATTACCTTAAAGGCTTTCGCTTGGTCACGGATCACACCGTGCGCGAGGCGGCCGAGGAGCGCTCCAAGCTCGTCTTCGACTATTACGACGCCCGCCTTCAATCCGGCCAGCAGGCCAAGGGGCAGATGGCACAGGGCACGCCCTATAAGCCAGTAACGCCCGGCCAGCTCTATCTCGATGGCAAGGCATTCGGCAATGCGCTTGACGCCTTCGACGCTATCCGTATTTCGCCCTTCAACGAGCATGAGGGCGAGGCGCGTCGCGTCATCGAGCTTGATGCCCGCCAGGGGCCGCGCTGGGCGCGGTCAGCGACCGACACAACCGATAGCGAGCGCGTCAACGTCTTCGATGCAGTCGTTAAGCATATCGCCGACAAGCGGGCTTCGGGCGGCAAGGTGCTGATTTCGGCCTGGACGGAAGGCTCGCTCGATCGCCTCCTGCAGGTGCTATCCGAACACGGGCTGGCGCGCGTCAAGACGATCGAGGCCTTCAAGGACCTTGGCGGCCTGGCGAAGGGTGAGGCGGCCGCGGCCGTGCTCAGCCTCGAAGCTGGTTTCGAAGCTGGCGATCTGATCGTTATCGGCGAGCAGGATATTCTCGGCGACCGCATGGTGCGCCGTTCGAAGCGGCGCAAGCGCGCCGCCGACTTCATTTCGGAGGTGGCGGGCCTGGACGAAGGCTCGATCGTCGTTCATGCCGAGCACGGTATCGGCCGTTTCGTTGGCCTCAGGACCATCGAGGCAGCCGGCGCACCGCACGCCTGCCTCGAGCTGCAATATGCCGACGATGCCAAGCTGTTCCTGCCGGTCGAAAACATCGATCTACTCTCGCGTTATGGCGGCGAGGGCACCGAGGCGCAGCTCGACAAGCTCGGCGGCGGCGCATGGCAGATGCGCAAGGCCAAGCTCAAGAAGCGCCTGCTGGATATGGCCGGCGCCTTGATCCGCGTCGCGGCCGAACGCCTGACGCGGCATGCGCCTGTACTCAGCACGCCGGACGGACTGTATGACGAATTTGCCGCGCGCTTCCCGTATGACGAGACCGACGACCAGATGAACGCTATCGAGGCGGTGCGTGAAGATCTTGGTGCCGGCCGACCGATGGATCGCCTCGTCTGCGGCGATGTCGGCTTCGGCAAGACGGAAGTGGCGCTGCGCGCAGCCTTCGTCGCTGCCATGAATGGCGTGCAGGTAGCCGTTGTCGTGCCGACGACGCTGCTTTCGCGCCAGCATTTCAAGACCTTCTCCGAGCGCTTCCGTGGGCTGCCGATCCGCATACAGCAGGCATCTCGCCTGGTCGGTTCCAAGGAACTGGCGCTCACCAAGAAGGAAGTGGCCGATGGCAAGACCGATATCGTCGTCGGCACCCACGCGCTCCTCGGCGCCGGCATCCAGTTCGCCAATCTCGGCCTGCTCATCATCGACGAGGAGCAGCATTTCGGCGTCAAGCACAAGGAGCGCCTGAAGGAGCTGAAGAGCGACGTGCATGTGCTGACGCTGTCGGCGACGCCGATCCCGCGCACCTTGCAGCTCGCGATGACCGGTGTACGCGAACTGTCGCTCATCACCACGCCGCCGGTCGACCGCATGGCGGTGCGCACCTTCATCTCGCCCTTCGATTCGCTGGTCATCCGCGAAACGCTGATGCGTGAGCATTATCGTGGCGGCCAGAGCTTCTATGTCTGTCCGCGCCTCGCCGATCTCGCCGATATCCATGCCTTCCTGCAATCGGACGTGCCGGAGCTGAAGGTGGCGGTCGCCCATGGCCAGATGCCCGCCGGTGAGCTGGAAGACATCATGAATGCCTTCTACGAGGGGCGTTATGACGTGCTGCTATCGACGACCATCGTCGAATCCGGTCTCGACGTGCCGACGGCCAACACGCTGATCGTCCACCGCGCCGACATGTTCGGCCTTGCCCAGCTCTATCAGCTCCGCGGCCGTGTCGGCCGCTCCAAGGTCCGTGCCTTCGCACTCTTCACCCTGCCGGTCAACAAGGTGCTGACGACCACGGCGGAGCGCAGACTGAAGGTCCTCCAGTCACTGGACACGCTTGGCGCCGGCTTCCAGCTGGCGAGCCACGATCTCGATATCCGCGGCGCCGGCAATCTGCTGGGCGAAGAACAATCAGGCCATATCAAGGAAGTTGGCTTCGAGCTCTACCAGCAGATGCTCGAGGAGGCCGTCGCCGAGGTCAAGGGCGTCGACGAGATCCAGGATACCGGCTGGTCGCCGCAGATCTCCGTCGGCACGTCTGTCATGATTCCGGACGACTATGTGCCCGATCTGCATCTGCGCATGGCGCTCTATCGCCGCCTCGGCGAGATCACGGAGCTGAAGGAGATCGACGGGTTCGGCGCCGAAATGATCGATCGTTTCGGTCCCTTGCCGATGGAGGTGCAGCACCTCCTCAAGGTCGTCTACATCAAGTCACTCTGCCGCATCGCCAATGTCGAGAAGCTGGATGCCGGTCCGAAGGGTGTCGTCGTCCAGTTCCGCAACAAGGAATTCCCGAACCCGGCTAATCTCGTCGGCTACATCGCCAAGCAGGGCACCATGGCCAAGATCCGCCCCGACCATAGCGTCTTCCTGACCCGCGACCTGCCGACGCCGGAGAAGCGGCTGCAGGGAGCGGCAGTTGTCATGACGCAGCTGGCGGAGCTTGCGAAATAGGACGTGGGCTCTGAGCCGAAAATCCGCATCTCTTCCTTTGGGCGCGGCTTATAGAGTTCCAGCAAAGGCCGCTGCGGCCAGCAACATACCCGTTAGAATATTCGCTAGAAACAGCCGGTAGCTGATCTCTGGGCGTGAAAGATTGAGGCGCCAAGTCTGCCAGCCGAGATGGGCGGCGATGACAAGCATTCCTGTCGCATAAGGCAATGACATGCCCGTCAACCATCCACCGGCGGACCATGCCGCGATGGCAATGGTATAGAACAGGCCGATACATGCCCTGCCGCGGTTGCCGAACAGGATTGCGGTCGACTTCAAGCCCAGTCGCGTATCGTCGCGAACATCGACATAGGCATAAACGGTATCGTATCCGATCTGCCAGGCGATGGCTCCAAGCCACATCAGAACCGCACCGACGGGGATCGCGCCTGTGACTTCCGACCAGGCCATCAGCATTCCCCAATTGAATGCTGCGCCAAGCACGGACTGGGGCCAGTATGTGAAACGCTTGCAGAGCGGATAAACAAAGACGAGGGGCAGGACACTGATCGCGACGAGGCGCGTAAAGGGCGTCAGAAGAAATATAAGCGAGGCGGCCAGCGCCAGTTCCGCCGCAAGAAACAGCACGGCCTGCCGCACGCCGATTTGACCGCTTGCCAAGGGGCGGAAGCGGGTTCGCTCGACATGGCCGTCGAATTTCCGATCTGCGATGTCGTTGACCGTCGAGCCTGCGCTTCTCATCAGCAATGCGCCCAGCGAGAAGATGGCCAGCTGTCTGATATCTGGAAAACCGTATGAGGCTTGAATGAGCGCTGCCCAGCAGGGAAAAAGCGTGAGCCAAATGCCGACCGGCCGGTCCAGCCGCGCAAGTCGCGTGTAGGGTCTCAACGCCGCAGGCAAACGGCGATCCACCCAGTCTCCCAGTGTTATATCGCTCAGATCGGGGCGGGTGGAAACGTTCATCATCGAAATCCGCAGTTTCATCGACGAAGAAAAGTAGCGACTTCCGCACATCTCGCAACGGCTGGAAGCGCGGCTGCACAAATTTAGCTTTGACGGCCACGCCCAGCCCGCGACGGTCATTTTCCGCCGCGAGCTGAAATCTGACCATACCCTCAAGCCGCCCGCGGCTCGCGCATCTCCCCAGAATCCGGAATGCGCGCGATGACCTTGATTTCGAAATCGAAGCCCGCCAGCCAATTGACGCCGATCGCCGTCCAGTTCGGGTAGGGTTTTTCGGTGAAGATCCGGTTCTTGACGGCCATGATCGCACCGAACTGCCGCTCCGGGTCTGTGTGGAACGACGTGACATCGATGATGTCATCGAAGGTGCAGCCTGCCGCTTCCAAAGTTGCCTGCAGGTTGTCGAAGGCGAGCTGGACCTGCTTTTCGAAATCCGGTTCTGGGCTTCCATCCGCGCGGCTGCCGACCTGACCGGAGACGAACAGCAGTTCGCCGGAGCGGATTGCGGCGGAATAGCCATGCTCCTCATAAAGCGCATGCCTGTTCTTCGGGAAGATTGCGTTACGTGTCGTCATAATGTTTGGCTTTCGTTGATGTGAAAAGATCGGAAGAACGCAAGCTCACGCGAGACTTCCAAACTGCCGCTTCGTTTGATATACGACATGTATGTGAAATATTCATATGCGCGACGTATGTCAATATTTCAAATACGAAACGTATGTGAAATTTGAGAGTGATATGGCAAAGCGCCTGGAAACCATGGAAGAAAATCGGAGCAAGCTGATTGCCGCTGCGCGGAAAGCCTTTGCGGAGAAAGGATTTGCGGCGGCCTCAATGGATGAGCTGACGGCAGACGTCGGCCTGACGAGAGGCGCCCTCTATCATAATTTCGGCGACAAGCGCGGATTGCTCGCCGCCGTCGTCGATCAGATCGACAACGAACTGGCGCTGCGGGCGAAGGAGATCGGCGCGCAGGCGGATGGGGACTGGCAAGGTCTGCTTGCGGAAGGCGAGGCCTACATCAAGATGGCTCTCGATCCGGAGGTCCAGCGCATCGTCTTGCTCGACGGTCCGGCCGTTCTGGGCGACCCCTCGAAATGGCCCAGCCAGAACAGCTGTCTCGCCGGCACCCGGCAGACGGTCTCAAAACTTCTGGAACAAGAGGTGGTCAAGCCGGTCGATCCCGAGGCGGCAGCCCGGCTCATTTCCGGTGCGGCGCTGAATGCCGCCCTCTGGGTTGCTGCCAGCGATAATCCGGCGGAAGTGCTGCCCAAGGCGATAGAAGCCTTCCGGGCGATGGCTTCGGGATTACTGGCAAAAACCTGATGCCGGTATGACGCGGCTACTTCCGCGATCTGCGATTCGCGGAAGCTCTTGCAGCTATGATCGAAAAAGCGGAATCCCGCTTAGTTCATCCCCGCCCGTGCTTCCGCTTTCATCTTGGCGATGTCGCGCAAGGCCTCGACGAGCACGTCCGGTGTCTGCGCGCCGCTGATGGCATATTGCTGGTCGAAGATGAAGAAGGGAACGCCGTTGACGCCGATCTTCTGGGCGGCGTCGATCTCGCCGATGATGAGATCGCGGTCGGCGTCGGAGGCAAGCAGGGTTGATATGACGGAGCGGTCGAGGCCGGCCTTTTCGGCAATATCGAGCAGTACGGCATGATCGCCGATATTGAGGCCCTCTTCGAAATTGGCCTTGAAGAGAGCATCCACCACCTTGTCCTGCTTTTCGCGGCTTTCGGTGACCGACCAGTGGATGAGGCGATGGGCATCGAGCGTGTTCGGGCCGATCTTGATGGCGTCAAAATCGAACTTGATTCCCACTTCGCGGCCGAGCTCGGTTAACATCTTGTGCCCCTCGGCGACACGCTCGGCGCCGCCAAGCTTTTGCTCCAGCGCCTTTTTCTGGTCGACGCCTTCGGGCGGATAGTCGGGATTGAGCCGATATGGTCGCCAGTTGAGGTCGACGCCTACTTCGTCTTGCACCTCGGCAATGGCGAGCTCCAGGCGGGCCTTGCCGAGATAGCACCATGGGCAGACGACATCCGAGACGATGTCGATCGTGATGCGTTCCATGGTTTTATCCTTTCGGTTTTTCGCGCTGTTCTTCTCCATCTATGCCTTTGTGCCGATGGCTTCAACCGGTTACCGAAAGGGAACCGGCCGAGATTACTGCGCGGAAGCGTCCCACCACGCAGGCAGATAGTACCCGTAAAGCGGCAGAACGCCGGGATGATTGATGCGGCTGCGCCGCGCCGCCCATTGTTGATCGATATGGTAGAGCGGCACTAGATAATATCCGGAAATCAGCATCCGATCGAAAGAACGCACGGCGTCGCGGAAATCCTCGGCCGAACGCGCCATCAGAAAATGTGATATCAGCGTATCGACATCGGGGTCTGCGACGCCGACGAAATTAAGGCTGCCTTCGGTCTTGGCGGCAGAGGAGCTCCAGCGCCCCACTTGCTCGATGCCCGGCGATAGCGACGAAGGGTAGGACTTGATGATCATGTCGTAGTCGTAGTTGATCGTCCGGAGCTGATATTGCGAATCATCGACCGTGCGAATCGTTACGGCAATGCCGAGCAATTCCAGAGATCGGCGATAGGGGATCGCCATGCGCTCCTGATCTGCATTTTGGGTCAATATTTCGAAGCTGAGCTGGCGGCCGTTCTTATCGACCATCTTCTCACCGCGGATTGTATAGCCACCCTCCTTGAGCAGGGCTACCGCCTCGCGCAGGATCTTGCGGTCACGTCCGGAGCCGTCGCTGACGGGCAGCTTGTAGGTGCCATCGAGCACATCCGGATCGATGCGGTCCTTGATCGGTCCCAGCATGGCGAGCTCATGCGGATCCGCGGGAATGCCGAACGACGAAAGTTCGGAATTTTGCCAATAGCTCTCCGTGCGCTTATAGGCGCCCGAATAGAGATTTCGGTTCAGCCATTCGAAGTCGAAGGCGAGGGTCAGTCCCTTGCGTACATTCTTGTCGGCAAACATCGGCCGCCGCGTATTGAAGACGAAACCCAACATGCCGCTCGGCGTTTTTGGCCTAAAGGTCTCCTTGATGATGGCGCCGGAAGTTACCGCAGGAAAATTGTAAGCCTGCTGCCAATGGCCCGGGCTGCCGTCGGGATAAATATCGACATCGCCTTTCTTGAAAGCTTCGAACAGCGTCGTGTCCTGCAGGAAGTAATTGACGGTGATTTCATCATAATTGTCGATGCCGACCTTCGACGGGAGGTTCTTGCCCCAGTAGTCAGAACGGCGCTCGAAGACGATGCGCTGGCCGGGATCGACGCTCTTGATCCTGTAGGGGGCGGAGCCGATCGGAATGCGCAGGGAGGTCTGATCGAAACTATCCGTGTCGATCGCATGCTTCGGCAGAATCGGCAGCGACGAGGCGATGATGAGCGGCGTTTCGCGATTGGCTTTCTCGTTGAAGCGGATCATCACGCTGTGCTCACCAACCTTCTCCATGCTGGCGATGGTCTCAAGCCACGATGAAAACGGGACGCGGCCTTTGTCGCGAAGAAGCTGGAACGTGAAGATCACATCTTCCGGCTTCACCGGCTGCCCGTCCGACCATTTGGCATCGGGATTGAGGTTGAATTGAATATGGCTTCGGCTGTCGTCCCATTCGACCGTCTGCGCCAGCAGCCCATACAGCGTAAAAGGCTCGTCGCGCGAGCGCACCATCAGCGGTTCATAAACGAGATTACCGTATTCCGGGTCCCACATGCCCCGCGCGGTCGTGCGCATGCTCTTCAGAATGAAGGGGTTGAGATTGTCGAAAGTGCCGACGACGCCATAGCTGACGCGGCCGCCCTTTTTGACATCCGGATTAACGTAAGGGAAATGCTTGAAGTCCGCCGGCAGCGCCGGATCTCCATGCATGGCGATGCCGTAAAGCGGCTGAGCTGCCGCGGCATTGCACAAGGTTGCGAAGAACAGGAAGGCAGCGATCCGGAGCGCTTGCATGGCATCCTTTCCGGGAAGGGTATGATTCGGCCGAACATTATCATGAGCGTGCCGAATTCAACACGCGACTGCGGAAATCTTAGGACTTGGCAGAAAAGGCCAAAGAAAAGCTGGATATCCGTGCCAGTGCGATGTAACAGGGGTGCCGGGTTTCTCGGGTCATGTATTTGCCTTATTCATTCGACAGGTGGACGACGGTTTGACCCGAATTGCATGGGACGGCGCGCTGTCGTCCCGCAGCGGATTTCAGGAGGCGGTTTCGCTATGATGTTCAAGACTGACAACAAAATGCGGGCAGGTCTTTCTGCTCTGGCTCTCATGATTGGCGCGGCTATGCCAGCTGCCGCTTTCGCGCAGGATGCGTCCAACGCAGCTCCGGCCGATGGCGGTGGTGATCCCAACCAGCCGCGTCTGGGCTGGTACAAGACCTGCACCAAACAGGACGATGCCGACATCTGCATCGTGCAGAACCTGATCATGGCAAACAACGGCCAGCTCGTTACGGCTGTTGGGCTCATCTCCGTCGATGGCAAGGTTAACCGCAAGATCCTGCAGATCTCAGTTCCGACGGCCCGCCTCATTCCGCCGGGCATAACCATGCAGGTCGATGGCGGCAAGGGCCAGAAGCTCGATTACGCCGTCTGCCTCCCGGACAAGTGCACCGCGGAAGTCCCGGTGACGGACGCGATGATTGCTTCGCTGAAGAAGGGCACCGACGTCACCTTCACGTCTGTGAACTTCCGTCGCGCTCCGAACCCGATCAAGATCTCGCTGACCGGCTTCGGCGCCGCTTTTGATGGCCCGGCTATCTCCGACAGCAAGCTCGCCGAAAGCCAGAAGAGCCTGCAGGACAGCATGCAGAAGAAGGCTGAGGAAGCACGCAAGAAGCTGGAAGACGCCCAGAAGGCTGCCAAAGCGCAGTAAGCTTGCGGAATTTCATTATCCTATAAAAAAAGCCCGGAGCGATCCGGGCTTTTTCTTTGCGCTGGGGAGGGCAAGCGATGCTCGGAAGCCAAATAAAAAGGGAAGGCGTTGGGAGCGCCTTCCCTTTGGAATAGGATAGGTTTTACCCACGCTTAATGGGCGAAGCTCATCTTGGGCTTGAGCTGCCCGGTCGGGGCCTGGTCGAAGATCTGAGCGACTTGCGGATTGCGCAAGGGAAGCCCGCTCTCATCGTTGATGAGGTTCTGCTCCGATACATATGCGACATATTCCGTCTCGTCGTTTTCGGCGAGAAGGTGGTAGAAGGGCTGGTCCTTATCGGGACGCACTTCCGCGGGAATGGAATTCCACCATTCCTCTGTATTTGCGAATTCCGGATCGACATCGAAGATGACACCGCGGAAGGGGAACATCCGGTGTCGAACCACGTCGCCAATATTGAATTTTGCGTTTCGTTGTTTCATGGCACGACTTCCTTTCAAGCAATCATGTGGTGACTTTCACCACTGATATCAAGGATTTTGCCCCCATTCCTTCATTGAACTGTCACACTCGGCTCGGTTCTGCTCCGAGCAGCAGCTCAATGTGAAGACGATATTTGGAGGGACGCCTGCCACCGGCTTCCTCATAATGAAGAAAGCCCCGGCAAGGCCGGGGCTTTCACAACTTATATCAGACCGAATAGTACATGTCGTATTCGACCGGATGCGGGGTCATTTCGAAGCGCATGACTTCCTGCATCTTCAGTTCGATGAAGGCATCAATCTGATCATCGTCGAAAACGCCACCGGCGGTCAGGAACTTGCGGTCCTTGTCCAGGCTTTCCAGAGCTTCGCGCAGCGAGCCGCAGACCGTCGGGATCTTCTTCAGTTCCTTCGGCGGCAGGTCGTAGAGATCCTTGTCCATGGCCTTGCCGGGATGGATCTTGTTCTTGATGCCGTCGAGGCCGGCCATCAGCATGGCGGCGAAACCGAGATAGGGGTTGGCCGTCGGGTCAGGGAAGCGGACTTCGACGCGCTTTGCCTTCGGGTTTGAGCCGAACGGGATACGGCAGGAAGCCGAACGGTTGCGAGCCGAATAGGCGAGCAGAACCGGAGCTTCGTAACCCGGAACGAGACGCTTGTAGGAGTTCGTCGACGGGTTGGTGAAGGCGTTTATCGCCTTGGCATGCTTGATGATGCCGCCGATGTAATAGAGGCATGTCTCGGAAAGACCCGCGTATTCGTCGCCTGCGAATGTCGGCTTGCCGCCCTTCCAGACCGACTGGTGAACGTGCATGCCCGAGCCGTTGTCGCCGAAGATCGGCTTCGGCATGAAGGTTGCCGTCTTACCATAAGCATTGGCGACCTGGTGGACGACATACTTATAGATCTGCATGCCGTCGGCGCTGCGTACCAGCGTATCGAACTTGATGCCGAGTTCGTGCTGGGCGGCTGCGACTTCATGGTGGTGCTTTTCGACGGTAACGCCCATTTCGGTCAGAACCGTCAGCATCTCCGAACGCATGTCCTGGCAGCTGTCGATCGGCGGAACCGGGAAGTAACCGCCCTTGACGCGCGGACGGTGGCCGAGGTTGCCGGTTTCATAGTCGGTGTCGTCGTTGGACGGCAGTTCGCTGGAATCGAGCTTGAAACCGGTATTGTAGGGATCAGCCTTGTACTTGACGTCATCGAAGACGAAGAACTCGGCTTCCGGGCCGAAGTAGGCGGTGTCGCCGATACCCGAAGCCTTGAGATAGGCTTCGGCTTTCTTGGCAGTGCCGCGCGGATCGCGGTTATAGGATTCGCCGGAGATCGGGTCTAGGATGTCGCAGAGAATGACCATCGTCGACTGCGCGAAGAATGGATCCATGTGGACCGTATCCGTATCCGGCATCAGCACCATGTCGGATTCGTTGATGGCCTTCCAGCCCGCAATCGAGGAGCCGTCGAACATGACGCCATCGGCGAACATATCTTCGTCGACACAGACCACATCCATGGTGAGATGCTGCAGCTTGCCCTTCGGATCGGTGAAGCGCAGGTCGACGAACTTGACGTCGTTGTCCTTGATTTGCTTCAAAATTTCGCTTGCAGTCGTCATGAAATTACTTCCCTTGACATAGATGACGATTGAACGAGCCGCGGCCCGAAGGGCCGGGCGGATTAGATGGCGTCGATGCCCGTTTCGCCGGTACGAATTCGGATGACTTCTTCCACGTTGGAAACGAAAATCTTTCCGTCGCCGATACGCCCTGTTTGCGCGGCCTTGCGGATGGCCTCGATCACCGCCTCCGCATTTTCGTCCGCCAATACAACTTCGACCTTCACCTTCGGCAGGAAGTCGACGACGTATTCGGCGCCACGGTAAAGCTCCGTGTGGCCCTTCTGACGACCGAAGCCCTTCGCTTCCGTGACGGTGATGCCCTGCAGGCCGACTTCCTGAAGGGCTTCCTTCACTTCGTCGAGCTTAAAGGGCTTAATGATCGCTTCGATCTTTTTCATGAGAAAATGTCTCTCCGCTTCTCCTGTTACAGCAGGCTTATTTCCCGCTCGGCCAACGTAATGCACGTATCATGCCAATTGAAAACAAGCTGCCGTAAAAATTCCCGGCGATTTCGCACCGAGACGATGAATTGATGAGGATTTTTCGGGAAAATGGAAGCGATTTCGCGTCGAAATGCGTTGGATAAGCAAAATTTCGCAAAAAAGTGCTGTGCGCGTCATGTTTGTGCTCCAGCAAGGTCTTGAATGTTATCGGTTAATTGTTGTGCAAATGCATATTTATAAACCAAAATGGCCGCCGCAATAGCGGTTGTTTTTGAGGCAGATTTCGCATCTATAATATCCGCCATGATGTTCCCGCTCGCCGATCTGCTTCTCACCCCTGACGCCATGTCTCGCGTCGACCGCGTTGCGGCCGCATCCGGCATCAGCTCCTATGGCCTCATGGAGAAGGCAGGGCAGGCGGTTGCTGCCGCTGCACTTCGGCACTTTCCCGGAGCGCTGCGTTATGTCGCCCTTTGCGGGCCTGGCAATAATGGCGGGGACGGCTATGTGGCGGCGCGGGCACTGCAACAGGCCGGAGCCGACGTACAGCTCTTTCATCTGGGCGATCCACAGCGGCTCAAAGGGGACGCCGCCCGCGCTTTCGCCGATTGTCCCATCGATGGCGCTGCGATCAGTGGTTACGCCCCTTTGACCGGAGATGTGGTGATCGACGCAATCTTTGGCGCGGGACTCTCCCGTCCCGTTTCGGATGATGTGGTGGCCATTATTGGGCGTGTCAACGAGATCGGCATTCCGGTGATTGCCGTCGATCTGCCGTCCGGGCTCGATGGGCGCAGCGGCCAGATTCTCGGCGCTGCTTTCCGCGCTGTGCGAACAGTGACCTTCATGACGCGCAAGCCGGGGCATCTTCTCCTTCCCGGTCGTGACCTTTGCGGCGAGCTTGAGGTTTTCGACATCGGCATTCCCGACCGTATCGTCCGCGCCAATGCCGATCGCTTGCTCGCCGAAAACAAGCCGGCACAGTGGCAGGCGGCCATACCCTCGGCAGGCGTCGAGACGCACAAATACAAGCGAGGTCATCTCGTTGTCTTCTCGGGCGGGCCGAACGCGACAGGTGCCGCCCGCATGTCGGCGATGGCGGGCCTGAGGGCGGGGGCAGGGCTCGTCACTATCGCATCACCCTCGGAGGCCCTGGGAGTCAACGCCAGTTTATTGACCTCAATCATGCTGCATGCAGTCGACGACGACGCTGCTTTACGGAAATGGCTTACCGATCAGCGTCTTTCGACCTTTATTCTCGGGCCGGGCTTCGGTGCCGGCGAGAAGGCGCGGCAATTCTGCCTCGCGATTGCGGATCGCCATCTGGTATTGGACGCAGACGGCATCACCTCGTTTCGCGACGAGCCGCAGCGATTGTTCGATGCTTTTGCCGAAGGACCGACACGCTTGGTGCTGACGCCGCATGAGGGGGAGTTTGGCCGCCTCTTTCCCGATATTGCCGCCGACGAGACATTGAGCAAGATCGACAAGGCGAGGGGAGCGGCAAAGAGAGCCCATGCCGTGATCATCTACAAGGGCGCCGACAGCGTGATCGCCGCCCCCGATGGCAGGGCCTTGATAAACGCGAACGCGCCGCCCTGGCTGGCGACCGCCGGTTCGGGCGATGTGCTCGCCGGCATTGTCGGCGGCCTCATGGCGCAGGGAGCGCCCGCCTTCGAAGCCGCCGCGGCCGGCGTCTGGCTGCATGGCTTGGCGGGCCATCATGCCGGCAAAGGACTGACGGCCGAAGATCTCGTAGCAGCCGTCAAGCCGCTATAGGGTTACTTTGCCACTTCTTCCTGCAATGCGATCGCGCCCGGAGGCGCGTTTACCTTGCCCTCATGGATCATGAAGGCAAAGACATCACGCGGCTCGGCTTTGATTTTGCGTTTCGCATCGATCAGCGGCAGGTCATCCGGCACCTTGCCCGCGGCCCAGATTTTCAGGCGATCCGCCCAGGCTTTCAGGTCCTTCGGCGGATAGCAGGTCTTGATGTCATCCGAGCCTTTTTGCAGTCGGGCATAGACAAAGTCCGCGGTCACGTCGGCGATCATCGGATATTCGAAATGCTCGGCACAGACTGGCGCCACATTATACTTTTCGAGCAGCGCGACGAACTCCGGCACCTTGAAGGAATCGTGTCGGACTTCGACGACGTGTCTCAGCGCAAGACCATCCTGCTTCGCCGGCAGCAGCTTGAGGAAAGCCTCGAAATCATCCGGATCGAATTTCTTCGTGGGCGCGAACTGCCAAAGCAGCGGACCGAGATGATCGCCAAGCTCGCTGATGCCGGATTCCAGAAAGCGCTGCATGGAGTCGCCCGCTTCGGCAAGCACGCGGCGGTTGGTGACGAAACGCGTCGCCTTCAGGGAGAAAATAAAGCCATCGGGAACATCGGCGGCCCATTTGGCAAACACTTCGGGCTTCTGCGTGCTGTAATAGGTGCCGTTGACCTCGATCACTTTCAGCTGGCGGCTGGCATAATTCAGCTCGTCCTTCTGCTTCAGCGTGTCGGGATAGAAGCTCCCGCGCCAAGGTTCGAAAGTCCAGCCGCCTATGCCTGTGCGGATTTCGCCCGCTTTGGTCATTCTCTCCTCCTTGGCCATTCGGCCGGGTAACCTTACTCCGCCGCCGCAACTTTCTTCACCGGACGCCGCTCCAGCAATTCTTTCAGGAATTGCCCCGTATAGGAGCGCTTCTCCTTCACGATCGCCTCCGGCGTGCCGACAGCCACGATCTCGCCGCCGCCATCACCGCCTTCAGGACCGAAATCGAGGATCCAGTCGGCAGTCTTGATGACTTCGAGATTGTGCTCGATGACCACGACGGAATTGCCCTGGTTGACCAGTTCGTGCAGCATTTCCAGAAGCTTGGCGACATCGTGAAAGTGCAGCCCGGTTGTGGGTTCGTCGAGAATGTAGAGCGTGCGGCCAGTCGATCGTTTCGACAATTCCTTGGCTAGCTTGACGCGCTGCGCTTCGCCACCCGAAAGCGTGTTGGCCTGCTGGCCGACCTTGATATAGCCGAGACCGACATCCTTCAGGCTTTGGAGCTTGTCGCGCACGGCGGGAACGGCCGCAAAGAAATCGACGCCTTCCTCGACCGTCATGTCGAGCACATCGGCGATCGACTTGGTCTTGAAGGTGACGTCGAGGGTCTCGCGATTGTAGCGCTTGCCGTGACAGACGTCGCAGGTGACGTAGACGTCGGGAAGGAAGTGCATCTCGATCTTGATGACGCCGTCACCCTGGCAGGCCTCGCAGCGGCCGCCCTTGACGTTGAAGGAGAAACGGCCGGGCTGATAGCCGCGAGCCTTGGCTTCCGGCAGTCCGGCAAACCAGTCACGGATCGGCGTGAAGGCGCCGGTATAGGTCGCCGGGTTCGAGCGGGGCGTCCGGCCGATGGGCGACTGGTCGATATCGATTACCTTGTCGATATGCTCGAAACCGTCGATGCGATCGTGATCGGCGGGGATTTCACGAGCGCCCATGACACGCCGCGCCGCCGACTTATAAAGCGTCTCGATCAGGAAAGTAGACTTGCCGCCGCCGGACACGCCAGTCACTGCAGTGAAGACACCGAGCGGGATAGACGCCGTGACGTTCTTGAGATTGTTGCCCCTTGCGCCGACAACCTTGATCTCCTTGCCCTTCTTAGGCTTGCGCCGCTCGTCCGGAACCGGCACGCCGAGCTCGCCGGAAAGATATTTACCGGTCAGTGACTTCGGGTTCGCCATGATCTCCTGCGGCGTGCCATGCGCCACCACCTGCCCGCCATGCACGCCGGCCGCAGGGCCGATATCGACAACATCGTCGGCTGTGAGGATGGCGTCCTCGTCGTGCTCGACGACGATGACGGTATTGCCGATATCCCGCAGATGCTTCAGCGTCTCCAGAAGGCGTGCATTGTCGCGCTGATGCAGGCCGATCGACGGCTCGTCGAGGACATAGAGAACGCCGGTCAGGCCCGAGCCAATCTGCGATGCCAGCCGGATGCGCTGGCTTTCGCCGCCGGACAGCGTGCCGGAATTACGCGACAGGCTCAGATATTCGAGGCCGACATCGTTGAGGAAGCGGAGGCGATCGCGGATTTCCTTGAGAATGCGGACCGCAATCTCGTTCTGCTTGTCGGTGAACGTGCCCGGCAGCGCATCGAACCAGTCGCGAGCAATGCGGATCGACATCTCCGCCACCTGGCTGATGTGCAGCTTGTCGATCTTGACCGCCAGGGCTTCCGGTTTCAGGCGATAGCCGTTGCAGGCCGGGCAGGGGGCGGCCGACATGAAGCGTTCGATCTCCTCGCGTGCCCAGGCGGAATCTGTTTCCTTCCAGCGGCGCTCGAGGTTCGGCACGATGCCTTCGAAATTCTTATGGGTGGTGTAGGAGCGCGCGCCATCGGCGTAATGGAATTCGATCTTGTCTTCTGTGCCGTTCAGGATCACATCCTTGGCCTTGTCGGACAGCTCGTTCCAGCGATTGCCGAGCTTGAAGCCATAATGCTTGCCGAGCGCTTCCAGCGTCTGGTTGTAATAAGGCGAGGTCGACTTGGCCCAGGGAGCGATCGCGCCATCGCGCAGCGTACGTTCCGGCTCCGGCACGATCAGTTCCGGATCGATCTTCTGCTGCGAGCCCAGGCCGTCGCAGGATGGGCAGGCGCCGAAGGGATTGTTGAAGGAGAACAGGCGCGGCTCGATTTCCGGAATGGTGAAGCCGGAAACCGGACAGGCGAATTTCTCCGAGAAGAGCACGCGCTCATGTGTCTCGTTCAGCGACTTGTTGGCGGAGCCGCCGGCAGCAGTCTCCTCCGGCGGCAGCGGCTTGTCGGCAAATTCCGCGACCGCGAGCCCGTCGGCAAGACGCAGTGATGTCTCGAAGCTGTCGGCAAGGCGAGCCGCCATGTCCGGACGCACGACGATGCGGTCGACGACCACGTCGATGTCGTGCTTATATTTCTTGTCGAGCGCCGGAACATCGGCAATTTCGTAGAACTGGCCGTCGACCTTGACGCGCTGGAAGCCCTTTTTCATGAGCTCCGCCAGTTCCTTCTTGTATTCGCCCTTACGCCCGCGCACGAGCGGCGCGAGAATATAGAGCCTCGTGCCTTCCTCATAGGCGAGCACGCGGTCGACCATCTGGCTGACGGTCTGGCTCTCGATCGGCAGGCCCGTGACTGGCGAATAGGGAACGCCGACGCGGGCAAACAGCAGACGCATATAGTCGTAGATTTCCGTGACCGTACCGACCGTTGAGCGCGGATTGCGCGAGGTCGTCTTCTGCTCGATCGAAATCGCCGGCGAGAGGCCGTCGATCTGGTCGACATCAGGCTTCTGCATCATTTCGAGGAACTGCCGCGCATAGGCCGAAAGGCTTTCGACATAGCGGCGCTGGCCCTCGGCATAGATGGTGTCGAAGGCGAGCGACGACTTGCCGGAGCCGGAAAGGCCGGTCATGACGATCAGCTTGTTGCGTGGCAGATCAAGATCGATGCCCTTGAGATTGTGCTCGCGCGCACCACGTATCGAAATAGTCTTCAGTTCGCTCATCGTCGTATGCAGGTCCTTTGGAGTCTGCCTTTATTTAGTGATGTCAGCCCGCGAGTCGAGGCTGAAATGAAGGGATGGAGCCGCGTTTTCGATTCTGTTGACATCATCATAGGGATAAATTAGAACAAATAAAGAACAAAATTATCGCGGCGATTTCTTTGTGGATGAACGGAACTGAGAAGGCCGCATAAATAGCACCTGACGCCCGCTATGGGTTAAGGTGCTCCCCATAGGATTTCAAAGCCGTCGATGGGCGGCAAGCAGGGTGGTATCATGGCCGGTAGTGTGAACAAGGTAATTCTGGTTGGAAATCTCGGGGCGGACCCGGAAATCCGCCGCACGCAGGACGGCCGCCCAATCGCCAACCTCAATATTGCCACGTCGGAAACCTGGCGCGACCGCAATTCCGGCGAGCGTAAGGAAAAGACCGAATGGCACCGCGTCGTCATCTTCAATGAAGGTCTCTGCAAGGTCGCGGAACAGTATTTGAAGAAGGGTGCCAAGGTTTACATCGAAGGTGCGCTGCAAACCCGCAAATGGCAGGACCAGAACGGTCAGGACCGCTACTCGACGGAAGTCGTGCTGCAGGGCTTCAATTCGACCCTGACCATGCTCGATGGCCGCGGCGAGGGTGGCGGTTCCATCGAAGGTGGAAGTCGTGGTGGCCGCGGCGGCGGTGATTTTGGCGGCGACTACGGTGGCGACGACTACGGCCAGTCCTCATCGCAAGGCTCCTCCCGTGGCGGTGGCAACCGTGGTGCCAGCAGCCAGGGCGGCGGCAACTTCTCGCGCGATCTGGATGATGACATCCCGTTCTGAGATCGGCGTGCCCGACTGACTTTGGAACCCGTCTTTTGGCGGGTTTTTATCAGCTTCGATTTGTCTTCGCTATTCTTCTAGGGCGGCTGGATTATCAATTGATTTATCCTTCGTAGCCCCTTTAATTTCTCTCAGTATAGCTTCACACGCATCGATAGTTTGAGTGAGATTTTTCTCGGTGAGAATATGTGTTCGGGTAACCTCATCGCGCAGATAGATGAACAGGATTTTCTTGTTGAGGTCATCCTCGGTGACAATGCTCATTGAAGCATATTCGCTGTCCTTATGGTCGCGCAGATACACCGTCTTGAGAAACGTATAGCCATACCTTTTGAAGACTGATCTTATTATGCTTTTTAACATCGAGAGCTCCGAGCGCTTTCAGTTACCGAGTATCCCGGCTCATCGAACAAACCGTCTGACCGACGTGCTTTTCACGAAAGCGTGAGCGCCGCTTTTGCTCCATCCACGACAAACTGCGCGGCAAGCGCCGCAAGAATAACCCCGAGCAGCCGGGTGAGAATGGCGCGGCCGGTAGCGCCGAGCATTCGATCGAGTCTATCTGAAATGGCAAGGGCTGCAAAGACGAGGGCGAGGTTGACGGCGATGACGCCGATTAGCTGCGCCCGGTCAAGCGTCGTCTGCAGCGAGCCGGCCAACAGAATGGTGGCCGAGATGGCGCCGGGACCGGCGATCAGGGGCAGAGCGAGGGGAAAGACCGCAATATTGCGGATATGATCCTTGGTGATCGCGACTTCGGTCGTCTTCTCCTTCCTGTCCTGCCGCCGCTCGAACACCATTTCGAAGGCGATCCAGAACAGCAGCAAGCCGCCGGCAATGCGGAACGCACCGATGGAGATGCCAAGCACACCAAGCACGCTTGCGCCGAACAGGGCGAAGGCCGCCAGGATGAAGAAGGCGATCAGCGAGCCGCGCAGCGCCACTTGCTTGCGCTCCGAACGATTCATGCCAGCCGTAAGTCCGATGAAAAGCGGCGCGAGCCCCGGCGGATCGACAGTGACGAGCAGAGTCGTGAAGGCATTGATCAGGGTATCCGCGCTCGCCATATAGTCCCCGAAGCTTGTTCTGTCGCTGTTAGCGAGCATTGTTATGCGAGGAACGGGCTTTCGCAAAGGGTCATGCGCTGGTGTTGATCAGTTTCGCCATGGAAATGTTCGATTCCATGGCTTAAAGGGGCAAAACCTGTTCAAAAACACCGGCCAAAATTGGCGCTCGCCAGGCCTTTCGGCTATAAATTTCGCAGTGATTCTAAAAGAGATCGTGATCTGTTTTGACTGAGCAAACACCACCCGGCGGCGGGAAGCTCCCGCCAGGCATCGAGCCGATTTCCATCATCGAGGAAATGCAGCGGTCGTATCTCGATTACGCCATGAGCGTGATCGTCAGCCGTGCGCTTCCCGACGTTCGCGATGGTTTGAAGCCCGTTCATCGGCGCATACTCTACGCGGCGCATCAGAGCGGCTATCACTGGAACCGTAAATATGTGAAGTCGGCCCGTCCCGTCGCCGACGTCATGGGTAGCTATCACCCGCATGGCGACGCCTCGATCTATGACGCCTTGGTCCGCATGGCGCAGGATTGGTCGATGCGCGTGCCGCTCATCGACGGGCAGGGCAATTTCGGCTCGATCGACGGCGATCCGCCGGCGGCGATGCGCTACACGGAATCCCGCCTGACAAAGGTCGCCCACGAGCTTCTCGAGGATATCGACAAGGAAACGGTCGATTTCCAGGAAAACTATGACGCGACGACGGAAGAACCAAAGGTTCTGCCGGCACGCTTCCCGAACCTGCTGGTCAACGGCTCGGGCGGCATCGCGGTCGGCATGGCGACGAACATTCCGCCGCACAATCTCTCCGAAGTCATCAACGGCTGTATCGCGCTGATCGACAATCCGGCGATCGAGCTGCCTGAGATGATGGAGATCATCCCCGGTCCGGATTTCCCGACCGGCGCGAAAATTCTCGGCCGCGCCGGCATCCGCTCCGCCTATGAGACGGGGCGCGGCTCCGTTGTTATGCGCGGTGTCGCGACCATCGAGCCGATGCGTGGCGATCGCGAGCAGATCATCATCACCGAGGTTCCCTATCAGGTGAACAAGGCGTCGATGATCGAAAAGATGGCCGAACTCGTGCGCGAGAAGCGCATCGAGGGCATCTCGGACCTTCGTGACGAATCCGACCGCCAGGGCTATCGGGTCGTCGTCGAGCTGAAGCGCGATGCCAATGCCGATGTCATCCTGAACCAGCTTTATCGCTATACGCCGCTGCAGACCTCCTTCGGCTGCAACATGGTGGCGCTGAACGGCGGCAAACCCGAGCTGATGAATCTGATGGACATGCTGCGCGCTTTCGTGGCGTTCCGCGAGGAGGTCATCAGCCGCCGCACCAAATATCTGCTGCGCAAGGCGCGCGATCGCGCTCACGTCTTGGTCGGTTTGGCAATTGCCGTCGCCAATATCGATGAAGTTATCCGCGTCATTCGCCAGGCGCCGGATCCGCAATCGGCCCGCGAAGAGCTGATGACGCGCCGCTGGAATGCGTCAGACGTCGAATCTCTTATCCGGCTAATTGACGATCCACGCCATCGCATCAACGAAGACGGAACCTATAATCTCTCGGAGGAGCAGGCTCGCGCCATCCTCGAACTGCGTCTGGCACGTCTAACCGCTCTCGGCCGTGACGAAATCGATGAAGAACTCAATCAGATCGGCGCTGAGATCAAGGACTATCTTGATATTCTCTCGTCGCGTGCCCGCATCCAAACCATTGTAAAAGATGAGCTTGCTGCCGTTCGCGACGAATTTGGGACGCCGCGCCGCACCGAGATCGTTGATGGCGGTCTTGAGATGGACGACGAGGATCTGATCGCCCGCGAGGACATGGTCGTCACCGTTTCTCATCTCGGCTACATCAAGCGCGTGCCGCTGACCACCTATCGTGCGCAGCGCCGCGGCGGCAAGGGCCGCTCCGGAATGACCACTCGTGACGAAGATTTCGTTACCCGGCTATTCGTTCTCAATACGCATACGCCAGTCCTGTTCTTCTCGTCTCGCGGTATCGTCTACAAGGAAAAGGTCTGGCGTCTGCCGATCGGCACGCCGACATCGCGCGGCAAGGCGCTGATCAACATGCTGCCGCTGGAGCCCGGCGAACGCATCACCACGATCATGCCGTTGCCGGAAGACGAGAGCACCTGGGACAATCTCGACGTGATGTTCACGACGACGCGCGGAACCGTGCGCCGCAACAAGCTGTCGGATTTCGTTCAGGTGAACCGCAACGGCAAGATCGCCATGAAGCTCGAGGAGGAGGGTGACGAAATCCTCTCCGTCGAGACCTGCACCGAACATGACGACGTGCTGATGACGACGGCGCTCGGCCAGTGCATCCGCTTCTCCGTATCGGATGTGCGTGTCTTTGCCGGCCGCAATTCGATCGGCGTTCGCGGTATCACGCTTGCACCAGGCGATCGCATCATTTCGATGACGATCGTCCGGCATGTGGATGCCGAGCCGTGGGAGCGCGCAGCCTATCTCAAGCGCTCCGTCAGCGAGCGCCGCTCCGCGACGGGTGACGACGAGGAGATTGCACTGGTCGGCGAAGAAGTCACCGAAGAGGGACAGCTCGGCGACGAGCGCTATGAAGAACTCAAGGCGCTCGAGCAGTTCATCCTGACGGTTTCGGAAAAGGGCTTCGGCAAGCGGTCGTCTTCTTACGATTTCCGCATCTCCGGTCGCGGCGGCAAGGGTATCCGCGCCACCGACACGTCGAAGACGGGCGAGATCGGCGAGCTTGTTGCCGCCTTCCCGGTCGAAGATGGCGATCAGATCATGCTCGTCTCGGATGGCGGTCAGCTGATCCGTGTGCCAGTCGGCGGCATCCGCGTCGCCAGCCGCGCCACCAAGGGCGTCACCATCTTCTCTACCGCAAAGGACGAGAAAGTCGTATCCGTCGAGCGTATCAGCGAGCCGGAAGGCGACGAGGATGATGTTTCGGCAGCCGAGGACGATGCTGTTGCCGGTGATGCCGGCAGCGAGGGGGGCAGCGAAGAATAGTCTTCGCTGTGCCCGCTTGGAGAGCAGTGGGGCCGGGCTGGCCCATCTGGACGCTGAAGGTTTTCGATCGCGTGAGCTTGGCAACAGGCTCACGCGATTGTCATTTGGAGCAGAGCGCATAGGATCTGGCGGCCGATTCCTAACTCTTTATTCCGGGCGTTCGTTATTTTGCGAAAAGGGCGGCAGAACCTCCAAGCTTTCCCGTTCCAGCTGCGCAAAAACCTCGTCATAGCCAAAACGGAAATGCCAGCCGAGAACCGTGCCCGCAGATTTGGATGCATAAATGCGATCGATTCTGTCCGGCAGCGACCAGTTGCGCTGTGCAAATTTCGCGGCAAGGCCTGGCGCGCGCAGCTGGATGACGGAGGCGGCATCGGCCGCGAGCGCTTCGCAGTCTTCCGGTTTGAATAACGTGCCGGCGGAAACGATATGTCGTTGAAAATCTTTGCCGCCGTTCGTCAGCGCCGCGACATGGGCATCCGCAACATCGCGGATATCGACGCCGCGATGCAGGCGATGAACAGCCATCACATTGGCTGCTTCTGGAAAACTTCGAGACATGCGTAAAACGCGGACCTGCAAATCCGGGCCAGTCATGCCTTTAAGGGTCTGCTCGGCTTCCAGTTTCGTGCGGTGATAGATGCTTTTCGGTTGCGGTGCGGTGTCTTCATCGACCCATGTGCAATGACCGGGAACGACCGCCCGACCATAAAGTGCGGTCGTACTGGTAAACACCAGTCGTCTCACGCCGGCAGTCAGCGCCGCTTCCGCCAGCCGTCGTGTCCCGTCCACATTGATGCGGCGAAATTCATCCTCGGAAACCGCGCCGACATGAGGCGCGTGCAGGGCCGCGCAATGGATGACTGCATCCGCACCCGTCAACGCCTGGCGTAGCAACGCCGCATCGGTAAAATCTCCGAGTAGATGCGTCGTCAAAAACGGCGAACGATCGATGCCTATCACCCTATGGCTTGGCGCCAACGCATTAAAGATCGCCCGGCCAAGTCGCCCGGAGCTGCCTGTCAGGACAATGCGCATCTTGATCCCTCGATGAACCGTGATCACCATAGCATGATTGAAGCAGCCGGCGCGCTTCCTCTTCCAAAATCATGCTTTGGCGTCTCGGCAGCAGGGCCTAAGGGAAGCGCCGGGACCACAAGGGCAATAAAAAACCGGACGCTGGCGGGGAAAGCGTCCGGTTCAGGGTTCATCCGAGCATGTGGCGGGGAGAGATGCTCGGTACGTGGAGATCAGAGCGTCTTGTGACGCTTATGCAGCCTCTTGCTCTCTTCGCTTTCGCGATGAAGCGCCGAAATGGTGGATGCGACTGACACGACAAACATGATGCTGATGAAAAGCGTAAGCAGCGTCAAAATTGTGAACATGATCGCTCCCTCCTTTGGTGGGACTAGCGTTCAGATCCCTTAGTACTGGCTCGAGGCAACGAACGGACGAGCCGAAGCAAAGGGACCGTAGATCTTCGACTGGTCGGGTTTCTGATCGTAAAGCGCAACGGTTGCTGCAAGCATTCCCGAAATCATGGCCATCCAAACAACGTTAATAAGGGTGATCTTGTCGGGCATACTCTTCTTCCTTCTTGCCGCAATGTGCAATCTGAGTTTCGGACTGTTAACGCGGCGTTTTCCAAATGGTTCCGCCGATATTGAGAGCTATCTAGCAATGCGTGCCTGAAGCGACCTTGAATGCCTTGTTCATCTGGCGTTCAGATTCGCGATGCGTCTTGCGCATGGCAGTGGCGATTTCTTGGGCAAAATTGATATCTTTGCCGTTTTCCGAGGCGGAATCCCATTCGATCTCATAATGGTCGGAGAAAAGATGAACGAGGTATTCGACGAAAAATGAACCGATGATGGCGCCTGCGGTGATGAAGACGAGCATGGCATGATGTCCCTGAAACCGAGATCGGCGAGCCGCTGAACCAGGCCCGTTTCGATGTTGATGCCAGTAAAGCATTGTCGAGCTGAAACAGGCTTGAACGCCGTGTTCATCTGCAGTTCAGAGGCTGCCGCCGGGTTGCAAATCACTTGCGATACGGCCTCATCCATGACAAAAGGCGTCGAAACAACGAGCCGGCTTGATAATGACGACAGCCTTCTATCCAGGGTCCTTCGACCCGATGACCAACGGACATTTGGATGTCCTCGTGCAGGCGTTGAATGTCGCCGCCAAGGTGATCGTCGCGATCGGCATTCATCCGGGCAAGAAGCCGCTTTTCTCTTTCGAGGAGCGGGCGGAGTTGATCCGCAGATCGCTCGGTGAGGCTCTGCCGCAGAAGGCGGGCGATATTTCCGTCGTCGCTTTCGACAATCTGGTCGTCGATGCCGCCCGTGCCCACGGCGCGACCTTGCTTGTACGCGGCCTGCGCGATGGCACCGATCTTGACTATGAAATGCAGATGGCCGGCATGAACAGGCAGATGGCGCCGGATATTCAGACGCTGTTTTTGCCCGCCGGCACGGCCTCGCGGCCTATAACCGCCACATTGGTGCGGCAGATCGCATCCATGGGCGGCGATGTCAGCGCCTTCGTGCCGTCGGCGGTTCTGGAAGCGCTGAACGGCAAACTCAAAAATAAGGCCAGCGGCAACAGCTGAGCCGAAATCCAATCCCGAACGGAGCATCCATGAAACTCTTTCATATTGCATTGGCAGGATTCCTGAGCCTTGCCGCCTTCGCAGGCAGTGCGTTCTCGGCCGCAGCCGCAGATCTTTTGACCATCCAGCTCAAGGACGGCCCGGTGGTTATCCAGCTGATGCCGGAAGTTGCTCCGAAGCACGTCGCCCAGATCGAAGCGCTGGCGAAGAAGGGCGCTTACGACAACGTCGTGTTCCATCGCGTCATCGATGGCTTCATGGCTCAGACGGGCGACGTTCAGTATGGTAACGCCTCTAAGGGTTTTGATCCGAACAAGGCCGGCACCGGCGGTTCCGATCTGCCGAACCTTCCGGCCGAATTCTCCAAGGTTCCGTTCACGCGCGGCGTTGTCGGTATGGCGCGCGCCCAGGACCCGAATTCCGCCAACTCGCAGTTCTTCATCATGTTCGCCGACGGCGCTTTCCTGAACGGCCAGTACACGGTCGTCGGCAAGGTCATCTCGGGCATGGAGCTCGTCGACAAGATCAAGCGTGGCGAAGGCCAGAACGGCGAAGTGAGCAACCCTGACAAGATGGTCAAGGTCACCGTCACCAAGAAATAATTCCTAAGCAAACAGAGAGAACAAGGAAACGAACATGGCTGAGATCAAGGATCCAGAAAACACCCTCATCCTGGAAACCACCAAGGGCCAGGTTGTCATTCAGCTTCTGCCGCAGGTCGCTCCGGAACATGTTGCCCGCATTAAGGAGCTTGCCCGTGAAAAGGCTTATGACAACGTTGTTTTCCATCGCGTCATCGACGGATTCATGGCTCAGACCGGTGATGTCGAGCATGGCAAGGTTGGCGGCAACACCGCTCGCGCAGGCACCGGCGGCTCGTCCAAGCCTGACCTGAAGGCTGAATTCTCCGCAACTCCCCACGTTCGCGGCACGTGCTCGATGGCTCGTTCGCAGAACCCGAATTCGGCCAACTCGCAGTTCTTCATCTGCTTCACCGATGCACCTTGGCTCAACAAGCAGTACTCGGTTTGGGGTCAGGTCATCTCCGGCATGGAGTTCGTTGACCAGATCAAGCGCGGCGAGCCGGTGAAGGATCCGGATTCGATCGTATCCGCGCGGGTTGCCGCCGACGTCTGATCGTGATTATTCCTGAAACCCGCCTCTTGCGCCTTTGGCGTGAGGGGCGGGTTTCGCTTTGCCTGGATGAACTGCCTGGACCAATTGAATGCGTGTTGACCTTTTCGATTTCGACCTGCCGGAGGAGCGTATCGCGCTCAGGCCTGCCGAGCCGCGCGACAGCGCGCGTCTGCTTGTTGTCGATCCGAACAATGGCTCGCATGCGCTGAGCGACTATCAGATACGGGATCTGCCATCCTTCCTGCGCCCAGGCGACGCGGTGGTCTTCAACGATACCAAGGTTATCCCGGCGCAGCTGGAAGGCATTCGTCACCGCGAAGGCGCGCCCGGCCAGCAGGTGTCTGCTACCCTCCATATGCGCGCCGCACCCGACCGCTGGAAGGCCTTTGCCAAGCCCGGCAAGCGTATCAAGATCGGCGATCGCATCCAGTTCGGTCACGGCGAAAATGTCTGCGCGCTCGGTTCGCTCGACGCCACTGTCGAGGAAAAGGGCGAGGGCGGCGAGATTACCCTGCGGTTCGATCTGTCCGGTCCGGCTCTCGACGAGGCGATTGCCAGCGTTGGGCATATTCCACTGCCACCTTACATCGCGGCGAAGCGCCCCGAAGACGAGCGCGATCGCGCCGACTATCAGACGATCTATGCGCGTGAAGAGGGCGCGGTCGCAGCGCCCACCGCCGGCCTGCACTTCACGCCGTCGCTCTTTGCCGCGCTCGATGCCATGGGCGTCGAGCGGCATTTCGTGACGCTGCATGTCGGCGCCGGCACCTTCCTGCCGGTCAAGGCCGACGATACCGACGACCACAAGATGCATTTCGAGATCGGCTATGTCGATGCCGCCACCGCCGAGAAGCTCAACGCCGTCAAGGCGAGGGGTGGGCGCATCGTCTGCGTCGGCACCACGTCGCTGCGACTGATCGAAAGCGCCGCCGCTAACGACGGCACAATCCAGCCCTGGCAAGGCGCTACCGGCATCTTCATCACGCCCGGCTACCGCTTCAAGGCCGTTGACATGCTGATGACCAATTTCCACTTGCCGCGCTCGACCCTATTCATGCTCGTATCGGCCTTTGCCGGCCTCGATACGATGCGCGCGGCCTATACCCATGCTATCGAGACGGGCTATCGCTTCTATTCCTATGGCGATGGCAGCCTGCTCCACCGGAAAGACTAGGACGAAATGAGCGAGAGCTTTCAGTTTCAATTGAAGAAGACCGATGGTGGCGCCCGCCTCGGGGAAGTTTCCATGCCGCGCGGCACGATCCGCACGCCGGCCTTCATGCCTGTCGGTACCGTCGGCACAGTCAAGGCGATGTATCTCGATCAGGTACGCGAAACAGGCGCCGATATCATTCTCGGTAATACCTATCACCTGATGTTGCGCCCGACAGCCGAGCGCGTCGCCCGCCTTGGCGGCCTGCACCAGCTGATCCGCTGGCCGCACCCGATCCTCACCGATTCAGGCGGCTTTCAGGTGATGTCGCTGTCCGGTCTGCGTAAACTCGATGAGCAGGGCGTCACCTTCAAATCGCATGTCGACGGCAGCTTGCATCACATGTCACCGGAGCGATCGATCGAGATCCAGGGATTGCTCGGCTCCGATATCCAGATGCAGCTCGACGAATGCGTCGCCCTGCCGGCAACGCCAAAGGAAATCGAGCGCGCCATGGAAATGTCGCTGCGGTGGGCGGAGCGCTGCAAGGTTGCCTTCGGCAAACAGCCCGGCAAGGCGATGTTCGGCATCGTCCAGGGTGGCGACGTGCCGGAGCTGCGCGTCCGCTCCGCACAGGCGCTGAGCGGTATGGACCTGAAGGGCTATGCGGTCGGCGGCCTTGCCGTCGGCGAGCCACAGGAAGTCATGCTGCGCATGCTCGAGATCACGCTTCCGGAGCTGCCGACGGAGAAGCCGCGCTATCTGATGGGCGTCGGCACGCCCGACGACATCCTGAAATCCGTCGCCCGCGGCATCGACATGTTCGATTGCGTGATGCCGACCCGCTCGGGTCGTCATGGATTGGCCTTCACGCGCCGCGGCAAGGTGAATATCCGCAATGCCCGCCACGCCGAAGACATGCGTCCGCTAGACGAGCAGTCCAATTGCCCGGCCTCGCGGGATTATTCCCGCGCCTATCTGCACCATCTCGTCCGCGCCAACGAAGCGCTCGGCGGTATGCTGCTCTCCTGGCACAATCTCGCCTACTATCAGGAACTGATGCAGGGCATTCGCCAGGCGATCGCCGAAGGCCGCTTTGCCGATTTCATGGCCGAGACGCAGGAAAATTGGGCGAGGGGTGATCTCGAGCCCGTTTGATTCAATGACGACGAGGATGCGCCACGCGATCTTGCTCCAGTGGCGGTTTCGCGCTAACAGAAGCGTGTCGAAAAAGGCAGGGTTGGTTTCGGTAGGCCCAACCCCTTCCAATCTGGAAGCACTGCTCCTAGCCGTTAGTTATGAGAGCCCGCGACGCGGAACTTGACCATTGTGGTCGAGTGTCTCGCGTTGGCGTGCCGTTTCGACCGACATGTCTCCGCGGGAAAGCCTTTTGGAGCTGTCATGAGACTGAACCACCTGGATTTGCACGTTCCCGATGTCGCCGCGACCCGGGATTTTTTTGTTTCCGTTTTCGGTCTGACGGAGGTGGAAACGCGGGGCGCAAATGGCCTTGCCATCCTTCGCGACGATGCCGGACTTGAACTTGTCATCAGCCGGCCTGTCGCGAAATTCGGTGGCGCCGATGGCGTCTCCGTCGGTCGCAATACCTATCACATCGGCTTCATGCAGCCCTCCCGCGAGGCGGTTGATCTGTTGTTCGAGCGGGTGAAATCGAGCGGCTGTGAAGTTTCGAAACCACCTTCGATCATACGCGGCAATTGGTCGTTCTATTGTTTCGCGCCGGGGCGAATCCTCGTCGAAGTCGGCTGGCGCATGGACCTTGCTCTGTTGGTAAATCATTTATTATCGATTGATTGCTATCCTTAACAAACATCATTCTGAGCCGGCTGGAACGGGCTTGCCTTGGGCAATTTCCGTTCCCGGCCGTGTTTCAAAATGAGCTCGGCGACAATAAACCATTGGGAAAAATAGCGAATCGGAATAAACGGTCCATCCGCCTTTGAAAAACGTCATTGGCAGATTTGATTGCGTGGCCGCTTGGAATTTTGAAAAAATCCGGCTAAAACGCATTCTCTTAATCGATAAGGGCTGTACTACCGAAAATAGGAGGCACTTGCCGTTGAGGGCGCAACGCAAATTCGGGGCATGTCTTTCGGGACTATTGGTTGTCGGTTTGGCCGCTACGAGCTGCACGACGACGCAGAAGACAACCCCCACCCCCAGCAATACCACCAAGCCCATTCGTGGCGCTAAAGTAACATACAATTACACGACGAAGGACAAAGACTGTCTCGAACGGGCAATGTACTTCGAATCAGAGCGTTCCGACCCGAGCGGTTACATGGCTGTCGGTACGGTCGTAATGAACCGGCTGACCTCCGGTGCTTATCCGCCTACGATATGCGGCGTCGTTGCCCAGGAAAAGCAGTTCGCTCCAGGCGTGATGACCAGGGAAGTCAAGGACCAGGCAAAGCCCGATCTTGAAGTCGCTGCCTCGAAGATCCTGCGCGGCGAACGGCATCCCCAGGTGAAGGACGCGATGTTCTTTCATACCGAAGGCCTGAGATTCCCATACGATAATATGCACTACGTCGCTTATGCTGGCGGCAACGCGTTCTATGAGAAGCGTGGTCGCGATGGCGAATTGCAGACGCCTGCGCCGCTTCCGGCCTATGAGGTTGCGATGAATTACGTGCCCGCGCAGGGCGCGCCGCAATCTCCGTTTGTCCTGCCGGAAACGCAGCCTGCGTCCATGACGTCTGCCGTAGCGGCCTTCACGCCGGTCTCGAATCCGACGGTGACCATGCCGCAGAGTGCCGTCGTCATCCCGACTGCGGTTCCGATCCCGACGCCCGCACCTACGGACATGGCAATTTCAGGACCGCTCTCGAGCGGCGAGACCACATACACGAATACGCCTATGCCGGCTTCGACAGTTGTGATTCCGCAGCCGCGGCCGGAATTCGAAGGCAACACGCCCGCAGGAAACTCGCTTAGAGTTCGCGGTTAATAAGATCAGGCCCATGCTTTATGACAGCGCGCCTCTTGTTTAGAGGTGCGCTGTTTGCATTTTGTGGCCAGCGATGCCTTAGAGCAGTTCCAGCAAAAGTGCGAAGCGGTTTTGCGTCCGGAACTGCGTAAAAACAAAAAGATAGAGCGTTTTCGCGATTCGAATAAAAGCGGAAATGCTCTAAATGCCCTCACTTGCCGTTTTGGCAAGAATCTGCACGCCGTTGATCTTATAACTGCCGTCCGGCTGACGAGTTATCTGGTAGATCGCCGTCCAGTCCTTGTCATCAGTGCCTGTGATCAACACCTCCTGATAGACGACTGCGCCATTGTCGATCGCGCGGCTTTTGCCGAAGGCATAGTTGCCGGGATGATAGACCGGCAGGTAGTTCTTCCTCACCATGGCGAAGAAGCTGTCCTTGTCGGGAAAGAGCGCCTTGATGCCAGGTGCGGCGAAGGAATAGGCCGTTGCTGCATCATCGTGCAGAAAAGCTCCGATCTGCTGCTCAATAAGGCTCTGTGCCGTTTGCACCGGATCTTCCGCGTAAGCGACCGGTGCAAAGGCAACGCAGAAGAGAAAAACGGCGAAAGAAAAAGCGCGCATGTCCGTCCCCAGCCATATGGAGAAAGCTTAGCGCGCTTTGATCGCAAGCAGAAGCGATTACTGCCAGCGGCGGAAGAGGGCGCTGGCGTTGACGCCGCCGAAACCGAAACCATTGGAGATTGCGTAGTCCATGGCCATCGGTCGCGCCGTGCCGCCGACAATGTCGATGCCCTCGGCCGCGGGATCCGGATCCTGCAGATTGCGCGTCGGCGGCGCGATCTGGTCCCGCAGCGCCATGATGGTGAAGATCGCTTCCATGCCGCCGGCCGCGCCCAGAAGGTGGCCAGTCGCCGCCTTCGTGCCACTGACGGCAATCGCACCCTCGCGGCCGAAGACGGTCTTAATTGCTTCCATCTCGCCGCGGTCACCGACTTGGGTCGATGTCGCGTGCGCATTCAGGTGTTTGACCTCGGCAGGCGAAATCCGTGCTTGGGCGAGGGCAGCGAGCATAGCCCGGCGTGCGCCATCGCCGTCTTCCGGCCCTGCCGTCATGTGATAGGCATCGGCGGCGGTGCCATAGCCGACAAGCTCGGCAAGCGGCGTGGCACCACGCGCAAGGGCATGCTCCAACGTCTCGATGACAAGCATTCCCGCGCCTTCACCCATGACGAAGCCGTCACGGCCACTGTCGAAGGGACGGGAGGCTTCCTCAGGGCGATTGCTGAAGCCTGTTGAAAGCGCACGCGCCGCAGCAAAGCCGCCAAGGCTGACCTTGTCGATGCAGGCTTCCGCTCCGCCGCAGATGGCAACATCGGCCTCTCCGGAGCGGATCAGCCGCGCCGCGTCGCCGATTGCCTGCACGCTGGCTGCACAGGCGGTGACCGGCGCACCGAGCGGCCCCTTGAAACCATAGCGGATACTCACCTGGCCGGCGGCAAGATTGACGAGGAAGGAGGGGATCGTGAAGGGTGACAAACGCCGCACGCCCTTCGTTTCGGCTGTGCGCACAGCATCGGCGATGGCGGGAAAGCCACCGACGCCCGATGCAATGATCGTGGCCGTCCGCTCCAGAGCGCCGACGTCAGTCGGTTGCCAGCCTGACTGGAGGATCGCTTCCTCGGCGGCAGCCATGGCGAAGAGGATGAAGCGATCCATCTTCTTCTGGTCTTTGACGGGCACATAGCGATCGGCATCGAAGCCAGCCTCGGGATCTTCGGCGCTATCGGGAACGACGCCGCCGATCTTCGCCCCGAGATCGCCCACCATCTCCTCGGGCAACAGCCTCAGGCCTGAGCGCCCCTCGACAAGCCTCTTCCAGCTTGCATTGACACCTACGCCAAGGGGCGAAACCAGCCCCATGCCGGTGACGACGATACGATCCATCTTTTGCTCCTATTATCTCAGGCGTCGAAGCCCAGAAACCATGCTTTCATCTGGGCAATGCGTTCGTGAACCGCGTCGTCGGCGGCCGGTCCCGGCACGAGGATCGTGTCTTCGGGCTGAAAGGCGCGGCCGGTGACGCGGTCGATGAGAAGCGGGTCGCGATCTTCACCGGTGTTAGCGTCGGCTAGCCGCACGGCGACTTCTTCGGCAGGCAAGTGCCGATTGCCCCAAGTGAAGAGCGCCATCAGCACAGGGAAGAAATCTCGGCCCTTGTTAGTCAAGACATATTCGTAGCGTGGCGGCCGCTCTTGATAGAGTTGTCGCTCAAACAGGCCTTCATCGGTCAGATGCTTGAGCCGGCGCGTCAGAATATTGGGTGCAATTCCAAGGCTTTTCTGGAATTCATCAAACCGCCTCAACCCCTGAAGCGCATCGCGCAGGATCAAGATACTCCACCAGTCGCCGACACTTTCGAGCGCACGGGCGGCTGGGCATTTGAAACTGCTGAAGCTCGTTCTCTGCATGTGGAGGCAGATAGCACAAGTAGCTATCATGATGCAAGTTACTAAACTGGCGCAGCATTTATGGGAATTTGCATCAGGGTATCAGCAATAAAATGGAGCGAACCGGAATCCGCTTGCCATAATTTCAATCCAGATGTTCAGCTTCTTATAGGATTGATATTGAGAGAGAATCCCACTGGCGTAGCGATATGATAACAACCCCATATTTCATCACGGAGCGGTTACACCTACGCCAAATTCTTACTTCCGACGTCTCGTTCATCGGAGAGTTGATCAGCCATGACGAGGTGCGGCGCTTTCTCGGCGGTCCTGTTCCGACTGTTCAGCGCGAAGCGGCGATATCTGATTATCTCTCGTTCGCCGAGGGAAAGTTGGTTTGGCTGGTGGAAACCAGGGAAGTGCGACATCCTCTTGGCTTGATTAGCATTTCACGCCACACAGACGGCGAGGATTATGAACTATCTTATCAGCTTCATCCTGATGCGTGGGGCTTCGGTTATGCAACCGAAGCAGCAATGTGTGTCATCGAATTTGCTCTGAATGATCTGCAGCTCAAGCGGCTGATAGCGGAAACCCAGTCTGCCAACACTGCGTCCCGCCGTCTGCTCGAAAGGCTAGGAATGAAGGAGCTACGACGATTGCAGCGGTTTGGAGCCGAACAAGTCATCTATACGAGATAATTGTTCATCGCAAAGAGGTTTCAATAGGGAGGTGCCTTGCGGGCACGCTGCTGTTTTGCTGCCTCGGTCCACCAGGCGAGGTCCTCGGCAAAACGGGGAAATGCTTTCGCAAGGGCATCGCCTCCGTTCCCGGTAGGTTTGCCGTCAGCGTCCAACGCGGCCGAGATATTGGCGACTGCGAGGGTGCTTGAGATGACGACCATTCCCATCTCGGAAAGGGTGCCATGCCAGGAGACCGCCGCGTGGGCGCCGGAAAGGCGGCCGCCAGAATAGCTGGCAATCGCCGCCGGTCGCCAAAACCACTCCTCAAGGTAATGGTCGGTCAGGTTTTTCAGGCCGGGTTGCATGCCCCAATTATATTCGCCCGTGACGAAGACGAAGGCATCGGCAGCCAGAATTTTCTCGGCAAGCTGCTCCATGGCCGAAGGAGCGGAGCCTTTGGGATATTCCTTATACATTCGGTCCAGCATCGGCAGGCCAACTGCCTTGGCGTCGATGAGCTCCACATCGTTTCCGCGCTGACGCAGGCTGGTTACGAGATAATTCGCGAGACGGATGCCGAGGCGATCCGAGCGGTAGGAACCGTAGAGAACCAGAATACTGTCGGTCATTGTTGATTATGCCCCCAACAGTTTTGTGTGACCTTACTCTAGGTCTGCGACTCCGCAGGCACTGAAGCAGACGCCTCCTCCTCCGGAATATCGTCGAAGGACGCATAATTGAGGTTATAGAGCTTCGAGTAAAGCTTGCCGTTTGCCATCAGCTGATTGTGGTTGCCGCTTTCAAGCAGTTGACCGTTTTGCAGCACGATGATGCGGTCGGCTTCGCGGATGGTGGCCAGACGATGGGCGATGACGAGACCGGTGCGGCCTTCGAGCAGCTTCACCAACGCCTTCTGAATCAGCATTTCGGTGTAGCTGTCGATATTCGCCGTCGCTTCGTCGAGCACGAGGATCTTGGCATCGGCCACGAGAGCGCGGGCGAAGCTGACGAGCTGGCGCTGGCCGAGCGAAAGACCGCCGCCGCGCTCGCCGAGAACGGAATCGTAGCCATCCGGAAGGCGCATGATGAACTCATGCGCGCCGACGGCCTTGGCGGCTTCTATGACTTCCTCGCGCGTCGCCTCCGTCTTGTTGTAGCGGATATTCTCCAGCACCGTGCCAGTGAAGAGGAACGGCTCCTGCAGCACCATGGCGATCTGGCGGCCGAGCGAATCTTGGGTGAGGGAGCGTACGTCGTGACCGCCGACCAGTACCTGGCCCTGCTGCACATCATAGAAGCGATGGATAAGCGCCATCGAACTGGATTTGCCCGAGCCCGTCGGCCCAATCAGCGCCACCGTTTCTCCTGGATTGACCCTGAAGCTGACATTCTTCAGCACAGGGTGCTTCGGATCATAGCCGAAGATCACATCGCGAAATTCCACCGAGCCGTCCATGTCGGCCGAGAGCTCGATCGCATCGGGCGCATCCTTGATGTCGATCGGAACATCAAGCACCTCGGTCAACCGCTGGCCGGAGGCCATGGCGCGCTGCATCACCGAATATTGCATGGTGAGCGAGCGGATCGGATCGAAGAAGCGCTGGATGTAGAACAGGAAGGCGACCATGATGCCGACATCGAGCCTGTGGTTCAGCACCATCGAGCCGCCGACAATGATAACGATCGCCATAGCCATGCCGGTCAGCGTATCGACGATCGGCACCATGATCTGCGCATAGCGTGCCGCCGTCAGATGCGACTGAAGATTCGTATGTGCCTTGTCATCAAAAAGAGCGAAATTGACGGATTGCCGATGCATGCCCTGGACAGCGCGTACGCCATGGATGGCCTCCGCCAGCGCCCCATTGGTGACGGAGTTGGTCTCATGCGCGTTCATGAAGGCGACACGCGCTTTCGGCAGCCAGAACAGCCGCACGATGAAGAGGATCGGCATGACGGATAGCGTCAGCAGGCCGAGCCGGAAATCGAGCGACAGCATGACGATGACGATGCCGAAAAGCAGGGCTATATCGCCGACGGAAAGCACTGAAGTTTCAAGGAATTCCTGCATCGAGTTCACGTCGCCCTGCAGGCGCGACATCAAACGTCCGACTTCCGTCTTGTCCATGAAGGACAGAGAGACGCGCTGCAGATGCGCGAACATCGCCCGGCGGATGTCGAACAACACTTCTTCGGCGACTTGGCCGACAAAGGTTTCTTGCACGTAGCTCGCGCCGTAGTTGACGAGAATGGCCGCAGAAAAAATCGCCAGGGACAGCCAAAGCGCGGAGTAATCGATGGCACCGGGTGCCATCGCCTTGTCGATCGCATGCCGGATCACGAGCGGGATGACGATCTGCGATCCCGTGAAAAGCAGAACGGCGACGACCGAAATATAGACCTGCCGGCGGTAGGGGCTGACGAAGGCCCAGATGCGGCGGATGATCTTGCTGTCGAAGACCTTGCCAAAGATCTCTTCTTCGACACGGTGCGAGCCGACAACTGCGCGGGGAGGGCGGCGACCGTCGTCGCGCACATCGTTGCGCTCGGTTTCGGTGATGTCCGACATTGTCATACCTCCCTCTTTGCTCTTTCGAGCACGTCGCCCGACGTCCTGACGACATCGTCCTCCGGGCGAACCTGGAGATCGTAAAGCGCCTTGTAACGGCCAGCGGCGGCCAAAAGCTGCTCATGCGTGCCGCGCTCGACGATCTCGCCATCCTCGATGAAGAGGATCTGGTCGGCATGCATCAGCGAGCTCAGTCGATGGGCGACGATCAGGGTCACGCGGTCGCGGGCAAAACGCTTCATGGCGCTGCGGATGCGCTGCTCCGTCGCGGCGTCGATCGCGGCGGTGGAATCGTCGAAGACCATGACGGCGGGCTTCAGCATCAATGTGCGAGCGATCGTCAGACGCTGGCGCTGACCACCGGAAAGAGATACGCCGCGCTCGCCGACGACCGTGGTGTAGCCGGCGGGCAGGCCGAGAATATAATTATGCAACTGCGCCGACTCTGCGGCGCGCTCGATGCGGGTTTCCTTTGCCCAAGGATCGCCATAGGCGATGTTGTTCTCGATGCTTGTGGTGAACAGGAAGGAATCCTGCTGCACGACGGCAACGTTCTGTCGCAGCGATTGCAGTGTCGCCTTGCGGATATCCTGACCGTCAAGAGTGATCCCTCCGGCCGTGACATCGTAGAAGCGTGGAATGAGATGCGCGATGGTGGACTTGCCGCTACCGGGCGGGCCGACAATGCCGATCGTTTCACCGCGTCTTGCCTCGAAACAGATATTCTTCAACACTGGGCGCTCTTCAGCGCCTAGATAGCTGAAGTCCACATTCTCGAACCGCAGCGTGCCGTCGGTCACGACGAGCGGCTTGGCGTCCGGCGCATCCTTGATGGGGATATCGAGATCGAGCAGCGCAAACAGGCGCGAACCACAGGTCGATGCGCGGGCGAAGGCATTCACCATCAGGCCAAGCTGGCGCACCGGCATCTGCAAGATGGTCATGAAGGTCAGGAACGAGGCCAGCGTGCCGACGCTGATCTCGCCATTGATGACCTTGAGACCACCCAGCCAAAGCACTAGCCCCATAGACGCGAAAAAGGAGAAGTTCATGGCGCTGGTGTTAACCACGCGGATGCCGACGCGCTTGTGCGCCAGCGAAAGCGCATTGTGGGAGGCACGATCGAACTTCAGGATTTCATGCGCCTGAGCGGCAAAGGCCCGGACGACACGGATGCCGCCGAGATTTTCCTCCATGACGCGCGTCAGCACCGAGAGCCGTTCCTGTAGCTCCAGCCATGTCGAACGCAGCCGCAGCTGTGTGACGGAGGAGCGCCAAGCGACGAAGGGCACGAAACTCAAGGCCAGGAGGCCAAGTGCCACATCCGTCGTAAGCAGCATATAGGCGCCGACACCGATCAGCATGGTGAGCAGCACCATGCGCACCAGCGCGGTGGAGAAATACATGCGCACGCCTTCGAGATCGAGCAGGCCGACGGTGATAAGATCACCGGAATGGACCTTATCGTGGAAGCTGAAGGAGAGCTGCTGGATCTTCTCGTAGCAGGCAAGCCGGAGCTCATAGCCCATATGGTGACCGACCGATTCGCTGTAATAATTCTGCACCATCGTGAACAGGCCGCGCAGAACGCTGACGACGAGCAGCAGCAAAGCGGTCGTCATCAAAGCATTTTCGGCGATCTGGCCAGCGGTACCGCCAGCGACCGCTGTCTGTGTCTGATCGACCGCGCGACCGAGCAGGCGCGGGATCGTCAGCTGCAACGTTGCAGCTACGAATGTTGCCACTATGGCGAAGCTCGTCTGCCATGGGTGGCGCAGCGTCATATGGGTGATCCGGACGATCGTCGACAGGCCTTGGCCCCACCCGACCGCATTGATATGCGCACGCGAGGCCAATGGCTTCGCGGCGCTTCTTGATGAATCGCTGCTCACGCTTTTATCCAGGCATAATTGAACGAGGCGGGCCCGCTGACGGGTTCGTATCTCAAGGAAAGTATTGATAGGATGAATTTTGCCGATTCCATGGCGACGTTCAAGAGTCAATCGGTCACAAGTGCCACGCGAACGTTAGATTGCGTGTTCAAAAAATTGCCGATGAGATGTCGGGATGGAGTTTGATGAGGCGTCCTTGGGGCACCATGCCAGAAAAGGAGAGCATCATGCGCAAGATTATCGCAGCGACATTCATCAGCCTCGACGGCGTCATGCAGGCGCCCGGTGGTCCGGACGAGGATCCGACCGGCGGCTTCAAGTATGGCGGTTGGGTCTTCCCGCACTCTGACGAAGAAACCGGCAAGACGCTCTTCGAACTGTTCGAAAAGCCGTTCGATCTACTGCTCGGCCGCAAGACATATGACATTTTCGCAGCCTATTGGCCCTATATCGACAACGACAATCCGATTGCCAATAAATTCAACAGCGTCAGCAAATATGTCGCGACGCGCGGCGACGCCGAATTGAAATGGAACAGGAGCCGATCGCTCGGCAAGGATGTCGTTGCTGCAATCAAGGAACTGAAGGCGGGTGAGGGGCCGGATCTGCTGATCCAGGGCAGTGGCGATTTCATTCAGACCCTCCTCCGCCACGGGCTGATCGACGAATACCATCTGGTGATCTTTCCGCTGGTGCTGGGCGGCGGCAAGAAGCTGTTTGCCGGCGGGGCAGTGCCTTGCGCAATGAAGCTGCTGCGCAGCAAGATCTCTCCGACCGGCGTCATCTTCGCGACCTACGAACCCGATGGGCCGGTGAAGACGGGCTCCTTCGTTGGTCAGAATCCCTCTGAAGAGGAGATGGAGCGCCGCAGGCGGCTCGAATAGGCAGCCAAAGGCTGGCGGCGGGACACCGTCTAGATGTCCCGCCAAGGCTTACATCGCCTATTCCGATGTTTGAAAATCACGCAGCGCTTTCATGACTTCGCGAAGGCCTCTTGTGAGATGCTTGTCCCGGCGCAACACCATGCCGAGTTGCCGAACGAGCCTCGGCTTGAGTGGCGAGGTAACCAGCTGGCCCGACCTATCCCGTCTCAGAGCCATGTCGGGAAGGATGGACCATCCGAGGCCGGCGGCGACCAGTTCCTTGATGGCTTCGACACTGCCGAACTCCATGGCCGGCTCGGGGTGAACCCCGCCGGCCTCGAACCATCCATTCGTGGCGCGACGCGTGTTGCCGCCTTCGTAAAGCAGCATCGTCTTGGTTTTCATGAATTCTACATCTGGCCCGCCCTCCGGCATCGCGCTTCCCTTGGGTGCCACGGCCAAAAGCTCGTCTTCATGGAATGGCTCGACTTCCAGCGAACGGCCAGAGGCGGGCAGGGCAACGACCGCGAGGTCCAGCGCATTGGCTTCGAGATCACGCAGGATCTCCTCGATATTGCCGACACGGACGATGATCTCGAGATCGGGCATGCGCTTCTTTGCCATGGCGATGGCGCGCGGCAGCAGATGAATCGAAGCGGTGCCGCCGCTGCCGATCCGCACGCGTCCGACCGATCCCTCCCGAAAAGGCGTCATCGATTCCTCTGCGATCGAGCAGGCTTCGATGATGCGGCGGGCATGCGCAAGCAAATCAAGCCCGGCCGGCGAGGGCTGCGCCCGCCTGCCGACGCGCTCGATCAGCTTTACGCCGAGATGCTGTTCCAGCAGTTTCACCTGCAGGCTGACAGCCGGTTGTGTGAGCCCGACCTTGTCGGCAGCGGCTGTAAAGCTTCCGAGATCGACAACACTGACAAAGGCGGCTAGCTGATCCAGGTTGAGCAAAAAGAATTCCTTATGATTTGTATAAATATCATAAGCTTCATTCATTGTCAGCGCCAGTGCATCCTAAGCTCATGTTCAAATGAGCCTGAGGAGCAGGAAAATGACGACCGATATCAACAGACCGATGCAAGCAGCGGCCGCCGTTGCAGGTAGAGGTCGGCGAAAGCGAGAATTGTGGCGAAAAGCGCTGGAGAGATTCCTGACCTATCTTGAAAAGCGCGAGACGAGATGGAACCTGCGCGAGCTGACCGATGACCAGCTTCGAGACATTGGCATGACGCGCACCGAGGCCAGGACCGAAGTCAATAAGTCATGGTTCTGGGGATAGGGCGCTTGAAGGCGTTCAAACCATCGGCGCGCGGGTTGGAATAGCGGTATTTTGCAGCGATTGCTGGCGGAAAGCGGTTGAAAGCTTGGCATTTGGGCGAGGGCGGGCAAAATGGTCTGGGGAGTATTTTCCGATCGTCCTTTTTTCATCCCATTGTTCTTTTTTCCGCCACAGATTTGCCCGATCCATTCCGCTCGAAAGCAGGCAGCCGGTTTCCTCGGTGATCTGCTGTTTCGCCTGGAACATCAAAGTAAGAGACCGCAAAATCCATGCTCAAGACAAAATCCCTGCTCCTCGCCGCGGCGATTTCGACCCTATCGCTTCTCGGCGCAGCTTCGGCAGCGGAGGCCGGGCAGGCGAGTTATCTCGTGGATGCGCATAGCGGTCAGGTGCTGGAAGCATCGAACGAGAACGAGCTGAATTATCCGGCCTCGCTCACCAAGATGATGACGCTTTATCTCGCCTTCGAAGCGCTGCATGACGGTCGCCTGAAATGGGATCAGAAGCTGAACATGTCGGAGAATGCCGAGAGCAAGGAGCCCTTCAAATTCGCGATCGGTGCAGGCCGCAAGGTCACGACGCGCGAGGCTGTCGAAGGCATCGTCGTCCTGTCGGCCAATGATGCGGCTGTCGCGATTGCCGAGCAGCTTGGTGGCTCGGAGGAGAGCTTCGGCAAGATCATGACCGCGAAGGCGCACCAGCTTGGTATGAGCAAGACCGTCTTCAAGAATCCGTCAGGTTTGCCGGATCCGGAACAGGTCACGACCGCACACGATATGGCAACGCTGGGCGTTGCGCTCATGCGCGACTTTCCGGAAGAGTTCAAACTTTTCTCGCTGCGCGGCATGAAGTTCCGCGGCATGAAGCTGCGGGGCCACAACAATCTGATGTATCGTTACGCAGGCGCCGATGGCATCAAGACCGGCTATACCGATGCCTCCGGCTACAATCTCGTGACGTCAGCCTCGAAAAACGGCCGCCGCGTCGTCGGCGTCGTGATGGGGGAGAAGACGGCGCAAATTCGCGACGACAAGATGGCGAACCTTCTGGACACCTATCTCGCCCCCGTGGCATCAACGACCACGGTATCGACCGGCGCTCCCAAGCAAAGCTGGGCGAACTGACTTCTGCTTGATTTCAGCGTCCGGCCGACCATTGATCTTTGGGCGGCTGACGAGGGGGGGCTCCGTTTCCGAAGCCGCTCCGTGGAGAAGCTGACCTGCCACCTTCACGCAAGGCTTTTTCATGGTTGATCAGTGAGAGGGCTCTCTCATGATGAATAGTCGAACAGTGATTGCCGAACTGGCGGACTGCCCTATGTCTACTGTTGCTCGTTCGCTGCGCTTGCCGTGATTTGGTAGGAATCAGCGCCGAACTGCGAATTCGCGTAGGCGGAGATATCTGGTTTCAGTTTGTATTCTCCGAAATGAAGGATCCATCATTGGCCGCGACCGGTCTGATGCTCCTGTAAAATCTCGCAAAGCAAATATTTCAACGCATTAGGGTCAAGTTGGGAGGACCGGAATGACGTATGATGATGCACGTTTGACGCGTGAGCGCGACTTTCACAATGAACGCTTCGGTGCGGTGGAGGAGCGCAAGGAGGATTCGTTTTATTTCGCCGTCAGAGCCGCCGTGGACACCTATTGGCGGCTGGTGAGGGCGGCTTGTCCCGAAAGGGATGTGCTCGAATACGGATGCTCGAACGGCATGAGCAGTATTGGTCTTGCGCACTCCGCCGAGCGGATCACCGGTATCGACATTTCTGATGTCGCTATTCAGCAGGCCAAGAATTCGGCGGCTCTCCTCGGAATCGACAACGTGACGTTTCAGGTCGATAATGCCGAGGATATGAGCCTGCCGTCAGCGGGTTTTGACGTCGTCTTCGGCAGCGGCATCCTGCACCATCTGGTTCTGGAGAAATCGCTTAGCGAGATCCGGCGTGTGCTCAGACCCGGTGGCAAGGCTTTCTTCTTCGAACCACTCGGCCACAACCCCGTGATCAATCTCTATCGCAATCGGACGCCGGAGGCCCGAACGGTCGATGAGCATCCGCTCTTGAAATCCGACTTCGAGATCGTGCGCAAATATTTCTCGAAGTGTGATCTGGAGTTTTTCGGGCTCGCTGCGCTTGCTTCCATTCCGTTTCGCAGGAGCCCGCTCGGCGCCGCGGTCCGGGGTACAGGCGAACAGATCGACAATCTGCTGCTCAAAATCCCTGCCGTCAGATGGCAGGCCTGGATCGTTGTCATGACACTGGAGGCATGAGGGGCAGGCATGTTCAATCGCGCAAAAGAGCAGGCCATCCGGTGCTCAAGAAACCATGGCTGATGCTGTGTGTCTGTCGCACTTGAAAAAAGAATGTACCCGGCTACAACTAATGTCACAGCTATTTAGAGATGAGACAAAGTAATCAATTTAGAAACGCGACATAATAATATCTGTTATTACTTCATTTGCAAGATTCTATAGATAT
>NZ_JACHZP010000008.1:0-342043 GCF_014193605.1 Rhizobium sp. BK312 | reverse complement strand
GCGGCCAAGGCACCGGCTTGGCGGCGCATACCCGCACACATCTTCCGAACCGTGGATTTCTTTCGGCGTATCGCCTACGTACTGACGACGCCGTAAGCCTCGGGTTTTACCAAGTAGTGATCCGCAAGCCCACGCGAATCTCATGGCGCGACAACGCGCCGTCCCGGCCTGCCGTGCCACCGGCGCCTGCAGCCGAATCTGCGGCGGAATAGCCGAATATGTCACCACCCGCGATATGGGAGAAGCGGTAGCCAAGATCGACCTTGATATTCGGCGCAACCTCATAAGCCACACCCGCCATCAACGCGTAGGTCAGGCGCCAGTCACTGTCACCAGGATAGCGTGCGCTGACTGAGGCAGCACCGCCGCAGCCCGACGTGCCATCGACACAGGAGCCGATGGCGTTGACGCTACTCCAGGAAACCCGCGTGGCGCCGAGCCCGGCACCGACATAGGGCGTGAAACCGGCCAGCGTCCCGAGATCGACATAACCATTGACCATCAGGCTGCCGGCCCTGAAGGAAGACCGAGCCCTCGTGGAGCATCCCGTGCCGCCAGCCCCGCCGGAACAAGGCGAATCGCTCGAAATGCGGCCATTGAAATCACCGCTGAAGAAATCGCCCGTCACATCCGCGCGGAACAGATCGTTGAACTGATAGCCGACACCGAGACCGCCGGAAAAATCCCCGCCGAACCGGGTCGAATCAAAGCTGCTCGAACTGTAGTCGCCACCCGCAGGATCATAGGCGCGAAATTTCGTGTCGGTGCGGCTGGCATTGACGGCATAGCCGACATCGCCGCGCACATACCATCCCTTGGCATCCTTGACATTCACCTCCGACATCTTGATTTCCGGCGGTGTCGCATCGGCCGCAAACGCAACACCAGCCGATGCGCCTGCCATCGCCGCGGCCAGCGCCAAAGCGTCAAAACGGATCATTACCCCTCGCCTTCCATCCTCGGGCTCGCGCCCGAATGTCGAACCGGCTAGCTCCCCTTGATATCTCATATGTCTGGGTCTGAGCGGGAAGGCTGCCATTCTCATTTCATTAACCATAAGGAATTCGTGGTTAATGAAGCTTTAAGGCGACGGAGAATTGCTTAACGGGATAGAGGAAAAACAAAAACCGTCCGGCGAGAAACCGGACGGCTTTTCAATAACTTGAATGGATATTGCTTACTTGTAGACCGGTGCCTGGACCGGGATGTCGGCCGGCGGCATGTAGCTTGCCGTCTGGCAGCCTCCGAACGTATAGCGGGCACCGATGCGGGCTTCGTGCAGGTTCAGGCCCTTGTCGTAACCGGGACCGCCATTCTCGTTGTAACCGAACATGTCGCCGCCCTGAACGTGGCGATAACGATAACCGACATCCGCCTTGAGGTTGCAGGTCAGATCGATGGAGGTACCGGCCATCAGCGCATAGGTAAAGCGCCAGCTGCCGCGGCCGTTATGCGAGACCGTTCCGTCGCAGGAATCCGGGTTGGCGTCGGAGCAGGACGTGTTCTTCAGATTGCTCCACTTGACGTAAGTGCCGCCGAGACCGCCGCCGACATAGGGAGTGAAGATACCGTAGGTGCCGAGATCGACATAAGCGTTGGCAAGCAAGCTATAGGCCGTCAGGGAGGCGAGATCGCGCGAGGTTGCCGCAGTCGGAGTAAAGCCCGGGCCGCAGGCACCGCAATCGCCCTTCGTGGAGCCCTTGAAGTCGGACTTGAAGAGATAGTCGAGCGTCAAGTCCGTGCGAAGGTAGTTGTTGATCTGGTAACCGACACCGCCACCGAGCGTGACATTGCCATCCAGCTTGGCGCGATCGAAATCGACTAGGCTAGCATTGGAGCCCTGGAAGTAGTTTGCGCCGCGCAGGTTCGTGAAGGCATAGCCGACATCGCCGCGCAGATACCAGCCGCTGGATTGAGCGACCGTCACTTCCGGCGCCGGCTGTACCGGTTCGGGCGTATAAAGATCAGCAGAAAAGGCCGACGTGCCGACAAGCAAAGTGGCAAGTGCCCCAATCAGGGTTTTCATCATGGCTTTGGCTCCAAATTTCTTGCCCTTGGCACAGCAAAAGCTTGCCAATTGAAATGACATGACGGGAATAATGATGAAAAGGAGTTAAAACCTGATTAACTACGAATATTTACCGTGTTTATTTAGGAATTATACTTTGTTTCATATATTAGAAAAAATTGATACTTGAATGAAGAGAGCGAGATAAGAAGCGGCGTCCACCTCCTTTTTTAACTCAAGCACCGGATCTGTGGATGGAGCCAGAGGCGGCAGTTCCTAAACCGTTTGGCAAGAATCGAACCATTACATTGCTGTCGCCGGAGAGATAACTCAGGAGGAAGTCATTGACTTACCATCGCATAATATCGGCCGGCCTGGGCATTGCTCTCATCTTTCTGAGCTCCGCCGTCATGGCAGGCGCGATGCCCGTAAAGCCGATCGCCGCCACAGCCTCCGCATGGAACAAGGGGCGTGAAACCGGCTTGCCGATCCCGCGCTATGTTTCCCTTCGCGCCCAAAAGGCGCGCATGCGCGTCGGCCCGTCGACGATCTATGCCACGAAATGGATCTATATGAAGCCGGGTCTTCCCCTGGAGATCATCGACGAATACGGCCATTGGCGACAGGTTCGTGACGATACGGGCGTTACCGGCTGGATGCACAGCGCCCTGCTTTCCGGAGCGCGTACGGCCCTGATCGCCCCCTGGCTGGCGAAGAATGCCACGCTGCGCGCCGATCCGAATCCCACCGCCACGACGATCGCTGAGCTACAGCCCCGCGTACTGGTTTCACTGCAATCCTGCACCGGAACATGGTGCCGCGTCTCCGTCCGCGACCACGCCACCAAGGGTTATATCCGGCAGGACAAGCTCTGGGGCGCTTATCCCGGAGAAATGTTCCAGTAGAACTGCCGTCAATCCGAAACTGAAACCATAATGGCCGCCCGATAGGACGGCCATGCTATTTTATCCGCAATTACGTCGTTTGCCTGCTCAGGCAGCCGAACGCACGCTCGAGATCACGTCGATCAATCCGCCGACGATGCGCTCGATCTGGCCGCGATCGTCCCCCTCCGCCATGACGCGGATCAAGGGTTCCGTGCCGGAGGGGCGGATCACCAGCCGGCCGTTGCGGGACAGCTCGCTTTCTGCATCGGCGATCGCCTGGCGCACATGAATATCCTCCAGCGGCTTGCCGCCGGAAATACGGACATTGCGCAGCAGCTGCGGCACCGGCTCGAAACGGCGACAGACTTCGCTGACCGGCTTGCCCGTGCGCTTCACTGCGGCAAGGATCTGCAGCGCAGCCACCAGACCGTCGCCCGTGGTGCCGTAGTCGGAAAGCACGATATGGCCCGACTGTTCGCCGCCGACATTGTAATCGTGCTGGCGCATATGCTCGACGACATAGCGGTCGCCGACAGCCGTGCGCGCAAGCGACATGCCGCGATCGTCGAGGAACCGTTCCAGTCCGAGATTGGACATGACGGTTGCGACAATGCCATTGCCGCGCAACGTCTGACTCTCGGCCCAGCTTTCGGCAATAACGGCCATCAGCTGGTCGCCATCGATGATCGTGCCGGTTTCATCGACAATGATGACGCGATCGGCATCGCCATCCAGCGCAATGCCGATATCGGCACGCACTTCGTCCACCTTCTTCTGCAGGGCGACCGGGCTGGTGGAGCCGCAATTCAGATTGATATTCGTGCCATTCGGCTCATTGCCGATGGTCACGACATCGGCGCCAAGTTCCCAAAGGGCGGCCGGGGCAACCTTGTATGCGGCACCATTAGCGCAATCGATTGCGATCCGAAGCCCCTGCAGCGTCACATCGCGCGGCAGCGTACGCTTGGCATGCTCGATGTAGCGATCGTGGACACCGTCGATACGCTTGGCGCGGCCAATATTCTCCGACTTGGCCAGATGCTCCGACATGTCCTTGTCGAGCATGTCCTCGATCTTCATTTCGAGATCGTCGGAGAGCTTATAGCCATCAGGGCCGAAAAGCTTGATGCCATTATCCTGATAGGGATTGTGCGAAGCCGAGATCATGACGCCGATATCGGCGCGCAGCGAGCGCGTCAGCATCGCGACTGCTGGCGTCGGGATAGGTCCGAGAACGAAGGCATCGACGCCGGCTGCGGTAAAGCCTGCCACTATGGCATTTTCCAGCATATAGCCCGAAAGGCGCGTATCCTTGCCGATGACGACCCGATGGCGATGGCTGCCTCGATGGAAGATCGTGCCGGCAGCGATACCCACGCGCATGGCAAGATCTGGCGTCATCGGATAGATGTTGGATTGACCGCGAATTCCGTCAGTTCCGAAATAACGGCGTTTCATATGCACTCCTGTCGTTGCCGCGTCCTCGCGAGGAATACGGCGGCATCGATATCGCCGCTTGGAAACCCGCGGCACTGCAAACATCGATGCTTCTGGCTCATGCCATAGATTGTAAAATTCGGCACTTAAATTACCGAGAACGCCTATTACACCGCGTTACCATTAATAAGCACTAAAAAACTGCATCACATCGTGACGGACATGGTCCGATCCACAGCCTGCCGCGTCTCCGTTATTTCAGACTGATGTGGCAATATGCAAAGGGTCTGCAGCTCGGCCCATTGCCTCCCCCTGGACCTTTCAGCAAAAAGGCCAACCGCATTTTCATGGGCTGGCCTTTCAATTTCGAGGTTTGAACCTCTCACGCCTTAACGCGGCTGCGGTTCGAAACCGCCTTCGGGCTCGTCACCCTTGGCACCGAGCGAGCCGTCCTTTTTCGCGCCGGTCTTCGGCACGGCCGAGCCACGGCTCGGCGGCGTATCGTCACCGAGATCGCGCGCCGGCTTTTCGCCACGAAGCAGAGCTTTGATTTCGTCGCCACTCAGCGTCTCATATTCGAGCAAGCCCTCGGCGATTGCCACGAAGCCGTCGTGATGCTCCGTAAGGATATCCTTGGCCTGCTGATAAGCCTGATCGATCAGGCGGCGGACTTCATTATCGATCGTCTGCGCGGTCGCCTCGGACACGTTCTTCGACTGCGAAACCGAGTGGCCGAGGAATACTTCCTGCTGGTTTTCGCCATAGGCAACCTGACCAAGCTGATCGGAGAAACCCCATTGCGTGACCATGGCACGGGCAAGCTTGGTCGCCTGCTCGATATCCGAGGATGCACCGGAGGTGATGTTTTCCTTGCCGAAAGTCAGTTCTTCAGCAACGCGGCCACCCATCATGATGCAGAGCCGCGACACCATCCACGTATAGCTCATGGAGTAGCGATCGCCTTCCGGCAACTGCATGACCATGCCGAGCGCACGGCCGCGTGGGATGATCGTCGCCTTGTGCAGCGGGTCGGCGACGGCAACCTTGAGTGCCGTGATGGCGTGACCGGCTTCGTGATAGGCGGTGAGCTTCTTTTCCGCCTCGGTCATGGCCGAAGAGCGGCGCTCGGCGCCCATCATGATCTTGTCCTTGGCGTCTTCGAATTCCTGCATGGTGACCAGGCGCTTGTTGCGGCGGGCGGCCATGAGGGCAGCTTCGTTGACGAGGTTCATGAGATCGGCACCGGAGAAGCCGGGCGTACCGCGAGCGAGCGTCTTCAGATCGACGTTCGGCGCCAGCGGCACGTTGCGGGCATGAACCTTGAGGATGCGTTCACGTCCGACGATATCCGGGTTCGGCACCACGACCTGACGGTCGAAGCGGCCCGGACGCAGCAGCGCAGGGTCGAGAACGTCGGGACGGTTGGTCGCGGCGATCAGGATGATGCCTTCATTGGCCTCGAAGCCGTCCATCTCGACCAGCAGCTGGTTGAGCGTCTGCTCGCGCTCGTCGTTACCGCCGCCAAGACCGGCGCCACGATGGCGGCCGACGGCGTCGATTTCGTCGATGAAGATAATGCAAGGTGCATTCTTCTTGGCCTGCTCGAACATGTCGCGGACACGGCTTGCGCCCACGCCGACGAACATTTCGACGAAGTCGGAGCCGGAGATGGTGAAGAACGGCACATTGGCTTCGCCGGCAATGGCGCGCGCCAGAAGCGTCTTACCAGTACCGGGAGGGCCGACAAGAAGAACGCCGCGCGGGATACGGCCGCCGAGACGCTGGAATTTCTGCGGATCGCGCAGGAATTCAACGATTTCTTCCAGATCCTGCTTGGCTTCGTCGACACCAGCAACGTCATCGAAAGTGACGCGACCATGCGCCTCCGTCAAAAGCTTTGCCTTCGATTTGCCGAAGCCCATGGCACCGCGCGAGCCGCCCTGCATCTGACGCATGAAGAACAGCCAGACGCCGAGGATCAGGAGCATCGGCAACAGCGTGCCGAGATAGCTCAGGAAGCTCGAGGAGCCATCCGATTCCGGACGGCCGACGATGTTGACGTTCTTGCTTTGCAGGCGCTCAAGCAGGCTATCATCCACGACCGGAGCATAGGTCTGGAAGGGCGTGCCGTTTTCGACATAGCTGCCGACGACGCGGTTGCCGGTGACGGTAACGTCACGAACGCGGCCGGAATCAACTTCCCGAAGGAACTGCGAATACGGTATTTCCCTGGAGCCTGTTTGTGCCGGCGCGTTCTGAAACATGCTGAACAGGGCAATCAACAGCAAGGCTATGATTGCCCACAGAGCGAAATTACGAAAATTAGGGTTCATCGAACTCCCCAGCACTGAAACTCCCGCCGTCAAGCGGCGGTATTACTTGATCCCTAACATAGGGTTGCGCCAAGCCCTTGCCAAGGCAAACCGCATCGCCGCATGTTTTTTCCGTCTATAGGACCGAAATCGGCAGCCGCCTATAGGCTTCACGCCCGAAAGCAACTGAGAGGCTGTTGGCAAATGTGAGATCAAATCGTGTCAAAAAGCGGTCGAAGGGCGCGAGACGGGGTAGAAGCGCGACGCTCGCCGCCTTGCCCCCTCCTTCCGGCACGATCGACGGCATCGCCGCCTGAGCGCGTTTCACCACGCCTCCCGGCAGATTTGCCGGAAAAATCGTCGCATTCCCCGCCCCCGGAGCGCTGACGCGGACTGCGGTCGGGCCGAAATTCTCTATTTCAAAGCGGCCATCCCAATTGACTTTTTTCCCAGGCAGGACCGAAACCGGAGCGATATTGCGGCTCTCCCGCATAAGATAAAGCGCATCGCGCCGCAGATCGAAGATCACGCCTCCCGCCGTACGCCGTCCGAGGTTCGCACCGTTCACAAATTCGAGAACACGCTCCATTTGCGTACGCCCCGGCGGATAGGAACTGCCACCGAAGATGGCGGCAAGATAAGACAGGGCATAGGTAACGATCGCTGCATCAGTGGAAAGACCGGGCCGCGCAACGGCGCAGAGCGCACCTGCATGGATTGCGACATGCTCGTCCAGCCACCCCGCAGCCCGCTCGCAAAGCGCGGCACGATCGGCGCCACCATCAGCCGGCATTTCGGCCACCGGCTCCCTTGCAAGCTCCATGCGGGTGCGTACGCGCTCGTACCGCACATCCTCGTTGCTGGGGTCGTCGAGCCAGGATACATCGCGCGTCTCGAGATAGGTCCTGATTTCAGCCCGCCGGCAGGAGAGAAACGGCCTGACAATCCAGATACGCCGATCGAACATAACCGCATCGGCGATGCCCGTGCCATAACCGCCCTGCCCCCGCCGCGCGCCGCGCATGGCAATCGTCTCGCGCTGATCGTCCCACGTGTGGGCGGTTACGATCGCATCGGCCGAAATCTCGGAGGCGAGCTCCGCAAGCAGCGCGTAACGCGCTTCACGTGCTGCAGCCATGATGCCGGTTCCGGGCTTTTCCCCCTCCCAGCGACGGATAAAATGGGAAATACCGCGCGAGGCGCAGAGGGCCGCGACTTCTCGCGCTTCGCCCGCTGATGCGGCACGCAATCCATGGTCGATCGTTGCTGCGGTAAGGGTAATATCGTCGTGAGGATGGGATTTCAGCCGCTCGGCAAGGGCAATCAGAAGCCCGATGGAATCGCTGCCGCCCGAAACGGCGACGAGAATATGAGCAGGCTTCGAGAGAGAATGCAGAAATTCGCTGATTGCGGCTTCAGGCGTAGTGGCTGTGGCATTGCCGGTCACAGCATCAATGGACATGGCGGTCAGCAGGCAAGTCGCTTCTGTTCGCTGGCAACCTTGCCGGTCACAGCCTTAGAGGCCTTCGGGTAACGCTTGGTGACCTCGCGAAGCGTGGCGCAGGCGGTATCCTTGTTGTCGAGAGCGGCCAGGGACATACCGAGCTTCAGGAGCATTTCGGGCGCCTTTTCCGAAGTGCTATATTTCTGATGAGCATTCAGGAAAGTCTTGGCAGCATCATTGTACTTGCCCTGCGAATAAAGCGCTTCGCCGAGCCAGAAATTCGCATCCGCGGCCCGCGAGCTGCTGGGATAACTGTCGAGATATTGGCGGAATTCCTGTTCGGCGACGCTATAGTCGCCGGACAGGACGTGGCCGTAGGCAGCCTTGTATTGATCGTTCTCGCTGCCGAGCGATGCCGTCTGCGAACCGGAGCCTGCACTTGGCGGCGCACCCGAACCGTTGTTGGCCCCTGTAATCGAGGAGCCGATCTGGTCGCCGCCCTGATCGAACTGGATAGAGCCAAGCTCGCTCGGCGGCTTGCCAGCGCCGGCGCCGCGTGCACCGGCAGTGCTGCCATTCTGCGAGTTGCTGATAACGCCGGCAATATCGTCCTGCTTGCCGCCGCTCTGCGCGGGGACATCGGCCTCGCTCTTCTTCATCGTGCCGCCCGATGCGGGCGCGCTGCCACCGCCGCCGCGCTTTTCCAGCTGCTGGAAGCGGAATTCGTTGTCCTCCTGTGCCTTGCGGATCTGCTCCTGCATCTGGAGAAGCTGGTAGCTCATCTCCTCGACGCGGCCGTTCAGCTGGCGCATCTGGTCTTCGAGCTGCTGCAGGCGCATTTCGGCATCGCTGTTTTGAACGTTGATGACAGGTGCTTGGCGGTATTGCGCTTGTCTTTGATTTGCATTGCCGGGAGCTGCCTGCGCGGAGGCATCGCGGCCGCCGAGATGCATTCCAAACAACGACAAGGCAGAAGCATCGCGCTCGCTACCCACGATGGCAGCGAGACAAAGCATGCTCGCCACGACAAGTTTTCTCATATGGATCGTCCTGTCCTATTGATTCTTCGGGCCGGAGGGCTCGAACAGGAGATTTTTACAATTGCTCTCAAAAAGCAACGGAGTTCGGCCAAAGTGTGGTCAAAAAAGTAAAGGCGGCACGAGGCCGCCTTTTGCATTTCGACTGGTCTTTGACGATCAGGAGCCGGCGCCGTTGAGCACGGTGACCGCGCGGCGGTTCTGCGACCAGCAGGACTCGTTGTCGCAGGTAGCGACCGGGCGCTCCTTGCCATACGAAATCGTCTTCATGCGGTTCGCCGGGACACCACGCGAAGCGAGATAGCTTTTCGCGGCGGCAGCGCGGCGCGCGCCGAGAGCAAGGTTGTACTCGCGGGTACCGGTCTCGTCGGCATGGCCTTCGACCGTGATGGAATAGTTCGGATAGCGGGCGAGCCACTGAGCCTGACGATCGAGCGTCTGTGCTGCTTCGGAGCTGATGGAGGAGCTGTCGACAACGAAGAAGATGCGGTCGCCGACATTGACCGTGAAGTCCTGCGGCGAGCCCGGAGTGGCATTGCCGGCACCGTTCAGGCCAAGACCGTTGGCATCGTTCGGCAGACCCTTCTTGGAAGCGCAGCCGGCCAGAGAAAGGCCAACGAAAAGCGCGATCATGATCGGGTTGCGGGCGAGGTTCTGCATATGGCCAACGGCCTGGGTTGCGGTGCGGCTCATGGCCGGTCTCTCCTTAAGTCTCTATCAGGGTTGCCAGACTGTAACCGGGTTCGGTTAATCGGATTCCAACAAGTATGGTTAATGATGTCCTAAAATTGTCGCCAAACGGTCCACTCACAGGACTTTGCGGCGATAACGTGGCGGCCCTTCCCGCTACTCGAGCAGCGGCGACCATGCCGGATCGGAAGCGAAGCCAGGGGTCGGGATCTTCTGCTCGTTATAACCGGTCAGATCGATCGAATAAATTTGCGGTCCGCTCGCACCCGACGGCGCGCGGAAGAACATGATGACGCGGCCGTTCGGCGCCCAGGTCGGTCCTTCGCTGTAGGAGCCGGAGGTCAGGATTCGCTCGCCGGAACCGTCCGGCTTCATGACGCCGATGGAAAAGTTGCCGCCGGCCCGTTTGGTGAAGGCGATCAGATCGCCACGCGGCGACCAGACCGGCGTGGAGTAGGAGCCATTACCGAAGGAGATGCGGCGCTGGTTGGAGCCGTCGGCATTCATGACATAGATCTGCGGCTGTCCACCACGGTCGCTTTCGAAGGCAACCTGCGTGCCATCGGGCGAATAGGATGGCGAGGTATCGATCGCGGCCGTAGACGTCAGACGGGTCGTGGTGCGCGAGCGCAGATCCATCGTGTAGATATTGGCATTGCCTTCCTGCTGAAGGCTCATGATGACGCGCTGCCCGTCCGGCGAGAAGCGCGGCGAGAAGGTCATGCCCGGAAAGTTGCCGACCAGTTCGCGCTGGCCCGTCTGCAGCTGCAGCAGATAGACGCGCGGCTGTTGGTTGGCGAAGGACATGTAGGTCACTTCCTGGCGATTGGGCGAGAAGCGCGGCGTCAATACCAGGTCGCTGCCGTCGGTCAGCATGCGCGCGTTGGCGCCGTCCTGGTCCATAATGCCGAGCTGAGTCTTGCGGGCCGTCTTCGGGCCACTTTCGGCGACGAAAACGACGCGGGTATCGAAATAGCCCTTTTCGCCGGTGATCTTCTGGTAGATCGCATCGGCGATGATGTGCGCGACGCGCCGCCAGTTATCCGGCTGGGCAAAGAACTGCTGACCGATCATCTGGCTGTTGCCGAACGTATCCCAGAGGCGGAATTCGGCGCGAAGGCGGCCGCCTTCCTGCGTCACGCGGCCGGTCACCAGAGCCTGCGCATTGATCGAGGTCCAGTCCTGGAAGCGCGGGGTCGAATCCGGATTGGTAATCTTCTCGATGAAGGCCTGCTTGTTGATCGGAGCGAACAGTCCGGAGCGCTGCAGATCGGCGGCGATGACGCTCGAGATCTGCGGGCCGAGCGTATCATTCGACAGAAGGTCGGTGATAGCGATCGGCATGGGCTGGACGTTGCCCTTGTTGATATTGAGCTCGACCACGGCATAGGCCGGAGTGGATGCCACAGCCATCAGGCCTGCTAGCACCACCAGGAGGCGGACGAAGGATTTTCTGATCATATGTATCAAGCCTTTCAGCATTAATTCGCCGGATCGCTGGCATCGAAGTTGATGATGACTTCTTTCCAGACGTCATACTTATCCATTGGCAGTTTTTTGAAAGGAGCTGCCCTAACCACAGCTCGCAGCGCGCTTGCCGCGACAGCTTTCTGGGCGTTTTCGGGACCGCCAGTCATTGTTACCTTCGGCTTGCCCATAATCGTTCCGGTATGGTCAAGTCTAAACTGGATCCGAACGTAGACCTCTCGGAAGCCAGTGAGATCAACAGGGGCCAGCCAATTTGCCATGATGTCGTTGCGAATACTTTCAATGGCAGAATGTCTCAGGCGATTCTCACCCGCAGCCACATTTGCAGTCTGCGCTGAAGCGGAGCCTGCGAGCATGATCCCCAGGCCCACAGCTAAAGGCAGGCCGATACTGGGACAGTGGTTCGTCGAAAGCTGCGCTCCCCGCATCACATCCCCAGATCCGCTGCACTGAAATTGACGACGACTTCCTGCCAGTCCTCATATTTGTCCGCCGGAAGAATCGTCATGAACTCCGATTGCGCGCGAAGGACCGCGCGTACAGCGGCGGACTGCATGGCACCTTGTGTCGAAGCCGGTCCCCCGTTGGTCGTCGCTTCCGGCTGACCGACGATCTGCCCGGATTTGTCGAGCTTGAAGTGCACCTTGATCCGCACGTCGCCGGCGCCTTCAAGACCAGGCGGGAGGTTCCAGTATTTCTGGATCAGATCGCGCAGGCCATCCTGTTGGCTCTGGCTGAGCTTGCCGGCACCAAGCGACTTCTTGCCGCCAAGCGAAGCGACCTGGGTATCGGCGCCTGCGGAAGCCTGCTGCGATGAGCGCTTCGCACCGCCTTTCGACGAGGTGTTGTTGAGAAGATCGTTGATCTGATCGGCAAGACCATCGTCAAGGCCCTTGCTGGAGGCCTTCGGGGTCTGACGCTTCTTGTCAGCGTCCTTCTTGCCATCGTCGGCCGAGGTATTCTTGCTCGTGCTTTGCGTCGTCGTTTTGTCCGTCGGCTTTGCGTCGGCGACCTTCACGTCCGGCTTCGGCGTCGGCTTAACCTCAAGCTTCTGCTCGGCAGCCTTCGGCGGCGTCGGCTGCGGCTTCACATCCGGTACGGGTACGTTGTTTGGCAGCTGAATTTCAGCCTGGTCGACCGGCTGCTGCGTCGGCGGTGGGGTTGGCGTCGCATCGGCTTTCGGGGTCGGCGGGGTGACATCCGGCTTTGGGGTCGGCGTCACGTCGGGCTTCTGCTGTGGAATGGCGGCGACTTCCTTCGGCGCGGCCTCGGTTTCCTTCTGCTCGATCGTCTTGACGTCGTTCGGCCTCGGATCGTCCTGCGGTACTGGGGTATCCACCTTCTTCGGCGCCAAGGCCGCAGTCTCGCTCTCCGGCCGTTGCGTCGGCACGACCGGGTTCTTGATATCCACCTTGTTCTCGCCGGTACTCTGGGCGTTGGCGACCTGGTCCTGCTTGGTCGTCGGCTTGCGCGCGGCGTGATCTGTGACCGGCGCCTTCTTCTCGCCCTGCTGCAGCTGATCCGCCGTCACGATATCGACATCCATCGCCGTGCTTTCCGGCGTCTCAAGCGGCGCCGGCGCACTCAGCGACACCATGGCGCCGATCAGCACCAGGATGTGAATGACAGCAGATGTAGCAAGACTGCGCTTCATGTCGGTTCGTCAGTGATCCGTTGTCTGCTGCTGCGTAACCAGGCCGATGTTCTTGTAACCGGCTTCCTGAATGCGAGACATAACGTCGGCGATGACGCCGTAAGGCGCCTTGCCGTCGCCACGCACGAAAATGCGCTCGTTATAGCCGGTCGTCGCGATCGCCTTCAGCTTGTCGGCGATCTCGGTCACGTTAATCTGCGTCTCCTGCAGGAAGACCTGGCCATCGGCCTTGATCGAGATCGTAATCGGCTGAGTCTGGGCGTTCAGTGCGCCGGCCTGCGTCTGCGGCAGGTCGATCGGCACGCCCGACGTCATCATCGGCGCCGCCACCATGAAGATGATCAGCAGCACGAGCATGACGTCAACCAGCGGCGTCACGTTAATCTCGGAAATCGGGCCGCCACGACCTCCGCCACGACGACTGCCACGGCGGCCACCGCCGCCACCACTGCCTCCAACAGACATTCCCATGTCAATACTCCGGTTCTGTCCGCGACTTACTGCGCAGCCTGGCGCGGCTGCAGCTTTTCATCGATCTGGCGCGAAAGGATGGCGGAGAATTCATCCGCGAAGCCTTCCATGCGGCCCGAAAGCTTGCCGGCATCGGCCGAGAACTTGTTGTAGGCGATAACGGCCGGAATAGCGGCAACCAGACCGATCGCAGTTGCCAGAAGCGCTTCGGCGATACCCGGTGCGACGACCGCAAGGTTGGTCGACTTCGAACCGGCGATCGCCTGAAACGAGGTCATGATGCCGACGACCGTGCCGAAGAGACCAATGAACGGGCCGGCGGAACCGATAGTGGCAAGCGATCCGAGGCGGGCCGTCAGATGTTCCGATTCACGCGCCAGCGTCACGTCCATCGCGCGGTCGATACGCATCTGCAGACCGATCGGCGAGCGAGCGCCGCGCTCGAACGATTTCTTCCATTCGCGCATCGCCGCGACGAAAATGGCGCCAAGACCTGTATTGTTACGCTCAGAAAGAGTGCGGTAGAGCTCTTCAAGAGACTGGCCGGACCAGAAAACCTGCTCGAAGTGATCGAACTGCCGCCGCGCTCGCGCGTAGCTCAGATATTTGTCGATGACGATCGCCCAGGTCCATACGGACGCTGCCAGCAGGCCGATCATGACGAGCTTGACCACCAGGCCTGCCTGCATGAAGAGCGACCAGAGGGTGATGTCCGGTGTGGTGGCCGCTGCCAATGCTACTTGTTCCATTGATCCAAAATCCCCGAATCCAAACGCCCGGTGCTAGACCGGGCGGCTAAAAGTGATCTCACAAGAATTGTTTGGCAGCCGCCGCTGAACGCCCTGGTCAAGCCTTCCAAGCTTACAACTGCCTTCTTGCCGTCAAATTTGGTCAAAGGAAGGCGTGCACCGCACAAACTCCGACATAATCAGTAAGACACTATTATGGTTAAAAGAATGTTAGCGTCGAAACACGAAGGATTTAACGGCGGCGAAGGTTATTCTCGCTCCAGGGAAGAACTGACCGGACGAAACCGGCGAGAAACGCAGACAAAGCTTGCGCGGCGAATTCCTTCACATAAAACTCAAGTTATTGCAAGCCGCCTCTTGTCGATCATGCTATCCTTATGCAAGGCAGCCCTGATGCGATGAGCATGCCAGGTTACTGATTACCCAGCACTTTCCGACGCCGTGAGCATTTGTGCGGCAAGTTTCTCCGGCAGGCGGCGCGGACGCCCCTTTGCATTGATCACGGCAATGATGACCTTCGCGGCAATCAGCAGTGTCTCGTCGCGCCGGATTTCCTGAGACAGCACCATCTTGGCGCCACCGGCCTTTTCGGTGACTGTGCGGATCATCAGCAGGTCATCCATGCGAGCCGGTCCCTTGAAATCGATCTCCATGCGATGGACGACGAAAACCAGCCCCTCTTCATCCGCATTCAAAAGTTCGCGCTGTTCCACTCCGAGACAACGCAGATAGTCGGTGCGTCCCCGTTCAAGGAAATGCAGGTAGCGCGCGTGATAGACGAGCCCGGAAAAATCCGTATCCTCATAGTAGACTCGCTGCACCAGCCGGTGGCTTCCGGCTTCCAGTTCCCCAGCTATCAGAAAGGGGCTGTTCATCGTTGCCGCATCTCCTTGAATGTCCGGCATCTCTTTGGCCGAAGTTCTGCCATCAAGCAAGCTTTGAACAATTGTCATAAACTCCGACTATCCGGAATCGTGCCGGCTAGCGGATCGGCATAGAAGGAAGATCCTATGAAAATTGCGGTTATGGGCGGTGACGGATTCATTGGTTGGCCAACCTCGCTTCACCTCTCCGACGCCGGTCATGAGATCCACATCCTCGACAATCTCTCCCGCCGCTGGATCGATACCGAGCTGGGGGTCCAGTCGCTGACGCCGATGGATTCGATCCAGGAACGCACCCGCATATGGCACGCCGAAACCGGCCGCCGCATCCATTTCCACCTGATCGATCTCGCCAGGGACTATGAGCTTCTGAAAAAATGGCTGTCCGAGCATCGCCCCGATGCCATCGTCCATTTCGCCGAGCAGCGCGCCGCCCCCTATTCGATGAAGAGCGACCGCCACAAGAACTACACGGTCAACAACAACGTCAACGCCACCCACAACCTCCTGAACGCGCTGGTAGACCTCAGTCTCGACGCGCATCTCGTACATCTCGGCACGATGGGCGTCTATGGCTATTCGACGATCGGCGCTGCCATCCCCGAGGGCTATCTGCCCGTCGGCATCGAGACGACCGATGGTCGCACGGCGAGCCAGGAGATTCTTTACCCCGCCAATCCCGGCTCGATCTATCACATGACGAAGTGCCTCGATCAGCTGCTCTTTCAATTCTATGCCAAGAATGACGGACTGAGGATCACCGACCTGCATCAGGGCATCGTCTGGGGCACGCACACCGAGCAGACGCGCCGGCATGAGCAGCTGATCAACCGGTTCGACTATGACGGCGACTATGGCACGGTGCTCAACCGTTTCCTCATCCAGGCGGCGATCGGCTATCCGCTGACCGTGCACGGCACCGGTGGCCAGACCCGCGCCTTCATCCATATCCAGGATTCCGTACGCTGCATCGAACTCGCTCTGAAGAACCCGCCGGTTCGCGGCGCCCGCGTCGAAATCTTCAACCAGATGACCGAAACGCATCGAGTGCGCGATCTTGCCGATATGATCGCCAGGATGAGCGGCGCGGAAGTTGTGCGCCTGCCCAATCCGCGCAAGGAAGCTCCGGAGAACGACCTGATTGTCAAAAACGACAAGTTCCTCGATCTCGGCCTGGCACCGATCACGCTGGAAGCGGGCCTCCTCGGTGAAATCGTCGATGTCGCTAAAAAATATGCTTATCGCGTCGATCGGTCGCGCGTTCCGGCCATCTCTGCCTGGACCAAGGATCTCGCCGCGACAGTCAACCATGATCCCGAGGGCAAGAGGCTGAAGTCCGTGTCATGATGCCGGGAAGCGAAATGCTGCAGGGTCTGCGTGCACAAACGCGACCGCGTGCCGGGCAGGCATTCGTGACGCTCGTCACGAATGCTGATTACGCCATGGGCGCACTGGCGCTGGCGCGTTCGATCGTCCATAGCGGCACGAAAGCCGATATCGTCGTGCTGCATACGGAAGGGGTTGGCGAAAGCGACCTTGCCCCATTGGCAGCGCTCGACTGCCGGCTGGTGGAAGTTGAGCATCTTCCGCTTTCGGATGCCTTCAATGAGCGGCATGCCCGCGGCAATCTTCATACAGCGGCTCCCTTCACCAAGGGCCGCAAGCCCTCCTTCCACACGCCGCTCGACAACTTCTGCAAGCTCAGGCTCTGGCAGCTGATCGAATACGACACCTGCGTCTTCATCGATGCAGATGCGCTGGTGCTGCGCAACGTCGACCGGCTCTTCGATTACCCGGAATTTTCCGCCGCACCGAACGTCTACGAAAGCCTTGCCGATTTCCACCGGCTGAATTCCGGCGTCTTCGTCGCCAAGCCGTCGCTTGCGACCTTTCGGCACATGCTGGAGCACCTCGATCGCCCCGACGTCTTCTGGCGGCGCACCGACCAGACCTTTCTCGAGGCCTTTTTCCCGGATTGGCAAGGGCTGCCCGTCTTTATGAACATGCTGCAATATGTCTGGTTCAGCATGCCTGAGCTCTGGAACTGGAACAGCGTCTCGATCCTGCATTACCAGTATGAGAAGCCCTGGGAGGAAAATCACCCCAAGGCTGAGCAGCTGAAGCCATTGATCGAGCTATGGCATAGCTTCCATTCAGGTCGGAACATGCCCGATATCGCCACGCTCGCAAATCCGAAAGCGGCGGCATGAAAGTCCTGATTTCAGGCGGAGCGGGTCTCGTCGGCCGATACATCGCTGAAGAGCTGCTGTCGGCCGGTTACAAGGTTGCAATCGGCGGACGGAGCCCCCCGTCACCTGGCTTCTTTTCGCATCCGGTCTCCTTCGTTCCCATGAGCCTCGATCCGGCGGAAAATCAAAGCCGCGCTTTCGACGACGCCTATCTCTTCGTGCACGCGGCCTTCAACCATGTTGCTGGCAAATATCGCGGCGGTGAAGGCGATGATCCGGACGGCTTTCGCCGTCTCAATCTCGACGGTACGGTAAAGCTGTTCGAGACCGCCAGAAAGGCTGGCATCCGTCGCTGCATCTTCCTCTCGTCACGCGCCGTCTATGGCGATGGGATTGCCAAGGAGCCGTTGACCGAGGCGACCAAGCCAGTACCGAGCACGCTCTATGGCGAGGTGAAGCGCGACGCGGAGCACGCCCTGTTTTCCCTGTCAGCATCGGGTTTCATAACCGCGAGCCTGAGGGCGACAGGCGTTTATGGCGAACTGCAGCCGAACAAGTGGGACGAGCTATTCGACGATTACCTGAACGGTAAGCCGGTTCCTTCCCGGGCCGGGACCGAGGTCCACGGCCGCGACCTCGGCCGTGCGGTTCGTCTTCTGCTGGAAACGGAAGCCGGCCGTATGGACGGTGAAGCCTTCAACCTGTCGGATATTCTGACCGACACGCACGAGATCCTTAGCCACCTCCAGAGCGCGACAGGCTGTCCGCACGCGCTGCCGCAGCCTGCGGAGCTCGGCGCGGTCTCTGTCATGGATACGGCGAAAATCCGTGCACTTGGCTGGCAAGCTGGCGGAAAACCCCTGCTCAAGCAAACGATAGAGACACTGGCTAAATCGGGATACCCAAAGGCGGGTATCAGCGCATCAGCTTTGTCTCATCCCAATCGAGCGCCATCAATTCCGCATCCCTGAAGCGTGCATCGTCGGAAACGACGAATTCGTCGAGCTGCGGCGGCGCGACGCTGGTTCCGGCCAGCATGGCATGCACCTGCCCGCGATGATGCGTCTGATGCTGGAACAGATGGTTCAGCACATCGTCCGCCCGCTCGCGCTGAACGCGGCCGTCGCGTTCGATATTGATGATCCGCATCGCGGTCTCCGGCGTCAGCCCCTCACAAAAAGCGACCAGCTTGCGATCGACGTCGGCCTGCTCCTGGCTCAACCCGTCCAGCCGGTCATAAGGCTCCTCGATGTCAAAAGCTTTGAGGCCCAGAGTACCGCCTTCCAGCGCGTCGACGTAGAACCAATCGACCGTCAGGATATGATTGAGGGTTGCCTTGATCGACGGAAAGAAGCTGACACGCTTGGCCTCGAATTCGCCGGGCAGCAGAGCCGCACAAGCCCGATGGAGCCGGACATTCGCCAAGGCATTGTTGTAGGCGAGCTTGCGAAAGCTGCGAACCGGATCGAAAGCGGACATAAGCCTCCCCCTAAGCCTTGTCGAGATCACCATCCCGCCAGACGAGATGGCGAGACGTCAGCGGCAGGTTTTCGATTTCCTCGGCGATGAAATAGGGCGGGATATCGAGCGCAACCAGCGCCTCGCGCGTCGCTCGCACCCATTTGAACTCGAGATCGTTGTCGCCATCCTGGATTCGATGCACGATCTTCGCGGGGTCGAAGGGAAAGTCGGCAGGAATATCCATCAGATAGTAGAGGCCAAGCTCGTGCCAGTCGAGCTGCTCGTAATGGAAGAAATTCTCGACCGACCACAGCAGGCGCCCGACCGTAACGTTAACGCCGATCTCCTCCATCATCTCCCGCCGCAATGTCTCTTCCGAGGTCTCGCCGATCTCCGCGCGACCGCCGGGAAAAGTCCAGAAAGGCTCGTGCACGGCGCGATGCACCAGGACATGGCCGTCGCGAAAGCCAAGGCCTGCGACGCGCATCTGGAAGCGTGTGCGGCCGGCATTCAATCTGATGAGTTTGCGCTTCGGCATGATCCTCTATCCCAGGTCGATCACCAGGATCTCCGGCGGAACGCCGAAGCGTACTGGCGCGATAGAGCAGCCGAGGCCGCCCGACACAATGATATGGCGCGACTCCTCAACGATATGACCGTAGACATACCGGTCACCATAACGCGAGGGCGAATAGGGCGACCAGCCGAAAATCCTCACCTGTCCGCCATGCATATGCCCCGACAAAGTGAGCGACACCCGCTGGGGAACGGCAGGAAAAATATCGGGCTCATGGGCCATAAGGATGACCGGTGCGTCGTCGCCGATCTGCGCCATTGTGCCGCCGAGATCGTCAAGCCCCTTGGTAAGAGGCCTCTTCCAGCGCATGCTGCGACGCAGGGCCAGCTGATCCTCGACGCCTGCAAGCCAGAAGCCTTGTCCATTCTTCTCTAGGCGCGCCGCGCGGTTGGAATAGACTTCGATGCCGACAGCTTCCAATGCCCGATGGCTGAACGTCGGGCCGCGACCGGTTCTCTGGGCCGTCGCGTCATGCCACCAGTCGTGATTGCCGATAATGGCGTGGACGCCAAGCGGCGCCTTCAGCTTTGCCAATTCCGCCGCCCAGATGCGATGATCGACACGGTTGGTAATGAGATCGGTTCCGGACGTATAATCGCCGAGCAGCACGATGATGTCGCCGCCAAGCTCATTGGCATGCGCACAGATCGATGCGATGCGCTCGGCATTCATCCACGGCTCACAGGCATGGAAATCGGCAAGTGCCACCACCCTGAGCTTCAGCCCAGGCGTCCATCCTGGTGGGGTCAGCGCATAGCGGGTAACATTCAGCCGAACGACCGGCTCGTAGCCGAGAGCATATCCCCCGAGTGCCATCAAACCGAATATGCTGCCGCCGAAAAGCTTCAGGAAGGCACGACGGCCAAGCATTCAATCGTCCTCCCGGAACAACCCGAACTGCGCGGCCTCCAGATCCTTGGGCGGCTGCATGCCGAGATGTTTCCAGGCGATCGCGGTCAAAACACGACCGCGCGGCGTACGCTGAATGAAGCCCTGCTGGATCATATAGGGCTCGATAATATCCTCGATCGCATCGCGCGGCTCGGAAAGGCCAGCGGCGATAGTCTCGATACCGACAGGCCCGCCGCCGAAATTGACCGCGATCATGTTCAGATAGCGTTTGTCGAGCTGATCGAAGCCGACATTATCAACGAGAAGCCGTGTCAGTGCCTCGTCGGCAATCTCGCGCGTCACCGCTTCGACTTTCGCAACTTCGGCGAAATCGCGCACGCGCCGCAGCAGGCGGCCGGCAATGCGCGGCGTACCGCGCGCCCGACGCGCGATCTCGCGCGCGCCCTCATCCGTCATGCCAAGACCCATCAACCTAGCACCACGCCGGACGATCAGCTCCAGTTCTTCAACCGTGTAGAAACTCAGACGCACAGGAATGCCGAAACGGTCGCGCAGCGGCGTCGTCAGGAGGCCGAGGCGGGTCGTAGCCGCTACCAGCGTGAACTTGGCGAGATCGATCTTCACCGAACGCGCCGCCGGGCCTTCGCCGATGATGAGATCAAGCTGGAAATCCTCCATGGCCGGATAGAGAATTTCCTCGACAGCCGGATTGAGACGATGGATTTCATCGATGAAGAGCACGTCCCGCTCTTCGAGATTGGTGAGCAGCGCCGCAAGATCACCCGCCTTGGCGATGACCGGGCCGGACGTCGAGCGAAAGTTGACACCGAGCTCCTTCGCCATGATCTGCGCCAGGGTCGTCTTGCCAAGGCCGGGGGGGCCGACGAACAGTACATGATCCAGTGCCTCGCCACGACCCTTGGCCGCCTCGATGAAGACCTTCAGATTGGCGCGCGCTTCCGCCTGGCCGGTAAACTCGTCCAGCGATTGCGGCCTGAGCGTCGCATCGATGTCTTCGCCCCGCTTTTCCGGCGATATCAGACGTGCGGCTTCACTCATGTCAGAGGTTCCATTCCCGGTATGCGTTTTGCGGCTTCTGCGCCGAAGGCGTTATCACATCCACCGCCTCAAAAATACTCTATGACTAAGGAGTGCCGAGGCCCGCTCTCTCAGCTTTGCGACAATAGTCAGGATTGCGGATGGTGCAAAGCCTCACCGCGCGAGTTCCTTGAGACCGAGCCGGATCAGCTTGGCACTGTCCGCACCTTCGCCGGCCGCCTTTATCGCCGCCGCAACGGCGTTGGCTGCTTGATCGCGGGAGTAGCCGAGATTGGTCAGCGCCGAAACGGCATCGGCCACGGGTGCTGCGGCAACGCCTTCGCCCAGCTCCTGCTTGAGCGCGATATTGGCCGCGTCGCCGGCAAAAGCCGGCGCCTTGTTCTTCAGTTCCGTCACGATGCGCATGGCGACCTTGGGGCCGACACCCGGCGCTCGCGAGACGGCGGCGCGATCCTGCAAGGCGATCGCATTGGCAAGCTCGGCCGGCGTCAACGTCGATAGCAGCGCCAGCGCTACCTTCGCGCCCACGCCCTGAACCGTCTGCACGATATTGAACCATTCGCGCTCCAACGCCGTCATGAAGCCGAAAAGCCGGATCTGATCCTCACGAACATAGGTCTCGATGAAAAGAATACAGGCCTCGCCAACCGAACCGAGCTTCGACAGCGTCCGAGCCGAACAATAGGCGACGTAGCAGACGCCGTGCACATCCACGAGCACATAGTCTTCGCCGATCTCTTCGATTGTGCCTTTCAGCTTGCCGATCATGGATGATGTCCGTCAGGGATGGGTTTCTGGGGTGATGAGGTCGAGCGAGGGAAAGTAGGAGCGATAGCCCTTGGGATCTCGTGTTAATATGGAATAGCCACGCACCGCGGCGTGTGCGCCGATCATAAAATCAGGAAGAATGCGTTCTCTCCCACCGCCAGCCTGACGATAAACCCTGAAAGCCGCCGCTGCGGCAAATGCCGCTGACCATGGCAGGCTTTCACGGCGGAATTCGCTTTGCGGCAGCAGTTCGTCCACTTGATCCATACTGCTGTATCGCACCGAGAATTCCGCATAGATGATGGGGTTGATAATGACTGCTCCTCGCTTGAAAGCGGAAAGAACCTGCGCGCTGGACCAACCATGCCAAACTGAACCAGGGATGGCCAAATCAACCAACACATTCGTATCGACGATAGTGACCATGATTACCGGTCACGAGTCATCGACATCAGTGCTTCGGCATCGATCTCCTGATCGCCGGTGCCTTCCAACCGCTTGAGGGTAGCCATAAACCGATCGAGCCGCTGCCGATCCTCGATGTCCCGCTTACCGTTCTTGGGCGAAACAACCAGCTTTCCATCCTCGACGGAAAATATGACTTCGCTATTGAGCTCTATGCCAGCCAACTCGCGCAAGTCGCGGGGGATAGTCACCTGCCCTTTGGATGTCACACGCATTCTTACTCTCCAAACTTAAAGTAAGAATTATCATTACCATGAGAACAAGTCAAGAACAAACTATCCGGCCAGCGCTGCCTGCCGCAGCCGGCTGGCGCCGCGGTTATGAGCGTGACAGACGGCGATAGCGAGCGCATCGGCCGCGTCATTGCCCTTGAACTCGACCTTGGGCATCAGGATCTTCAGCATCATGTGAATCTGCTGCTTCTCGCCGTGGCCGACGCCGATGACGGCCTTTTTGACCGCATTCGGCGCATATTCCGAGACAGGCAGGCCAGCGCGCGCCGGAACCAGCATGACGACGCCGCGCGCCTGACCGAGCTTCAAGGTTGCCACCGCATCCTTGTTGACGAAGGTCTGTTCGACGGCAGCCTCATTGGGCTGATAGCTGTGAACGACCTCGGCAAGTCCGTCATGCAGCTGGCAGAGACGGGACGCGAGATCCATGTCGCCGTCCGAGGTCACGGTCCCCGACGCCACGAAGCGCAGGGAATTGCCAAGCATATCGATGATACCCCAGCCGGTGCGGCGCAGGCCCGGATCGATGCCGATGATGCGAATCGTATTCTGCATAAGCTAACCTATCTTTCAGGCTCGACATGTGCCAGCAAAATGTGAACAAAACAAAAACAAGGGTCTGATTGGATCGCCAAAGCCGCGCTGAAAACATCGTGACGAAATTGCGGCGATGGGTTTGGAATAGGCGGACAGCGCTCCTACATGTGCAAGCGACCCTCCCTTCCACCACGCAGGTTTCTTGCCATGGTCCCCTTTTCCATCCTCGATCTTTCGCCCGTTGCCGAAGGCAGCACCATCAGCCAATCCTTCGACGGCTCGAAGCGCATGGCGCAGAAGGCGGAAGAGCTGGGCTATAACCGATTCTGGCTCGCCGAGCATCACGGCATGCCGGGTGTTGCCAGCGCCGCGACGTCGGTCGTCATCGGCCATGTCGGTGCGGCAACCTCCCGCATCCGCATCGGCTCGGGCGGCGTCATGCTGCCGAACCACTCGCCGCTGGTCATTGCCGAGCAATTCGGCACGCTGGAAGCGCTGTTTCCCGGCCGCGTCGATCTCGGCCTCGGCCGCGCCCCGGGCACCGACATGCGCACGGCGCAGGCCCTGCGGCGCAATATAGATGCCGGCGCGCAGAGCTTTCCTCAGGATATCGTCGAACTGCAGCACCTCTTCAGCCCCGCGGACGACAATCAGATCATCCTCGCCGTTCCCGGCCATGGCGCCAATATCCCTATCTGGCTGCTCGGCTCCAGCCTCTACAGCGCCCACCTCGCCGCTATGCTGGGCTTGCCCTATGCTTTCGCTTCGCATTTCGCCCCGGAAGCCTTGATGGATGCCATCGCCATCTATCGCGAGCGTTTCACGCCTTCGGCCGCGCTCGACAAGCCCTATGTCATGGTCGGCGCCATGGGAGCAGTGGCGGAGACGGACGAGGAAGCGCAGTATCACTTCACCTCCGCGCAGCAGCAATTCGTCAATCTCCGCCGCAACGTGCGCGGCCCCTTCCCCCGCCCGCGCCGTGACATGGACGATTTCTGGACGCCAATGGAAAAACTGAACGTGGAAAATACGCTGCGCTATGCCGTGGTCGGCTCGCCGGCAACGGCGGAGGCGAAGCTTTCGCAATTCATCAAGGATACGGAAGCCGATGAAGTCATCATATCGATGCCGATTCACGATATCGAGGCACGCCTGAAGTCGGTGGAACTCTTCGCGACGCTTCCAAGCTTCAAGAAGGTCTCCTGATCTTCGAAAGCGAACGGTCTAATCCGGTGAGCCGATCCAGCATATACGGCTCACCGGGCGATCGGCGGGCTCAAGCCACGAGCCTCGTCTTCTAATGACGCCGGATGAGCATGTCGAGCGACAGCTTGCCGGCGCCGGCGACGATCAGCGCGAACATGCCGCCCGCGATCGCCAGGTCCTTTTCGAAATGCAGCAACTCATTATGGCTGGCGAAGTTGGTGTGAAAAAGTAGCGCCGTCAGCACACAGAATAGGCCAAGGCCAAATGCCGCAAGGCGCGTCATAAGCCCGAACGCGATGGCGAGGCCGGCGCCAAGCTGCAGCACGATGGTGGCAATGGCGATGGGGGCAGTGACACCAAGCCTCGCCATGGCCTCCAATGCGGTGTCGAGATTGCTGGCAAGTTCGATGCCTTCTTCCAGAAAGAGCAGTGATAGCAGCAGGCGGCCGAACAGCAATGCCATGTCGGCCATATTCACAAGAACGGCACTCTCCTCTTCGAATTCCATGGCCTTTCTCCTTCCTGTCGATATTCGTGCGGCTTCCGATCCTGTCCGGCGGCATCCCCTCGACATGACCGAGTGAAATGCCGCCGGATCGATTGCGGCCGGACTTTAGTTGGTCCCCTTAGCGGCGATTGCCTTGGTCAGGTCCTCAAGCTCCTCGCATCCCGCCGGGCAGAGCTTGGTGAGCACTGCCAGCTGTTCGCGGGCCTTGGGCATATCGTCGGTTTCGACATAGAGCTCGCCGAGATATTCATGCGCGCCCTTGTGATCCGGCTGCAGTTCCAGGGCCTTGGTGTAGTAAGTGAGCGACGTCTTGAAGTCGCCGGTCTTGCGCAGGGTGAAGCCCATCAGATTGTAGACATCGGCCTGCTGGTGCTCCTCGGCGATATCGCGAAGCTCGGCGAGTGCGCCGGCATAGTCCTTCGCATCGATCTTGGTACGCACGGAGGTCAGGTCCGGCGCATCGGTCGATTCCATATTGTCGACGGCGAAAGCGACGCCTGCTGTCGCGGCGGGCAGGATGGCGACGGCGCAAAGGCCGGCGATCCCGAAAATGGCATGTCTGAACATGGTATTTACTCCTCTCTATGGCCGCTCAGGCCTGGATGGTGGGGGTGAATCCGTAGGCATTGCCGTCCTTGACGAAGGTGCCGGAGCCCGGGAATGGGAAATGCGAGCCGCAGATCCTGATCTTGTCGGCAATGACGCGATCGATCAGCCTGCGGCGGGTGGCGACGGCCATCGGGCCATCCTGGTCGTAGGCACCTTCCCATTCGGGATGAGGCGCCAGCAGTGCCGGCACATACATGATGTCAGCCGAGACCATCAGCTGCTCGCTGCCGCCATCGATGAGGAAGACCGAGTGGCCCGGCGTATGGCCGTAAGCGGCAAGCATGTGCACGCCGGGCGCTACTTCGGCATTGTCCTCGACCAGCTTCCAGTTCTTCCACGTCGGGAAGACGGAGGCGATGCGCCGGCCGGCTTCCTTGCGGCCCTCCGCCAGCTTGTCGACGCGGCCGGGATCGGTCCACCACTTGTATTCGGCCGCGTTGACGATCAGCTCGGCATTCGGGAAGACGGCCGCGTTCGTTCCCTTTTCCATCAGGCCCCAGACGTGGTCGGGATGGAAATGCGAGATCATGATCGTGTCGATCTTCTTATAGTCGATGCCGGCGGCAGCCATGTTGGCCGGCAGATGCGTGGCATTGGTCTGCCATTGGCCGACACCGGAGCCGGCATCCATCATGATCTTGCGCCCGCCGATATCGAGAACGACGACGGTCAGCGGAATCGGCATGAAGTCCGTTGTCAGGCCGGCCTTTGAGAGTGCTTCCTTGGTGTCTTCGACGGAAGCATTCTTGATGAAGGCCGGATCGTGCGGCTTGCGCCAGATGCCGTCATAGATGGCCGTGACCTCGATCGAACCGACTTTGTATTTATAGAAGCCGACCGTCGGCTCCAGCTGCGTGGCGGCAAAAGCTTGCGGAATGAATTCGAGCTTCGACGACAGCCCGAAGGCTGCCGCAGCTGCGGCCGTGCCGAGCACGGCGCGGCGGGTCATATCAAACATCGCAATATCTCCTCAGGGTTATGGCTTTTCGGGCCGGGCGGAGGTCGCAAGCAATCGCGGCCGTCCACTGAGGAAGAAGATCGATGGCAATGAGCGCTTATTCCCAATCGCGCGAAAAATTCTCGCAAACCGTTGAAATGTATGAGGTTATTTTTCATGAGACTGGATTGGAGCGGCAGAATGGCGGGCCTCCGCATTCGGCATCTGCGATTTTTGCTTTCGATCGGGAATAAAATCCGCGCGGGCGCGATCTAGTATCGCAGGCAACATTGCAAGCACCGTATCCGAGGCTTACAGTCGGTATCGGCGTTTTGCGGGGATCATGATGACAGACGCCCAATTTATGACTTCGATGACGCTCGGCGAGTTCCCGATATGGGGCTTGCGCCCATCGCAAGACGCCGCGGTTGGCAGGTCGGGTTGGTTTCCAAACTGCCTGCGCGCTTTCCTTGCGGCACTGAAGCCGAGCGGGCACATTGTCCTCACGACTACGGCAGACTCATCGTCGCATGAAATGCCTGCACAGCGTGCGACCGCCTCCCCCGACGAGACTATGCGCCGCTTTCAGCGCACCATCATCCCGCATCTGGACGCCGCCTATAATTTCGCGCGGTTCCTGAGTCGCGATGCCGATGCCGCGCAGGATATCGTGCAGGAGGCATATCTTCGCGCCTATCGTGGCTTTGGCGGCTTTCGCGATGGCGATGCCCGCGCCTGGACCTTCACCATCGTCCGCAACTGCTATCACGCCTGGCTGCAGGAGGGGCGGCGCAAGACTCGCTATGAGCAGCCGATGACGGACGAACGGGATTCGGAGGAAAGCTCGCCCTCCCCTGATCCCGCCTCCGAGGAGGATACGCCAGAAGCAGCCTTCATCCGCAAATCGGAAACGCAACGGGTGCGCGAAGTCATCAACCAGTTGCCCGATGCCATGCGCGAGGTCCTGGTCCTGCGCGAACTCGAGGATCTCTCCTACAAGGAAATCGCGGAGATCATCGATGCGCCGATCGGCACCGTCATGTCGCGCCTCGCCCGCGCCCGCCGTGATTTTGGCGAAATCTGGCGCAGCCTCGAAGGAAAAGGGACGGCACGATGAGCGGCGGGGGACACGATGGTCACGGTGAATGGAACGATCTGCTGCACGGCTTCATCGACGGCGAACTGGACGCAACCAACGCGGCGCGTTTCGAGGCGCATCTGGCGACTTGCCGGGACTGCGCCGGCGAGATGGAGAATGCTCTGATGGTCAAGCGTCTTTCCGCACGCGAGGGCGTCAAATGGCAGGCGCCTGATACCGTTCATGCCCGCGTGCAGGCGGCACTGACGCTGGAGCAATCCATGATGAGGCGCGCAACCACGGCCGCGAGCCAAACGGAGAGCCCGTGGCAGCACGTGTGGCGATTGGTCCGCGAATGGAGTTTCGTGCCGTCGCTTGCCGTCCTTGCGGCAAGCCTCATGCTGGTACTGAACGTGCCGCAGCAGAGCCAGACGATCGAGGATCAGCTTCTCGCAAGCCATGTGCGCTCGATGCTCGCCGACCATCTGACCGACGTGCTGACATCAGACCAGCACACGGTCAAACCATGGTTCAACGGCAAGATCGATTTCTCCCCGCCCGTAGTCGATCTGGCAGCACAGGGCTTCCCTCTCGTCGGCGGCAGGGTGGATTATCTCGATGGTCGGGTGGTGGCGGCGCTGATCTATCGCCGGCATGGTCATGTCATCAATCTCTTCATCTGGCCGGGCGCTGCGGGAGCCAAAACCAATGCCGAGAAGGAGGGCTATAATTTCGTCGAATGGCATGCCGACGGGCTGGTCTTTTGGGCTGTCTCCGATGTCGCCGCACCGGATCTCACCACCTTCCGCGATGATTTTATCCGCGCGACAGCCCCATAACGCAAAAAGCCGGCCGCATCGCTGCAGCCGGCTTTTCTGAATGATCAGAAGGGATCAGGCCGAGAGCTTGGCCATAACTTCGTCCGAAACTTCGAAGTTCGAATAGACGTTCTGAACGTCGTCATCGTCTTCAAGGTTTTCGATGAGCTTCATCAGCGACTGGGCCTTTTCTTCGTCGACCGGCACGTTGTTCTGCGCGCGCCAGATCGCCTTCACGGTTTCGGCTTCGCCGAGCGTCGCCTCGAGCGCCTTGGCGACTTCGCCGAGGGATTCGAAGGCGCAGATGATCACATGGCCCTCTTCATCGCTTTCGACATCATCGGCGCCTGCCTCGATCGCCGCTTCCATGACCTTGTCGGCATCGCCGGCGGTCGGCTTGTAGGTGATTTCGCCGACGTGATCGAAGGAGAAAGACACCGAACCGGTTTCGCCAAGCGCACCGCCGGCCTTCGTGAAGATCGAGCGAACGTTGGATGCCGTGCGGTTGCGGTTGTCGGTCAGCGCTTCGACGATGATCGCCGTACCGCCCGGACCGTAGCCCTCGTAACGGATTGCGTCGTAATTCTCGGTATCGGCACCGGAAGCCTTCTTGATGGCACGGTCGATATTGTCCTTCGGCATCGACTGGGCCTTGGCGTTCTGGATCGCCAGACGCAGGCTCGCGTTCATGGTCGGGTCGGGCAGGCCCGATTTGGCAGCGACCGTAATTTCGCGCGCCAGCTTCGAGAACATTTTCGAGCGCACAGAGTCCTGACGACCCTTGCGGTGCATGATGTTTTTAAACTGTGAATGGCCAGCCATGGCACCCCTGTTCACGTCTTTTGTTGGGAATGGGCTGCCTTATAAGAGCGAAGCGACCCTCATTCAAGTAAAAAGCCGGAAAATGGGGATGAAGAGCGGTCGCGATCGAGAAGGTCTCAAAGGTGATCGCGATGGTCACAGCCCCTTGAGCACATAGATCAGCGGCTTGCGCGGCAAGGTCTTCACCGACACCGTGACGCTCGGCGTCGGTGCATAGGCAATATCGAAGTCGGGGCCGAACAGGGCAAGAAACTGGTCGATCGGCGGACCCCAGCGATGCATGGGCAGGATCAGCGACGAGCGTAGCCTTTTCACCACGCGGCTCATGCTGTCGGCCCCCATGGTCAGACCGCCGTCGACCGGCACCATCACGACATCGAGACGGCCGATCTCGGCATATTGCTGGTCGGTGAGCTCGAAATGCAAATGGCCCAGATGTCCAATGCAAAGGCCCGCCACCTCGAAGATGAAGATCGAATTGCCGTTGGCTTCGATGCCGCCACCCCAGGAGCGAATATCGGTGACCACATTGCGGATCAGCGTATCTCCCACAGTCATGCGGATCTTTGCCGGCTCTCCAGGCACATCGCTCCATCCATGCAGCACATATTTGATCGCCGGGTCCGGCGTCAGCGTGTAGTGGCTCGGATGCGCCTTGTTCATTGTGACGACCTCGGGCGTATAGGGCGGCAGATAGGCACCGCTATAATCCGTGGCGATGGAAACGCCGCCAGGCGTTTCGATGAAAAGCGTGGCGTGGCCAAGAAAGGTGATCTTCACATCACCATTGACCGGATCATTGGCGAGCGTCGGACCGGGAGGAGAAAAGCTGGCGAATGTCGCCTTGGGCAGGGATTGCGCGATCGCCTGGCATTGGCTGGGTTGCGGACGAGAAGGCTTTTGCTGGGCGTCAGCCGCGGTCCACCAAAAAATCATCGCCAGGAAAAACGCGGCAAGGACAGGAAATCGCTGTAACATGCCATCCCCTCAAGCCAGATAGTGGCCGAAGGATGCGGCATGACCGGAAACGGGTCCAGCGGCAATCAGACAGAATTGCTCACAATCGCGTCATCATATGGTGATGCTGAATTACCGGGCAGCGATCAGCGCCAGAAGTCCGGAATGGTCTCCGCAAGCCTTGGGCCAAGCCGGAGCGGGGCGATCTTTTCCGCCAATCCCGTCGCGTCGGAAATCTCGACGCCAACGCCGCAGATGGTGGCTGGCCCCGAAGCCGCCTCGAAACGCCCCTTCGGCATCTTCGAGATGAAGCGGTTGAGCGGCTCTTCCTTTTCCATGCCGAGCGAGGAATCGTAATCGCCGCACATGCCAGCATCCGACATATAGGCGGTGCCACCATTCAGGATCTGTGCATCCGCAGTCGGCACATGCGTATGCGTGCCAATGACGAAGCTCGCGCGGCCATCGACGAAGTGACCGAAACACTGCTTTTCGCTCGTCGCCTCCGCATGGAAGTCGAAGACGATGGCATCCGCCTGCTCTTTCAGCGGGCATGCATCGAGGATGGCTTCTGCCGACTTGAAGGGATCGTCGAGCTCCGGATGCATGAAGACGCGACCCATGATGTTGGCAACGAGCACGCGGGCGCCGTTGCGGGCATAGTAGAGGCCGGAACCGCGGCCGGGCGTGCCGGCCGGATAGTTGGCAGGGCGCAGAAACTGGTCGTGGCGCTCGCAAAAGACGACGGCTTCCTTCTGGTCCCAGACATGGTTGCCCGTCGTCACGACGTCAGCGCCGGCATTGATCGTTTCAAGGAAGATATCCTCGGTGATGCCAAAGCCGCCGGCAGCATTCTCGCCATTGACGATGACGAAATCGAGCTTCAGGTCGGATACGAGGCCCGGCAGGCGGTCCCACACCGCGGTCCGTCCCGTCTTGCCGACCATATCTCCCAGAAAAAGCAGCCGCATTCGCTATCCAATCACTTCCGAAACGAAATTGAGTCCGCTCTCGGTCAAAATCGCGTCAAGACGGACATCATGCGGCTCTGCGGGTACTGATGGCACTTCTTGGCAATCGAATGCAATGCCGATCAGCCGCGGATTCAACCCTTTTTGATGCAGGCGTTCGATCGCACGGTCGTAATGACCGGCGCCATAGCCGATGCGATGGCCGCTCTTATCGAAGGCCGAAAGCGGCACGAGCATGATATCCGGGTCCAGCACTGCCGCTTCAGGTCCCGGACCGGAAGTCCCGAATCCAACCGGAACCAATGGCACCCCGGGAACGAGCTCCCGGAAGACGATCGTGCTGCGATCAAGAATAACAGGCACACAGAGCCGCGCCCCACGCTCCCGCAGACGCGCCATCAATGGCCTTATATCCACTTCCGAACGGATCGGTAGGAAGCCGGAGACGATAGCTCCCGGCCTGATATCGATGGCGTCGCCACCATGCACCACCATGGCCAGGCCCTTTTCAATACGATCTTCTGCCGGAATGGCGTCCCGTGCCGCCAGGCGCTCGTTGCGATATCGGGCTTTCAGCTCTTTGGGAGTCATTGGATCTTCGCGAAAGTTTATATTATCGCAAAAACATAATGAGCCGGCAGCCCATTGCAAAGCGCGAAAGCGACATGCCGTGGTCGCAGAAAGGAGTGGGCTGCATCAGCCTTTGCGGATGATCGACAATTTTCCGTTGCCATCCACATGGGCGCGAACATTTTCATAATTCTGCAGCGTCGTATGATCGGTCTCGATCGGATGCGAGTGCGTCGCCGTGATGACCACTACATCCGCACCAGCCGCCTCGCCCGCCTTGACACCGGCCAAGACGTCTTCAAACACCAGGCATTCCGACGGGCTGAGGCCGAGGCGCTGCGCCCCGAGGATGTAACCTTGCGGATCGGGCTTACCGACCTTCACGTCTTCGGCGGTGACCATGAAGCGCGGAACGGGGATCCCGGCGGCATCCAGCCGCGCCAGCGCCAGCCGATAGGGCGACGAGGTAACGATCGCCCAGCGCTCTGGCGGCAAAGACGCGAGGAAATCGACGGCACCCGGCAGCGCGACGACACCCTCGACATCGGCAATCTCGGCCTCGGTGATCTTCAGCGCTTCCGCGACCGGATCGACGCCAGGCAGATTCAACTGACCGATCGTATCAACCCCGCGCTTGCCATGCATAGTCGGCATGAACTTCTCGACATCAAGACCCTGAGCGCGTGCCCAATTACCCCAGACACGTTCTGCAGCAGCAATCGAATTGATGATCGTGCCGTCCATGTCGAACAGGAAGCCGGAATAGGTCTTTGTGAAGGTGGAATTCGATGCGGCGGACAAGGGCGAACCTTTCTGGATAAGACAATAAGCGGCTGCGGCAGACGCAGCGCTCATGATATGCCCTTCCCGACTAACGGCAGCCGTCGAAAGAAGCAAATAAATGCTGCGCCGAACGCGCAGGAAAAGTCGGCAGGAGACCGTGGAGAAAGGCGAGAAAGGGCGCGCGACAGCAAGACACGCCGCGCGCCATGACCATTATTCGCCGAGGCGGCTCTTTAGTCCATTGATGATGTGGTTCGCCAGAGCTTCGTAATCATCATCGAAATGGTGGCCGCCATCCATCGCGATGACTTCCGCACCCGTGCCCTTCAGCAGCGGGCAGGCGACATCCTCGTCATCATCCTTGCCGTAGACGCATTGCACCATCTTCGGATTGATCGATTTGAGATCGTTGACGGGATCGCCGCCCTTGCCCGCGCTCGAAGCCCCGAGCCAGCCCATGACCGAAATCACATAGTCGACCTTCTGCGACAGGGATAGCAGCGACATCTGGACGATCTTGTCCTTTTCGGCCTGAGGCAGGCGATTGTAGCTCGCCGGCAGCACATCGGCACCAAAGGAATAGCCGACCAGTACCACATGCTTGACCTTGAAGCGTTTGGTGTAGAAGTCGATGATCCGGCCGAGGTCGTTGGCCGTCTGCTGCGGATCCTTCTCCGTCCAGAAATAATGCAGGGTATCGACGCCCACGACCGGGATCCCCTGATCCTGCAGGTAGCTGCCGACTTCCTTGTCGATGTCGCGCCAACCGCCATCGCCCGAATAGACGATGGCGAGCGTGTCTTCAGTCGGCGTCGTCTCCATGATATCAAGGGGCAATCCAAGCGGCGATTTCGAGCTGTCGATCGTCTTCATCAGATCGGCGAGCGAAGCCTCCAGCGTTGCATAGGTATCGGCATTGTCGGAATCCGTGGTCTGGACTTCGGGATGGTCCTTCTGGATGTCTGCAACGTGGTCGCGGCCATCCTTCGGCGCATTCGCCGTGAAGGTCACGAGAATAGGATTGGGCAGCGCGCCTTCCTGCAGACCGAAGGACACCATATCGCCGTCAGTCTTCTTCTCGGCCGGCGTGCAGAGTTCCTGCTTCAGGCCGATACCGGCAGTCGGGTCGACCGCCAGCGTACCGGCAACGGTCGCATCCGGGGTCTGGGCCGCGATCGTCAGCGCCATGGCGCCACCGGCGCCGACACCGGCGATAACAGGCAATTGATAGGTGCTGTCGGCAAAGGAGCGCTGCACCTGCTGGCTGAGCGATTCCAGATCCGAGACGATATAGATGCAGCCGTCATTCTTGCTGACGTCATAATTGTTGAGCGCGGCCAGAAAGGACGGATAGTCGATGCCGATGACGAGTGAGCCATTGGCGACGAGCTTGTCGGCAACAGCCTTCTCCTTGTCGCCCCAGCCGGCGAGATCGGAAATTAGGACAACTTCGTTCGAAACCTTGCCGTGCGGTCGCATGATGTGCGGCGCCGGGATCATGCCCAGATCATATTTTGTATCGTCGGCTTCAGCCCGTGCTTGGCCCGACATCAGCAGGCCCGTCGACAGCACGCATGCGAAAGCCAATGACATTGCGTATTTCAAGATCATTTCCTCACGACCCCCTTAAGTCCGCCCCCGATGAGGAATGTGGCATCCATCAACGCGATCATTGGACTAACCCCTCCCGAAACAGCCAGGTAGCGCGGCTGCCATTCGGGATGGAATTTTGATTTGAAGGCACGAAGCCCTTTGAAATTGTAGAAGCGCTCGCCGTGCTCGAAGACAGTTCCCCCGACCCTGTCCCAAACCGGCGCCGATTCCCGTCTCGACATGCCCGACAGCGGCGCCATGCCAAGGTTGAAACGCTGAAATCCCTCACCCTTGAGGTATTCGAGGATCTGCACGAACAGAAAATCCATCGAACCCTTCGGGGCATCAGGGGAAAAACGCATCAGATCGACGGATCCCTCCTCCTTGGTCTCCGTCATCAGAATATTCGCAAAAGCGACGATCTTACCATCCTTTTTCAACACGCCGACCGGCTGTGAGCACACATAATCCGGATCGAACGCGCCGAGCGAGAAACTCTTTTCCTTGGCATTGTGATCGGCAAGCCATGTATCGGAGACATGCGCGAGCTGATCCAGCACATCGGGTATATCTTGAGGTTCGATAACGGCAAATTCTAGTCCATCGCGCACCGCGCGGCTCGCCGTCTGCCTGAGATTGGCCCATTTGCCGCCCTTGAGCTCGAAATTGGCAAGATTGACCACGGCAAGCTCGCCGAGCTTGAACGCCCGCAGGCCTGCATCGGCGCAGTAGGAGAGAAGCGCCGGCGAGATCTGGTAGAAGACCGAGCGGCAACCGGCAGCGCGCGCCGTCTCGACGAAGCGCCAAATCAGATCGGGCAGCGCCTGGCGCGGGCCGACCGGATCGAACAGGGCGATCCATGAGCGACCCTGCTTGCCATACATGATGAAGGCATCGCCTTTTTCCGAGAACATGATGCTCTTGTCGCCCATGCGTACCAGATTGGCGTCGGCAACGCCCTGCTTGCGCACGATTTCCACGGCGCGCGCCACCGCATCGTCGCTGACGGGCTCCGGCCGCTTCGTTGCCGGACGCAACAGGCTGAAGATCGCGATCGCCGAGGACACGATGGAAATGCCGAGCGCTGCACGAAGCCCGCGCGGCGCCTCATCGGCAAATTCGAACTGCCACCAAAGCTCGTTGCTGTATCCGACATCGCGATAGACGAAGAACAGCACGACGATGGCGCCGATGCAGACGACCGCAATGGCGGTGAGCCAGCCCGCCGTCAGCGTCTGGTTAAGCAGCGAAGCCGGTCGCTTGAACAGGCGACGGCTGACGACAAGGCTAAAGACGAAGAAGGCCAGCAGACCGGCTTCAACGATGGCGATGGCCTTCAACAGCGAAAAGAACAGGGCGAACAGCGCGGAGAAGGTTGAAACCCACCAGGCCCCGTCGAGACGCTGGCTGAGGCCACGGGCGGCCACGATGATCGCCAGCCCCAGAAGGCTTGAGAGGAAATGGGCGCTTTCGACCAAGGACAGCGGCAGATAGTCCGATAGCACGATCAGGTTATGATCTGGCGTCGGCGTCACGCTCGAAAAGACCAGCATCATGCCCAGCAGCAGCGCAAAGGCCGACAGTAGCTGCGGCATCAGGCGCGCGCCGATGCGGCGCATGCTCGAAGCCACCGGGTGATCGACGAAACGGCGCAGCTCCGCGACCGAGATCGCGGCAATGGCGATGACGAGCGGAATGACGTTGTAGATGACGCGATAGAGGACCAGAGAGCTCAGAACGGCATCTTCATTCACGGAACTGCCGAGCCAGGCGATGATGATCGTCTCGAACACGCCGAAGCCGGCCGGAACGTGGCTGAGCACGCCAAGCCCGACGGCGATCGCGTAAATTGCGAAGAAGCCCGGCCATCCGATGGAGGTTTCCGGCAACAGCACATAGAGCACGGAGGCCGAGGCTGCGATATCGAATGCAGTGACCAGAAACTGCCGTGACCAGGTGCGCGAATCCGGCAGACGCACGGCAACCGGGCCGATACGCACTTCGCGGCCATTGCGGCCGGCATAGACTACGAAAGCAAGCGCCGCGAGAATGGCGATAGCGATCAGCCGCAGCCACAAGCCATCGACGCTGATCAGCGGACCGATCTCGTCGGCGATGACCAGAAGCGCCATGGCGCCGACAGACGCCAGGCCGAGACCGAAGGCGAGCGTGACGAAGGCGATGATGCGGGTGATGTCGTCAGGCGACAGCCCCAGCCGGGTATAGGCGCGGTAGCGGATCGCACCGGCGCTGAGCGCGCCGAAACCAGCCGTGTTGCCGACCGCATAGGCGCTGAAGGAGGTCAGCGCGACATGCGGAAACGGCAGCCGCTTGCCGATATATTCGAGCGCATTCTGGTCATAGAAGATCAGGGAGGCGAAACTCAGGCCAGTAAACAGCAGCGCCAGCAGCACCGAGGAGATCTTCGTCGTCGTCAGGGCATGGACGACGTCATCATAGCGCACCTCGGTCGTCAGGTCGTAGATCGCATAGGCGGCGATGCAGAAGACGGCGACTGTAAGAACGGCGACAATCAGCGCGCGATAGCGGTTCAACAGACCGACGATGCCGCCACGCTCTTCCAATTCCTCATCGGCATTTTCCAGATCGATTGGGCTCGACATGCTCTACCTGTTTATAGTGATCTTCGCCGGTTCCGACTGTCCGGATATTCAGTAACATCGACGACGCGTCTTCGAGTTGCCGTATACACTTCTTTCGACAAGCCCGTTGTGACGCGCGCTCCATCGTTCTGAATTTAGGCAATTTTGGCGCAGGCCCCGTCCCGCCAGCAATGAATCTCTTATTATTTAAAGGATTTTGTCATTCACCCGGCTTTTGGGCTTATCCACACACAAAAGTGATATTCCCATCCCATCCTGAGCGCCCCCACCGCCAATACCGCCCTTCTTCCGATTGTCCGAAGCCTACTACAACGTGAGATGGATATCCATCGCACGGCATCAACCGCCCTCCCCGGTAGCAGAATCCGGAAACAGATTGGCCCGGCGCCGAAATCGGCACCGGGCCACTGACCGATAGCCAGGAAAGGGATCGAGACGATAGTGACCGGCGATACGGGTTTGCCGGAACTCAGCGATCAGGCGCTTCCGCCGGCTCGCCGCGCATCTCGCTGAGGAAGAACCCTTCGCGCAGGTTGATCCCGTATTCGACGAAGGCTTTCATGCAGCAGAGCATCTGCGTCCAGCCCTCGCAGTTCAGATAGGTGCCGCGGCGGCCGGCCTCGTCCTCGCGCCAGCCGCTTTCTTCGATGATGACAAGCGTGCCGCCATCCTCCAGCGCATCGAAGGTCATCTCCACTTTGGTTCTGTAACGGACGCCGTCTTCGCCGGTGCCGCCGTCCCAGTGAAAGACGATGCGCTTGTTGGCCTCCACCTCACTGACCTCGACGGGGGCATTCTTCCACCAGATGACGGTCGTTCCCGCCACCAGGGGCGCGCTCGCCCCGCCGACGGTGGTGAAGTAGCTCGAAAGCTTCTTCGGGTTGACGACAGCATCGAAGACTTCATCCACCTTGCGGCCGATCCGTCCTGAAATCCGAACATTCAATGTCATGGCATCTCCTCCAATATTTGTCTGTCGTTATCGCTCCATTGCGAATGGCCCCATTATGTTATAAAAATATAACATGTCAAACGAATCGGATAGCGACCTCATTTTCAAGGCCCTTGCGCATCGGCGGCGGCGCGAAATTCTGGACATGCTCAAGGATGGGCCACGCACGACGGGCATGCTCTGCGAGACTTTCACGGATATGGACCGCTGCACCGTGATGCAGCATCTGAAAGTGCTGGAAGAAGCTGATCTCGTGATTGCCAAGAAGGATGGTCGCGAGCGCTGGAACCATCTGAACAGCCTGCCGATCAAGCAGATCCATGATCGCTGGATCAGCGCCTATGCCGGCCATGCCCTCTCCATCCTCGATCAGCTGAAGAACGATCTGGAGAGCTAAAATAGACGGTTGGGTTCGGAGAAAGCCGGATTACGCTGCGCTGGCGCGGCCCAACAGACGTTTCAGCCTGTCGCTCGTCCCGTCTTCTTCGAGCGGTGTATAAACGACCAGCTTCATGTCGGCACGGTCCATGACGGCAAGCGCGGTATATTCGAATGTCATCAAGCCGCCCTCCGGATGGCGCAGACGCTTGTGACCCGTCAGCGGCCGCAGCACATCCTGCCTCGGCCACCAGGCGCGAAATTCGGGGCTCGCCTGCATCAAGGTAGCGATCAGCCGCTCGAAATCAGGATCGCCGGCGTAACGGGCACTGTCGACGCGAAACATCGCCAGCGAATTCGCCGCCACGATCTCCCAATCGACAAGAAGCTGCCGGTGGGCAGGGTCGGTAAACACCCGATGGACGCTGTTGCGCGCATCCCCCTGCAGCAGGGCATAATCACCGAAAACTGCAACAGCCGCGGCATTCCAGGCCAGCACATCCCAACGGCGGCCGAGAACATAGGCGGGCTGGCCGGCAAGGCTTGCAAGCATGCGCACAAGCGCATCCGGCACCTCCTCAGGCCCGCGCGACGGGGTGTCAACAGATGGCCGATCACTCAGCGTAAAGAGATGCCGCCGCTCGACCGGATCGAGCCGCAGCGCGTCGGCCAGCGCCGATAGAACCTCTGCGGAGGGACGAACGTCCCGCCCCTGTTCCAGCCAAGTGTACCAGGTGGTGCCGACACCCGCGAGCAGCGCCACTTCCTCGCGCCTGAGCCCCGGCGTGCGCCGCCGGAACCCCTCCGGAAGCCCGACGCTGGCGGGCGTCAGCTTTTCCCGGCGGGAGCGCAGAAAGGCGCCGAACTCGCGACGCCTGGCTTCGAGAATGGTCTGGCTCTGGTTGATGGTCATGCCCTATCATAGCAGGATCAATACTAGGATAAAGTCAGAACTGTTTGCCGCGTCTGTAAGCTGCCAAATATCATCATGCAGACAACGAGAAGGCGGTTGCTATGGATATGAGCGGCAAGACGGTTCTGATTACAGGCTCGACGGATGGTGTCGGGCGCAGGGTTGCAGAACGACTGGCAGCGGCAGGTGCTAGGCTGATCGTTCACGGCCGTGACAAGATCCGCGCGGAAGAACTGGTCTCCAGCATTCAGGACAAGAGCGGCAAAGCGACCTATTACCTCGCCGACCTTTCCTCACTGGAAGAGGTCCGCACTCTGGCCGACGCCATCGAGCGCGACTACGATCGCCTCGATGTTCTGATCAACAATGCCGGCATCGGCACCAGTGGCGGCGGCACAGGGCGCCAGGTAAGCCGAGACGGATACGAGCTGCGCTTCGCGGTGAATTATCTTGCCGGCTTCCTGCTGACGCGCCGGCTCCTGCCTCTGTTGAAGGCAAGCACTCCCGCCCGCATCGTCAATGTATCTTCCGTCGGCCAGCAGGCCATCGACTTCTCCGATGTCATGTTGACGCGCGGCTATAGCGGCGTGCGCGCCTATTGCCAGAGCAAGCTGGCGCAGATCATGTTCACTTTCGATCTCGCCGAAGAGCTTGCCAGCTCCGGCGTCACCGCCAACTGCCTGCACCCGGCGACCTATATGGACACGACCATGGTGCGCCAGGCAGGCGTTGCGCCGCTAAGCACAGTCGAGCAAGGGGCCGATGCCATCCTCAATCTGGCCGCCGGCACCGCTCTGGAAGGACACACCGGCCTCTATTACGACGGACTGCGCCCATCGCGCGCCTCTGCTCAAGCCTATGACGCAACTGCGCGCAGCAACCTGCGAACACTCAGCCAAAGCCTTACCAGCCTGGTCTGAGACCTTATTCCTTGCCCCTCCCCAGCCTCTAGAAAGGAGACATCCATGTCGTCTCAACACGTAGCTATTGTCGGCGGCTCCTCCGGTATCGGTCTTGCGACTGCCGCCCATCTTCTCGAAAAAGGCTATCGCGTCACGATCACTGGCCGCGATAAGGCGAAACTCCAGGACGCCGCACAAAGCCTGAACGGCGATTTCACTGCCGTCGCCATTGACGCCGCCGACCTTTCGGGCCTTGCGGAAGCCTTTGAGGCAATCGGCCCTCTCGATCATCTCGTCCTGGCATTGGGCGGCGGCAATGGCGCCGGACCTTTCGCCACGGTCGATCTTGCCGACGTCAGGAAAGGTTTCGAGCAGAAGACGATGGCGCATTTCGCCTGTGCCCAGGCCTGCCTACCCTATCTGTCGAAGCAAGGCAGCATCACCTTCGTCTCCGCCGTATCGGCACAGGCGGCGATGCCCGGAACCGCAGGGCTCGGAGCCATCAATGCCGCCATTGCCGCCTTGGCGCCGATTCTCGCCGTCGAGCTCAAGCCGATCCGGGTGAACTGCGTTTCACCGGGAGTTGTCGACACCCCCTGGTGGGACTTCCTGAGCGCAGATCAGAAAGAGCCGACGTTTGCCGGCTTCGCAGCGCGCACACCCGTCGGTCGTGTCGGCCAGCCCAAAGAAATAGCCGAAGCCATCGCCTTCCTGATCGGCAACGGCTTTACGAGCGGCCACACGCTGATTTGTGACGGCGGCATCCGCCTCGGTCAATAATCTCCAGAGCCATCGCCAGCCGGCAGCGGCGATGGCGTCCTCAGCTGTTTTGAACGCCCGCCCGCAAATGCGTGACGATTTCAACCAGATGGATCGAGCTGAGCCGCTGAGGAACCTTCGAAGCGGGGCGCGACTAAAGGGCGGTCGCGCGCCTGGTGGGCTTGATTGCTCACCAAGATCTGCCGCTGCTGCGCAGCGCAAGCATTCGCACCGAACTTGAACGCGGTGCCTATCTGCGGACGAAAGTTGCCAGCGCGGCGATAGAGCTGCGCGGCGCTTTCCTTGGCAATCGTCCAGAAAATTGAAGAGCGATCCACGACGACCGATGGATGTTTACGATCCTGGGTGCCTACAAACGTAGGTGGGCACCGTGTGTCCAGGCCCACGGGCCTAGTCAGGGACAGCTCCCTTTGGATCGAGTATGGCCCCAGGGATTGTGGTTCCTGTCGGGAAGCGCAGACCGCCTGAACTATATAGAGCGAATTGTGCCGCTGCACCAGAGGGCCGCATCGGGCATCCGCAGAAATAACTCAAAGCATATCGCGCAAAAGTGAGCAGCGGTTTTGCGCGACATGCGTAAAATCGAATCTAAAGCGAGAGAAGCGAGGCTGAAAGCTCGCGATGCGCTTTAGACCTGCTCGATGCCCGGCCGCTCCAGGAGCTTCTCGGTGATGCCGTGGATGCGTGTCGTCACCTCGTCGATCACACTGGCGAGCGTTTCCTCCGCGCGGGCATTGGCAGCGAGCGTCGTATCACGATTGCTGGTCAGGGACTCCAGTTCGGCTTCCAGCGCGGAGACCCGTCGCGTCAATTCCGATACCTCGTCCATGATCATGATCCCGGCCATGACAGTCAGCCTGAGATCGCCGATTTCACCGAACTGGCTCTTCAAATGCAGGACATAGCGGTCGAAGCGATTGGCAAGATCCGTCAGATGGTCTTCCTGCCCCTCTTCGCAGGCCATCCGGTAGGCTTTGCCGTCGATCGTTACCGTTACTTGCGCCATTCGACTTTCCGATCACTGCCGCTCCGGCACGGCTGCCTCCCGAGGGATCAGCGGTCCAGCACGGCTCTTATGGTTTCCATCGCCGTAACCAGCCGGCGCGACACTTCACGATTGACTTCTTCGAGCCGGTTCGCCCGGAACTCGGCCTGATCCAATTCCTGGGCAAGGCGCGACCGATCGGCGTGAACCCTGCGGACCTCGCCTTCTATATCGCTCTGCGCCCGTTCCCGCTCGAACCGTCCGTCGACGGCACTCTCCAAAGTCGAAAGCGCCTGGCGTAACTGGGCGAGCGCCGCGTCCACCGTTTTGCCTGAAGGTGTCATACCCTTCGCTTCTCCGCGCAAGGCCCGAATCAAAACATCCGGCCACTTGTCTGATTTCGCAACAATATTCAACTCGGCAACAGCACGTCAATAAAGGCTGTCATGTGGCAGGGCCCCTATTCTGTGGATGAATGCCGCCTTTGCCGTCTGCACAGGCCTTGTCGCATGATTGTCGTCTTTTGTAAAAGTGAACGGGCAAATGTTAAAAAATTGCCGCAAGGGAGTCGGATTGAGCCCTCGATTTGTTGACTTGCTCGCCCTAACTGCTATGTCTCGACCGCCTGAGGCGACGTTGGAAATGGCGTTCGGAAGAGCGCCTCACTTCACCCGCCTTTAACCGATGGCCTCCCTCCCAAGCGTGCGGCCATCCCCCGAACCCGGAACACTGCGGAAAAACCCATGAACTCTCGCGAACAACACGACCGGATGGCAAATGCGATCCGTTTCCTTGCCATGGATGCTGTCGAGAAGGCCAATTCCGGTCACCCCGGTTTGCCGATGGGGATGGCTGATGTCGCCACCGTTCTCTTTAGCAAATATCTGCGCTTCGACCCGAAGAACCCGCTTTGGCCGGATCGTGACCGTTTCGTTCTGTCGGCTGGCCACGGCTCGATGCTGCTTTATTCGGTTCTCTACCTCACCGGCTATCCGGACATGACGGTCGATGAGCTCACACGCTTCCGCCAGCTCGGCTCCAAGACCGCCGGCCATCCGGAATATGGTCACGCCACCGGCATCGAAACCACCACCGGCCCGCTCGGCCAGGGCATTGCCAACGCTGTCGGCATGGCGATCGCCGAGCGCAAGCTGCGCGAAGAGTTCGGCGCCGAGCTTCAGGATCACTACACCTACGCCATGTGCGGCGACGGCTGCCTGATGGAAGGTATCAGCCATGAAGCGATCGCGCTGGCCGGCCACCTCAAGCTCAACAAGCTGATCCTGTTCTGGGACAACAACTCCATCACCATCGACGGCGCCGTCTCGCTTTCGGACTCGACCGACCAGATCATGCGCTTCAAGGCCGTTCACTGGAATACGATCGAGGTCGACGGCCACGACCAGGCCGCCATCAGCGCCGCCATCGAAGCCGCTCACAAGTCCGACCGCCCGACGCTGATCGCCTGCAAGACGATCATCGGCTTCGGCGCTCCGAACAAGCAGGGCACCCACAAGGTCCACGGCTCGCCGCTCGGCGCCGAGGAAATCGCCGCGACCCGCGTTGCGCTCAACTGGCCTTATGAGCCCTTCGTCATTCCGAACGACATCCTCGGCGAATGGCGCGCTGCCGGCGAACGTTCCGTCGGCACCCGCGAAGCCTGGGAGGGCCGCCTCGCTGCCGCCGACCCGGCCAAGAAGGCAGAGTTCACCCGCCGCTTCGATCATAAGCTGCCTGCCGGCTTCGACGCCGCCATCAGCGACTACAAGAAGAAGCTCGCGGAAACCAAGCCGACACTCGCAACCCGAAAGGCATCGGAAGATGCGCTGGAAATCATCAACGGCTTCATTCCGGAAACGCTCGGCGGCTCCGCCGACCTGACGCCGTCGAACAATACCAAGACCAGCCAGATGAAGTCGATCACCCCGACCGATTTCTCCGGCCGCTACATGCACTGGGGTATCCGCGAACACGGCATGGCTGCTGCCATGAACGGCATCGCGCTCCACGGCGGTCTCATCCCCTATAGCGGCGGCTTCCTGATCTTCTCGGATTATTGCCGTCCGCCGCTGCGCCTCGCCGCTCTGATGGGCATCCGCGCCATCCACGTCCTGACGCATGATTCCATCGGCGTCGGCGAAGACGGCCCGACCCACCAGCCGGTCGAGCAGGTCGCCAGCCTGCGTGCTATCCCGAACTTCCAGCTCTTCCGCCCGGCGGACGCAACGGAAACGGCCGAATGCTGGCAAATCGCCATCAAGACGACCAACCGTCCGTCCGGCCTTGCTCTGACCCGTCAGAACCTGCTGGCCGCCCGTACCGAGTACAGCGAGAAGAACCTCTGCGAACTCGGCGCCTACACGCTGGCCGGCAATGCCGATGCCAAGGTGACGATCTTCGCTTCGGGCTCCGAAGTCGAACTCGCCGTTGCCGCCCGCACCGTTCTTGAAGGCAAGGGCGTCTCTACGCGCGTCGTTTCGGTTCCCTGCACCGAGCTCTTCTTCGAGCAGCCGGACGCCTACCGCAAGGAAGTCATCGGCAACTCGCCGGTCAAGGTTGCCGTCGAAGCCGGCGTTCGCGAAGGCTGGGATGCGTTCATTGGACCGGAAGGCGCCTTTATCGGCATGAAGAGCTTTGGCGCTTCGGCTCCATACAAGGACGTCTACAAGCACTTCGGCATCACCACCGAGGCTGTTGTCGCCGCCGCTGAGGCAAAGCTTTCCTGAGGGCGCTGACAAGCGCTCTCAAATCCAATAGATAAACACCCTGAATGAAAGGGAGTGACATTCATGACTGTAAAAGTAGCCATCAACGGCTTTGGCCGCATCGGCCGTAACGTCCTGCGTGCAATCGTCGAATCCGGCCGTACCGACATCGAAGTCGTTGCCATCAACGACCTCGGCCCGGTCGAGACCAATGCTCACCTGCTGCGTTACGATTCCATCCACGGCAGGTTCCCCGCCGAAGTGAAGGTCGAAGGCGACTCGATCATCGTGGGCGGCGGCAAGCCGATCAAGGTCACGGCGATCAAGGACCCCGCAACCCTGCCGCACCGCGATCTCGGCGTCGACATCGCCATGGAATGCACGGGCATCTTCACCGCCCGCGACAAGGCTGCCGCTCACCTGACGGCCGGCGCCAAGCGCGTCATCGTTTCGGCTCCTGCCGACGGTGCCGACCTGACCGTGGTTTTCGGCGTCAACCATGACCAGCTCACCAAGGAGCACCTGGTCATCTCCAACGCATCCTGCACCACGAACTGCCTGGTGCCGGTGGTCAAGGTTCTCGACGACGCCGTCGGCATCGATCACGGCTTCATGACGACGATCCACTCCTACACCGGTGACCAGCCGACGCTCGACACCATGCACAAGGACCTGTACCGCGCCCGCGCCGCAGCCCTGTCCATGATCCCGACCTCGACGGGCGCCGCAAAGGCTGTCGGTCTCGTTCTGCCGCACCTCAAGGGCAAGCTCGACGGCACGTCGATCCGCGTTCCCACGCCGAACGTCTCGGTCGTCGACTTCAAGTTCGTGTCCAAGAAGGCAACGACGGTCGGCGAAATCAACGAAGCCATCAAGGCTGCATCGAACGGCAAGCTGAAGGGCATCCTCGGCTACACCGACGAGCCGCTGGTTTCCCGCGACTTCAACCATGACAGCCACTCGTCGATCTTCGCGACCGACCAGACCAAGGTCATGGAAGGCAACTTCGTGCGCGTCCTGTCCTGGTACGACAACGAGTGGGGCTTCTCCAGCCGCATGTCCGACACGGCCGTTGCCTTCGCAAAGCTGATCTGACCATGGCCTTCCGCCCGCTCCTTCCGACGACAGTCCGCTGGCGTCCCATGGAAGGAGATGGGCTGGAGCACCTCACGATCGCTCCTATCGACAATGCCGGCGCTGCGGTTATCCGCGCCGCCGGCATTATTATTGGTGGCCGCGGCGGCACACCCTATGGCGTCTCTTATCGTATCGATTGCTCCGCCGGCTGGGCCGTTCTTTCCTTCTCGGTCGAAACCACCGACGGACGCCGTCTCGCGCTGGTCTCTGACGGCAAGGGACGTTGGCGTACCGAGGATGGCGTGGCCCTGCCGCAGTTCGATGGCTGCGTCGATATCGATCTTTACGGTTCGCCCTTCACCAACAGCCTGCCGATCCGCCGGCTGGAGATGACACCGCAAGACGGAACCGCCAAGCTCTCCATGCTCTATATACCGTTCGACACCTTCGAGCCGGTGCGCGACGGACAACATTACACCTGCATCGTGCCAGGGAAACTTTATCGCTATGCCGCCGAAGACAGGGATTTCACCGTCGATCTTCCGGTCGACGAAGATGGGCTGGTAATCGATTATCCGATCTATTTCAGGCGCGTCGCCGTCTGAGCGCCCGCTAATGTGCGCTCGTGCATCCTCTTAAAAACATTTCGATTTTTCATCCTCCTGCCCTGCTATGGTCCAGATTTACCAGTAAATTTTGAATCAGGACGTCTTCCAGGCTATTTCACGCCGCTTTGCCGTTCTGGCAAGGCGCATCACACCATGACGATGCAGTCGTCGGAAAGAGTTTCATTGTCTGAACTCTGCTCCGAACGATTTCCGTGTTTGCCAATTTGCCAGGCGCGGCGGCATGATGGACACTGGGGGTTTCCGGCATTCGGGGCTTTAGCCCCAGCAGCGGCGCACGGAAAGGGGAAAAGGTGGAGGCATTTTACATTATCGTGCTGATCAGCACGGTTCTCATACTCATTGCAGCCTTCTCCAGCCTCCTCGCCTTCCGTTTCGGCGCGCCTTTGCTGCTGCTCTTCCTCATGATCGGCCTTGCCGCCGGGACCGACGGGCTCGGCATCGAATTCTCCAACAATTATCTCGCCTATATCCTCGGCTCCCTGGCGCTTGCCATCATTCTTTTCGACTCCGGCTACGGCACGCCGATCCAGGCCTTCAAGCTTGCTGCGGCACCCGCGCTGACCATCGCCTCTGTTGGCGTCATCGTAACCGCCGCATTGTTCGGCCTCGCCGCCACCTGGCTGCTCGGCTTCACCTGGCTGCAGGGCCTGCTGCTGGGCTCCATCGTCGCCTCGACGGATGCGGCCGCCGTCTTCTTCCTTCTGCGCATCGGCGGCATCAATATCCGTGACAAGGTGCGCTCGACGCTGGAAGTCGAATCCGGCACCAACGATCCGATGGCAATCTTCCTGACACTCGCATTGGTCGAGCTCCTGGCAAGCGGCGAAGGCTATGCCGGCATCAACCTCGCCATGCTCGCGACATTTGTCCAGCAGATGGGGCTGGGCGTCATTCTTGGCCTGCTCGGCGGCATGATGATCGTCCTCATCGTCAGCCGCCTGGAGACGGATCGCGGCCTGACGCCCATCTTCGTACTGGCGCTGGCGCTCCTCGTCTTCTCGTTTACCGGTGCCGTCGGCGGCAGCGGCTTCCTGGCCGTTTATGTCGCAGGCATCTATGCCGGCAATCGCAAGCTGCCAGCCTCCGCCTCGATCAAGCGTTTCCAGGATGGCATGACCTGGCTGGCGCAGATCATCATGTTCCTCGTGCTCGGCCTGCTCGCCACCCCATCGGAATTTCCGGCAATCGCCATCCCGGCCGTGGCGCTGGCGCTGTTCCTGATCTTCGTTGCCCGGCCGATCGCCGTGTGGCTGTGCGTGCTGCCCTTCGACTATACGCAGCGGGAAACCGGCTTCGTCGCCTGGGTCGGTCTGCGCGGCGCCGTCTCCATTCTTCTGGCGATCATGCCGATCCTCGGCGGCCTGCAGGCGGGCCAGACCTATTTTAACGTTGCCTTCATCGTCGTGCTGGTGTCGCTGCTCGTACAGGGCTGGACCATCAAACCCATGGCGCGCCGGCTTGGCCTCATCGTTCCCCCGCGCATGGGTGCGATCGACAAGGTCGAAGTCGACCTGCCGGGCACGGTCAACCACGAACTCCTCTCCTATCGCGTCGTGAAGGACAGCCCGGTCCTGCGCGGCGAACGCATTCCGCGTTGGGCGACACCGTCGCTCATCGTTCGCGACGGCAAGTCCATGCGCTATCAATATGCCGGCCGCCTGCGCGAAAACGATATCGTCTATCTTTTCGTCTCTCCCAATTATTCGCGCCTTCTCGACCGCATCTTCGCCAGCCGCGCGCCGGTCGATCCCGAGGATGCCGAATTCTTCGGTGCCTTCTCGATATCGCCGTTGCGCCCCGCCGCCGATCTCGACGCTGCCTATGGACCAGAATTGCTGAGCGAACAGGAGAAGGGGCTGACCATAGCGGAGCTCATGCGCCATCGCCTCGGTGGCAAGGCCGACTATGCGGATCGCGTTCGTCTGGGCGAGATTATCCTCATCGTCCGCGATCTCGACGAGAACGATCATATCCAATCCGTCGGCATGTCGCTCGAGGCGGTGGAACCGCCCGTCATCATGCCGATCTTCATCAATCTCCATGATATTTTGAAGAGCATCCGGGCTTATCTGCAGAAGCGCCGCGAGCGCACGCATGAAGCCGTTTCGGACGAATCAACACCGGGTAAAAACGACGCCTGAATGCCCTGAGCAATCCCTGGAAAAATGCGCGGCGGTTTTCCGTTCGGAATTGTGAAAACCGAAGGAGATAGAACCGTTCGGCAATCCCGGGAAACGCCGAACGGTTCTTGCGTCTCCGATCATCCGTAGTATGGTCGGCGCGCTTTTCGCCACCAACATATCGGATCCTCCCATGGCAGCCTTCAAAACTCTCGACGATCTTACCGACATCTCCGGCAAGCGCGTACTCGTACGCGTTGACCTCAACGTGCCGGTCAAGGATGGCAAGGTCACCGATGCGACCCGCATCGAGCGTGTCGCCCCGACGATTCTCGAACTGTCCGAAAAGGGCGCCAAGGTCATTCTGCTTGCCCATTTTGGCCGCCCGAAGGATGGCCCCTCCCCGGACCTTTCGCTCGGCCTCATCGTGCCGACCGTCGAGGAAGTTCTGGATCATGCCGTTCTCTTTGCCTCTGACTGCATCGGCACCCCAGCTGCCGACGCCGTTGCCAAGATGAACAATGGCGACATCCTGCTGCTGGAAAACACCCGCTTCCACAAGGAAGAGGAAAAGAACGACGCAGCCTTCACCAAGGCGCTCGCCGTCAATGGCGATATCTACGTCAACGACGCTTTCTCGGCCGCGCACCGCGCCCATTCCTCGACCGAGGGCCTCGCCCACCTGCTGCCGGCCTATGCAGGCCGCACGATGCAGGCAGAGCTTGAAGCCCTGGAAAAGGGCCTTGGCAATCCGGTCCGCCCGGTCGTCGCCATCGTCGGCGGCGCCAAGGTTTCCACCAAGATCGACCTTCTGATGAACCTGGTGAAGAAGGTTGATGCGCTTGTCATCGGCGGCGGCATGGCCAACACCTTCCTCGCTGCGCGCGGCACTAATGTCGGCAAATCGCTCTGCGAACACGATCTCGCCGAGACCGCGAAGCAGATCATGATCGAAGCCGCCACGGCCGGCTGCGCGATCGTGCTGCCGGAAGACGGCGTCATCGCTCGCGAATTCAAGGCCGGCGCAGAAAACGAAGTCGTCGCGATCGAAGCGATCCCCGCCGATGCCATGGTACTCGATGTCGGCCCGAAATCGGTCGAAGCGATCAACAACTGGATCGGCCGCGCCACCACGCTCGTCTGGAACGGCCCGCTCGGCGCCTTCGAAATCACGCCTTTCGATGCAGCAACGGTCGCGGCAGCCAAATATGCCGCCGAATGCACCAAGGCCGGCAAGCTGACCTCGGTCGCCGGCGGCGGCGACACGGTTTCGGCGCTGAACCACGCCGGCGTTGCCGATGACTTCACCTATGTCTCGACGGCGGGCGGCGCGTTCCTCGAATGGATGGAAGGTAAGGTCCTTCCCGGCGTCGCTGTTCTGCAGGCCGGCAAGTAAATCAGCCGGCACTTCGAATGAATGAAGAGCCCCGGTCGTGATGCGGCCGGGGCTTTTTGCTTTATGGCAATAACGTCCGACGTTCAGAACAGAGCAAGTTACATATGCCACAATGACAAGATCAGCTTTGCTGTGATATCGGAAAGCAAACCGTGTCAAATGGATGTTACAAAAGCGCGGCACTAGGTCCGATTATAATGAAGGGCCGAATAGAGGGGTTGCCATATGCTGGCCTGGCGCAGTTTTATCGCCGTTCTTGCTGTAGTCCTGGTCGCTCAAACAGATATTGCTCAAGCCCAACAGGTGCGTGCAGCTGTTCCCGTGTTTTCTCCGACTGGACCGGATGCGGAAGCTTACGGTGAGAAACTCGGCTATCCCGTCGGCCTGCCGCTCAGCGAACAACGCAACATGATCGGCAACTTCACCCATGCCGATCAGCTTGCGCCAACGCACACGATCGCCCCCGCCGAGCATCCGTTACAGCTTTTACGCGCCCCGTCCGAGATTTCGGTGAAGTTCACGTTCGGCGCTGAGACCGCCTCCCTGTCGAAATATCTCGATACCAATCCCACCACGGGATTGCTGATTGCTCGCAACGACACGATCCTGTTCGAACATTATCAATACGGCCGCACCGATCACGACCACTTTGTCTCGCAATCCCTGGCAAAGACATTGACCGGCATGATGATCGGGATTGCAATTTCCGAAGGTGCCATCCGTTCGATCGACGATACGGTTGAGACCTATGTGCCGGAGCTGAAAGGCACGGAGATGGGCGTTACGCCGATCCGCGCATTGCTGCACATGGCCTCCGGCATTGCCTTCACGGAAAACTTCGGCAACCCCGACGACAACGTTCACCTCAGCAATTCCCTGCTGGGCCCGGAAAAGCTCGACCCCATCACAGCCATATCCCGCTTCAATAAGCGGGTGGCGCCTCCCGATACGGTCTGGCACTACAGCAATCTCGATACCGAAGGATTGAGCCTCGTCCTGACCCACGCCACCCATATGAGCATGGCGGACTATCTTCAGTCCCGGATATGGCAGCCGATGGGCGCCGAAGCCAGCGCGAACTGGCAGGTCGACAAAACAGGTCAGGAAGTCGGCTACTGCTGCTTCAGCGCGACGCTTCGCGACTATGCCCGCTTCGGCATGCTGCTCGCCCATGACGGAGCCTTGAACGGGCGGCAGATCATCCCGCGTCAATGGCTATTGGATGCGACGGAACCGGTAAAGCAGGGCTCGTTCCTCGCTGTCAATCACGAAACGAACCCCTGGGGCTACGGCTATCAGACCTGGCTGATGCCCGGTCCGCGCCGAACGTTCTTTCTGGACGGACGAGCCGGCCAGCGCATTCTCGTCGATCCGGCAACACATCTGGTCCTGGTGCACACTGCGGTCCGTGCCAAGCCCGGCGATGCAGGCAGTGCGGAGCTTGTCGAGCTCTGGTCCAGCGTGCTCAAGCAGTTTCAGAACAATTGACGCGATCGCCATCGCGTGACCCGGCTTTCAAGTTGATACGCGAAGCCCGGCCTCCAAAGGAGACCGCTGGTGAAGTTGTCACCGGCACAAGTTCCCGCTTCCAGCATCCGCCGAGCAGCGGCTAAATCCTCGCAGATCTGCAAAAGCTCTGGGGCCGCCATGAACACTATCGCCTATGCCACCGTCGATGTCTTCACGTCCGAACGCTTTGTCGGCAATCCGCTGGCGGTCATCCCCGATGCGCGTGGCCTCAGCGGCGACGCCATGCAGAAGGTCGCGGCCGAGTTCGGTTATTCGGAAACGACCTTCGTGCTGCCGCCCGAAAACGCCGAGCACACCGCGCGCGTTCGCATCTTCACGCCGACATCAGAAATTCCCTTCGCTGGCCACCCGAATGTCGGCACCGCCTTCGTTCTCGGTCAGCAGCGGGCGATCTTCGGAAGGCCTACGGGCGACAGACTGATTTTCGAAGAGGATGCCGGCCTTGTGGAAGTGACGTTGTTGCGCAACGATGGCGTGGTCTCGAGCGCAAGCATTCGCGCGCCGGGCCGACTTTCAGTCGGCGAGACGATTGCCGACGAACTCATTGCACGCTGCGTACAGATCGACCCGCAATCGATCCGCCATACGACGCATACTCCGACCTTCGCATCCGTCGGCCTGCCTTTCGCCTTTGCCGAGCTGGACAGCCTGGAAACGCTTGGCAAAGCATGGCCGAATGCCGCCGTTTTTGCCGAAGCAGCTGCGCGACACAAAGAGGACAAGACCGGTTTCTCGCTCTTTCTCTACGTGCGCTCCGCCGAAAATCCATGGGCTATCCGCGCCCGCATGTTTGCGCCGCTCGACAATGTCACGGAAGACCCGGCGACCGGCAGCGCCTCCGCCGCAATTGGCGCCTATCTGACGTCCCTGCTGCCGGCACAGGATGCAGAGGTAAAAATCACCATTGAACAGGGCGTGGAAATGGGAAGACGCAGCGTCATCGGCGTCGACGTCAAAAAATCTGCCGGTACGGTAAATGAAGTCTTGCTGTCCGGCAGCAGCGTCTTCGTCATGCGCGGAGAGATCCGGGTATAGGAAGCGACGCATGCCGGAGCTGAAGCCCCGAAATCGATCTGAAATGCCCTAAAACACCTCGTTGATGACGAGCGCCACCGTCCAGATGGCAAAGGCGAAGAGGGCGATCTTCCAGAAATCAGCCCTGCGCCTCAGGCCCGGCAGCCCCAAAGGCTTGATGATGTGCACCGCCATGGCGAGCAGGAGCAGCACCGCTATGGCTTTTGTCACGCTATTTTTCCCCATTTATGCAAGAGTGAGAGCAGCCGCGACCAAAAACCGCTGCACGCCTTTCGCGATCATGCTCTAATCGTCATACGACGGACATTTTTCCGCGCCAACAGACTGTTTCTACACGCCGATAGCGGCAATCCGGGACACAATCAATAGCGAATACAGGCAGGGCGCGATCCTGTCTTTCGGGCTCCCAAACGGAGCCGCGTGAAGGTGGGGAGCATGAAAAGAAACATATTGCCGGTACTCGCTCTGCTGTTCGGCACGCTGTTCCTGTTTACGGGCAATGGTCTGCACAGCCTGCTGCTGCCTGTGCGCGGCACGGCCGAAGGCTATGCGACGACGACCCTCGGCCTGCTGGGCACGACGTGGGCGACGGGCTTCGTGCTCGGCTGCCTGACGGCGCCGAAACTGGTCCGACGTATCGGCCATGTGCGCGCCTTTTCGGGCTTCATCTCCGTCATCGCCATTATCGCGCTTCTGACCGGCATCATCGTCGACCCAATCTGGTGGGTGGCGCTGCGTGCCGTGACCGGCTTCTGCACGGCCGGCACCTCGATGATCATCGAGAGCTGGCTCAACGAACGCGCCACCAATGAAAGCCGTGGCGCGATCTTCTCGCTCTATATCGGCATCACCCTCATCGGCGCCGTCGCCGGCCAGATGATGGTGCCCTTTGCCGATGTCCATACGCCCATCCTCTTCATGGTGTGCGGCATCTGCTATTGTATCGCCATGCTGCCGACCACGCTGTCGACCGCCGCCTCGCCGCAGCCGCTGAAGGCCGTCAGCCTCGATCTGAAGGCGCTCTACCGCAATTCGCCGGTCGCCTCGATCGGTATCCTGCTTGTCGGCATCGCCAATGGCGCATACGGCACGCTCGGCGCCGTCTTCGGCGCTAAGGCCGGCCTTTCGCAAAGCGATATCGCGCTGATGATGAGTTCGACGATCTTTGCCGGCGCCGTCATGCAGCTGCCGGCCGGCCGCCTGTCCGATCGCATCGACCGCCGCTATGTGCTCGCGGGCATGGCGGCGATCGCAGCCCTCGACGGCCTGCTGCTCTTCCTGTTGAAGCCGGGCAGCCCGGCTTTCCTCATCAGCATGGTCGTCATCTATGGCGCCGTCGCCAACACGCTCTATCCGATCGCCGTCGCCCATGCCAACGACTTCGCTGCGCCCGAGGATTTCGTCAAGGTTTCGGGCGGCCTGCTGCTGCTCTACGGCATCGGCACGATCATCGGCCCGACGTTGAGCGGCCCGGTCATGTCCTCCATCGGCCCCTACTCATTGTTCTTCGTCACGGCCATCGCCCACGTGCTGATTACCTCCTATTCGATCTTCCGCAGCCGCATGCGCGCCGCAAAGCCGGCAGGCGATCGCGATGCCTATACGACCATGCCGTCGGCCAACGCGCAGATGATCACGCCGGAGAGTATGTCGCTCGCGCGGAGCGAGACTTCAAAAAAGGACGATATAACTGTAAATTACGGCACTTGATCCCTCTTGAAGGGAAGGAGGAGCCGAAATGAGCGTATTCGATGATGATCGTCCCAAGCAGCCGTCCGCCCACGAGATCGGCAGCGACCTGTCGTTACTATCGGTCGATGAGCTGAAAAGCCGCGTTGCATTGCTTCAGGGTGAGATCGCCCGGCTGGAAGAGGAAATCGCCACCAAGACCTCCGGCCGCAAGGCGGCGGATAGCCTTTTCCGCTTCTGAGACATCGTTCCAAGGTGCATCGCCGCAGCACAAAATTTGGGCGGCGCTGTCCTGGATCAAGGCATGGTCAACTGAATATTAAGCTTTACGACATATTACTAGGACCATCCAGATTCGCTCTGGACTCAGACAGTTCCTCCACTTGGCGAATTGGTCTGATTTTTCTCCCTGTTTTACCTTGAGAGCCGCTTTTGCGGCTCTTCTTTTTTGTCCTGTATCACGGACCTTGCCGAAACTGTGGAGATTAACCCTTTCTTAAGAATCGCCTTGCGAATTTCAGTTAAAACAACCATCTTAAAGTCATAAAAGCGGATGCCGAAAGCTCTTAGGGACTTGACCGGCCTTTCCTGAACAAAAGTGTTGCGTGAAGCAGGGATTTATTCGATGTCGGAACTTGGATTGAACACGATCAGCTTTGCTGGCCACGCCGCATCGTCGGCGCAGTTCAGGGCGCTCTATTCTGAAGGCATGTCGCTGGTCGAAGAAACTGCCGGCTATCTCGACGGCCAGGGCCGCGCCGCTTCCAAGGTTCTGCCGCGCATGGCCTCCGTACTCTACGCCGCCGAATCTATGCGGCTGACGACCCGTCTTATGCAGATGGCCTCCTGGCTGCTGCTCCAGCGCGCCGTCAACAATGGCGAAATGTCGCGCGATCAGGTGCTGGCCGAAAAGAACAAGGTTCGCCTCGACGGCTTCAACGTCGACCGCACGGCACCCGGCTGGAATGACCTGCCGGAATCCTTCCGCGATCTCGTCGAGCGTTCGCTGCGCCTGCAGAACCGCGTCGCCATCCTCGATCGCGAGATCTATCGTCCTACGGAAGCGGCCATCGTTCCGGACAACCAGAATAGCGTCAAGGCACAGCTGACCCTGCTGCAGACCGCATTCGGCGGCAACTAAGCCCTACCATCGGCTATGAATTCGAACCGGTCGCGCACTGCGCGGCCGGTTTTGTTTTGAGCAGTCATTCATCTCTTCGAAAAGCCGTGCGCGGGGAGTTAAACCGCAAGTAGCAAGCGGGCAAAGCTTGACGATCTCAGCGAAACCTCTGTAAAAAGAGAGTGCCTGCCTCTCTCAAGGGGTGGGCGAGCCGATATCGAATGTGCGTGGAGGACCCAATGCGCCGACTCACTTCTCACGAAAATCAAATCCGAAATTCTGAGAAGATGATGAACCATGCGCACATTGAATCTGGGCATCCTCGCCCATGTAGACGCGGGCAAGACTAGCCTCACGGAGCGACTCCTTTTTGATACCGGCATAATCGACAAGCTCGGCAGCGTCGACGCCGGCAGCACGCAGACAGATAGCCTCGAACTCGAAAGGCAGCGCGGTATCACCATTGCCGCCGCGGTGGTCTCGTTTACCGTCGGTGACGTCACGGTGAACCTCATCGATACGCCGGGACATCCGGACTTCATTGCCGAGATCGAACGGGTGCTGCAGCTGCTCGATGCGGCCGTGGTCGTCATTTCGGCAGTCGAGGGCGTGCAATCGCAGACCCGCGTGCTCGTCAGGGTATTGCGCCGCCTCAGCATCCCTTTCATCTTCTTCATCAACAAGGTCGACCGCCTCGGCGCCCGCTATGATGAGGTGCTTCAGGATATTGCGAGCCAGCTGGCGGTTCGCCCCATTGCGATGTCGATCGTCCATGATGCCGGTAGCAGGCTCGCCACGGTGGAAACCGCCGATCTCGGAAGCGATCCGCATTTCTCGCGCGTCTGCGAAGCCCTTTCGGTCAACGACGAGCTCTTCCTGGAGGATTATGTTCTAGCTCCCGAGCGCCTGACACGGCAGAGGCTGGAGCAAGCCCTTGTCGATCAGGTGAGGAAGTCTCTGATTCATCCGGCATTCGCCGGCGCGGCGACACGGGGCCTCGGCATCCCTACCCTGATTTCGGCGGTCCAGGCTTTGCTGCCCAGCCGTCAGCCGAACCATGACGGTCCGGTTTCCGGGACGATCTTCAAGATCGAACGCGGATGGGGTGGCGAGAAGCTCGCCTATCTCTATCTGGCGTCTGGCACGATCGGCCTTCGCGACGATATCGAAACCACGAACGGCCCGGCAAAGATCAGCAGCCTCCAGCTCTTCCGGGATGGCAAGGCGGAAAAGGTCGCGCAGATCAGCGCCGGACAGATCGCCAAGGTCGGCGGTCTTCCGAACGCCCGTATCGGCGATTGGATCGGCATCGAAAGCCGGCCAGGCACGCTTCGCCACTTTGCGCCGCCCACTTTGGAAACCCGCATCCGCCCGATGCGCCCTTCGGAAAATGCAGCACTCTGGCTAGCTCTGGCGCAACTTGCAGAACAGGATCCGCTCATCAACCTGCGCTCCAACGAGGAAACCGGCGAGATATACGTCTCACTCTATGGCGAAGTGCAGAAGGAGGTCATCCAGGCAACGCTCTCCACGGAATTCGGCTTGGATATAGCTTTCGAGGAAAGCACCGTCATCTATGTCGAAAGGCTGGCTGGAACGGGAAGCGCGGTTGAGCACATATTCAAGGAGCCCAATCCGTTTCTCGCAACAGTCGGCTTGCGCGTCGAGCCGCGACCGGAAGGCGCCGGCAACAACTTTGCCCTGGAAGTAGATGTCGGCCAGATGCCCGCAAGCTTCTACCGGGCAGTCGAGGAAGCCACGTTCGAAACACTCAAGGAAGGTCTTTTCGGCTGGCAGATCATCGACTGCCATGTCGCCATGACGGCGGCTCGACAGACTTCGCCGGCGAGCACGGCGGTGGATTTCCGCAAACTGACGCCATTGGTGCTTGCATCAGCGCTTTCATCGGCACAAACGATCCTCTGCGAACCCATCGAGCATTTTCACGTCGAGATACCGGCAACGGCTTTGGCTGGTGTGCACAGCCTGCTCGCAAAATCCGGCGCCTCGATGAGAAAATCGCTGATCGACGAAGGACTGGCCCGGCTGGAAGGCACGGTGGCATCATCGATGATCCAGACGCTCCAAAGGCAATTGCCGGGATTGTCGGGCGGAGCCGGCGTCCTGGAACACGCCTTCGATCACTATGCGCCACTATCGGGTCCGCACCGTGTACGGGAGCGCGCAGCCGTAAATCCGTTCGACCGTGCCGATTACCTGCGGCGTGTGGGATGAGGAACGAGGCTCCGTATCAACGCAAAAAAGCCCGGCAAAACCGGGCTCTTTTCAAGCGGCAAATCGCAATGCGATTAGATGCCGAGACCGCCGAAGCGCTTGTTGAACTTCGAAACACGGCCGGCACGGTCCATCAGCTGCTGGTTGCCGCCGGTCCAAGCCGGATGGGACTTGGAATCGATTTCGAGGTTCATGACAGCGCCTTCAGAACCCCAGGTCGAGCGGGTTTCATATTCGGTACCGTCGGTCATGACTACCTTGATGGTGTGATAGTCGGGATGAATGTTGGCCTTCATAACAATCTTCCTGTCATGCCAGGGTCCATTTGTCGCAAGGCATTGCGGCAACCGAACCGATTGAATAAATGAAGCCGCAGTCCGTTAAAGGCCACGGCTTCCAATTAAGATGGCGTGCCTATACATGAAGGCAGCGGCGATAACAAGGGGCGAAACGCCGAGTCCCTTGCTGATATGGGGATTGGAGACGACTTGTCAGAAACTGGCCAGGCTGAGGAAAAGAAAACCCGTTCAATCCGTCCCCTCGGACGACTGACGCCATACCTCAGGCGATATCGAGGCATGGTGGCCGGGGCAATCATATCGCTCGTCATCGCTGCCGTTACCTCGCTTGCTTTGCCAGTCGCCGTCCGCCGCATGATCGATCACGGCTTCGATCAAGCCGACCGCGCTCTGATCGACAGTTATTTCGTAGCGATCATGATCATGGCGCTGCTGCTCGCGGCTGCGAGCGCGCTGCGCTATTATTTCGTCATCTCCATCGGCGAGCGCATCGTCGCCGACATGCGCCGCGAAGTCTTCGATCACGTGACGCGGCTGTCGCCCTCCTTCTTCGATGTCAATCAATCGGGCGAGATCGTCTCGCGGCTGACGGCCGATACCACGCAGATCAAGTCCGCAGTCGGCGCCACGGCCTCGGTCGCGCTGCGCAACCTGATCCTCTGTCTTGGCGCCGTGATCATGATGATCGTCACCAGCCCGAAACTCTCCAGCATCGTCCTGATCGCGATCCCGATCATCGTCCTGCCGCTGGTCAGTTTCGGCCGTTCCGTACGCAAGCGCTCGCGGGCCGCGCAGGAGACGCTGGCGCAGGCATCGGCCTATGCCAACGAGACCATCGCGGCCAACCGCACCATCCAGGCCTATAATGGCGAGGACGCAGCGGCGCAGCGCTATGGCAGCGCCGTCGAGGATGCCTATCAGGCGGCGCGAGCGGCGATCAAATCCCGTTCGCTGCTGACGGGCTTCGCCATCGCCATGGTTTTCGGTAGCATCGTCGCGGTTCTCTGGGTCGGTGCGCAGAATGTTCTCGCCGGCACGATGTCGGCCGGCACGCTCGGCCAGTTCCTGCTCTATTCCGTCATCGCCGGCTCCTCGCTCGGCTCGCTGTCGGAAGTCTGGGGCGAGCTCTCCCAGGCCGCAGGTGCTGCCGATCGCCTGGGCGAGCTCCTTGCAGAAGTCTCACCCATTGCCGCCCCGGCCAATCCCCTGCCCTTGCCACAGCCGCCGCAGGGCCGGGTGGAATTTTCCGACGTCCATTTCTCTTACCCGTCACGACCGAACAGATCGGCACTGCACGGGCTCTCCTTCTCCGTGAAGCCGGGGGAGACGGTCGCGATCGTCGGCGCATCGGGTGCCGGCAAGAGCACCATCTTTTCGCTACTGCTGCGCTTCTACGATCCGCAGAAGGGCCGCGTTGCCCTGGATGGTGTCGATGCACGCGACGTGCTGCCGGATGCGCTGCGCGAACGCATCGCCATCGTCCCTCAGGATACGACGATCTTCGCCGCCTCCATCCATGACAATATCGCCTTCGGCCGCCCGGGCGCCTCGCGCGACGAAGTACGCGCCGCCGCGATTGCCGCGCAGGCGGACGAGTTCATTTCGCGCCTCGAAATGGGCTATGATACGCAGGTCGGCGAACGCGGCGTCACCCTTTCCGGCGGCCAGCGCCAACGTGTCGCCATCGCCCGCGCCATCTTGAAGAACGCGCCTATCCTGCTGCTCGATGAAGCGACCTCTGCGCTCGATGCCGAAAGCGAGACCCTTGTTCAGAAGGCGCTGGAGGGCTTGATGGAGGCGCGCACGACCCTCGTCATCGCCCATCGCCTGGCGACCGTGCTCAAGGCCGACCGCATTCTGGTGCTGGATCAGGGCCGCATCGTCGAGGAAGGTACGCACCAGAGCCTGATCCGTCACGGCGGCATCTACGCCAAGCTCGCGCGCCTGCAATTCGATGCCGGCATCGAGGACCACATGCTCGTCGCGAAATAGCGGGCAAGTCGTCTCAAATACAACCTTGTGGAAATAGTTTCAAAGTTGAGCTAGATTTTCAGCGTTATCCCGCGCTGACGCGATTCTAGGAGACGTGCACCATGTATAAATTTGAAGTCTACAAGGACAAGGCCGGCGAGTTTCGCTTCCGCTTCAAGGCCTCGAACGGCGAAACCATGTTCGGTTCGGAAGGCTATAAGGCAAAGGCCTCGGCCCTGCATGCTATCGAATCGATCAAGGCTCACGTTGGCGGCGCCGTCATCGACGACCAGACCACCGCTACCGCATAATTTTCGCGTCACGCACTTGCTGCAAAGCCATTAACGGCCGGCTGCCCTTTGGGCATGCCGGTCGTTTTGATTTTTCTGCGGCGAATTTCAAGAAATCTTTTCGCGAGTGTCGAATTCACTCAGGCCCGCGGCTCATTATCTCGAAGCGGCAGGAAGCCGTTTTGCCAGCGGTGTTGTATATTCCGGCATTCAGCTTTCGGGGTACGCCGTCCGGCCATCGTCAAAACTGCAAATGGGAGACCCATCTCATGCAATATGCTTTGATCATCCGTGAATCAGCCGAGGATTTTGGGCGTCGCGCCGATCCGACCTATAAGAACGGCTGGATCGCCTACACCCAGGCGCTTGTCCAGGCCGGCATCATGACGGGAGGCGCGGGATTGACGGCGCCCGAGACGGCAACGGTTGTCCGTCGCCAGGGCGAGGACCATGAAGTAAAGGACGGTCCCTTCCCTGAAGGTAAGGAGCAGCTTGGCGGCTTCTACCTGATCGATGTGCCGGATCTCGATGCCGCGCTGGAATGGGCGCTGCGCGTCCCGATCTCCCAGCAAGGTTCAGTCGAGATACGGCCGCGATTGCAGATGTAGCCATCATGGAGTTGGATGCCGGACGCGCCGCCGAGCAAACGGCGCGTCAATCCTATGGCAAGCTGATCGCCTTTCTCGCCGCGCGCTTCCGCGACGTGCCGGCGGCCGAGGATGCTTTGTCGGATGCGATCGCGGCAGCGTTGAGCACCTGGCCGGAACGCGGCATTCCCGACAATCCGGAGGCCTGGCTGCTGGTTGCAGCCAAGCGTAACCTCCTTCGCCGCGTCAGGCACGAGAACGTCAGGGCCGGAGCGCGCGACAGGATCATGATGGCCTTCGAAGAAGCGGAGGAACGCATGAATGCCGACAATTCCACCTTTCCGGATGAGCGCCTGAAGCTCCTCTTCGTCTGCGCCCATCCGGCTCTGGATCGCTCGGCTCACACCCCGCTGATGCTGCAATCCGTGCTGGCCGTCGATGCCGCAACCATAGCCAAGGCCTTCCTCGTTTCGCCGCAAGCCATGAGCCAGCGGCTGGTACGGGCAAAAATCAAAATCCGCGACGCACATATTCCCTTCATCGTTCCGGAGCGGTCCGCACTGCCGGACCGATTGGAAAGCGTGCTCTCGGCGATATATGCAGCCTATGGCCTCGGCTGGGACGGTGTCGACGGAGAGATCGGCAAGCAAAGATCTTTAGCGGATGAAGCCATCTGGCTCGGCCGCACGCTGCTTGCGACCATGCCCGAGGAACCGGAGGCGGCAGGCTTGTTGTCGCTGATGCTCTACAGCCAATCCCGTCGTGAAGCGCGGCGCGACGCGAATGGACGATATGTCCCTCTCGACCAGCAGGACATGGCCCTTTGGGACGTCGAAATGATCGCGGAAGCCGACAATCTATTACGAAAGACGGGTGCATTCGAGCGCTTCGGCCCCTTCCAGTGTCAGGCTGCGATCCAGTCCGTGCATGCCGACCGGCGACGCTCGGGCATCACTGACTGGGCAGCTCTGGCCAAGCTTTATCAGGCGCTCGTTATGATGAAACCGACCGTCGGCGCCCGCGTCAGCTATGCCGCGGTGACGGGCAAAGTGGAAGGTCCTGCTGCGGGATTGGCTCTCCTTGACCGGATAGCCGAGCGCGAAATCGTCAACTATCAGCCCTATTGGGCCGTGCGCGCCCACCTGCTGACCGAAGCCGAAGATGAAGAAAACGCCTCCCACGCATACCGCACCGCGATCGGCCTCAGCGACAGCGAAGCCGTGCGGCAATTCCTGCAGGCACGCCTCGATGGCATCGCATCGCCGAAGCGATGATCGATTACTTCTCCGTCAGCTTCAGCTCGATGCGGCGGTTGGTGGCGCGAGCATCCGGCGTATCGCCCGGTGCGATCGGCTGGAATTCGCCGAAGCCGGCAGCGACGAGCCTGTCGGCGGGCACACCCTGCGAGATCAGGAACTTGACGACCGCGATGGCGCGCGCCGACGACAGAGCCCAGTTGTCCGGGTAACGGCCATTGCCCGAAAGCGGCACATTGTCGGTGTGGCCATCGACGCGCAGTACCCAATTGATCTCGGGCGGAATTTCCTTGGAAAGATCGATGAGAGCTGTGGCAAGCTTGGTCATCTCCGCCTGGCCCGCCGGATTGAGATCGGCAGCGCCGGACGGGAAAAGCACCTCGGACTGGAACACGAAGCGGTCACCGACGATGCGGATATTATCCCGATCCGAAAGGATCTCGCGCAAGCGGCCGAAGAAGTCGGAACGATAGCGGTTCAGTTCCTGTACGCGCTGTGCCAGCGCCACGTTCAGCCGCCGGCCGAGATCGGCAATCTTCACCTGCGATGACTGATCTTTGGCTTCTGATGCCTGAAGGGCAGCTTCGATAGCGGCGATCTGGTTGCGCAGGGCGGCAATCTGCTGATTGAGGAGATCGACCTGGCTCATCGCCCGTGCGCTCACCTGCTTCTGATCGTCAAGCTCCTGCGAAAGCGATCCAGCCCGCTTTTCCGCAGCCTGGCTGCTGCCGGAGCCTGCTGCGAGAAGGTCTTGCAGCCGCGAGCGCTCAGTCTCCGCCGAGGATAGCGATGCCTGAAGATTGGCGACAGCATCCTCCAGATCCTGTTTGCCGCTTTTTTCCAGTGCCAGCTGCTGCACCAGATCGTTGATGCGGCTGTTGAGGCGATTGAGCACTTCGTCACGCCCGGAAATTTCGCGGCTGAGGATGAATTGGCCAACGACGAATACCGTCAGCAGGAACATGATCGCCATGAGCAGCGTGGACAGCGCATCGACGAAACCGGGCCAATAGTCGACGCTTCTCTGGTGGCGTCGGTTGCGGGCGAGCGCCATGGCTTACTTGCTCCCGGTCTTCTCGGTATGGCTGATCCGGTCGGCGAGGCGGTCGAGCGTGCGGCGCATCGATTTCGCCTCTTCCTGCTGGGCCTCGATCCAGTCGCGCAGCATCTGCTGTTCGTTACGCATGTTCTTGACCAGGCCCTGAATGCCTTCGGCGAGGTTCGCCATCGCGGTCACCGAGCGTTGACCACCACCCTCCTCGGCGATCTTGCGCAGATAGTCGGAAAGCGCACGTACATCCTCGGAGGAGGCGCCGGCGGCATTTTCGATGACCGGCGTGATATCGGAACCGACATCCGTGACCGAGGAAAGCCAGTTCTCGAGCTCGGTGTAGAAACGGTTCTGAGCACGGCCGGCCTGGAGATCGAGGAAGCCGAGGATTAGTGAGCCGGAAAGGCCGAGCAGAGAGGAGGAGAAGGCCGTGCCCATACCCACAAGCGGGCCGGAAAGACCCGATTTCAAGGCGCTCAGAATGTCACCTGAGTCGCCGGTGCCCGCGTCGAGGCCCTGAATGACGTCATTGATCGAGCCGATCGTACCGATCAGACCCCAGAATGTGCCGAGCAGGCCGAGAAAGACGAGGAGGCCGATAAGATAGCGTGAGGTGTCCCGCGATTCGTCGAGGCGTGTGGCGATCGAGTCGAGGATCGAGCGCAGCGTCGCCGTGGAAAGCTGCATCGCACGGCGATTGCCGAGCAGCGCCCGCATCGGCGCCAGCAGCCGCGGGTTACGACCGACCTTGTCCGCATTGCCGACTGCGCGGAAGTGATTGAACCAGCGAACCTCAGGTCTCAGCATCAGCACATGGTTGAATACCAGCAGAATGCCGACGACCAGCACACCGACGATCAGGCCGTTGAGGCCGGGATTGTGCAGGAACGCGACCTGAGCCTGACGGAAAAGGATAGCCACGATAAAGCCGACGATGACGAGGAAAAGCACCATCGTCCAGAAAAAGGCCATCGGGCTCGAGAGCTTATAGGCGTAGCTGCCCGACACATTGTCGGTCGATCCCAGATCCGCCAATTTCACATTTTCCATTGCACGCTCCGCCACCGCATTTTCCGCAGGCGAGACTAGAGCAACATTGTGCCGAATTGAAGAGACGGAAAGCACAAAACAGCCCGTTGGCAACAGACCGTTTTATCCCTCGAAAAGGCGAATGGGGGATGACTTATTTCGTCGGGACCGGCCGCTTGACAACTTCGGCGAGCGCCTTCTGGATAAGCTCGTTGCCACAAATGATCGATTTCGTTGCGAACATCTCGGTACCGCCGTGGAAATCCGATACGAAGCCGCCGGCTTCGCGGATCAGCAGAATGCCGGCTGCGATATCCCAGGAAGACAGGCCGGTTTCCCAGAAGCCGTCGAAGCGACCCGCGGCCACATAGGCAAGATCGAGCGATGCGGAACCGAGACGGCGGACACCGGCGACCTCGCCCATGACATGGCGCAGCTCGACGAGGAACTTGCCGTGATTGCCCCGGCCGAGATGCGGAACGCCGCAGCCGATGACGCTGTCCGACAATACGCGGCGCGAAGCCACGCGCAGGCGGCGGTCATTGAGGAATGCGCCACCACCGCGCTCGGTCGTATAGAGTTCGTCGGTGGCCGGATTGAAGATGACGCCGGCAACGATCTCGTCGTTGCGCTCAAGCGCGATCGAGACCGCAAACAGCGGAATGCCGTGCAGGAAATTGGTGGTGCCGTCGAGCGGATCGACGATCCAGCGATGGGCGCCATCCGTGCCCTTGACCTCTTCGCCTTCCTCGCCGAGGAAACCGTAGGTCGGGCGGGCCTTCAACAGCTCGTCGCGGATGATCTTCTGCGCCTTCAGGTCCGCCTGGCTGACGAAATCGCCCGGTCCCTTCACCGACACCTGCAGGTTCTGCACTTCGCCGAAATCGCGGCTGAGCGACTTGCCTGCCTTGAGGGCAGCCTGAACCATGACATTGAGAAGAGCAGAACGGGCCATCGGGGTTCCTTGGATAATGCAGAAAGCGCTGACCGGGCCCGAAAGCAGGCACCGACGGAGCAGGAGCGTCAGCGGAAATAAAGATTGGCGGCCTCAAGACCATAAAATCGCGGGAATTTCAAGTGGTGAGGCTGTGGCAGACGCAAACTGACTTCAGATCAGCTCCGCCAAGGCTCAATCCGACACCTTTATTATCGCGCGCGCCGATACTTGTTGGCTGCGTCGATGGCCGCCTTCTGCTGGTAGTCCTCGATCCCTTGATAGAAATCCTCAAGCTCGGGGTCTTTCAGGCCGGCACGACGCGAAATGACATACCAGGTGGCGGCAGCCACCGGATCCTGCTTCGTGCCGATGGCGTTGATATAAAGATGCGCCAATTTGTTTTGCGCGACGACGTTGCCGCGATAGGCTGCGACCCGCATCCAGTTAAAGCCGTTTTCGAGGTCCTGCGCGCCGCCGGTGCCGTTGATCAGCCAGATGCCCATGTCGAGCTGTGCAGTATCGAAGCCGGCATTGGCGGCACGCGACAGCCACTCGCGTGCGCGCGCCTTCTTTTCCGGCGGCAGATCGGGAAGGTTCAGATAGAGCTGCGAAACGGCATACTGCGCGTCGGCAATGCCCTGCTGCGCAGACTTTTCATAATAGGGAAGCGCCATCTGCAGACCCTTCGGGCCTGGATTTTCGGCCGTCAGCATCTGGGCGACATTGAATTCCGCCGAAGGCTGACCCGCATCGGCCGCCTTCTTCATCCATTCATCGGCCTTCTTCTGATCGCGGGGCACTTCGCGGCCCTCCATCAGGATCAGCGCGTATTTGAACATCGCCGTGGGATCACCGCCCTCGGCCGCCTTGCTGTACCAGAAGGCGGCGTCCTTCGTATCGCGCTTGACGCCCAGGCCCTGTGCCATCAGCTCCGCGATCAAGGTCTGTGCGGCCGGATCGCCGAGCTGCGCCCGCGGCAATGCTTTCTGAAAAGCTGTCAGGTAATAGCCGCGTTGGAAGGCACCATAGGCATCATCCACCTTGCCGGTGAAAGGCTTTTCCGGCGGCAGGTCCGGCAAATTTGCCCCCATGCGCTCGAAAACGCCAACGCCCTGGGATGGCTTGATGTCGCTATCGGCTTTCGGCTCTGCGCCCGGCTGAATCTTTTCAGTCTTGAAAGTGCCGGCATCGGCGCCCAGGGGCCGGGTCATGACATTATCGTTGTGCTGCGGTGCATCCGGCACGGTTGTGTCGTCATCGGATTGCGCATTGTCTTCCGGTCGCGCGCCCTTCTCCGCCGGCTGCGAAACACCCGGCAGGGACGTACTGTCATTGCCGGATTGCGCCGCGGCCAGCAACGGGAATGCTGCAAGCCCGGCTGCCAGCACGGCAAGGAAGGATCGATGGCGGAATCGAGGCGCTGACGACATGAATCGCTATCAATCCTCAAACCGTGGCGCTTTTTCGTCCAGAAGCGCATTCACTTCCGCAACGATGGACGGGGCGGCGGCGGGATCGGCAAAGACCGCCTTGTGCAGCGCCACGAACTCGGCGCCGGTGAGCGCCACCTCCAGCGCCGACTTCGGATCGGTGCCGCCCATGACGATACAGGGAATTTCGATCATCGAAGCCCACCATTCGCCGAGCGCCAGATTTTTCGGATGCGCCTCGGGCTTGATGTCGCCATCGAGCTTGCCGAAGAAGATATAGTCCGGCCTGAGCTCGCCGACCTCCAGTGCGCTGTGCCTATCGGCCGCGCTGCCGCCACCGACGATCAGCTTCGGCACGAATTTTTCGACGGCTTCCGTAAGCTCGGTAATATTGCCGGCAATGTGCAGCCCGTCGGCCTTGGCACGCCCTGCCACGCGGCTGTCACCGGCGACGAGCGCTGCCGCACCCGCGGCCTGAATGACCGGCACGAGCTTTTCCGCATGTTTCTGGAAGGTACCGTCATCAAGACCATATTGAGGAATGATCACCGAAGCGACGTCCCCACCCCTCAGGGCATCGGCCACTGCCGTCGCCCGCTGCTCGATATCGGCAATGTCGGGAACGATGAGTACGAGGCGGCAACGATCTTCGGGCACGGTCATGCGAGCTTCCATGGTTTCGGCCTCCATCGTCAGCGATGGCGCACCGGTTCGATAATCGTGAGTAAATCCGTTAGCTCTCTCTGACAAGGGGCAGCGGCCGAAACGGGCAGTTCGCGATGAAGGACATCGGGCACGCCACCTCCGCGAGCGGCCATTCGCACAATATATCATGCAGCGCACAATTAACTTGCCGCCCTTGGGCGTTTGACGTAGCTTTCCGCCATGTCGACCATGGATCCTTTCGCAGCCATCGCGGACCCGAACCGGCGTCATCTGCTGGAGGAATTGCGCCGCGCACCCAAGACGGTCAACGAACTGGCGCAGGGCCTGCCAATCAGCCGCCCGGCCGTCTCGCAGCATCTCAAGGCGCTGCTCGACAGCAACCTCGTTTCCGTCACCAATGAAGGCACGAAGCGCATTTATGCGGTCAACAGCCGCGGTTTCGACAAGTTGAATCTATGGCTGGATCAATTCTGGTCCTGAAACGGCTTTTCCGCTTTCATTATACTTGGAAATTTGCGGAATTTGGTAGCTGATAGCGTCAGCTATGACGACGCGCAAAGCGGCTCTTCGAGTTAAGTCCGCGGTCGAAACGACATGACCTCCGGATGAGCGAGTGCCGCGACCACAACGAGCCGAGAGTCGCCAACGACGGCATTTTTTGCATAAGATGGGAAAATTGCGCCAACCTCTACCCCTAACGCTACGAAGCTGGCGCATCCGTTTTTGACGGAAATGCTCATCGATCCTGACTGGGAATTTGCCTCAAGACCTTTCGATCTGCCTCTCTTGCCCCAAGATCGATGGCTTTTTGAACTTTGGAACGTTGCCTCAGTGAACGGAGGAACGCAGACGCTGGATTTCGTCCTTGACGCGCAGTTTCCTGCGTTTGATGTCGGCTATTTCCGTATCATTGCTAGAGGGAGATGAGATTGCCGCATGCAGCGCCTCCTCGAGCGCGACATGTTTCTTTTCGAGCGATTCAAGATGTGCTTGAACAGTCATATGACCCTTCCTTCCTCTGAAGAGCCCTGACCATCCATTCGCCAAGGCTCTAGGTGTCAACCTTCTCACTGTGCCATAAGATCGAGCCTTTGTCGAAGGCGAAAACGTGGCCTGTAGGCGGCAAATTCGTGATGAAGGATAACTTCCCGTTATCGCCATTTGGTGATAGGAGCTTGCGGAATTCAGGAGGCGGAATGAATGCGATTCCGCGATATGCTGGGGAAATGAACATGGCCGATCAGGAACAGGCGGAAATCAGGCTGATCGTGGCGCGGCTGCGCCAGGAACACGAGGATTATGATGCCGCAATCAATGCCATGATCGAGACGGGCTGCGATGCCCTTCGTATCCAGCGCATGAAAAAGAAGAAGCTCGTCATCAAGGACAAGCTGACCAAGCTGGAAGACCAGATCATCCCCGACATCATCGCCTGAGGAGCACAACGCAACGATGCTGACCGAAAGACCGCCTGTCGCCATCATCATGGGAAGCCAGTCTGACTGGGAGACCATGAAGAATGCTGCGGACACCCTGGAAGCGCTTGAGATTACCTATGATGCGCGCATCATTTCCGCGCATCGTACGCCGGACAGGCTGGTGAGCTTCGCCAAGGGCGCGAGGGACGAGGGTTTCAAGGTCATTATCGCGGGCGCCGGCGGCGCAGCGCATCTGCCGGGCATGGCGGCTTCTATGACGCCTCTTCCGGTCTTCGGCGTGCCGGTTCAGTCACGCGCGCTCTCCGGTCAGGACAGCCTTCTTTCGATCGTGCAGATGCCGGCCGGCATTCCCGTCGGCACGCTCGCGATCGGTAAGGCCGGCGCGGTCAATGCCGCCCTTCTCGCTGCCGCCGTCCTGGCGCTCGGCGACGAAGAGATTGCCGACCGGCTCGACGAATGGCGCACGCGCCAGAGCGCCGCCGTTGCCGAATATCCGATGGACGACCTATGAACGCGAAGACAATTGGTATCATCGGCGGCGGCCAGCTCGGCCGCATGCTGGCCATGGCGGCTGCGCGCCTGAATTTTCGCACCGTCGTCCTCGAGCCCCAAGCCGACTGTCCGGCAGCCCACGTTGCCAACGAACAGATCACAGCCGCCTATGACGATGCGGCCGCCCTTGCCGAGCTGGCGAAGCGCTGCGATGTCGTGACCTATGAGTTCGAAAACGTGCCCGTAACCGCCGCCGAGGATCTTGCCTTGCAGGTAACGGTCTATCCGCCGCCCAAGGCGCTTGAAATGGCGCAGGACCGACTGACCGAAAAGAGCTTCATCAACGGCTGCGGCATTCCGACGGCCCGCTTCCATGCCGTCGACAGCCAAGAGGATCTGGAAAAGGCGCTAGCGGATTTCGGCGGTCAGGGCGTGCTGAAGACGCGCCGCCTCGGCTATGACGGCAAAGGCCAGCGCGTCTATCGCTCCGCCGCCGACAGCCCCGAAGGCGGCTACGCGGCCTTGGGCAGCGTTCCGTTGATTCTGGAAAGCTTCGTATCCTTCGAGCGCGAGGTTTCCATCATCGCCGCCCGCGGCAGCGACGGAAAGGTCGCCTGCTACGATCCGGCAGAGAACGTCCATCGCAACGGCATTCTCCACACCTCCACGCTGCCGGCGAGCATTTCGCAAGAGACGGCGAACGCCGCTCGCGATGCTGCGGAGAAGATATTGACGGCGCTCGGCTATGTCGGCGTCATCGGCATCGAGTTCTTCGTGCTTGCCGATGGCAGTCTGATCGCCAACGAAATGGCGCCGCGCGTCCACAATTCCGGCCACTGGACGGAGGCCGCCTGCGTCATCTCGCAATTCGAGCAGCATATCCGCGCCGTCGCCGGCCTGCCGCTCGGAAATCCCGATCGTCATTCGGACTGCGTCATGACGAATCTGATCGGCGACGACATCCTGGCACTGCCGGAATGGCTGCGCCTTGACGACACGCTGGTGCATCTCTATGGCAAGACCGAAGCCCGGCCGGGCCGCAAGATGGGGCATGTTACACAGCTTCTGCGCTGAGATCAGCGGGAAAAAGCCCTGACATGGTTGACAGCGCACGGCCGACAGGTTATTTGCTCCCCACCCTAAAGAGCGCGCCCTGAGCGCGCTTTTGATTGTTAAAGACCCGGGCGAATGTGACATTCCCCCTCAGAGATCGCGGATCAGAAAAATGAAGATCAAGAATTCGCTCAAGTCGCTCAAGGCGCGCCACCGTGACAACCGTCTCGTCCGCCGCAAGGGCCGCATCTACATCATCAACAAGCTGAACCCGCGCTACAAGGCTCGCCAGGGCTGATACAGCGCGCGGCTCCGGTCCCATGGATCGGGCCTCAGTTTTAGTTGATCGCATCAAATTTGTTTTGATCTTCGACATTGGCGGGCTACTATGCCCGCCATGCGCGTTTTTGCTTTGTCATATCTAGCCCTGCCGATTCTGTTTGCTCTGACTGCCTCTGCACCCCATGCGGCGCCGGCTGATGAACCAAACCCTGTGGAAAAGCAGCATCAGGGCAATTCCTCCGGCACCCTGTCGTCCAAGCAGCAGCTCGACAATCTGTTCATGGCGCTGAGGCGGCAGCGCGATCCCGACCAGGCAAGCCTGATTGCGGACCAGATCAATGCCCAGTTCGCCGATTCCGGCAGCGCCACCATCAATCTCCTGATGCAATGGGCCGACAAGGCCATTCAGGACAAGCGCAATGCCGCCGCGATGGATTATCTCGATCAGGTGATCTCGCTGAAGCCTGACTATGTCGAAGGCTGGAACCGACGCGCCACGCTCAATTTCGCGATCGGCGACTATCGCAAGTCGATGGAAGACATCAATCAGGTGCTGCGCATCGAGCCGCGCCATTTCGGAGCGCTGGCCGGCATGGCGGCGATGCTGACCGAACGCGGCAACGATGCTCTCGCCCTTAAGGCCTGGCAGCGCTTTCTCGAAGTCTATCCTGCGAATCGATCGGCCCAGGAGGAAGCGGACAAGCTCTCGGAAAAGATTGCCGGCAGCCGCACCTGATTTTCCGCCCCGGTTTCCCGGCGGAAATCGCATTTGGAGGGATGAAAAGCAGCCATATCGCGCTAGATTAGCGCCTTAAGATATTTGATCCGTGCCGCAATGATCGATTCTCTGTTCATCGTCATCATTCTCCTTATCGTTCTCGCCGCGGGCTTTTCCGCCTACAAGACCCGCGCCATCGAGCAGGCCTATCCCAATATTGGCGAACTTACCGATATTGGCGGCTACCGCCTCAACGCGGTCCATTTGCCGCGCCCGGCAACGGCTGATCTGCCGGCTCTGGTCTTTATCCATGGGGCCAGCGGCAATCTGCGCGACCAGTTCGAGGCCTTTGCGGCACCTTTATCTGGCCGCGCCGAAATGCTGTTCGTCGACCGCCCCGGTCACGGCTATTCCGAACGCGGGCCGGCCGAAAACGCGGTGCCCTCCGGCCAAGCCGATGCGATCGCGAAGCTGATGGACAAGCGCGGCATCAAGAGCGCCATCATCGTCGGTCACTCCTTCGGTGGTGCGATCGCAACCGCCTTCGGCATGCGGCACCCCGAAAAGACGAAGGGACTACTGTTTCTGGCGCCAGCCACCCATCCTTGGCCCGGTGGCATCGACTGGTATTATACGCTCGCCGCCCTGCCCGTTCTGGGCTGGCTTTTTACTCAAATCCTTGTCATTCCACTCGGCTTACGTCGAGTGGAAAGCGGCACGCTCAGCATCTTCCGCCCCAACGAACGGCCGGCGGATTATATAATGAAGACGGCACCGGAGCTGGTGCTGCGGCCGCAAACCTTTCGCAACAATGCGATCGACGTGGTCAATCTCTTTGCCTATGTCTCGGCCCATGCGCCGCGCTATAGCGAGATCAAGGCGCCTACGGTCATCATCACCGGCGACAGTGACGATATCGTGCTCGAGGAATTGCATTCGCGCGGCCTTGCCCGGGATATCCCTGGCGCCGAACTCGTCACCATCCGCAATCTTGGCCACAAGCCGGATTATGTCACGACGGACGTCGCAATCGCCGCCATGGAACGGCTGGCAGGCCAGCCGCGCGATCTGCAAGTGCTTGCCGCACAGGCGGAAATCCGCATCAGCGACCTCGGCAGCGAAGTTTCCACGCGACAGCCCTCTTCTCAGGCCATGACGACATCCTGACCAGACACATCCTCGAATATGCGGCTCTGCGGCACCGCCTCGATGGTCTGCCGCACCGCCTGCAGCATGATCGACGCCAAGCGCTCCGTTGCCGGGCTCCCTTCCGCCTCGGCACGATGGAGCACGAGATCGAGCGTCGGCAAAGCCGGCAAGCCCACCTCTCCCGGCGTCAATTGCCGTACCTTTGGCGGCAGGCCGAGCGGCGTGCGCAGCGTCAGGCCAAGACCTGCCGCCGTCGCAGCCCAAAGCCCGCCGAGGCTCGGGCTGACAAAGGATATTCGCCAGCCAATGCCGGCGCGATCGAGCGTCTTCGTGGCGATGTTGCGCAGCAAACAAGGCGCCTCAAGCGAGGCGAGCGGCATGGCCTCGCCGCCATCGGCGTGCCATTGCATGTCGCCACCGGCCGGGCCGACCCAGCAGAGCGGGACTTCAGCTATACGGTCCGTATAAGCCGTGCGGAAACCATCGCTCCAGGCAAGCGCCAGATCGAGCTTGCCTGACGTCACCCGCTCCACAAGTTCCGCGTTGCGCACGACACGCGCCTCGATACGCACCTTGGGATGTGCACGGGCGAAGCGGCCCAATACGTCCGGCAGCAGCGTCTCGCCGAAATCCTCTTGCAGCCCCAGGCGCACCCAGCCTTCAAGCTCGGTCCCATGCAGCGCCGTGGCGGCCTCGTCGTTCAGATCCAGCAGCCGCCGTGCATAGCCAAGCATCGTCTCGCCGGCCTCCGTCAGCGCCAGTCCCCGGCCCGCCTTGCGGAAGATCGGCGTGCCCGCCTGCTCCTCCAGCTTTTTCAGCTGGGCACTGATCGCCGAGGTGGAACGCCCGAGCCGGTCTGCCGCCTTGGCATAGCTGCCGAGATCCATGCCAGTGACGAAGCTGCGCAGCACATCGAGATCGAAGATGATTTTTCGCATCGATAATCATCCATATTTTTGGGACTATACATCCATAATTATCTGATTTTCAGGATGATTATCCACTGGCATTCTATGCTCGTCAAGTGACACGGAAACAGGAGCAATCCCATGCCATTCACCCGCATCACCCTTCTGCGCGGCAAGTCGCCTGAATATCTCAAGGCACTTTCGGATAATTTCCACCGCGCTCTGATCGAAGCCTTCGAGGTGCCGCCGACCGATCGCTTCCAGTCCATTCACCAGCTGGAGCCGCATGAGCTCATCTTCGATCGCACCTATTTCGCCAGCACTCCGCGTTCGGACGATTACGTCTTCTTCGACGTCACCATCGGCAAGCCGCGCAGCACCGAGGTCAAGAAAGCCTTCTATCGCCGGGTCGCCGAACTGCTTGCCGATGCACCAGGCGTTCGCCCCGAGGACATCATGATCACCATCACGACTGCGACGCGCGAGGATTGGTCCTTCTCCGATGGTCGCGCGCAAATGATCGAACAGGTCTGAGAGCCATGCCGCAGACCACATCAACCCAATCGCCGACCATACATCGCGCCGGCACGAATATGCGCGCATCGCCCGAGGGCATCGCTACCGCCTCTTTCCTGGTGGAGTCCCTTGTGGAGAACGCTGAAAACGGCGGGCTCACCGCCATGCGCTGCGCGCTCGAGCCCGGCGTGATGACGCGTTGGCACACGCATCCGCATGGGCAGATCCTCTATGTTCTGTCCGGCGTCGGACTTGCAGAACGCTTCGGCGGCCCGGCCGAGGAACTGCGCGCCGGCGACTGCATCAGCTTCGCGCCGAACGAACGCCATCGCCACGGTGCGGCGCCGGAAAATGCCTTCTCCTATATCAGCATCCAGGCGGCGCAAGATGGAAGCGCCGTAACCTGGCTGGAGGAATGACCGATGATCGCCATGCAATATAACTTCCCCCTACCCGCGGATTACGACATGGCGATCATCGATCACCGTATCCGTGAAAAAGGTCCCCTGCTCGACAATCTCCCGGGCCTGAAGTTCAAGGCCTACCTGACGGCGAGAAAGGGCGATGCCGTCACGGGGAGCCGACAGAACTTCTACTCGCCCTTCTATGTTTGGCAGCAAGAAGAAGGACTGAGCGACTTCGTCTCTGGCCCAGGCTTCTCAGCCCTGACCGAGAACTTCGGCCGCCCTCAGGTCGATACCTGGATCGCATGGCACACCGAGACATCTGCGGATATTCGCAGCGCCAAGTTCGCAACGCGCGAGGTGGTCGCGATCGACGCCGAAACATCGCTTGCCGAACTCCGCGCAAACGAGACTGAGGCAGCAGCGCAGGCCATATCGAACGGTGAAGCCCTCGCCTCGGTCGCCGCCTTCGAGCCGACCCACTGGACGCTGGTGCGCTTCCGCCTGCTGGCCGAGCCGCCGAAAGACCCGGGCCTATCCGGGGTCCAAGCCTACAATGTCGGACATCTTTCGCTGCCTGGCGTCGCCTGAAGTGTCATGGAGACAATCTCCTTGTTTTAAAGGAAAGGCCGGAGCTTTATGGATGGAAAGTCTTTCTGAATCCGAAGAGTGATCCCCCATGGTCGATATCGCAATGATCGAAGCCGCCCGCGCTCGCCTCGGCGGCCGGGCGCGCCGCACGCCGCTGCTCTCCTCGCCCTTTCTCGATGAGATTGCCGGACGCCGCCTGTTCGTGAAGGCGGAATGCCTGCAGCATTCCGGTTCCTTCAAGTTCCGCGGCGGCTGGTCGGCTGTTTCGGCGCTGGAGCCAACCGTGCGCGCCAGAGGCGTTATCGCCTTCTCCTCCGGCAACCACGCACAGGGCGTGGCGCTGGCTGCAAAGCTGCACGGCGTTCCGGCTGTCATCATCATGCCAACCGACGCCCCGAAGCTGAAGATCGCCAACACCCGCGCCTTCGGCGCCGAGGTCGTGCTCTATGACCGCATCAAGGAAGATCGCGACGAGATCGGTGCCCGTATTTCCAAGGAGCGAGGCCTGACGCTCATCAAGCCCTTCGACGAGCCGCAGGTGATCGCCGGCCAGGGAACAACCGGGCTGGAGATCGCAGAGCAGGCTGCCGAGGAAGGCATCGAAACTGCCGACGTGCTGGTCCCCTGCGGTGGCGGTGGCCTGACCTCGGGAATCGCACTGGCGCTCGAATCCCGCGCTCCGGGCCTGAAGGCGCGCCCATGCGAGCCCGAAAATTTCGATGATACCACCCGTTCACTCGCCTCGGGCAAGATCGAGCACAACGCCGCGCTGCAAGGCTCGATCTGCGACGCCATCATCACGCCGCAGCCGGGCAACATTACTTTTCCGATCCTGAAGCGCCTCTGCGGCCCCGGCCTCGTCGTGACGGATGAAGAGGCGCAAAAGGCCATGGCCCTCGCCTTCACCCGCCTGAAGATCGTCGTGGAACCAGGCGGCGCCGTCGCGCTTGCAGCAGCGCTTTTCCACGGCAAGGGCATCGACGGTGATACGGTGATCGCCGTCACCTCTGGCGGCAATGTCGATCAGGATGTTTTCGAGGCGGCGTTGAGCCGCCACTAGTCCTCAGTTGACGGCGCGACGATAGAGCGCCAGCGAGCCGGCAAGAGCCAAAAGCGCGCCGCCGCAGGCGCGCTCAAGCCATTTCGCCCCTTCCGACTTCAGGACGCGGACGGCATGAGAGCCGAACACCGCATAGCCGAGCATGATCATGAAATCGAGCGCGGCGAAGATCGCGCCGAGCACGATATATTGCTGCATCTGCGGCGCCGAAGGGTCGATGAACTGCGGCAGGAACGCCGAGAAGAAGAGATAGCCCTTCGGATTGGTCACGGCGACCAGGAAGCTCTTCAGCCCAATGGAGAAAGCGGTTCCCTTAGATTGGCTCGCACTCGCCTGCAATGCGCCGTCGATGCTCCCCTTCGAGCGCAGCATCATGATACCGAGAAAGGCGAGATAGGCCGCACCCACCCATTTCAGAGCCGAAAACCAGAATTCGGAGGCAGCCAGCAAGGCGCCGAGGCCGATGGCGACGGCACTGATTAGCACCGCGTCGGAAAGAACGGCTCCCACCATGCCGGGCAAGGCGCGCCTGATGCCGAAGCGCGAGCCATTGGTCAGCGCCAGAAGCACAGTCGGCCCTGGCGTCGCGATACCGATAAAGGAGACGGCGGCAAAGGCGAGCAGCGTGGTGAGATGCATGATGTCCCTCCTCTGGAAGAGAGGAAGATTGCATGTGGTGTGGTGGTTAGCAAGTGTTTGCTTGCTTCCGGCTGCCGCACCTCTGATATTCCTACCTCTCTCCGCAAAATCGAGTGTGGATGGGACGCCTCGATTTACTCCACCAAACCCGCATCTTTCGCCGCCAGCGCGCCAATCGCCGACCAGTCCAGTTCCTCTCCGCCATGCGCCAGCAGGTTGAGGAACCGATCACGCAGCAGGCTCGCCAGCGGCAGCGGCACGTTCAGCGCCTCACCGGCAGCCAAAGCCAGCCGAATATCCTTTTGACCGAGCGGCGCGGTGAAACCCGCCGGCTTGAACTTGCGATCCGCAATTAGCCCGCCATAGGTCTTGTAAACAGGCGCGTTGAACAGCGTCGAGGTCAAGAGATCGAGATAGGCATGCCGGTCGACACCACCCTTTTCGACCAACGCCATGGCCTCGCCCAGCGACTCGATGACCGAAGCGATGAGGAAATTGCCGCTGAGTTTGACGAGATTGGCCGCCTTCGGCTCCTCGCCGAGGACGAAGGTGCGCTGACCGATGGCGTCGAAAAGCGGCGTGACCGTTTGAATCGCATCAGGCGCACCCGCGGCTGCAACGAAGAGCTTTGCCGCAGCCGCCGCTTCCGGGCGGCCGAAGACGGGCGCTGCCACGAAGTGCTGACCTGCCGCGGCATGTTCCCTCGTCAGCCTTTCCGACATGGCGACGCTGATCGTGCTGGCGGAAATGTGAACTGCACCCTTGCCAAGGCTTGCCAGAACGCCGCCATCGCCATGGACGACCGCCGACAGCGCATCGTCATGCGCGAGCATGGTGAAGACAGCCTCGCCGCCGCACGCTTCCGCCACGGTCGCCGCAACCTTGGCGCCCTCGGCGGCCAGAGCCTCGGCCTTGTCGCGCGAACGATTGTAGACGGTCACGTCATGCCCGGCCTTGATGAGATTAGTGGCCATGGCGCTGCCCATCTGGCCCAATCCGATAAATCCGACTTTCATTGGCATATTTCCTTCTCAATCCGCCTGCTTGGAGATTGCAGGCGCTTCGGCTTCAAGAAAAAACCCGCCGTCTTTCGACAGCGGGTTTCGGATGTTTGAGGTGCTGCCGCAATCGGATGTCGGCAATCACACGCCCGACTGGCCGTCCGAACCGATATAGGCAATGCGCAACATGTTGGTGGCGCCCGGCGTGCCGAGCGGCACACCGGCCGAAATGATGATGCGGTCGCCCGGCTTGCCGAAGCCTTCTTCGGCGACGATACGGCAGGCATTGTTGACCATGTCGTCGAGGTCGGTCGCATCGTGCGTGACGACGCAATGCATGCCCCAGACGACGGACAGACGGCGTGCCGTCTGGATGATCGGCGAAAGCGCCAGGATCGGAACCTGCGGACGCTCGCGCGAGGCGCGAAGGCCGGTCGTACCGGAGGACGTGTAGCAGACGATGGCGGCGAGCTTTAGCGTCTCGGCGATCTGGCGGGCAGCGAGCGAGATCGCGTCGGCGCCAGTTGCCTCAGGCAAAGCGCGCTGGGCATAGATAATGCCAGGATAATGCGGCTCGCGCTCGATGGTGCCGGCAATCGAGGCCATCATGGAAACGGCTTCGACCGGATAGTCACCGGACGCGGATTCGGCCGAGAGCATAACGGCATCGGCGCCTTCGAAAACGGCGGTCGCGACGTCGGAGACTTCGGCGCGGGTCGGGACCGGCGCGGAGATCATCGATTCCAGCATCTGCGTGGCGACGACCACCGGCTTGCCGGAGCGGCGGCAGGCGCGGATCAGCTGCTTCTGGATACCCGGAACGGCTTCCAGCGGCATTTCAACGCCGAGGTCGCCACGGGCCACCATCAGTGCGTCGGAAAGCTCGATGATTTCCTCGATGCGCTCGACAGCCTGCGGCTTCTCGATCTTCGACATCAGCCCAACGCGGCCGTGCGAGATCTTGCGAACTTCCGTCAGGTCTTCCGGGCGCTGGATGAAGGAGAGCGCGACCCAGTCGACTTCATTGGTCGCGAGAACGGCGTCGAGGTCGGCGCGGTCCTTGTCGGTCAGCGCGCCGACGCCGAGCAGGGTATCGGGCAGGCTGACGCCCTTGCGGTCGGAAATCTTGGTGCCCGAAATGACAGTCGTGACGATGCTCTTGCCGTCGCACTTTTCGGCACGCAGCGCCAGCTTGCCGTCATCAATCAGCAGGCGGTGGCCGGGTTGAACCGATTCCAGGATTTCCGGATGCGGCAGGTAGACACGCGTGTTGTCGCCGGGGATATCCTGATTGTCGAGCGTGAAAGTCTGACCGGGCTTAAGATCGACCTTGGTGTCAGCAAACTTGCCAACGCGCAGCTTGGGACCCTGCAAGTCAGCGAGAATGCCGATCGGCCGACCACAGCGAGCTTCGACGGCGCGAATGCGCTGGATCAGCGTGCGCATCACATCATGGCTGGCGTGGCTCATGTTGATGCGGAACAGGTCCGCGCCGGCCTCGTGAAGCTTCTGGATCATTTCCTCCGAAGAGGAAGCCGGACCGAGCGTTGCGAGGATTTTGACTTTTCGGTTTCGTCTCATCAATTCTGGCTTTCTTGGCTGCCCGAGGGCTCGGAAAGCTGAACCATCCAGCTCGCCTGGCGCCCGGTGTCGTATTCCTTGAATCCCATCTTCTGATAGCCACGAGCGTAGCAATCCTTGACACCTGGGATTTTGAATTCATTTTCCGCCACGCACATTTCGACGTCGCCCGTCCAGCGGCCGCCGCGGGCCGCATCTTCTGCGTAGAGATAATAATAGCGGGATTGAAGCGGCCCCTCGATCAAAGTCGCGCAGGTATTGGCCGGAATTTGCCACCAACCCTCCGTCACCCAGCCGTCCTTGGCGCGATAGCCGATCGCAACGCCGACAAGATTCTGCGTACCGTTGCACGTTCGGAAATCGGCATGGGCCGCATTCGGCATGAAGAAGAACGGCGCTGCCGCAGCGAGAATGAGGAAGGCGATTCGGGCGAGCGGGCCTGACCGCTTAACGAAACGTGGCGCGACTTGGCTGGACACGGCTTCCAATTGGCTCCCGGTTATTCGTTGTTGCGTCTTCTTGCGCTGCCATCCCATGAATGTCAACGCAACTCTAATCGATTATATTTTCTTCACGGGATGGTGGCGGCACCATGCGCCGCCCCTCATCCGATCGAAGCTGCAAACCTTGCACCTTCCATCCGCACATGCAATCAAACAAAGAGTTGAAAATTTCAATAATCGACAATCCGCATGACTGATTTCAGACCGTTTGAATTTATACCCGGCAATCGTGACAAAGGCATGGTCATTCTCGGCGATCACGCCATGCGGCGCCTGCCCGAGCGTTATGGCAGCCTCGGCCTGCCGGAGACCGCCTTCTCCCGCCACATCGCCTACGACATCGGCATCGAAGGCCTCTGCCGTCATCTCTGCGCGCGGCTGGACGTGCCGGGCGTGCTTGGCGGCTTTTCCCGTCTGCTGATCGATCCGAACCGCGGCGAAGACGACCCGACGCTCATCATGAAAATATCGGATGGCGCGATCATCCCAGGTAATCATCCAATCACGGATGAAGAATGGAACTACCGTATAGAAGCCTTCCATCGGCCCTATCATGAAGCGGTCGACGAAACGATCTCCGCCGTGGCCGCGGCAACGGGCAAGGCACCCCTGGTTTTCTCGATGCACTCCTTCACGCCGGCTTGGAAAGGTGTGCCGCGTCCCTGGCATGCAAGCGTACTCTGGGACAGCGACGATCGTGCCGTCGTGCCGCTCCTTGCAAAGCTCGGCGCCGATACCGATCTCGTTATCGGAGACAATGAACCGTATGACGGTGCGCTGCGCAACGACACCATGTTCCGCCATTGCATGATGAAGGGCATTGCGCATGCGCTGCTGGAGGTCCGGCAGGATCTGATCGGCGACGAGGCCGGCATTGTCGAATGGGCCGATCGCCTGGCGCCGATCTTCGCGGAGATCAATGCCGATCCGTCGCTCCATGAATATAGGCGATACCCTTCGCGCACCGGCCCCTATGAGGCGTGAACCGGCAAGCGAATTGAGGAGAAAGAGATGACCACGCTCACCAAGGAACAAGAGACCGAGCTTGAGGCCGCTGCCTTCCGCCGCCTCGTTGCGCATTTGCGCGAACGCAGCGACGTTCAGAACATCGACCTGATGAACCTCGCCGGCTTCTGCCGCAACTGCCTCTCGAACTGGTATCGCGAAGCGGCCGAAGAGGCGGGCCTGCCCGTCAGCAAGGACGAGTCGCGCGAAGTGATCTATGGCATGCCCTACGAGGATTGGAAGAACCTGCACCAGAAAGAAGCCTCTCCTGTGCAAAAAGCCGCTTTCGAGCAAAACAAGCCGAAAGATTAACGCTCCCTTCACCAATTCGGCTTGACCTTGCGCGCCATTCGCGGCACGTCAACTGCCCGATCGAATTCGAAATCCCGCGCAAGCCCTGAAGCGATGTGCCCCTATCGGTGACCGACCGATCTCATCTGCGACGGGCTGCAAGCGACCCTTTGAGACCCTTTAGGAGAAGTGCATGGAAGAGAACAGCGTCGAGAACGTGGCCGCGGCGGAACTGCGTCAATTCATCGAGCGCATCGAGCGCCTCGAAGAAGAAAAGGCCGCGATTGGCAGCGACATCAAGGATGTCATGGGCGAGGCCAAGGGCCGCGGCTACGACACCAAGGCAATCCGCACCATCATTCGCCTTCGCAAAAAGGACGCGAACGAACGCCTGGAAGAAGAATCCATCCTGCAGACCTACATGGCCGCACTCGGCATGGAATAATCGAGACTTCTGAGCCTCGCAGAACGATCAGGAGCCGGCTTGCCGGCTCCTTTCTTTTTGAGCGCATCACTCGGCGAAAAGACGACCGATCAATTCGGCGGCACTCCCCTGCCACAGCTCGCCCTTGCCGGTTCCCGACCAGAGAGACAGGAAATCCGGTAATCCCTTCGCCGTCGACGCAGCGCGTATGTCCCGCGTAAACTTGTTTTGCGCCGGAAAGGGAAGAATGGCATCAGGTTTTCCATCCATCTCATCCATGAAGCGGTTCTCGATCCCTCGCGCAAAGCGGCCCGAAAAGGCGCGCGTCGTTCGCGTCCTTCGCTCCGGCGTTTCCAGCAGCTTCCTGCGATAGGGTGCCGAGGTTCCGGCTTCCACGCAGGTGAGGAAGGCCGTGCCCATCTGCACGGCCCGCGCTCCCGCCTGCAGCGCCGCCCGGATATCGCTGGGGGTCATGATGCCGCCGGCTGCGATCAACGGCAAACGAATGGTGCCGACGCATTGCACCAGAAGATCGCGCATCCCGATTTCCGGGTCTGCTGCCTTGGCATCGAAAATGCCGCGATGACCGCCCGCTTCGAAACCCTGCAGCACGACCGCATCCACGCCGCTCTCTTCCAACGCCCTCGCCTCGTCGAGTGTCGTCGCCGTGCCGATCAGCGGAATACCAGCCTTCTTCGCTTCCCGTACATAGCCGGCCGGCAACACGCCGAAGACGAAACTGAAACAAGCCGGCTTGATGCGCAAAACCGCTTCGAACTGCGCATCGAAATCCTCTTCATAGGGAGGCACAAGCTGCGGTGAAGGCAGCTCCAACTCCCGGCGATATCGTGCGGTCGCCGCAGCCGCGCGCTCGACCCGATCAGTGGCAACTTCCGGGATTGAGTGCGGAATGAAGAGATTGATCGAAAACGGCCTGTCGGTCCGTTGACGCACCTGAGCTGCAAAGGCTTCGATCGCCGCGGCGTTTAGATAGGCGCCGCCCATGGCGCCGAGCGAGCCTGCGGCAGAAGCCGCCGCCACCAGCTCCACCGACGAAGGACCGCCCGCCATCGGCGCGACGATCAACGGATGCTTCAAACCGAGTTGTTGAAAAAGATTGCTGTCCATAGGGGCAGACATGTCCGGCGTCCTTTCAGAAATGTCTGTTCAGGTCTCCATGCAAAATAGGTGCCGCAAGACGGCTTCCCAAGCGTGAGCTTGACGAAATTTAGGTCTATCAGCTCCGCCTGAGCGCTTCGGTGCGGGCCTCGATGGCCGCAACCACCGACACCATGTCGAGCCGGCCGTTGCCAAGTTCGACGCTCTCGCCATAAAGAGTACGGCAGACATCAAGGACCGGCGATGCCATGCTGACGGCACGAGCCGCCTCGACAATCAGTTTCGTGCTGTTGAACGCATCGGCTGTCGCCGCTTGCACTGAAAAATCCCGCGCAACAAGCTTCGGAATTTTCACGCGCGTCAGATCGCTGGCCATCGGGCCGGAATCGATCGCAGCCTGAAAAGTTTCGAGATCGAGGCCGTTCCGCTCGGCGAAATGCGAGGCTTCGGCGAGACCCGCCAGCATCGTGCAAAGGTAGAGGTTGACGGTCAGCTTCATCAGCAGCGCATTGCCGACCGGACCGCACAGGATCGTTTCGCGGCACATAGGCGCAAGCAGCGGCCGCACCTCGACAACCGTGTCCGCATCGCCGCCGAGCAGCGCGACCAGCTGTGCTGTCTCGGCAGGCTTCCGCGAGCCCGAAACCGGGGCTTCGACATAGCGCCCACCGGCTGCGAGAATATCGGTGGCAAGCGCGCGCGAATAGTCGGGCGGATTGGAGCCCATCGACACGACGATATGGCCGGCAACCAGCTTGGCGAAGTCCGGTGTCCCGCGCCGCAGCACCTCGTCCAGCACAGTTTCGTTGACTAGCATCAGGATGACGATGCGCGTGCGTTCGAACACCTCTTCTACACTTACGGCGACCGTCGCACCTGCCTCGCGCAACGGATCAACCGCTGCCGGCGATCTGTTCCAAACGACAAGCCTGGTGCCTGCCTTTGCGAGATTGAGGGCCATCGGCTGGCCCATGACGCCGAGACCGACAAAGCCGATCTCCTCGCCCGGCTCGACGCCGGGACGCTCGCTGACGTTGCTCATCATAACAACTCCGATGGTTCGGGTGACTATGCGAACTCTGGAGCAATTCCAGGAAAAGTGCGCAGCGGTTTTCCATCCGGAATTGCGTGAAACAAAGAGATCGAGCGGTTCAGATATTTCACGAAAAGCTGAACCGCTCTTGAGTCAGAAGCCGGCGGGAGAGCTCACATGCCTTCTCCCGCCGAATATCGGTCATTCTTCGCTTAGAACAGGCGGTCCAGCCACTCGTTCTTGTCGGGCGCGCGGCCGAACTGAATATCGGTCAGCGCTGCCTTCAGGCGCTGCGTCGTAGCACCGGCATTGCCGTCGCCGATGGTGAAGCTGTGCTTGCGGCCCTTCACCTTGCCGATCGGAGTCACGACAGCCGCCGTGCCGCAGGCGAAGGATTCGCGCAGGCGCCCGCTCGCGGCATCCGCCTGCCATTGCTCGATCGAATAGGGCTCTTCGCGTACCGTCAAACCCATGTCGCGGCCGAGCTTGATCAGCGAATCGCGGGTAATGCCCGGCAGAATCGTGCCGGTGAGCGGCGGCGTCTGCAGCGATCCGTCATCGAAGACGAAGAAGACGTTCATGCCGCCAAGCTCCTCGATCCAGCGCTTTTCGACGGCATCGAGGAAGACGACCTGATCGCAGCCTTCGCGCTGGCCCTCAGCCAATGCGGCAAGACTTGCGGCGTAGTTGCCGCCACACTTGGCCGCACCCGTGCCGCCCGGCGCGGCGCGGGTGAAATTCTCGGAGACCCAGAGCGTGACGGCCGATCCGCCGCCCTTAAAAAAGGAGGCGACGGGGGAGGCAATGACGCAATAGATATATTCTGCCGACGGTTTTGTGCCGAGAGCGACTTCGGTGCCGATCAGGAACGGCCGGAGATAGAGCGATGCCCCTTCCGCGGTCGGGATCCATTCGCGCTCGATCTTGACCAGCTCGCGTACGGACTCGACAAAAAGCTCTTCCGGCAAGCGCGGCATCGCCAGCCGTTCGGCCGAATTCTGGAAACGGCGCGCATTGGCGCTCGGGCGGAAAAGGGCGGCCCCGCCATCCGGCAGGTGATAGGCCTTCATGCCTTCGAAGATTTCCTGGGCATAATGAAGCACCACGGTTGCCGGATCGAGAGCAAGCGCCTTGCGCGGCTCGATCTTGGCGCTGTGCCAGCCACGGTCCTGCGAGTAGCGGATCGTTACCATGTGATCGGTGAAGATGCGGCCGAAGCCCGGGTTCTGCAACAGCGCTTCCCGCTCGCTCGCCGTCGCGGGATTGGGGTTTTTCTGGATGTCGAAGGTTAATGTTTCGCCGGTGCTCATGGCTCCTCCAATGCTTCTTTTGCTGCGGCCTTCGCCGCCCATCTCCCGAAGGATGGTGTAAATCAAATCGGGTGGTATTTGATTGCGTTTACGCCTGTTCTCACGCAAGTTTAAGAGCGATTTGCATAAAATTACGAGGCGAATCGCTATTTCTCGCCTGGAAGCTGGCTATCGGTCTCATGGGGCTTCCATCACAGCGTTTTCGCGATGGCTTCGGCGGCAGCCGCGCCGGTTTCATAGGCGCCGTGCGCGGTAGAATAACGCGTCTTCGAACAGGCTTCTCCGGCGAAGAACAAGTGCTCGTTGTGAGGAGCGGCAAGGACGCTGCGCAGGTCGGAAGCGCCGGGCGTCGCATAGGAATAAGAACCACCGAAGAAAGGCTCACCCGCCCAGGCTGACGCAGCCAGCGGCGACAGCGTCTTGCCGACATCGGCACCGAAGACGCGCTTTAACTGCTCCACCGAAAAATCAAACATCGCATCGACGCCCTGGCGCTCCAGATCGAGCGCGAGGTCGGCAGCGAAATAGGCCTCGATGACCGGCGCACCGAATGGCTTCAGCTGATAGGCGCCCGTCCGGCGGCTATGCTGCGATCCCGTCACATGCGTGTCCTCCGGAAACATCGCCGGCTCGGCAACACGAAGGAAAAGCTTGTTTGCCAGGCCGAGCGGCAGGCGGGACGCCGCCTCGATCTTTTCCGGCAAAGGCGGCCAGAAGGCGATGCGTTCGGCCGCAAGCACATTGGTTGAAACTGTGACGATGACAGCCTTCGCCCGCAGCTCACCCTTGCCTGTCGAAAGCACGATATGGCCGGCGCCGCTGTGGTCGATGCGGCGGACCTCGGCGCCGACAACGGTCGGCATCGGCAGACCGTAGGTGGCGATCAAGGTGCCGTAGCCCTGTCGCACGCGCCAGTCAGGACCGGGGCCGGGATCGTAGCGGCCAAGATCGATCACCGAAGACTTGTCGAGCTCTCCCCCGGTCATGAAGGCGCCGACGGCGTAAATCCTTTCATTCCACGGATCATCAGGAGACAACATGGCCGAGAGATCGGCGTCCGCATCGCCCTCATACTCATAGACCCGCCCGAAAAAGTCGTTGACGGCGGCAGCGGCGGCTTTTGCATCGGGATCGTTCTGTTCCAACCGATGGCCGCCATCGCTCCAGGGCGCAGGCGTGCGATCGACGGTCAGGCCTACTTCCTCGGCAATATCAGTCCAGGCATTGGTGCGCGCGCCATGCAGCCAGCCGCAGCCAAGATCGAGCGCGGCGGCGTCGGTGCCGAACGGATGGATTGAGCGGGCGCGGCCGCCGACGCGATCGGAGGCTTCGAGCAAGACGATCGAGAGATCCGGCCGAAGCAATTGCAGCTGCCGGGCTGCAGCTACGCCGGCTGCGCCGGCGCCGATCACGGCAACGTCGACCTCGCCGCCTCTCCAGGATTCGATGGGCATTCCAATTCCCCTTCGCGCAAGCACCGGAGCGTGACCGAGCCTCGCGACTTGGTGATGTGAGGCTCGCCAATCCGCCGGCGCGAGCCCTGTCAATCATCTGTAGCCGACCTCGGCGCGGCCTGTAAACGGTGACAATGGTGGGCATACCAAATTGCCGCATTGAGCCCAAATGACGAATGTCGTACGTGCTTCATCGAGGCAGATAATGAGGAAGATCGTGCGGAAACCGACCTTCACAACAACACTTTCGACCGCGACGCGTAATATTGGAGGCGCTTGTGCCAACACAGCTCAATAAGACGGCAGCCGGACGTCGGGCTTCTTTCAAGTCGCGTCAGGAAACACCGATGTTCACGAAGGAGTGGTCCATCCCCGCGATCCTCACCGTCTTCCTGCTCGGCGTCTGCGGTCTGATCGCCTATTTCACCTGGACCCTCATGCCGCCGGCGGCGACAGCACAGAATCATGTCGGTGGAGCTGCCATACTCAGCGACAGCAGTGCTCATCCGACGGCCAATTCCGCGCCCCAAAAACAGAAGTAGCAGGCGCAGCGGCCGATAAGGCAGAAATGAAGACTAAGATGCGTGGGCGCCGTACTTTCTGCCGCCGGCCATAAGACCGACGGCAGTTACAGCTTTACGGTAGCACCCTGATTACAGAGACTCGTTATCCGAGGGCACATTTCCTGACGAAATGCAGCCAGCTGTCGTTGCGCCGGATAGTGGCGCGCGGCAAGCCGAAGGGATCGTCGCTTGATCGCGCCCGACCGCGTCGTGTCGTCGTTGCGGCGCTGTAACCGGCTTCATAGGCAAGCACGCGGTCGAGCGGTGTTTCGTCGCCATAGGGGAAGCAGAAGGACGAGATTCCCTCATCCAGCAAATCTTCGAGCAGCTCGCGCGAATGCGTGATCTGACGGCGTGCCTCTTCCATGGGCAATTGCGGCAGGCGGACGTGATCGAGCGTGTGCGATCCCACCTCGTGCCCCAGACTGTGCCAGCGCTTCAGCTGCTCGACCGACATGCAAGGCGCCTGCGCCACGCCAAGGGGGACGTCCCAGACATTGCTGCCGCCGATCTGGTTTGCCACGACGAAATTCGTGGCGGTAAAGCCGAACTCCTGCAGCACGGGCAAGGCATTCTCATAAACATTGGCATAGCTGTCATCGAAGGTGATGGCGGCGACTTTGCCGGTCTTCTCGCCGCGGATGTAAGGCATTGCCTCGCGCAGCGATACACCCTTAATTCCAAGCCTTTTCAGCCATTCCATCTGACGATGGAAAGCTTCTGGGTGGACGACCATGCTTCTGAACGGTGCCTTGCGCGACGGCGGCACCGCAATCTGATGATATGCGAGGATCGGAACGGCCACGATGGATGATCTCAGATGATGCGGCGCGAGCGAAGCGCGATCTTGGCACGATAGAGTGGCCGCAACACCTCTCTGGAGAGTGTTTCCGTCAATGTCTTGCGGCTTTTGATCGTGCTACCGCCGAGCTCGGGAGAGATTTCACGCACACCGCCGGGCAAGACCGAAAGCGGCGACACGCGGGTAAACCAGCTCATCTGCACGGTGGTATCGACGGGCCGATCGAAAATGGCGGTCGCCTCCAGTAGGCGGATGGCAGCATCGCGGCTGACAAGCTGTGCCACCATGCCAAGCCCAATCCGCGTCGGCTGAATGACATTGGTCGCTCCCTGGGACAGAACACATCTGCCATGCTCCTTGCCCATGCGAAACGGGAAGCGAATAAACGAACCTGGCTTCAGGCAGGCCTTGGCGGCGGCAAAAGCGGCATGGAACGCATCGTCGATCTCGACGTCGTCTTCGAAGACAAGGCCGGCATCGATGCCCTGCTCGACGATGGCGGCCCAAGCCTTACGGTGCGACAGAAAGCAGGCGATCTCGCCCGCGCTCATGGCAAACGGATAATATGGCTTCTGGAGCCGAGGACGGTAGACATTGTCGATCTCGGCGAAACTCAGAGCGCGGCCATCGACTGCCTCAATGACCTCACTCTGCACCGGAAGCTTTGCAACAAGCCTTTCAACCTGGGGCATGCGATCGCGGGCGCGAGCGAGATGGATGATGAAGCCACGAATGACAGGTTGGCCGGGCGTGTCCAGAACGGTACCGACCGAATTGGGCGCAGGAGCGAACTCGAATCCCGTGTGAGATCTTTCGAGCGGCATCGCCGAAGACGGGTTGAATTCGTGGGCTTGCATGAATGAATACCTCGAGGTCATATTTCGCGAGGCTCTAGCAACCCTGAATGAAAGCGAGCTTAGGCAAACCTGAGGCCAAACTGAAAATGGTTGTTTTCAACTGGTCTGAACAACTGAAGGAAGGCTAAACGAGCACGCTGATGCGGCCGCTCGCCATTTTGTCTTCAACCCAGCGGCGCTCGTCCAGCCAGGCATGGCGTTTCCACCCTTCCCAGCTGAAACCGCACAGCTTCACCTCCCACTCGTCGGCAGGCAATCGTGACAGCACATATCGGATGCCGAAGAAGCCGGTGCTCGGAAAGAGCTGGTGCATGCGGCATTGGCTCACGCCGAGTTCCTCGCAGCCCTCGATGTAGAATTGCGGCGGCATGATGCGGATTTCCTTGCCGGCCGCGCCGACCAATTCGATCGTCCGCATCGTCCAATCGCTTCTCCTGCCTTTGAGGCGCGAGAGAAGATTGGGCTTGGGGTGATATTTGCGGATGATATCGGGATGATAGGCCAGCACGACCTCTTTGGCGGCCGTGAAAGTCGGGCTTGTCAGAAAGGCCGGGTCCGTCAATCGGCGCTGCATCGGCTTGCTGGAAGCTGCAAGCATGAGAATATCCGTGCGTGAGCCGCTCATCCCGATCGAGGCTTTCGGCTCGTTGAAGCGCATTGCGAATTCAGCATTGTCCACGACCTCGGAAAGGTCGCGCTGCAGCTTGCCATTGCCGATGATGATTGCCGTCTTTCGGGTCAAATATGAGTATCCATCAGATCTGAAATCGTCGACCTAACGAAGCCAAATGAAGCCAAACTGAAGACGGATGAGGGGAAGGATGCATAAAAGCTGACACGAACCTGAAAGCCATCGCGATGTCACCCACACGCAACAGCAGCGCCAGAGGACCATGCGTCAGCTCAGATTTGTGTGGGGCTTGAGAGTGCAAGAAACCGATTGCGAACGCAAAGAGGTCACATCTTGCCGAATCAAAAAGGAGCCCAAACGGGCTCCCGAAACAATGACGGTTTGTCTGGTCTATTCGACCGAATTAAATTTCTTAACCTGAAGGAAATTCACTGCGCTTCCGCTGAAGCGTTCGGGATCGATCGACGCGGTCTGTACCTTGAAGCCATCCGTGTAAACGGCAGTCGGCTGGGCACGAAGCGTCGGGCTCACGAAGCGCGGAGCCTTGACCGGGCGGTTCACGATCTCGACCCGAGCCTTTGCGATCGCCCATTGCGAGATCATCTTATCCGTCAGCGTCGGCGCAGTTGTCACAGTTGCACGGCCCGAATCGGCCACGACGGCATCCTGCTTGTTCGGCCGGCCGCCCTTGGTCGCAATGCCAGCGGCAATCGGGCGTTCCTGCGGCGTTGTCGGCTCGAAACCGTCGTTGAAGCGACGGCTGCTGGCCTTCACCTCACTGCGAACCGGCGCGAGTGCGGCCACCTGCATCGGCATTTGCTGGGTCGGCCTCTGCTGCGGCAGGACGGAGGCAATTGCCTGCACCGCATCGTTACCGGCAGCCAGACCATTGTCTGCCGCGGGCAGCTGATCCTTAGACGCGACGTTGTTCGACGGTTGGGTCATCGCAACCGCATTGTTGGCATCCGATCGATCCGGACGGCTCTGCTCCAGAGCCGCAATGACCGAAGGCGAAAGTGCGCCTGCATCGGCTTGGTCGTCGGCAGCCTCCTGATCCGCATCGGCTGATGCCAGCAGGCTTTCGGCCAATTCCGGACGCTGCGCCGGCACCGGAACGGCAGCCAACTGGCCTTTCATGTCAGCCTCGGCCGATGCCACTTCGGCATCGCCGGGTGAGCGGCGGTCAAGCAAGGACGGCACCGGCACATGATAGGAGCGAAGATCGGCATATTGCGGCTGATCTCCCGTATCCGGCATGGCGGCGGCAAGCGCATCCTGAGCAGCGTTGCGAGACGGCGAAACGAGAGCGGAAGCAACATCGCTGCCGGCAGGCTGACTACCGAATGCCGGGCGAACCTGCGGAACGGGCGCGTTTACGCTGGCGACCTGAACCTGGGCAGGAGCCGGAGCAGCGCCATCGTCACCATCATCGCTGGCGGCTGGAGCGGGCTGGCCTTTGCGAACAGCCGAAGCGACAGCCACCGGTGCTGCCGCCGTGCCGGTATCCGCGTTATCCTCTTCCTCATCCGCACCACCGCCCCCGAACAGACGGGCAAAGAAGCCGCGGCGCGACGAAGAGGAGCTGGCGATCTGGATATCGTCGGACGACATGCGGCGCTTATAATCGGCGACTGCCTGCTGGTAACCCGGCAGCGGCCGGCCGTCGGCCGGAATATGCATCGTCTTGCCATCCGGGAAGAGGCGGACGAGATCCTGGCGATCCATGCGCGGCCATGCACGCACGCCGCCGACGTCCATATGGACGAAAGGCGAACCCGAAGTCGGATAATAGCCGACACCGCCCACCTGTAGCTTCATGCCGATTTCGCGCAGCTTGGAAAGCTTGACGTCCGGAAGATAGAAATCCATCGCGTTGCCGAGCATGTGCTGGCTCTTCTTGGCAACGCCGGTGTGGGCCGAACGCGTGCGCAGCATCTCGTTGGTGCCAGGCGAACGGAACCCGCAGATCACATAGATGAATTCGTGCGAACCGCTTTCGCGGTAGGCCTCCCAGATCAGATCGAACAGGCGCGGGTTCATCTTGGTGGGCTGATTCTTGCGCCAATCGCGCAGGATGCGGTTCAGCTTCTCCAGGCCGTCCGGATCGAACCTGCCGTTGCGCTTGTAGGTAATGACGGCCTTTTCGCCGGTGTGGACATAATAGATCTTCAGGCTGCGGGTTTCACCACCAGCCTGCGAGGGAGTACCGACGAAAACAGGAGTAGAAACGGCCAAAGCAAGGAGGCCAATGGCTGCTACCTTGGCCACCTTGCTAAATAGGTTAGAGCACGCAGAATGCCAGCTCAAGCTATTAGGCTTGGTATTTGCACTCAAATTCGGCAATTCGATCCCCGTCCGACAGACAATGTCGCATCGTGTTCCAAATGGCTGTCAATTGCGGTGACACGATGGCAAAAATGCCACACATGGTCGCCCCCTTCATACATGGTGAACGATGCACTAACAAGTGCTTTACGACGGGTAACAAAATATGCTTGCCTAAACGTTAAGCTTTTTCTCATGCCGCGCTTTTTTGCGGATCATCCGGGTCGATGCCATAGTCTTTCAACTTACGGTAGAGAGTTGAGCGCCCGATACCGAGCTTTCTCGCCACCTGACTCATCTGCCCGCGATAGAATTTAAGGGCGAATCGGATCAATTCTTCCTCTACATCCGCCAGTTTTCTTACATCGCCCAAGGTGTTCGTGCTGACGATGACGTTGTCGGAAGTACCGGCCGAGGCATCGGCGGAAGCAAGCGGAGGAGTTGCAGGCGATGCCTGCGCAACCCCGTAAGGGATCCGCTCGCTTCTTTCAGCCGCCAGAAGTCCAGCCGACGAGGCATGCGAATTATCCACAACCAAAGTCGGATGCTCGACGGCGAAATAACCCGGCAGCTGCGCGGCGATCTGCGGAAAATCCGTATCGAGCAATTCCGGTCCTTCGGACAGAACGACTGCGCGGAAGATCGCGTTTTCGAGCTGGCGGATATTGCCCGGCCAGTCATAGGCCGTCAGCAGGGCTAGAGCATCATTGCTGATACCAAGCGGGCGATCGAGCTTCTGCTCCAGTGCAAACCGGTCGGCGAAAGCGCGCGCCAGATGCGGGATGTCCTCCTTGCGGCGGCGCAGGGCCGGCATCGTAATCGGGAAGACATTGAGGCGATAGTAGAGATCCTCGCGGAATCGCCCTGCCTTGACCTCTTCGATCAGATCCTTGTTGGTGGCCGAGATCAGCCGGACATTGACCTTCTGAGCGACACGTGCGCCGACGGTCTCGATTTCGCCCTGCTGCACGGCGCGCAAAAGCTTGACCTGGACTTCCAGCGGCAGATCGCCGATTTCGTCGAGGAACAGCGTGCCACCATCGGCTTCCATGAATTTGCCGACATGGCGCTCGGTCGCCCCCGTGAATGCGCCTTTCTCGTGTCCGAAAAGGATGCTTTCGACGAGATTATGCGGGATCGCACCGCAATTGACGATCACGAACGGCTTGCCGGCACGATCGCTGGCGGCCTGAATGGCGCGAGCCACCAGTTCCTTGCCGACGCCCGATTCGCCTTCCAGCACCACCGGAATGCTCGATTGCGCCGCCCGATGGGCGAGATCGATCACGCGCATCATCGCCGGACTTGCCGAGACGATGTCGTCGAAGGAGATGCTGCTCGAGCGCGACTTGCGCCCGGCGCGGGCCTTCGCCTCGCGCTGGTCGAGCTTCAGGGCGTTGGCGATCGACGCAGCGATACGCTCTGGCGACACAGGCTTGACAACGAAATCGAAGGCGCCGGCGCGCATGGCCTGCACCACGGTATCGATGCCGCCCTGCCCGGTCTGCACGATGACGGGCAGGTCGATGCCCATATCGTTCAGAGCGCCCAGGAACTCGATGCCGTTCATTTCCGGCATCATGAGATCGAGCACGATCACATTAATCTGATCGTGGCCACGCTTCAGGAACTCCAGGCCGAGACGGCCATTTTCTGCCAAATGGGCAACGTGTCCGTGCCGCTCGATGGCATTCTTCAGCAGACGGCGTTGAATCGGATCATCCTCAACAACGAGAATCTGCGCGCCTCCCTTGGCGCTATTGTAAACGGTCATTGGTGCCTCACTTCATGCGAAACCTGACGCGGACATTCGCAGAAAGGCTTGAACATGAAGTTTTGCCAAACCATCGCATTTTAATCATTATGACGAATATAAAATCGCTTATGAATCAACGGCCGGCGCTGGAAAATCAGGCCTTGCGGTGGCCTTTCCAGCCCACTAGACACGAATGGATCGGACGATCCGAAAGATAAAAGCAGAGGAAATTTCGCCCATGAGCCCGACCTCGCTCCGCCACTCTCTTAACTTCTCCGCAAGCTCGGCCGCCGGCCAGGCGCTTGGCGAGCTGCCCGCCTGGAAGCTCAGCGATCTCTATCCGTCCGCGACCTCGCCGGAATTTCTTGGAGACATCGAAAAGGCCCGCAAGCTGGCCATTGCCTTCGAGGAAAAGTGGAAAGGCAAGCTGACCGAAGCCGCCGCCAAATCGGGTGATGCCGGCATCGGCGCCGCCATCAAGGAGTATGAGGCGCTTGACGATATCATGGGCCGCCTCGGCTCCTATGCCGGGCTCACCTATTTCACGAACACCATCGATCCGGCCAACGGCAAGCTCTATGGCGACGTCCAGGCAAAACTGACGGACTACGCCGCGCACCTGCTGTTCTTTCCGCTGGAATTGAACCGCATCGACGACGCAATCATGGATGCCTGCATGGTGAACGACGCCACCGCCGGTCACTACCGCCCGTGGATCGTCGATCTGCGCAAGGACAAGCCGCATCAGCTCGACGACAAGCTCGAGCAGTTGTTCCTGGAAAAGTCGATGACGAGCGCTGCCGCCTTCAACCGACTGTTCGACGAGACGATGGCAGAACTGCGCTTCGAGATCGACGGCGAGAAGCAGCCGTTGGAAGTGGCCTTGAACATGCTGCAGGAGCAGGACCCTGAAGTGCGTCGCAAGGCGGCCATGGCACTTGCCGAAACCTTCAAGGCGAACCTGCGCACCTTCACGCTGATCACCAATACGCTCGCCAAGGATAAGGAAATTTCCGACCGTTGGCGCGGTTTCGAGGATATTGCCGATAGCAGGCATCTCGCCAACCGCGTCGAGCGCGAGGTCGTCGATGCCTTGGCAGCCGCCGTGCGCGACGCCTATCCGCGCCTGTCGCATCGTTATTACAAGATGAAAGCCAAATGGCTCGGCATGGAGCAGATGAATTTCTGGGATCGTAACGCGCCGCTGCCGGAAACGCCAAATGCACTGATCCCCTGGACCGATGCGAAGGACACGGTTCTTTCGGCCTACGGCAATTTCGCGCCTGAAATGGCTGCGATCGCCAAGCGCTTTTTCGATGAGGAATGGATCGACGCGCCGGTACGTCCCGGCAAGGCGCCCGGTGCGTTCGCGCATCCGACCGTCCCGTCAGCCCATCCCTATGTCCTCGTCAATTACATGGGCAAGCCACGCGATGTCATGACGCTGGCGCATGAGCTCGGCCACGGCGTGCATCAGGTGCTGGCCGGCGGCCAGGGGGCGCTGATGTGCCAGACGCCGCTGACATTGGCGGAAACCGCATCCGTCTTCGGCGAGATGCTGACCTTCCGCGCGCTCCTCGACAAGACTACCGACAAGCGCGAACGCAAGGCCATGCTCGCCCAGAAGGTCGAGGACATGATCAATACGGTCGTGCGCCAGATCGCCTTCTACGAATTCGAGCGCAAGGTGCATACCGCCCGCAAGAATGGCGAACTGACATCGGACAATATCGGCGAGCTGTGGCTCTCCGTGCAGGAAGAGAGCCTAGGCCCGGCGATCAAGATCTCCGAGGGCTATGAGACCTATTGGGCCTATATCCCCCACTTCATCCACTCGCCTTTCTACGTCTATGCCTATGCCTTTGGCGATTGCCTGGTAAACTCGCTCTATGCGGTCTACCAGAACGCCGAAAAGGGCTTCCAGGACAAGTATTTCGAGCTCCTGAAGGCCGGCGGCACCAAGCACCACTCTGAGCTTCTGAAGCCTTTTGGCCTCGACGCGACCGATCCGTCGTTCTGGAGCAAGGGCCTGTCGATGATCGAAGGGCTGATCGATGAGTTGGAAGCGTTAGATAAGAACTGAAATCCCGTCTGCTCGTAGGAGCAGGTCAGGCATGTCTGCCATTGCCGCAACCGCGCGCATGGCCCCTCACCCCAACCCACTCCCCGCCTATGCGGGGAGAAGGAGCCGCGGCTCAGCCTTCGCATCATTTGGGCGCGAATGGCGCGGCAATGTCGGATCGATCCCCTCTCCCCGCCTGCGGGGAGAGGGCTAGGGTGAGGGGCCATACGCCTGGTTGCGGTAGGCACAACTAAAGCCTGACAATCAATATAACGAGAACCTGATCGAAATCCGCGCATGGTCGATGCCATACCCTACGTCCTCTTCAGGGACGACAGCACAGGACAGATGATGATCTTCGCCGAACCGGCCGAGATCATTATCGCCCATACACGCGCGCAATTTTTCGATGCCCTCGATCGGATGGAGGAGGCCAAGCGGCAAGGACAATGGCTTGCCGGCTATATCGCCTATGACGCCGGCCATCTCTTCGAGGAAAAACTCGTCCCTTTCGCCGAGGAGAACAGGGAAACGCCCCTGCTCTGCTTCGGCGTTTTCGACGGCCCTGCTGCGGGCGACCACCCGCTCTGCCAACCAGCCAAGCGCATGGAAAACCAGGAATTACTGACAGAGCCGAAAGCGGCCTGGAATTTCGAGACCTATCAGGAGCGCTTCGACAGGCTGCATCTGCATTTGCGCCTTGGCGACTGCTATCAAGCAAACCTTACCATGCCGATCCATGCGCGATGGAACGGTGATCCCCGCGCCGCCTTCTGGTCGCTGATCGAACGGCAGCCGGTGAAATACGGCGCACTCGTCGATCTCGGCGGTCCGATCATCCTGTCGCGCTCGCCGGAGCTTTTCTTCCGCACGGACGAGAACGGCTGGATCGAGACGCATCCGATGAAAGGCACGGCCAAGCGCGGTGCGAATGCCGCCGAGGACGAGCGCATTATCGCCGCCATGCTTGCCGACGAAAAGACGCAGGCCGAAAACCGTATGATCGTCGACCTCCTGCGCAACGATATCTCGCGCATCACCGAGGTCGGCACACTTGACGTGCCGAAGCTCTTCGAGATCGAGACCTATCCCACGCTCCATCAGATGGTCAGCCATGTCCAGGCGAAGCTGCGTCCGGGCATATCGATCCGCGATATCCTTACCGCACTTTTTCCCTGCGGCTCGATCACCGGTGCGCCGAAAATACGGGCGATGGAAATCCTGCACGATCTCGAAGACGGCCCGCGCGACGCCTATTGCGGCGCGATCGGCCTGATCTCGCCCGATGGAGCCATGCGCTTTTCGGTGGCGATCCGCACGATCACGCTTTTCGAAGACGGCCGCGCGGTGTTCAATGTCGGTGGGGGCATCGTCTTCGATTCGACGGCGGAAGCGGAATATGAGGAGTGCCTCCTCAAGGCGCGCTTCGCCGTGGGGGATAGATGGATCGACCGGTAGAGAATTTTTCCCTCATCGAGACGCTGCGCTTCGAGCCGGAAACCGGTTTCGTGCGCCTGCGCCTGCATCTTGCGCGGCTGCAGCGTTCCATCCGCCGTTTAGGCTTTGCAGCCCCGAAGAACGTGCTTGGAAAACTGGAACAGGCGGTTGCCGGCGCTGCCGCACCTTTGAGAGTTCGCCTCACTCTGGACCGCGAAGGGCAAGCGGAAGTGACGACGGCGCCGTTTGTCCCGCTTTTGCCTGACACCGTCTGGCGCTTGCGCATCGCTGCGACCCGGCTCGATTCCTCCGACAAGCTGCTGCGTTTTAAAACCACGCGACGTGGCATCTATGAAGCAGCCCGCGCGGAATGCCGGCCAGACGAGGCCGATGAAGTCCTGCTCCTGAATGAGAAGGACGAGGTGTGCGAGGGAACGATCACCTCGGTCTTCCTTGAGGACAGCGCGGACCTGCTCAGAACCCCTCCAATATCGGCCGGTCTGCTTGCCGGCGTCCTGCGCACCGAACTCATCTGCCAGCGCAAGGCCCGCGTCGGCCGCATCCGGCTCGACGACCTGAAAGATCGCCCCCTTTATGTCGGAAACTCCCTGCGCGGCCTGATCCGCGCACAACTCCTATGGAATTGATTGCATGTTCATTCTCTCGCTCACCTACCTCAAGGGCAATGACGAAGCCGACAAGCACATGCAGCCGCATATGGCCTGGGTGCAGGAGGGCTATGCCAGGGGCTGGTTCCTCGCTTCCGGCCGCAAGGTACCGCGCACAGGCGGCGTCATCTTCGCTCGTGGCGAGCGGGTGGAACTTGAAGCCTATGTCGCGGCCGACCCCTTCACGATCCACGGTGTCGCCATTTACGAAGTCCAGGAAATCGCCCTCACCACCGTCGTCGACGGGTTGGAAGGCCTGAAGGCCTAAGCGGCGGAAGGCGCTTGCCTGCTGCCCCATTCCGTTTATGTCAGCGAAAACCAACCTTGAGGGCAACAAACTCGTCGCATATGGCGTGTATGTTGCCCTCCACTTGACTTTGCCCGGCTAACCCTCAACAGCTCTTTATTGTGACATCAAATTATGATTAGAGCCGCTCACCTCGCGTTTTCGCGCAAACTCTGCCAGCGCTTTCGCGTAAACTCTAATTGAATTTCGTGAACCGAACGGCGTCCCGCCTTTCGAAGGAGAAAAGAATGACGAAACACAACTATCCGGTATATGCCGAAATTACCGGTCCGATCGTGATGATCGGCTTTGGCTCCATTGGCCGTGGCACCCTGCCCCTGATCGAGCGCCATTTCAAATTCGACAAGAGCCGGATGGTCGTCATTGACCCGCAGATGGATGCCGAGCACCTGGCGATCCTGGAAAAGCATGGCGTCCGCCATATCCAGGCCCATGTCACCAAGGACAATTACAAGGATCTCCTGAAGCCGCTTCTTACGGAAGGCGGCGGCCAGGGCTTCTGCGTCAACCTCTCGGTCGATACCGGCTCACTCGACCTGGTCAAGCTGTGCCGCAAGCTCGACGTTCTGTATATCGACACCGTTGTCGAGCCCTGGCTCGGCTTCTACTTCGACAAGGGCCTGAAGAACGCCGACCGCACCAACTATGCCCTGCGCGAAACCATGCGCAAGGAGAAGGAAAAGAACCCAGGTGGCGCGACGGCCGTTTCTACCTGCGGCGCCAATCCGGGCATGGTCTCCTGGTTCGTCAAGCAGGCGCTCGTCAATCTCGCCAAGGATATCGGCCTGAAGTTCGAAGAGCCGGATCAGCACGATCGCGAAGGCTGGGCAAAGCTGATGAAGAAGGTCGGCGTCAAGGGCGTTCACATCGCCGAGCGCGACACGCAGCGCACCAAGCATCCGAAGCCGCTCAACGTCTTCTGGAACACCTGGTCCGTAGAAGGCTTCATTTCCGAAGGTCTGCAGCCGGCCGAACTCGGCTGGGGCACCCATGAAGAATGGATGCCGAAGAACGCCAAGAAGCACAAGAAGGGCTGCAAGGCCGCCATCTATCTGGAGCAGCCGGGCGCCAATACCCGTGTGCGCACGTGGTGCCCGACCCCCGGCCCGCAATACGGCTTCCTCGTCACCCATAACGAGTCGATCTCGATCGCCGACTATTTCACCGTCCGCGACAAGGACAGCGAAGTCACTTTCCGCCCGACCTGCCATTACGCCTATCATCCGGCCAATGACGCCGTGCTCTCGCTCCACGAGATGTTCGGCAATGGCGGCACGCCGCAGCCGGTCCATCACGTTCTCGACGAGGACGAGCTGGAAGACGGCATCGACGAACTCGGCGTGCTGCTTTACGGCCATGCCAAGAATGCCTACTGGTACGGCTCGCGCCTGTCTCTCGAAGAGACCCGCCGCATCGCTCCCTACCAGAACGCCACCGGTCTGCAGGTGACGTCAGCCGTGCTCGCCGGCATGGTCTGGGCGCTGGAAAACCCGAAGGCCGGCATCGTGGAAGCCGACGAAATCGATTACAAGCGCTGCCTCGAAGTGCAGCTGCCCTATCTCGGCCCGGTCGAAGGTCACTACACCGACTGGACCCCGCTCGACGGCCGTCCGGGCCTCTTCCCGGAAGACATCGACACCAAAGACCCCTGGCAGTTCCGGAACATTCTAGTTCGCTGAGGGTATCGTGTCAGCTTGATGCCAGACCCGAATGCCCGCACAAGTCGTGCGGGCATTTTTGTTACGCAAGCCAGATAAATCAAGCAGATCGCCTGGAGCGTCTTGCTTTAGCCCGATGGTCGCGGCATCTTCCTTGCAACCGATACGCCTTTAGACCGCCTTCATTCGCGGGAGATATTTATGAAGATGAGAACCGTTCTTGCCCTCGTTGCCGCCGCCGCGGCCCTCTCCGCCTGCGTCGATTTCGGCGGCTCCAGACCGCCGCCGATGGGGATGAACCCGGGTGGCTCCCAGCCGCGCATGAATTCGGTGGAAGGAAGCTGGGCTGATTCGAACGGCCTGAATTCGACCTTCAATGGCGGCCGATTCGAAACGCATACCACTGATGGCACGAACCAGCAGATGGCCTCGGGAACCTATACGACCGATCCATCCGGCGTGATCCAGATCAACCTCTATTCGAACATCAAGCGCACATCATCGAAGGTGAATTGCTTCCTGGCCAATCCCAGCCAGCTCAATTGCACCTCCGAAACCGGTGGGCACTTCTCGCTCAATCGCCAGGGCTGATAGAGACCCGATGGACGGATAAGACATCATGCGCGGCATGCTGATCCTCTATCTGGCACTTGTCGCGGCATTGCCCGTCGCCATTATGGCGACGGTCCTCCCTGTAAACAGCTATCGGGCTCAGGGCATCGACGCCCTTGATTGCGACGGCCCAGCAAGCGTCCTCCTCTTCGCCATACCGGCTTTGCTCGTCTACGGGGTCGGCGCCATCCTGCTTTACCGGAGGCGGAATCGGCGCCTGCATCTTGTCGCCTTCCTCTGTTGTGCGCTCGTCTTCTGCTCCGTTGGCTGGAATGCCGCTGCGGCGCTGCGCGAATCCTATGGTGCAGCCTCCGTCGAAGCCTGCGCCTGATCTGGCGGGCCATTTCGCTTCTTTGTAAAATCCGAATGAAGCCAACAGCTTTTACTTGCGCTCGCTCCGCCGGGATGGAAACATCGGCATGGGGGACCGCCTCGGGCATTGGCGGGCCGGATTGCAATGACCAACAGGAGAAACAGATGAAGCAGCCCTTCGGAGTGGGTCTTTTGGCCGCCACGCTGCTGGCGCTGAGCACCAGCGCCGCCTTCGCGGACTATCAGCTCAACATCCTGCACTTCAACGATTTCCATTCGCGCGTGGAGTCGATCAACAAGTTCGACGCGACGTGCTCCGCAGAAGAAGAAGCCAAGAATGAGTGCTTCGGCGGCGCAGCCCGGCTGAAGACCATCATCGACCAGCGCCGCGCCGCGCTTGCCGGCCAGAACGTCCTCGTCCTCGATGCCGGCGACAACTTCCAGGGCTCCCTATTCTACACGACCTACAAGGGCGCTGCCGAAGTCGAATTCCTCAATGACATGAAGATCGATGCCATGACGGTCGGCAATCATGAGTTCGACGATGGCGAAGGCCCGCTTGCCGCTTTCCTCGACAAGGCGCAGTTCCCCGTCGTGACGGCCAATCTGGTGGTCGACGACCAGTCGAAGCTCGGCGAACGCATCAAGAAGTCGATCGTGCTCGATATCGGCGGCCAGAAGATCGGTATCGTCGGTGCGGTGACGACCGAAACACCGGAACTTGCCTCTCCAGGCCCGCATGTGAAGATCACCGACGATGCCGCCGCCATTAGCGCCGAAGTCGATGCCCTGAAATCGCAAGGCGTCAACAAGATCATCGCGCTCACTCATGTCGGCTATCCGCGCGATGTCGAGAAGATCGCCAAGATCGCCGGCGTCAGCGTCGTTGTCGGCGGCCACTCGCATACGCTCCTGTCGAATACCGATCCGAAGGCAGCCGGCCCCTACCCGACCATGGTCGACAATCCGGCCGGCTATAAAGTGCCTGTCGTACAGGCCGCGTCCTACAGCAAATATCTCGGCGACATCGTCGTCACCTTCGACGACAATGGCGCCGTCAAGGAAGCCAAGGGTGATCCGATCCTGCTTGATTCCTCCATCAAGCCCGATCCGATGATCCTTGCACGCGTGCAGGAGATGGCGAAACCGATCCAGGAACTGCGCAAGAAGATCATCGGCAATTCGCAGGAGCCGATCGAAGGCGCGCGTGAAGTCTGCCGCGTTCGGGAATGCTCGATGGGCAATCTCGTCGCCGATGCGATGCTCGACCGCACCAAGGCGCAAGGAATCTCCATTGCCATCCAGAACGGCGGCGGCTTGCGCGCCTCGATCGGCGCCGGCGACGTCAGCATGGGCGACGTGCTGACCGTGCTGCCTTTCCAGAACACGGTTGCGACCTTCCAGCTCACGGGAGCCGACGTGAAAGCGGCGCTCGAAAACGGCCTCAGCCAGATCGACGACGGCGCCGGCCGCTTCCCGCAGGTTGCCGGCCTCAAATACAGCTTCGACAAATCGAAGCCGCCGGGCAACCGTTTGGTCTCAGTCGAGGTGCAGGAAGGCACCGAGTTCAAGCCGATCGACCCGGAAAAGACCTACGGCGTTGTCAGCAACAACTATATGCGCGCCGGAGGTGACGGCTATACAGTCTTCGCCAAGGACGGCAAGAACGCCTATGACTTCGGCCCCAATCTGGAATCGGTGGTCGCCGACTATCTCGGCGCGCATAATCCCTACAAGCCCTACACGGACGGCCGCATAACCCAGATAACCGCGGCAGCGCCAGCTGCGCAGCCGGAACCCGCAAAGCCCGCCGATACCACGCAGACAGCACCGGAGCAGAAGCCGGCAGCAGCAGCTACGGGTGGCGGCGCCTCATCCACGACCACCCCTCCGGCCTCCTCACCTCCCACGGTGACAACGCCAACTACCACCATGCCGGCAAACCCGACCGCGACACCGTCCGCTCCGGCAAAATCGGATCCGGCAGCCTCGACACCCGCCACCTCAGCTCCAGCGGCGGAAACCCCGGCGACCTCCGCACCCACGGCCACAGCTCCGGCAACAGCGACGCCGGAGGCAAAGGGCAACGAACCGCCAAAGACACCCACAACCCACGTCGTCGTCGCCGGCGACACGCTCTGGGATCTCGCCAAGACCTATTATGGCAGCGCCAGCCGGTGGCACAAACTCGTGGCGGCCAACCGCAACATCAAGCCGCATCACCTGTCGGTCGGCGAAAAGTTGAAGATTCCGGCCAAGTAAGACGATTTGTCTCGCTTACTCCAGCCGGTCCGGGCTTTCCCGGACCGGCTTTTATTCTTATGTGAAGTGCTTCGTATCTTGAGAGGAATTCAATCGATGACAGCAGACCTGACCACGCTTTCACCCGGTCACCCCAGCGTGAAATACGGCAAGGTCGGCGTGCTGCTCGTCAATCTCGGAACGCCCGACGGCACCGATTATTCTTCGATGCGCCGCTACCTGCGCGAATTCCTGACCGACCGCCGCGTCATCGAGTGGTCGCGCTGGAAATGGTACCCGATCCTGTTCGGCATCGTGCTCAACACCCGGCCGCAGAAGGTCGGCAAGGCCTATGAGACGATCTGGAACAAGGACAAGAACGAGAGCTATCTGCGCACCTATACCCGTAACCAGTCAGACCTGATGGCCGAGCGCCTGCGCGACCTGCCCAACGTCAAGGTCGATTGGGCCATGCGCTATGGTCAGCCTTCGATCGCCGATCGCATTCAGGCGCTGAAGGACGACGGCTGCGAGCGCATCGTGCTCTTTCCGCTCTATCCGCAATATGCGGCTGCAACGACAGCGACGGTCAACGACAAGGCCTTCGAGAAGCTGCAGAAGATGCGCTGGCAGCCGGCCATCCGCACCGTGCCGCAATATCACGACGACGAGACCTATATCGAGGCGCTCGCCAATTCGGTCACCCGCCATCTATCGACGCTGGACTGGCAGCCCGAAAAGATCATCGCGTCCTTCCACGGCATACCAATGTCCTACTTCAAGCTCGGCGATCCCTATTACTGTTTCTGTCAGAAGACCGGCCGGTTGCTGCGCGAGAAGCTCGGCCTATCGGAAGACCAGTTCATGGTTACGTTCCAGTCCCGCTTCGGACCTGAGGAATGGCTGCAGCCATATACCGACAAGACCGTGGAAGAGCTTGCAAGAAACGGCACCAAGCGGATTGCCGTCCTCAATCCAGGCTTCGTCTCCGACTGCCTGGAGACGCTGGAAGAGATCGCCGAGCAGGCGGCTGAATCCTTCCACCACAATGGCGGCGATAAATTCACCCATATCCCCTGTCTCAACGACAGCGAAGACGGCATGAACGTGCTGGAGAAGGTGGTGCGGCGGGAGCTGCTCGGCTGGGCTTGAACGAAGCGCCGGGATTGATCCCGGCGACGCAATCCTACTGGAGCTGCGGCTTTCTGAGGAAGCTGCCGCGGTCGGCGGATTTGACGCGCAGCCAGGCCTCTCTTCCATCGCGCAATATACGCATGGGGATCTCGGAACCCGCCGGGCCGCTTTCCCAGATCTTGCGATAGAAATCGGCGAGCCCGTCGACCTCGCCATCGCGGATTTCGGAAATGACGTCGCCGCGACGCAAGCCCGCCTTGGCCGCCGGGCCGCCCTCCGCGACGCTCATGACGACGACTTCGCCATTGCTTTCGGCTGAGAAGGCACCGAGCCAGGGCCGCGGAGGCTTGTTGACCCGACCGCGCTTGATCAGATCGTCCAGGATCGGCATCAGCAGATTGATCGGCACGATCATGTTGATATCCGCGCTATCGCCCTTCTCCGTCGCCATCTGCAAGTGCAACGAGCCGATACCGAGAAGCTTGCCGTCTTCGTCAACAAGAGCCGCGCCGCCCCAGGAGGGATGGGCGGGCGCCGTGAAGATTGCCTCATCAAGCAGATATTCCCAATAGCCGGCAAATTCCTGCTTTGCGACGATCTTCGCCTCGACGAACTGACCGATCCCGTCAGCAACAACGACTTCATCACCGATCTCGGCCTTGTCGGCGTCGCCGAATTCGAGGGCGGGCACATCGAGAGGCCCGAGCGCTTGCACAAGACCAAATCCCGTTTCCTGATCGTAAGCGAGCGCATGGCCAGGCACGACACGGCCACTATTGGTCGTGAGCCAGACCTCTTCCGCTTCGGTAATCAGATAGCCGATCGTCAATACCAGGCCGTTACCGCGGATGACAACGCCACTGCCTTCCCTGCGGATGCCGAGCGTTGCCGCCGTAAAGGCGTCTTCCGGAATTGAGGCGTGCACGGCCACAACCGACCGCAAGGTCCTATCTAAGTTCATAGCTTCACCCTGATGATGCGCGATGGCTTGGCCCGAAAAGGCTGCGAGGCAGCGGAGCCGGAAATTCCATATAAGGTATGAATATCAATCGCCGGGCGCAAGACCCGGACGACGATTGCTTGATCGGCTCGCAGCAAAACGTCCGCTGTAGCCCCATTCCTCACTTGCTGAGAACATGCTAACCCACCACATCTGATTGAGCTGCCGCCTCATAAGCTCGACCGAGCATAGGGAGGCCGAATGGCAGCGGTTTGGGCGACGCGAACCTGTTGAGGCGGGTGCGTCCATGGAGGAGTTCGATGGTAGTCGGTGGTTTCAGCATCGTTGTGATCGCCTTGGTGATCTTCGTCGTTCTGGTGCTGTTCGCAGGCATCAAGACCGTACCACAAGGCTATCGGTACACAGTTCAGCGCTTCGGACGCTATATCCGAACGCTGGAACCGGGGCTCAATCTGATCGTACCCTTCATCGAAACAATCGGGGTGCGAATGAACGTGATGGAACAGGTGTTGGCCGTGCCGACCCAGGAAGTCATCACGAAGGACAATGCGAGCGTTTCCGCGGATGCGGTAGCATTCTTCCAGGTGTTGAATGCGGCGCAGGCTGCCTATCAGATCACCAATCTGGAAACCGCGATCCTCAACCTCACCAAGACGAATATCCGCTCCGTCATGGGCTCCATGGATCTTGATGAGCTCTTGTCTAATCGCGATGCCATCAACGAACGACTGCTGCGCGTGGTCGACGAGGCGGTGGAGCCCTGGGGCATCAAGGTAACGCGCGTCGAAATCAAGGACATTCAACCACCAAAAGACCTGGTTGACGCTATGGGCCGGCAGATGAAGGCGGAACGCGAAAAGCGCGCCCAGGTCCTGGAGGCGGAAGGTCTGCGCAACGCGCAAATTCTCCGCGCCGAGGGCGCGAAGCAGGCGGCCGTTTTGCAAGCCGAAGGTCAGCGCGAAGCAGCATTTCGCAATGCCGAAGCGCGCGAACGACTGGCCGAGGCCGAAGCCAAGGCGACCCGCGTGGTGTCCGAAGCGATTGCAGAAGGTAATGTGCAGGCAATCAACTACTTCATCGCCCAGAAATATACCGAAGCGCTGACTGCGATCGGCTCCGCGGGCAATTCCAAGATCGTGCTGATGCCGATGGAGGCAAGCTCCATTATCGGTTCTCTTGGTGGCATCGGCGCTATCGCCCGCGAAGTCTTCGGCGACAATGGCGATGGCAGCGGCACGCCGCAGCCACCCCGCCCGCGTTCCGGCCCTACCCGCACGACGCCTTCGATTAATCCGCTGACGCCGAAGGAGAGCTGACATGTTCGACAATCTCATCGTCGAACTCGGGCCTTGGAGCTGGTGGCTCGTGGGTTTGGTGCTGCTTGCCGCCGAACTGATCCTGCCCGGCTTCTTCCTGGTATGGATCGGGCTCGCCGCGATTATCGTCGGCGCCTTGTCGCTTCTGTTTTGGGAAAGCAGCTTCTGGGCCTGGCAGGTACAAGGATTGGTCTTCGCCGCCACAGCGGTGATCGTCGCCCTCATCGGCCGCCGCTATTTCTATAACAACAACCAGGCGACCGACGAGCCATTCCTGAACCAGCGCGGCGCCAGCCTGGTTGGCCGCACGGCAACACTCGACCAGCCGATTGCCGAAGGCCGCGGGCGCATTCGCCTGAACGATACCTATTGGACCGTCAGCGGGCCGGACCTGCCGGTCGGCACCCGCGTCAAAGTGGTCGCCAGCAACGGCCGCGACCTCACGGTCGAACCTGTCTGATTAGGCGACGCCGATCCGCAGCAGATCGTGGAAATGCACGACGCCGATCGGCCGGCGCGCTTCATCGATGACCATCAGAGCCGAGATATTGTGGCGGTTGAGCACGGCCATGGCACTCGTCGCCAGCGTCGTTTCCTTCACCGTTTTCGGATTGGGGGTCATCACCTCGTCGACCAGCTTCTCCGCAAGGCTGGTGCCGAGATTGCGGGCGATATCGCCATCGGTGACGATGCCGCACAGGCAACCATCATCATCGATCACGCCCACGCAGCCGAACCGCATCTTCGACAGCGTCATCGCCGCTTCCGGCATGCCGGTTCCAAGCTTAACGAGCGGCACGCTGTCGCCCTTGTGCATAATGTCGGCAACATGCGAGAGGCTGGCACCGAGCTTGCCGCCCGGATGAAAGGTACGGAAATCTTCGGCCGTAAAACCGCGCGCCTCCAGCAAGGCGACGGTCAGCGCATCGCCGATGGCAAGCTGCAGCAGCGTCGATGTCGTCGGCGCCAGCCCATGCGGGCAGGCCTCCTGCTCCTTGGGAAGCAGCAGCACCACATCCGATTCGCGCGCAAGCGTAGAAGTCTCGCCGGCAGTGATCGCAATCATGGGGATTGAGAAACGGCGTGAATAGCTGATGATGCCACGCAGTTCGGCGCTCTCGCCGCCCCACGATATGGCGATGATGACATCGTGCTGCGTGATCATGCCGAGATCGCCGTGATTGGCTTCGACCGGGTGCACGAAGAATGCCGGCGTACCCGTGGACGCCAGGCTTGCGGCGAGCTTGTTGCCGATATGGCCGCTCTTGCCGACGCCGGTGATCACCACACGGCCGGAAATATCGCCTATGATCTCCACCGCGCGGCTGAAAGGCTCGGCCAGACCGTTGGTCAGTGCGCGTTCCAGCGCTTCCATGCCCCGTCTCTCGGTCTCGATCGTTCGCATCGCGGATTCGATCGCACCATTCTCGATGAGTCTTACAGCTCTCTTGTTCATGAGCGAGGCCTAACGCTTTTCGGCAAATCTGTCCACCAAAGATCGACTTATAGCGATGCGACAGCCTGCAACATCTTCCCGACAAATATTCTCGAACCCGTTCTTGTTGCCATCGCTTGGCAACCAACCGTTAACCACGCGCCTTTACACTTGAGTAAGAATTTAGGTCATTTCCAGCAGGGTCAGATATAAACAACATGGGCATCGGCAAGGACAAGGCGGGTCATGGTGCCCTCCGGCTGACGGCATGGGCGAGTTCCGCCCTGCTCGGCTGGGGTATCGCATTTGCCCTTCCACTGCCGATCCATGCGCAATCATTGCCGCCAGATCAGAACCTCGACGATACCTTGCCTGCCCCGACATCGGCTTCCTCGACGGATCCGAGCGTCGCATCCACCGCCGACAGCCAGGCAACCGCACCGGCAAACCAGACATCGACCTCCAGCGACGCGCCATTGAACGCGCCGCTGCGCCTCACCGGCATCGACCCCACGACCACCGGCTCGACGCTGGATAACGACCTGCGCCGCGTGAATCAGCGGGAATCTGCCGTCGACGGTCTGAAGGCTCGCCAATATCGAGATCGCGCAGACGCCCAGGGTATACCGCTCGGCACCTTTACCCTGCGCCCCTCGATCAATCAGTCGGTCAATATCGAGCGGGATCGCACCGGCGACGTCAAGAACAACCGCACTTTCCTGCAGACCGACCTGCGCAGCACCCTGACATCGGATTGGGATCGCCACGCGCTGACCATCACCGGCGAAGGCGTCTGGCAGAGGAACGTCGGCGGCACGGGCGAAGAGAAACCGACAGTCAACCTCAATGCCGACCTGCGCCTGGATCTTCCCGCCGACACGACAGCACATGTCACCGCCGGCTATCAATTCTACCGCGAGGACACCAGCGATCCGAATGCGATCGCCGGCGCCTCGAAACAATCCGCCGTCAACCAATATACGGCCGGTCTCTCACTGGAACGCGATTTCGGCCTGCTGCGCGGCACGACGGCCGTGGCGCTGACACGCAGTGTCTATTCCAACGCCGTGCTTTCGGATGGGACGACGGTTACCCTTAGCGACCGCAACCAGACGGCCGGAACCTGGCGCGGCCGCATCGGGTACGAGCTATCGCCCGCCATCATTCCCTTCGTCGAAGTGGATCTCGGGCGCGCCGTCTACGACCAGACGCGCGACAGCAACGGTTATGCCCGCTCTAATCAGAGCTATGGCGGCAAGGGCGGCGTCGAAGTCGACCTCGGTGAAAAATTCAAGGGCGAGCTCGGCTTCGGCTACCAACACACGGAATTCGACGATTCGCGCCTGAGTTCGGTCGACTCGCCGACGATCGACGGCAGCCTCGCCTGGTCGCCACAGCGCGGCACCGATATCAGTGTCGGCCTTTCGACGACGGTCCAGCCTTCAACGACGGCCGGTCTCAGCGGCTACACCGCTTACCAACTGACGAGCACCGTGGCCCATCAGCTGCGCGACGATCTCACCGCCAAGCTGACGGGCGGAACGATCTGGCGCGACTACCCCTCCAATGGCAACGCGGCCGATGAAACCGAATATGACGCCGCCTTCGGCCTGACCTGGGGAATCAACCGTTACCTCGATCTCACCGGCAATGTCGGCTATCAACTGACGACCAGAGACGTTGGCGACAGCACCCGTCAACTCCAGGCGGGCATCGGTCTGACTGCGAAGCGTTGACGACCGCCCTCGCTTTTTGATGATTCTTCCGTTCAAACGAATTGAGGCCCGGCATGTGCCGGGCCTCAGCATATTCGGAAGTTCGATCACTTATTTCAGAGCAGCAACGAGCGCCTTAAAGTCTTCCTCGATGGTGGGGCGGATGTCGTCACGCGCCAAGGCAAAGGCGACGTTCGCGAGGATGAAGCCGTCCTTTGCACCGCAGTCGAACGTCTGGCCCCGGAAGTGATAGCCGGCGAAGTCCTGCATCTTGGCAAGCTTCAGCATGCCGTCCGTCAGCTGGATCTCGTTGCCGGCACCGCGCTCCTGGCTTTCCAGGATACGGAAGATTTCCGGCTGCAGGATGTAGCGGCCATTGATGAAGAAGTTGGAAGGAGCCGTACCCTTGGCCGGCTTCTCGACCATTTCGGTGATGCGGAAACCGCTGCCGATCGTCTCGCCGACGCCGACGATGCCGTATTTATGAGCCTGATCGGGCGCGCATTCTTCGACGGCGATGACATTGCCGCCGCTCTGCTCGTAAAGCTCGATCATGCCCTTCATGCAGCCCTTTTCGGCGCGCATGACCATGTCGGGCAGCAGCAGCGCAAAGGGTTCGTCACCGACGATCTCGCGGGCGCACCAGACGGCGTGGCCGAGACCGAGCGGCTCCTGCTGGCGCGTGAAGCTTGCCGTACCGGCCTTCGGCAGCAGGCCGCTCAGAAGCGACAGTTCGGCATTCTTGTTACGCTGACGCAACGTCTGCTCGAGCTCGAACTGGATGTCGAAATAATCCTCGATGACGTGCTTGCTGCGGCCGGTCACGAATACGAAATGCTCGATGCCTGCTTCCATCGCCTCGTCGACGACATACTGGATCACCGGCTTATCAACGACGGTCAGCATTTCCTTCGGCACCGCCTTGGTCGCCGGCAAGAACCGCGTCCCTAGTCCGGCGACCGGAAATACTGCCTTACGAACCTTCTTATGCTGTCCCACGCATACCTCCTGGGCATTAAATCAGTTGGCACAAAGCCATTCTAAAGGTCAGTAGATTAGATTTGCTACCGTTTTGCAAATAATGACTGACGCAAGCTTCCATGGTAAAGAATTTGTTGACTTCGTTCGTTTAGCGTCACGCATGGGCCGATGCCACACGCATCGCCGCACCGAAATCCAACGATTGATGGACAAGGCTGTAGATGACCGTAAACCGCAAACACTCCCTTCGTGGTCTCGCTCTGGCGCTCGCGCTCGGCGCCTTTGCGGGATTCCTTCCCGTTAACGCCAGCGCTGACCCTGGGTTCCAGAAATGGATCGCGGGCTTCTACGCTACCGCGGCAAAGAGCGGCATCACGCAATCCACGTATCGCAATGCATTTGCCGGCGTAACCGACCCGGACCCCACGGTGCTTGAAAAGGCGCAGTACCAGCCGGAATTCAAGTCCCAAATCTGGGATTACCTCGACTCCCGTGTCAATCCCTATACGGTCGATATTGGCCGCAAGATGGCGGTTAAGTACGGATCCACACTGCGCACGCTCGAACAGCATTTCGGCGTCGATCGCAATATCATACTAGCCATCTGGTCGATGGAGTCGAATTACGGCGAGGTTCTCGCCAAGAACGATCGGCTGCATTATGTGCCCCGCGCGCTGGCGACCCTTGCTTATGCCGATCCGAAGCGCGCGAATTATGCCAAGAAGCAGCTCATCGCCGCCCTGAAAATCCTGCAGAAGGGCGACATCTCCCGCAAGGACCTGAACGGATCCTGGGCCGGCGCCATGGGCCACACGCAGTTCATCCCGACGAGCTATCTGCTCTATGCAGTCGATGCCGACGGCAGTGGCCATGCCGATATCTGGAATTCCATTCCGGACGCATTGGCGACAACCGCCAACCTCCTCGCCAAGAACGGCTGGGATACCGGCCGTACCTGGGGTTATGAAGTCGTCGTACCACCCGGCGGCAGCGCCCAAGCCGGCAAGACGCACACGATCGCACAATGGGCGGCTCTCGGCTTCGTGCGTCCCAACGGCAAGGGTTTCCGCAGCACCTCCGACCGCGCGCAGCTGAAGATGCCCGGCGGATCGAACGGCCCCGGCTTCCTGATGACCGGTAACTTCTTCACCATCAAGCGCTACAACGCCTCCGACAGTTACGCCTTGGCAGTCGGGCTGCTCGCGGATCAGATCGCCGGCTATGGCGGCATGCAGCAATCCTGGCCCCGTCCGAGCGGCACGCTCGACGTCAAGCAGAAATTCGAGCTGCAGACGCGTCTGAAGGAACTCGGCTATTATGACGGCGTGGTCGACGGCAATTTCGGCTCGGGCTCGAAGGCCGCCATATCAGCCGTCCAGCAGCGCATGGGCATGGATGCGGACGGCGAGCCGTCAATGAACCTGCTGAAAGCATTGCGTAAGTAGGCCGCCTCGAGCGAATCCGGGACCACCGGACGATGGAATCGTCCTTGTGCGGCCCGGACTCGTCAGCGGAAAAGAAGCGATGATGAAACACCCTGCGCGCGCGACCAAGGCAACTCTAAGGATTGTTCTGACGGCATTCCTCGCCGCCGTCATCGCGCTTGGCTGCTTGCCGAACATGGCCGAAGCGCAGGAGCGGCCGCGGCGGAACCTGTTCGACATGCTGTTTGGCACCCGCGAGCCCGATTATCCGGACCAGCCCATGGAGCAGCCGCCACCACGGCGCAAAGTGCAGCCGAGAAAGCGTCCGACCCCGCCGCCGCGCCAGCCGGTCGCGCAGCCGGAAACGCCGCCGCCCGCCGAAAAGCTTTCTGACGCCAAAACCATCCTCGTCGTCGGCGATTTTCTGGCGAGCGGCCTGGCAACCGGGCTGGAAGATGCCTTCTCTACCTCCCCCGGCGTCGTCGTCCAGTCCCGCGGCAACGTCGCCTCCGGTCTCGTGCGGCAGGATTATTACAATTGGCCGCAGCAATTACCCGGAATGATCGACCAGCTGAAACCGGCCATGGTCGTCGTCATGATCGGCGCCAATGACCGCCAGCAGATGATCGGCGATGGGCTCAACGAGAAATACGGCACCGATCCATGGTTCCTCGCCTATGAAGAACGCGTACAGCAATTCGCCAAACTGGTAACGAGCCGTCATATTCCGCTGCTCTGGGTCGGGCTGCCCTCCTTCGGCTCGGATCAGCTGACCGCCAGCGCGGTCAAGCTCAACCAGATCTACCAAAGCCAGACCACCAGCGTCGGCGGCGAGTTCATCGACATATGGGATGGATTTACCGACCAGAACGGCGAATTCATCGTGACCGGTTCCGATATCAACGGCCAGCAGGTTCGACTGAGAACGGCCGACGGCGTCAATCTGACGGCGGCCGGCAAGCGCAAGGTCGCCTTCTATCTGGAGAAATCCGCACGCCGAATCCTGGGCGATCAGGCAAGTCCCGACATTACGCGTCTCGACACCAATAATCCGTTGCCGGCGCAGCAAGCCAATCTTCCGGGCACAGAGCCGGAAAAGATCACCCGCACCCAGCCGATGAGCCTCTCCGATCCCGATCTCGACGGCGGCTCGCAGCTTCTCGGCAGCAACCCTGCCCCTGCCGCAACGACTTCATCACCGCGCGATCTTCTGGTCGAGAAGGGTCTGATGGACCCGGCGCCTGTCGGCCGTGTGGACGACTACAGATTGCCCGGATCAGTCGCGCGGTAGGTGTTGCGGAGGCGGTTTGACAACGCAGCGCCCCGCCAATAGAAGAACTGCATGAGCACCAAGAGCGCAGATCAGATCAATCGTTACCGCACCTGCCCGCAGGCTGCGGTTTTGCGCGCCTTCTCCGGCCGAGGTCTCCGCGTCCAGTCGTGACGGCCGGAGCGATTGGCGTGTCCGGCGGCTGCTGGACGTAAAGCCCTCCACCTCAAGACATCAACGTTGCCCATGGAGAAAGGCACGTGCTCAATATCTATAACGTCAATTCGCTCGTTCATTGGGAAGAGCGGGACATTAGACTGCGCGACGATTTCGTCCGCTTCTTTTCCGATGAAGTGGCAAGCTTCCTGCGATCCACAAACCCCGCTTGGGATATACGAAGGGTCGAGGCTCCAACCCTGATGCCGCGAAATCTCGTCTCGGATGCCTATTCCAACTCGGACATATGGGTGCAGAAGCGAATGTCGAACACCGAAGCCGAACTTGTGCTCCGGCCCGAAACGACGCCGTCAACCTACGCCTACATGCAGCATCTTCTCGGAAATCATTCGAGAACGAGGCTGCCGCTATGCGTTTGGCAGGCGGGCAAATCCTACCGCCGGGAACAGGACCAGTCGAGCAAACATGTAAGGCTCAAGGAATTCTGGCAGCTCGAATTCCAATGCGCCTTCACCGCCGATAGCGGCAACGATTATCACGCCGCAGCATTGGAACCCGTCCGCCGGATGATCGCCTCGGTCATCCACCTGCCGACACGGATTGTGCCGTCCGATCGCCTTCCGGCCTATTCCGAGGTCACCATGGATATCGAGGTCGACAATGGCGACAAATGGATGGAGGTCTGCTCGATTTCGAGACGAACGGACTTTCCGCAGCGCTACCGCAGCCACCCGAAGAAGGGGCCGGCGATAGACCATGACGTCGCGGTGCTCGAAATCGCCATCGGCCTCGACCGCTGCCTCTACAACTGGAACATCGCCGCAAGCCGGTAACGACAAAGGCCGGGTTTGTAACGAACCCGGCCTTCAATAACTTTGCGCGAGAGGACAGCGAAACTTAGTTCGGCAGGACCGTCGAACCCATCAACGCCTCGTCGATCGCGCGCGCGGCCTGACGGCCCTCGCGGATCGCCCAGACCACCAGCGACTGGCCGCGGCGAATGTCCCCGGCCGTCCAGAGCTTGTCGACGGACGTCTTGTAGTCCTTGTCGTTGGCAACGACGTTGGTCGAGCCGCGGCGGTCGGTATTCAACGTTAGCTTGCCGTCCATTTCCTTGAGAACGCCGTCGGTGAACGGGCCGCGGAAGCCGATGGCGATGAAGGCGAGATCGGCGCGGATGACAAACTCTGTCCCGGCAATCGGCTTGCGGCGATCGTCGACTTCGCAGCACTTCACGCCCGTCAGCACGCCGTCTTCGCCGATGAACTCGAGCGTTGCCACCTGGAATTCGCGAACCGCACCTTCGGCCTGCGAGGAAGAGGTGCGCATCTTCGTTGCCCAGAAGGGCCATACGGCGAGCTTGTCTTCCTTCTCCGGCGGCTGCGGACGAATGTCGAGCTGGGTCACCTTCACCGCACCCTGACGGAATGCCGTGCCGACGCAGTCGGATGCCGTGTCGCCACCACCGACGACGACGATATGCTTGCCGCCCGCCAGAATCGGATCGGCGGGCCAGCCGACGCTGTCGATGTTTTCGCGACCGACGCGGCGGTTCTGCTGCACCAGATAGGGCATGGCGTCATGGACGCCGGCGAGCGTCGTGCCGGGAATGCCCGCTTCGCGCGGGGTTTCCGAGCCGCCGCAATAAAGCACGGCATCATGGTCGGCCAGAAGCTGCTCGACCTTGACATCGACGCCAACATTGACGCCGCAATGGAAGGTGACGCCTTCGCCCTTCATCTGCTCGACGCGGCGATCGATGAAGTTCTTCTCCATCTTGAAGTCCGGGATACCATAGCGCAGCAGGCCGCCCGGCTTGCTTTCGCGCTCGTAGACGTGGACGTCGTGACCTGCGCGGCCAAGCTGCTGAGCGGCAGCCATGCCGGCAGGGCCGGAGCCGATGATTGCGACCTTCTTGCCGGTGTGAACCGTTGCCGGCTGCGGCCGGATGAAGCCGAGCTCATAGGCCTTGTCGGCAATCGCCTGCTCGACGGTCTTGATCGCGACCGGGGCATCTTCCAGGTTCAGCGTGCAGGCTTCCTCGCAGGGTGCGGGGCAGACGCGGCCGGTGAATTCCGGGAAGTTGTTGGTCGAATGCAGGTTGTGGACCGCCTGCTCCCAATTGTTGTTGTAGACGAGGTCGTTCCAATCGGGGATCTGGTTGTGCACCGGGCAGCCGGTCGGGCCGTGGCAATAGGGAATGCCACAGTCCATGCAGCGGGCTGCCTGCTTCTGCACTTCCTGGTCCGACATGGGGATCGTGAATTCACGGAAATGCCGGATGCGATCCGACGCCGGCTGATACTTCGCCACCTGCCGGTCGATTTCCAAGAAGCCTGTTACCTTGCCCATGCTTTCGTTTCCTCACTCAAAAAGAGGAGCTCACGGCTCCCGTGCCTGGGGGTCATCTCGGTTTCCCTGTCCGGCACTTTAATTCAAATCCGATTCCGCTGTTCGACAGTCGCGACCGCCATGACGGCGATCGCAATGCGAGGCGAAACCCTCGACTGGTTTCAGAACCGGGGCGGATTACTCCGCCGCCACGCTCATCCGGCTGCGCTCCATTTCCTCAAGGGCGCGGCGGTATTCGACCGGCATGACCTTGCGGAATTTCGGGCGGTAATCGGCCCAGTGATCGAGGATCTCCTTGGCTCGTGTCGAGCCCGTATAGTGGAAGTGGTTCGAAATCAGCTGGAAGAGACGCTCTTCGTCGTGGCGCGTCATGTCATCGGAGACGTCGACGCGTCCCTTGTGCATGATGTCGCCACCGTGATGATGCAGCTTCTCCAGCAGCTCGTCTTCCTCGGGAACCGGCTCCAGCTCGACCATCGCCATGTTGCAGCGGCGCGCGAAATCGCCCTTCTCATCAAGAACATAGGCCACGCCGCCCGACATTCCGGCCGCAAAGTTGCGTCCGGTTTCCCCGAGCACGACGACGACGCCGCCGGTCATGTATTCGCAGCCATGATCGCCCACGCCTTCGACGACGGCGATCGCGCCCGAGTTTCTGACCGCGAAGCGCTCGCCCGCGACACCGCGGAAGTAGCACTCGCCCTCGGTCGCACCGTAGAGCACGGTATTGCCGACGATGATCGAGTGCTCAGCAACGATCTTCGAGTTCTCCGGCGGGCGGATGATGATGCGGCCGCCCGAAAGGCCCTTACCGACATAGTCGTTGCCGTCACCGATCAGATTGAAGGTGACGCCCCGTGCCAGGAAGGCCGCGAAGGACTGGCCCGCCGTCCCCTTCAGGGTGACATTGATCGTGTCATCCTTCAGGCCACGATGACCATAGCGCTTGGCAACCGCGCCCGACAGCATGGCGCCGGCCGAACGATCGACATTCCTGATGTCGACTTCGAAGGCGACGGGCGTCTTTGAAGAAAGCGCCGGCTCTGCCTTCTCGATCAGCTTGCGGTCGAGAATGTCGTCGATCGGGTGCTTCTGCACTGTCGTCCAGTAGGTCTCTTCCTTCGGCGCATCGACCTTGTGGAAGATGCGGCTGAAGTCGAGGCCCCTCGCCTTCCAGTGAGCGAGCATCTCGTCCTTTTCCAGAAGCTCGGAAGCGCCGATGATCTCGTCCAGCTTGGCAACGCCAAGCGAGGCGAGGATCTCGCGTACTTCTTCGGCCACGAAGAAGAAGTAGTTGATGACATGCTCCGGCGCGCCCTTGAAGCGCTTGCGCAGCACCGGATCCTGGGTGGCGACGCCAACCGGACAGGTGTTGAGGTGGCACTTGCGCATCATGATGCAGCCGGCCGCAATCAGCGGCGCGGTGGCGAAGCCGAATTCGTCGGCGCCGAGCAGCGCGCCGATGATGACGTCACGGCCGGTCTTGAGACCACCATCCACCTGCAGGGCGATGCGCGAGCGCAGCCCGTTCAGGACAAGCGTCTGCTGGGTTTCGGCAAGGCCGATTTCCCAGGGCGAACCGGCGTGCTTCAGCGAGGTCAGCGGCGAAGCGCCGGTGCCGCCATCATAGCCCGAGACGGTGATGTGATCGGCGCGCGCCTTGGCAACGCCGGCGGCAACCGTGCCGACGCCGACTTCCGAAACGAGCTTGACCGAGACATCCGAGGTCGGGTTGACATTCTTCAGGTCGTAGATCAGCTGCGCCAGATCTTCGATCGAGTAGATGTCATGATGCGGCGGCGGCGAGATCAGGCCGACGCCCGGCGTCGAGTGCCGGGTCTTGGCAACCGTAGCATCGACCTTGTGGCCGGGCAGCTGGCCGCCTTCGCCGGGCTTGGCGCCCTGCGCCACCTTGATCTGCAGCACGTCGGCATTGACCAGATATTCGGTCGTCACGCCGAAGCGGCCGGAGGCGATCTGCTTGATGGCGGAACGTTCCGGGTTCGGCGAGCCGTCGAAGAGCGGCATGTAGCGGTCGGATTCCTCGCCGCCTTCGCCGGTGTTCGACTTGCCGCCGATGCGGTTCATGGCAATCGCCAGCGTCGTATGCGCCTCGCGGCTGATGGAGCCGAAGGACATGGCGCCCGTCGAGAAGCGCTTGACGATATCGGCAGCGGGTTCGACCTCATCGATCGAGATCGGCTTGCGGCCGAGCGCTTCCGCACCTTTGATCTTGAAGAGGCCACGGATGGTGTTCATCCGGAGCGCCGACTCGTTGACCATTTCAGAGAATTCGCGATAGCGATCCTCGGCATTCCCGCGCACGGCATGCTGCAGGGCAGCCACAGCATCGGGCGTCCAGGCATGGCTTTCGCCACGCATGCGGTAGGCATATTCGCCACCGATGTCGAGCGTGCTTGCGAGCAGCGGATCGCGGCCGAAAGCAGCCTTGTGACGGGCAACGGTTTCCTCGGCGATCGTTTCGAGGCCGATGCCTTCGATCATGGTCGCCGTGCCGAAGAAGTACTTGTCGACCAGCTCCTGCTGCAAGCCCACGGCATCGAAAATCTGCGCGCCGCAATAGGACTGATAGGTCGAGATGCCCATCTTCGACATGACCTTGAGGATGCCCTTGCCAACCGCCTTGATGTAGCGGTAGACGACTTCGGTCGCATCCACTTCCTTCGGGAATTCGCCGCGCTGATGCATATCAAGCAGCGTGTCGAACGCCATATACGGGTTGATCGCCTCGGCGCCGTAACCGGCGAGCAGGCAGAAGTGATGCACTTCACGCGGCTCGCCGGTTTCGACAACGATACCGACCGAGGTGCGCAGGCCCTTGCGGATCAGGTGATGGTGCACGGCTGCCGTCGCCAGCAGCGCCGGGATCGCGATGCGGTCCGGTCCGATCTGACGGTCGGAAAGCACGATGATGTTGTAGCCGCCGCGAACGGCCGCTTCCGCCCGCTCGCAGAGGCGGTCGAGCATCTCGGGCATGCCTTCGGCGCCGCGTTCGACATCATAGGTGAAGTCGAGCGTCTTGGTGTCGAAGCGATCCTCAGTGTGACCGATCGAGCGGATCTTTTCGAGATCACCGTTGGTCAGGATCGGCTGGCGCACTTCCAGACGCTTGGCGTTGGCCATGCCGGTATGATCGAGCAGATTCGGGCGCGGGCCGATGAACGACACGAGGCTCATGACGAGTTCCTCGCGGATCGGATCGATCGGCGGGTTCGTCACCTGCGCGAAGTTCTGCTTGAAGTAGGTGTAAAGCAGCTTCGGCTTGTCGGACATGGCCGAGATCGGCGTATCCGTGCCCATGGAGCCGACGGCTTCCTGACCCGTCGTCGCCATCGGCGACATCAGGAGCTTGGTGTCCTCGGTCGTATAGCCGAAAGCCTGCTGGCGATCGAGCAGCGACACGTCGCGGCGCAGCGCGCGCGGCTCGACCGGCTTCAGGTCTTCCAGGATCAGCTGCGTGCGGTTCAGCCAGCTGCGATAGGGATGCTTGCTGGCAAGTTCCGACTTCACCTCGTCGTCGGAGATGATGCGGCCCTTTTCCATGTCGATCAGCAGCATCTTGCCCGGCTGCAGGCGCCACTTCTGGATGATCTTCTCTTCCTCGACAGGCAGAACGCCGGCTTCGGACGCCATGATGATGCGGTCATCATTGGTGACGAGATAGCGGGCCGGACGCAGGCCGTTACGGTCGAGCGTCGCGCCGATCTGCTTGCCGTCTGTGAAAGCGACGGCGGCAGGACCATCCCATGGCTCCATCAAGGCGGCGTGATACTCGTAAAATGCCTTGCGTTCCGGAGCCATCAGCTGGTTGCCGGCCCACGCCTCGGGGATAAGCATCATCATGGCGTGCGCAAGGGAGTATCCACCACGCACGAGGAATTCGAGCGCGTTGTCGAAACAGGCCGTATCGGACTGACCCTCATAGGAGATCGGCCAGAGCTTGGAGATATCGTCACCGAACAGCGGCGAGGACACCGATGCCTGGCGCGCTGCCATCCAGTTGACGTTACCACGCAGCGTGTTGATTTCGCCGTTATGCGCGACCATGCGGTAGGGATGCGCAAGCTTCCACGACGGGAAGGTGTTCGTCGAGAAACGCTGGTGCACGAGAGCAACCGCCGTCTCGAAACGCGGGTCGGAGAGGTCCTTATAATAGGCGCCCACCTGATAGGCGAGGAACATGCCCTTATAGACAATGGTCGAGCTCGACAGCGAGACGGGGTAGAAGCTGCTCTCCTCGCCCTCGTATTCCGCATAGATGCGGTTGGAGATCACCTTGCGCAGGGTAAAGAGACGACGCTCGAACTCCTCGTTCGTGCCGGCATCGCGGCCGGCTCCGATGAAGACCTGTACATGGTGCGGCTCGGTGGCGGCAATGTCAGGCGCCTTCGACAGCGAAGAGTTATCGACGGGCACGTCGCGGAAGCCGAGCAACACCTGACCCTCTTCGGCCACGACCTGCTTGATCGCGGTCTTGAAGTGCTCGATCAGCGCTTCGTCGCGCGGCAGGAAGAAATGGCCGACGCCATACTCGCCAGCCTTCGGCAGGACGACGCCCTGCTTGGCCATCTCCTCGCGGAAGAAGCGGTCGGGAATCTGTACGAGAATGCCGGCCCCATCGCCCATCAGCGGATCGGCGCCGACAGCACCGCGATGCGTCAGGTTTTCGAGAATGAACAAGCCGTCGCGCACGATCTGGTGCGACTTCTGACCCTTCATATGCGCAACGAAGCCGACGCCGCAGGCGTCATGCTCGTTGCGGGGATCATAAAGGCCCTGTTTCGGCGGGAAGCCGACAGCGCGTTTCGACGTCTTGGCCGTCACGGCAGCATTCACTGCAGCGGTCTGGTCAAAACTCGTCAACGTCGTCCTGTTCGTCATGGTCTTCCCTCCGATAAGGCCCGCATCGCGGGCGCTCCTTCGTCCCGCGCGGTCCGTTTCCGAGGCCGACGCGCGACTGCGCTGTTGCATTGTGAAGATCCGGCCGCGAACCGCGGCTCCTTTAAGTGGAGCCCGTCGTCAGCGTTTCGCGTCCTGCCATTCCACCGCCGCATTGCCCACTGCCCGAAAGGCTGGAAGGGACATGCTCCCGGTAACTATAGCTCGAAATCCCGACATCGTCAGGACCCTTAGCGCATCTTCGGCCTTGGCGGCCAAAATAGGACAGCAACCCTGTCCTAATTCATCAGCTCTATGCCAGAAAGCTTCTGCCTTCGCAAGAGCAAAACGGCAAAATTTCGTCAACCGAAGACGTAAGATTGCCTTTGTTGCATAAATCAAGCAATAAAGTTTCGCTGCAGCGCATCATTTTATTTGTTGATTGCGTAGATCAATTTCTGTGATGCATTCTTCAAACTCATGCGCTTGATAGGTTTTTGCATTGGCGTAATGTCCGCCCCGCACTATTTATCTCTCCCGCAATTCACTCCTTATAATTGGTGTACCTTCATGTTTTTTGCCTCCGATAATTGGGCCGGCGCCCATTCCAAGATCGCTGAACGTCTTCTCGCAGAGGCGGGAGGCTTTGCGACAGCATATGGCTTGAGCGAACTGGATCAGAAGGTCGAGGCAAAGTTTTCAGAGATATTCGAGCGCGAAGTCTCCGTATTCTTCGTTGCCACGGGCTCCGCCGCCAACTCCCTGTCGCTCGCCAGCGTCCAGAAGCCGGGTGGCATCACCTTTTGCCACAGCGAGGCGCATGTAGCCGAGGACGAATGCGGTTCACCGGACTTCTTCAGCAGCGCGCGGCTGGCAACCGTCAAGGGTGACGCGGGCAAGATCGACCCCGAGGCCCTTGCTGCAAAAATTGCACGCTTCCCGCAGGATGCCGTGCATCACGGCCGCGCCGCCGCCGTGACGATCACGCAAGCGACGGAAATCGGCACGGTCTATTCGCTGGATGAGATCGACGCCATCGCCGCCATCGCCAAGGCGAACAGCCTGCCGCTGCATATGGATGGCGCGCGCTTCGCCAACGCCCTCGTCGCGCTCGGCACGACGCCGGCCGAGATGACATGGAAGCGCGGCGTCGATATCCTCTCCTTCGGCGGCACCAAAAACGGCTGCTGGTGCGCCGAGGCGATCGTGGTCTTCGATCCTGAGAAGGCGAAGGAGATGCATTTCATCCGCAAGCGCGCCGCCCAGCTCTTCTCCAAATCGCGCTTCATCGCCGCCCAGTTCGACGGCTATTTCCAGGACGGCCTCTGGCTCGATCTCGCCCGCCATTCCAATGAGATGGCCGATCGGCTGCGCGCTGGTCTCGAAAAGGTTCACGGCGCCCGTCTCGCGTGGCCGACTGCCTCGAACGAGGTTTTTGCGATCATCCCAAAATCCGCAGCCAAGGCGGCCGAAGACAAGGGAGCGAAGTTCTACGAATGGCCGATCCCGGAATCGCAGCCGGATCTCGTCGGCAGCGATGAAACGCTGATCCGCCTCGTGACCAGCTTCGCCACCACCGAGGCCGATGTGGGAAATTTCCTTGCTTGCCTGGGTTGACCGCATGAAAAGAGCGCCGGAGCCGACTTCATGGCCGGACGGCGCTCACAATGCCAGAAAGGGTCAGTTTTGATTCCGATGGGCGATCATTGCGAAGTTCGATAGATCGTCGCGATCGGATGCCGGTGCGTTGTGTATAGTCATCGTCATTGCCACGACGCAGGCGACAAGCCCGGAAATGAAGATGGCACCGTATATCATCGGACGGCTATTCCTCCGCAACTCCCCCATCACCACCTGAGATAGCAGAGGAAGCTGACTTCCGCCTGAAAACGGGCGCAGAATAAATCAGCCGGCAAAATAAATCCGGATCCCTTCTGCATGATGGGAAACGACTTTCCATGATCGCTGATAGGCGATTTCGTCGTTAGTTTGATCGGGGGCCCCGGACCTTGGAGAGAATGTCGTCAGAGAGCGCGTTAACCAGAAGTTGGTCCGCACCCTTGCGCGGCACGAGGACGAATTCGACATCTTCGAGGACGGGCAGCCAGCCCGGCGCGATCTCCAGCAATCCCGCCGGCGCCATGCTTTTCGGCTGCACGAGAACACCCATGCCCGCGCGCGCCGCCGCTGTCAGGCCGCTCAGGCTGCCGCAGGTGCAGACGATGCGCCAGGGCATCTGCTGCCGGCGTAGTGCCTCCAGCGCGACCGCGCGCGTAACGCTCGGTGTGGGAAAGGCGATCAGCGGCAACGGTCCCGCAAGCTTGCGGATGCGATCCGGGTCGCGCGCCAGCCAGACCAGCGGCTCGCGGTAGACGAGCTTGCCCCTCGCATCGCCGAGCCGGCGCTTGGCGAGCACCAGATCGAGATCGCCATTATCCTGCATTTCATAGAGCACGCCACTGAGCGCGACCGTCAGCTCGAGATCGACGGAGGGATGCGAACGCACGAACTCCTCCAATACGTCCGGGAGCTGGCTGGTGACGAAATCCTCGGAAACCCCGAACCGGAGACTGCCGCGCAGGCTGTTGCCGGCAAAAAGCTGCTGCACCTCCGCTTCGATCGACAGCATCTGGCGCGCATGGCCGAGTAGCGCCTCGCCATCACCAGTCAGGACGACACGATGCGTATCGCGCGCCAAAAGCTTTCGCCCGAGCTCTGCTTCCAGCCGCTGTATATGCTGGCTGACGGTCGATTGCCCGAGCCCCAACCGCTCCGCGGCAAGCGTGAAGCTGCCCATCTGCTCGACGGCGACGAAGCTGCGTAGCTGTGTGAGATCAAGCATGGCTTATCCTGTATTACGATAACTGTTATTCCTTGCATCGTGTATCGCAATAGGTCTATCTGCAAGGAGTAATCCTAAAAACTGCAATGCGATCGGGGTAGGCACGATGCGCCGCTTTCTTCCAGACACCTTCACCATGCTGCTGGTGCTCACCGTCCTGACGGCATCCTTCTTTCCGGTGCAGGGGACCAGCGCTCATTATTTCGGCATTGCCACCAACGTCGCCATCGGCCTTTTGTTCTTCCTGCATGGCGCGCGCCTGTCGCGCGATGTCGTCATCGCCGGCATGCTGCACTGGCGGCTGCATCTCGTCATTCTTTTGACGACCTTCGGCATCTTTCCGCTGCTGGTGCTGGCCATGGGTCAAATCGTTCCGAACAGCATCCTGCCCGTATCGCTCTATACCGGCATGCTGTTTTTGAGCGTGCTGCCGTCGACCGTGCAGTCCTCTATTGCCTTCACGTCCATCGCCGGCGGCAATGTGCCAGCAGCCATCTGCTCGGCGTCGGCCTCCAACATCTTCGGCATGTTCCTGACGCCGCTGCTCGTCGGCGTCCTGTTTTCGGTCGGCGGCCAGGGTGGGGGCTTTTCCTGGGATGTTTTGTGGCAGATCATGCTGCAGCTGCTCGCCCCCTTCATCGCCGGCCAGCTGCTGCAGCCATGGATCGGCGACTGGATCCGTTCGAAGAAGAAGATCCTGATGCCGGTCGATCGCGGCTCGATCCTCATGGTCGTCTATTCAGCCTTCAGCGAGGCCGTGGTGGAAGGACTGTGGCATACCTTCTCCGTCCTCGATATCGTCACAGTCATCATCGCAAACACGGTGCTCCTGGCGATGGTGATTTGTATCACCATGTTCGGCAGCCGTGCCCTGGGTTTTGAAAAATCCGATGAGATCACCATCACCTTCTGCGGCTCGAAGAAGTCGCTGGCAAGCGGCGTGCCTATGGCCAACGTTATCTTCGCCGGCCAAAGTATCGGCGCCATCGTGCTGCCACTCATGCTGTTCCATCAGATCCAGCTGATGACGTGCGCGGTGCTCGCCCAGAAATATGCCGACGCCGCCAAGCGGCGCGAGGCTGCAAAGGCTCAGGCGGGAACGAAAACGGGCGAAGCGACAAACGCAGCCTGAGTTCTCCGATAACATACAAAACGAAAGCGGCGCCCCGATGGAGCGCCGCTTCTTTGATCTTGGGAGGATCAGGAGCTGGGCGGCCAGAGACCGCCAGCCCAGCATGACGGTCCAAGACCGTCAGCCGCACTTAGTTGATGTGGGCCTCGATGGCCTTCGGGGTTTCCACGGGCTCGGCCGCGATGGAGATACGGCGGGGCTTCATGGCTTCGGGAATGTTGCGCAGCAGATCGATGTGCAACAGACCGTTCTTCAGTGAAGCAGCCTGAACCTCGACATGGTCGGCAAGCTGGAAACGACGCTCGAAGGCACGCTTGGCGATACCGCGATAGAGATATTCGCTGGTTTCAGCCGGCTCTTCGCTCTTTTCGCCCTTGACCTGAAGGACATGGGCGTGGGCCTCGATGCTCAGTTCCTTTTCATCGAAACCGGCAACGGCCATGGTGATGCGATAGGTGTTTTCACCCGTGCGCTCGATATTATAGGGCGGATAGGTTTGAGCCTGATCCGGCTGGCCAAGGCTGTCGAGCATGGTGAACAGACGGTCGAAACCGACAGTGGAGCGGTAAAGGGGAGAGAAGTCTACGTGACGCATGGAAGTCCTCCTGTGAGCGACAATTGCGATTTCAATTCTTGTCCCATGACCCCACTCAGGGCGACCTCGGGACGGTTCTGCGAGCCCGTTTGGCACCCGCGAAAAAGAGATGGGGATCACTTTTCCGGAGTTCAAGCCCCCAGTGCCGCAACCCTCATTTTGCAGAAAATCACCGCGTGAACCGCAGATGAACGGATGGTTCGGAACCCGTTCAGGCTGGCTGGCCTAATCTCCAAACCATCGGAAGACCATCGTCCGATGACTGAAGTGTATCGTCCCTTCTTCTTCAGTCCTTGCTCGGCCGGCGAAGCGGATCTCTCTATCTCCGCAAGCCGGCCTTTTTTCTTTGCGGACACTACCGCAGCAACTTCAGCGACCCAGTAAGCGACTTCACCCATTTCGAAGGCCCCGCCAGCCCGAGGCCGTCGATCGCCTCATCAGCAAGATCGCGATTTGGAAACGTCACCTCATACTCCCTGTAATCGTGCAGCGAGCGGGCAAAGGCAGGAAAGGGAACGATCGCGCGGTCGTTTTCCACCGGCAAGGTCTTCAGCAACAGAGATCGTATGGTTTCCGCATCCGCCTGCAGTATCGGGACGGGCATGTTCGAACTGATGTCGATGGTACGAGCCTCCCTGTCGGTCAATTGCCTTGCCGCGAGCGAGGGAAACTTTGCGCCCAACCCGATAGAGATAGCGCCGACGGTGTTGGCGATCAGCCCAAGCGGCAGTGCCGGATTGATGACGATGGCAAGACGGATATCGGGAAGCATGGAGACCTGCTGCTGTTGACGAATGGGATCGAAGGATATCTCTCTCGCCAAGGATAATCTTGCCTTTCATTGCCGTACATTCGAAGACTATGGTAGAATCTGCCTCACATTTGCAGATAAGAGGTTAGATATGCCAGACACCCTTGAACCCATCGATTTGAAGATTCTCGGCGCCCTTCAGAAGGATGGGCGCCTGACGAACCAAGCGCTTTCATCCGAAGTCGGGCTCTCGACATCTCCGTGCTGGCGACGCGTGCGCCAGCTGGAAGAAACTGGCGTGATCCAGGGTTATACGGCCGCGCTCGACAGGCGCCAGATCGGCCTCGGCGTCCTTGCCTTCATCAGGGTCAAGATCGACAGCCACAGTGAGGCGGAAGCCGAGGAGTTCTCCCATGACGTGCTGAAACTCAACGAGGTCGTGGCCTGCTACAGCATCGCCGGTGACGCGGATTTCCTGCTGCAGGTGGTGGCCGCCGATCTCGACAGCTATGCCGATTTCGCCATGTCTGTGGTGCGTCGCCTGCCACGTATCAAGGAGATGCAGACCACCTTCGTGCTGAAGGAAATCAAGCCTTTCAAGGGCTTTCCGCTTGGGGTCGGCCAGCGATAACAGCGCAAGGCACGGATGCCAGGTGCGCTATGGAGGAAATAGCGCGCCCATGTGCCTCTTTACGTTTGGATCGAAGCCATCCTATTCTCGGGCAAGTGGCTGCCCACCCTAGGGTATTGCCCGGGGTATAAAATGTCGGCGCTCTCTTTCTCGAAGATTTCCTCATCGCTGAATACGCTTCTGGCTGCAATCGGTCTGTTGACGGTGGCGGTGCTTACGACGCCTGATATCGTCGGACAAACGAGGCTCATTCTAGAACTCGTGCTTGCCGGCATCTGGGCCGTCTATGTCCTGCAATTGATCGAGACGCTGGTCATGCACCGCGCAAGGGACGTTCGCGGCAGGATACCGGAAATCGCCGTTGATATGCTTGCCGTTCTGGTCCCTTTGGCCGCTTTCCTTCTCATTCGCGGGCGCGATCAAAGCCTCTATTGCACCATCTGGCTTTTGAAACCGCTGCGCGGTTCGACCTTCTTCCGGCTGCTGGGCAGGGTCCTGACCAAGGAGGCACGCAACCTGATCGGCGTCACCTCGATTTTCGGCATCGTTCTGTTCGCCGCAGCGCTTGCCGCTTACATCATCGAACGCGACGTCCAGCCTGACAAGTTCGGCAGCATTCCCCTCGCAATGTGGTGGGCCGTGACGACGCTGTCGACCACGGGCTATGGCGACGAGATCCCGCAAAGTCTCGCCGGCCGCACCCTTGCCGGGCTGGTCATGATGTGCGGTATCGGCATCTTTGCTTTGTGGGCCGGCATTCTCGCCACCGGCTTCTACGAAGAGGTTCGCCGCCAGGACTTCGTGCGCAACTGGCAGCTGGTGGCGGGAGTGCCGTTGTTCCAGAAGCTCGGTTCAGGCGCCCTCATCGAGATCGTACGGGCGCTGAGACCTCGCGTCGTGCCGGCGGGCGGTATCATCTGCCGCAAGGGCGAAGCCGGCGATCAGATGTATTTCATCGTCGAGGGCCGCGTCAGCGTCGCCACACCGAACCCGGTGGAGCTTGGCTCCGGCAGCTTCTTCGGCGAGATGGCGTTGATCACCGGCGAGCCCCGCTCGGCAACCGTCAGCGCTGCGACCGAGGTCTCGCTGCTATCGCTCTACTCATCGGATTTCCAGATGCTCTCGAGCAGCAGCCCCGAGATTGCCGAGATCATCCGCCAGACCGCGCTGGAGCGACGGGGCGCGGCGCCGAAGGCTTGACGCGATCGACATCACGCAGCAGGCGCCTTCGAGGGCACAATAAAATTGCGCATACCGCTGGCCATCCCGTAGCGAATTGACGTCGATACAAGGGATGTGGCAGCCTGACTCGTATTGGCGTCGTCTCGCATTAGATGACGCTTGTCACACTCGTTTGGCACGGCACGGCTCGATGCACCCCCGATTACTCAAGACATTCCTGGCGGTCGCGCGGAACCGGAACTTCACCCGCGCAGCCGAAGAGGTCCATCTCGCGCAATCGAGCGTGAGTGATCAGATCCAGTCGCTCGAAGCCGAATTGGGCACGGCGCTTTTTATCCGGTCGCGATCGGGCCTGGAGCTGACGGCAGCTGGCGAGGCATTGCGACCCTATGCCGAAGAAATATTGACAATCGCCAGCGAGGCGCGCACGGCCGTTGAAGCAGTCTCGGCAGCGGCGGCTGGGACGGTGACGATCGGCGCGCTCGAGACCATTGCTTCCATCAAGCTTCCGCAATGGTTGCCGGCCTTTCAGCGTGATCATCCCGATATCGATCTGCGGGTGAAGATTGCCGGCAGCGGCGATCTATTGCGCAAGCTCGAAACCGGTGAGATCGATATCGCCTTCTGCTTTGACAGGGGCGAGGTCGATGAACGCCTCGCAAAGCGAGCGATATCGACGGAGCCCCTGATCCTCATTACCCCTCCTGCACAGAAGCCATCATCGAAGACAAGCGATCTGGCAGCACTTGCTTCGATGAACTTCGTGGCAACCGAGGTCGGCTGCGTCTATCGGCACCTCTTCGACAAGGCATTCCAAGCGGCAGGAACGGCGGCACCGAAGCTCGCCGCCGAAGTCGGCAGCATCGGCACCATTGCGCGGCTCGTGGCAGCCGGTACGGGCTCGAGCTTGGTTCCGCGGTTTGCCGTTGCGGACGCACTCCATCGTGGCGAAATCGGTGAAATGCCCTGGCCAGGGCCGATGCGGACAGCCTCGCTTGTAATGATCTGGCGGCGCAGGCGTGTTCAACCACCAGCTTTGAAGCTTGTACTGGCGTTCGCAAGCACCGGCTTTGCATCCGCTAAATCAGCCGATGTCCGCCTTCGACATGCAGTATCGTTCCCGTTGTGAAGGCGTTACCCATCAGGAAGCTTATAGCATCGGCGATGTCCTCCGGTTGTCCCACTCGTCCGACCAACAGCCGTTTTGCCATGGCGCCCAATGTTTCTTCTTTCCGATCACCGGCAACGAACGTCCAGATGGGCGTATCGACCCAGCCAGGTGAAACGGCGTTTACACGAATGGGCGCCAACTCGACGGCGAGTGCGCGAACCAATCCTTCCAGCCCAGCATTGACGGCGGCGACCACCGACCCCCGTGCGGCCGGACGATAAGCGGCAATGCCTGACGTGAACGTAATGGAGCCCGTGGCAGAGAGTAAGGGCGACCCATATTTCGCAAGCAGCAGCGGACCGTAGAATTTACTTTCCACGACCCTCTGCGCAGCCCTGAGATCCAGCGAAGGCAGCAGCTCGTAAGCACCCTCAATATCGGCGGCGGTGCTTACGATATGGTCGAGTCGGCCGATGCGCTCAAACAGACCGGCGACTTGGCATTCTTGCGTGATATCGACTGTTTCAACTGAAACCGATGGGCTTTGGAGTTCTGCGCAAGCGCGCTTCAGCCTATCTGGATCGCGCCCAGCAATGATGACCTCGGCTCCGGCGGCAAGCGCGCGTTGCGCCAGCGCCAGTCCCATTCCGGAGCTGCCGCCGACAATAAGAATTCTCGAATTCGCAATTTCAGTGATTGGCATGTCTTTCCAGTAGGTGATGACCACGCCCGAACATTCGCAAAGCTGCTCAAGAAGATGAAACGGAGAAAAACGATGGCACCATCGGAATCTCCGATGCAGGATTATCGTCTTTAGGCACACCGGATTCGATTGGCGAAACCGCCAACAAAGCTGTTGCAATTCTATGAGGCTGCGCTATCCCCTTGAGGTGAGACATTGGTCAGCGAGGCGCGACACCGTCATGGATTCGATCCTCTATTCCACGGCAGACAATCCGGTGCCGGAAAACCGCACCGAAGGTTTCTTCGAAAGTTTCGACGGCCGCAAGCTGCGCTATGCCGTCTTCCGTTGCGAGCAGCCGGTTGCCAAGGGAACCGTTGTGCTGCTGCAGGGCCGTAACGAATTCATCGAGAAATATTTCGAGACAATCCGCGACCTCACAGCTAAGGGCCTGTGGGTCGCGACCTTCGATCTGCGCGGCCAGGGCGGATCCGAGCGGCTGCTGAAAGACCCGCTGCGCGGCCATATCCGCCATTTTTCCGATTATGAGCGGGATCTGACCGCCTTCCTCGACAAGATTGTCCTGCCGGATACACGCCTGCCCTTCTTTCTGCTTGCCCATTCGACGGGCGGACTAATTGCCCTGTCTGCCGCGCCAAGGCTTACAAGCCGAATTGAGCGCATGGTGCTGTCCGCCCCCTTCATCGGCCTGACCGGCCACGGCGCCTCCCCCGGCTTTATCCGCTTCCTCTCCGGGGCGGTCAGCGGCGTTGGCCTGGGCCGCATGCAGTTCAGCAAGAAGTTCAAGGAAAGACCGTTTGCCGAAAACCCGTTGACCACGGACGAGCAGCGCTACCGGCGCAACATCGGCATCGGCACCGCCTTTCCGCAACTTTCCCTGGGACCGCCGACGGCACGCTGGCTGTCGCAGGCCTTGCGGGCGATCGAAAGGGTCGATAGGCCCGAACATCTGTTTTCGATCCAGATTCCGACCGTCCTGATCGCGCCGACGCGCGACGGCGTCGTGCCTTATGCCGATCAGGAGCGGCTGTCGCGCTATTTCCGCGCCGCACAGCTGGTACCGATTCACGGCGCCAAGCATGAAATCCTGCAGGAACGGGATGTCTATCGCAATCAGGCACTTGCCGCGATCCACGCCTTCATCCCCGGCAGCGATGCCGAGAACAATGCCTATGAGATTGAGGCCGAAGCCTGAAGGACTTAGCGGGATAAAACTGCCAGGGCCTGCTCGTAAACGGCGCGGCTGCCGGCTGCGATGATCGTTCCGCCCATTTCCGGACGGCCGCCATCCCAGGTGGTCATGATGCCGCCGGCCTGCTCGATGACCGGAATGATGCCGCCGACATCATACGGTTTCAGCGAATTCTCGATGACGAGATCGATATGACCTGCCGCCAGCAGCGCATAGGCATAGCAATCGCAGCCGTAGCGGAAGAGGCGCACCTGACTTTCGATCTCGCGATATTTGGCAAGCTCGTCGCCGGCGAAAAGATGCGGCGAGGTGGTAAAAAGGATCGCATTGGAGAGGCTGCCGCAATCGCGGACCCGCAACCGCCTCTCGCCGTCCGGACCGGAATAGGTAGCGCCATTGCCATCGGCAAAATAGCGCTCGCCCGTGAAGGGCTGATCGATCAAACCCATGACGGCGCGGCCGTTCTTCTGCAGGCCGATCAGCGTTCCCCAGACTGGGACGCCCGAGATGAAGGCGCGCGTGCCGTCGATCGGATCGATGACCCAGACATGCTCGCGATCGAGCCCGACATTGCCATGCTCCTCGCCTAGAATGCCATGTTCGGGGAATTCGGCCTCGATCAGCGCGCGAATCGCCTCTTCAGCGGCACGGTCCCCTTCCGTCACGGGATCAAAGCCCGTGGCTTCCTTGTTGACCACATCGATGCCGGCACGAAAACGCGGCAGGGTTTCGGCCTTGGCCGCTTCAGCCAGACGATAGAAGAACGAGCGATCGGGGAGCATGGTCAATCCGATTAGGTGATGGGATGAGCGATCCATAGCGCATATAGCCGATGAAGCAAACCGCATGATGACGCAATGGGCGCAATGCCTGCCGATCAGGCAGAGTTTTCAAACTTGCCTAAATATTTTGCACCGCAATAAAATGCTTGACATTTGTGCAGTGCGAGATCAATATCCAGCTACAGTCTTCTGACTGTAAATACCCTCCTTGGGTGTTTCCTCCCTAGACTTAGCCGCGCCACGAGCGCGGTTCTTTTTTGCTGGGTCTGGAGTTAAGGCGCGGCGAAACAGCCAGCGCAGAACCGCGGCCTTCCACGCTTGCTAGAGAGAATGGTGATCGCTATTCGGCAGCCAGCGCCGGATCGCCCGTGTAGGATTCCACATGTTCGGCCATGCGCTTCATGAAGAGCGTGATGGCGGCGGCGACCTTGTCGAAATCCGGGCGCTTCTCGAGCGTCGTCTCGTCGACATAGAGAGAGCGATTGACCTCAATCTGCAGGGCATGCAGCCCGCGCGACGGGCGGCCATAATGCTCGGTGATGAAACCGCCGGCATAGGGCTTGTTGCGCACGGCGTTGAAGCCCATCTCCTCGAGGATCTGCATGGCGGCGCGCGAAAGCTCGGCCGAGGCGCTGGTGCCGTAGCGATCGCCGAGGATGAAATCCGGCCGCGTGTTACTGCCAGCAATACGGATATTGCCCGGCATCGAATGACAATCGACCAGCACACCGAAGCCGAATTTGACATGGGTGCGTGCGATCAGCCGCCGCAACGTGGCGTGGTAAGGCTTATAGATCGTGTCGATTCGCTTCAGCGCGTCCTCGACCGGCACGCGGCGCGCATAGATCTCCATGTTTTCGGCGACGATTCGCGGAATCGTGCCAAGGCCACCGGCGACCCGCAGCGAATTGATGTTGGCATAGGCGGGTAACGCGCCATCGAACATGCGCGGATCGAGCTCATAGGGCTCGCGATTCACGTCGATATAGGCGCGCGGGAAATTGGCGAGCAGCAACGGCGCCCCAAGCGCGCTCGCCGCACAGAAGAGCTCGTCAACATAGTGATCTTCCGAGCGGCGGATAGCGATGCCCTGCAGGCGGGACTGGGCGATGAAATCGGGAGGGTAGATGCGACCGCTGTGAGGTGAACTGTAGACAAACGGTATCGTCTGGGAAGCGGGTTCCAATACCTCGAAAATCTCGAAACTACGCATTTCCGCGGACATCAACGTCTTTACCATGTCAACAACTTGTCGCAGTAATCATGTTGCCAGTTGCATGACCGCAAGTCCATAGTAACTTGAGCGAAATGGCCTTAATCTAAAACACCGTATTCGGATTCTCGGATGCCCGGTCAGCGAAAACGCAGGACGTTTTCGTGGAATGCACCTATGCTTCGAACAAATGCTGGAACGGCGCGTTTTGGCTGACCATTCACGGCTTGTTTACGGCGCCGCGGTACCCTAAACGCTGGACGAGTCCAACAAGACAAAGTTGATTAGCGATAGAGATGATGACCCAGAAGATACTTCTTGCCGAAGACGACAACGACATGCGTCGCTTTCTCGTGAAGGCACTCGAAAAAGCCGGCTACAAGGTCTTGTCCTTTGACAATGGAGCCAGCGCTTACGACCGGCTGCGCGAAGAGCCGTTCTCGCTGCTTTTGACTGACATCGTCATGCCTGAGATGGACGGTATCGAGCTGGCGCGGCGCGCCACCGAACTCGATCCGGACCTGAAGGTGATGTTCATCACCGGCTTTGCCGCCGTCGCGCTGAACCCCGATTCGAAGGCGCCGAAGGATGCCAAGGTCCTTTCCAAGCCTTTCCACCTCCGCGAACTCGTCGATGAAGTCAACAAACTCCTTGCCGCGTAAGGCTTTCGGCGGCAACGTCACAAAACCGAAAAAAAGCCTATTGACGGCCACCAAGGTTTTGTGATCTATGCGCCGCCATCGGATGGGCGTGTAGCTCAGCGGGAGAGCACTACGTTGACATCGTAGGGGTCACAGGTTCAATCCCTGTCACGCCCACCATCCTAATTCGCTGAAAAGCAAGGCCTTTCGAGAAATCGAAAGGCCTTTTTCATTTCTTATCGGTTGACAGAGTCCGGTTATCCCCAAAGCGGATCAAGCCGAAAAATACCCCTCGACCTGAAGCGAATTGCAGCCCGGTCAGCGATCCAGGAAATGCCGCAAAACCGCCGTCGTCGGATAGGCGTAGACGCCACGATCGACAAAGCCGTGACGATAGAGGCAATTTCGCAGAGCCAGCCAGTAAGGGGTACTGTTGGGATCCGGAGAGCCACGGCGCCAGGAATAAGCCTCAGGCTCGCAGCGATCGAGAACCCTCTCATATGTCGCCAGCACCACCGGATCGCTATCGGCACGAATGCCGCCATGGTAGGTCTGGTAATTCGAAGGCGCCTCGCCGGCAGAGACGCATGCCAGGCTCAAAATTGCTCCCAACGCTAACATCATTCTCATGTGCTTCGATCTCCAACTAGCCGCGTCCCGAAAAATTCGAGCGCAGGTCGAGAATAGTAGTCTTTTGGAAGATAGCCAATCACATGCTGATGTTCGCGGCGATTGCGGGGGCGAACGGAGCCTGCGACACAAGTTCCCGCTACAAGCCGCTTGACTTCCGGCCGCGCCGTCATCCTACTGTCATATCAGCGTATCGATCATACGGGAGGATGAGATGACGGTGATGAAGCGGCAGTTCTACAAGAACCACAAGCCCAATGGCGATGAGTACATGTTCCATCTCGCCCGCGACACCGAGAGCGGTGAGGTCTACGTCATCCGCCAGGCGGATTATGTCGTCGATGGCGGCAGCGAGAAAACCATGACCCTCTATGAATTCCTGGCCGGAGGCGGCGATCGCCAGAATGCCCTGCTGCAGTTGATCGGCGAGCTTGTTCCGGAATCCGCACAACAACACTGAAACGCGTCGCCTAACGGCCGCGGTGACTTTACGACAGTGGCATTCCTGCCATCGGACTCCGACGTGCCCGGCCTTGGATCCGGGCGCCGTCTGTTGGCTTTGGACTTGTGCACCGCTTCGGGTTGACTGCCACATTTTGATCGGCGAATCTGCATGGGCTTGAAAGGAGCCTCTCTTATGCGATTCGCAGGCATTGCTTTTGGATTGACGGCGCTGGTCGCCACACAGACCGCAGCTGCTACCGTCGAGAATTTTCCGGCACAGGGCGCCACCGTGGTCAGCGGAAAATGTTCCAAGCTCGTGGTCGGCAAACTCGATGCCTCCAAGGGATGCAAGGCAGAACTCGCCAGCGTCACCGCACCTGACGGCTCCGTGACTTTCATTTTCACATCCGGCGGCAAAATGCTCGGCTTCCGTGGCAATGGAAAAGGCATCAAGCCCGGCAACCAGAAAGGCACCGCACAATTGCCGATCGACGTTATCGCGACGGGTGCCGGCAACGATATGTCAAATCAAGTCCCAGCAAAGGGCGCCTGCACCTTCGCAAATCCTTACGCTGGCAAGCCGGTCGCCATCGAATGTACGGCCAAATCGCCGGAAATGAGCTTCAACGGCAGCTTTACATCCGATGGCAAAGCGCCTCGCCACAAGTAGCCATCATCATCGCGCCGCCGTCATCTTGTGTTAGTGCGGCAGCGCATTTTTCTGTTTTCTGCCATGATTTGCATCGCCTGGCGCTTCCCGGGATAGGTCCGAACCGTTGACGTGGGCGGGAACGTGCACGTCCTCATGGGTTACAGGATGCAGTGTCAGATCCACTTGATGAGGCGGCAAGACCTGGGCTTGGCGAAGCGTATTCGGCCTTGCCTTTTTCTGCCGTTCCGTCAGCTCCGGTTTTGACGCCTCCGGCGCGCGGTGAATGGGTGCTGGACTCATCGGAGTTCCTCCTGTTGAACGCTGTTGTTAGGGGTAAAGACCCCGCCGCGGCGGCGGATGGTCACAAAGACACCCGAAAGCCAAACGCAGCCTTTTCCGTTTGGTTCCCCGAATTTCTCAATTATCGAGGGCAAGGACAGCCATCATCATTTCAACTCTTGACCTGCATGCTAACTTCACTAACTATGGAGCATCTCCGCGCCTTCCTGACATCGGCAGCGGATTGAACTTTGGTGCCGGGCCCCTCTGGCGAGAGTTTTCACGGCGCTCTCGCGATGTCGGTACCGCCTGCAGATGAGCCGGCGGATTTCTTTCCATGATGAGCTTGACCATGCCTGACCCGCATGCCGTCTTCGGTATGCGGCTATGCGCGCAATCCGGGTATATCCACTCCATTTCCAGCGAGGCGCATCCATGAAATCGCCCGCCGCCTCAAAATCCGTTCTCGGTTATTTCGGCTGGGCCTTTGCCGTAACCGTCGGCGGCCTTACGCTCGGTGCGCTGTTGGGTTGGAACACCACCGGCACCTTCAGCGGCCTTGCCACAGCCTTCTTCATCTGTGCCGTCCTGGCTGTGCTGGAAATCTCGCTTTCCTTCGACAATGCCATCGTCAATGCCAACAAGCTGAAGGAGATGACGCCGGTCTGGCAGCATCGGTTTCTGACCTGGGGCATCGTCATCGCTGTCTTCGGCATGCGGATCGTCTTTCCGCTGGTGATCGTCGCCATCGCCGCCTGGATCAACCCATGGGAAGCGCTGAAACTCGCCGCTGCGAAGCCCGAGCAATATGCCGAGATCATGCAGGCAGCGCATCTGCCGATCGCCGCCTTCGGCGGCACCTTCCTGATGATGGTGGGCCTGACCTATTTCTTCAACCATGAAAAGGACGTGCACTGGATAGGCTTCATCGAGAAGCGGATGGCACATTTTGCGACCGTCAAGGGCGTCGAAATCGCCTTTGTGCTGGTCCTGGTCCTCATCTTCACCTCGGTGCTCGACGGTGATGACGCGACGACCTTCCTGCACGCCGCGATCTATGGCCTCCTGACCTTCCTGCTCGTCGAGGTCCTAGCCGGCTTTCTGGACGCCTCGCAGCGAACGATGAGCGCTGCGGCGAAGGGCGGCTTCGGCGCTTTCCTCTATCTGGAAATCCTCGATGCCAGCTTCTCCTTTGACGGCGTCATCGGCGCCTTCGCCCTCACGCAAAACCTATTCATCATCGCCATCGGCCTGGGCATCGGCGCCATGTATGTCCGCTCCATGACGATCATGCTGGTGGAAAAGGGCACGCTCGCCCACTACCGCTACCTCGAACACGGTGCTTTCTACGCCATACTGATCCTCTCGGTGATCATGTACGTGCAGACGCTGACGCATATCCCCGAAGTCATCACCGGCCTTGGCGGCGCAGCCCTGATCGGCATCTCGCTTTGGTCTTCGATCCGGTACAACAGACGCAACGGCCCCGACCACGCGCCGGCGCAGGATGAGCGGCAAGACCGGGCGGAAGCTTGATCCATGTAGCATTGAAATTATTACTCACAAGCAATGCTATCTTAATCTGTAGTGAAAGCAGTCTTTCCATGACTTATGCTTTTTTTAAGCAGAGTGGTGCCTGCGACACACTTTCAGTGGATCTTGTGGACTAAAGTCGTCGAATGTTTAGGATCTCGACGTATCAGAGCTAGCGCTTTAAGAAAAAACATCGCAATGGCGATGGAAATTGTCGAAGGAGCATGGTCGGCGCACAATGGTTGTGCGTCGTCAGACGGCTTCAATTGAGATGGCCAGGAGAGGCAAAGCATGGCGGCAAAAATCGTCCCGGTGATCATGGCAGGCGGCAAAGGTACACGGCTGTGGCCGCTATCGCGCGCTTCCGCCCCGAAACAATTCATCCAGTTCATCGGCGACAGGACGCTGTTTCAGAACACTTTGGAGCGGGTGGCCGACCCCGAGCTCTATGAAGCGGCGATCGTTCTCACCAATGAGGAATTCCGCTTCCTGGTCGCAGAACAGGCCCGCGAACTCGACCTGAAACTGGCAGCGGTGCTGCTGGAGCCGGTGGCCCGCAACACGGCTGCCGCCGTTGCCGCCGCCGCCGCGCTCGTCACCGAGCTTTTCGGCAAGGACGCTATCATGCACGTCCTCGGCTCCGATTACGAGATCGACGCCAACGCGACCTATTATGATTGCGTACGCCTGGCACGCGATACGGCACTGCAGGGCAAGCTCGTCACCTTCGGCATCAAGCCGACGGAACCGGCGACCGGCTATGGCTATATCGAAAGCGGCAAGGCGCTCTCGACCGGTGCACATGCCGTCAAGCGTTTCGTTGAGAAGCCCGTCCTGGAAAAGGCAAAGGAGATGGTGGCAAGCGGCAGCTTCTACTGGAACTCCGGCATGTTCATGTTCTCGGCCGCCCAGCTTCTCGCCGAGATGAAGGAATTTGCGCCTGATATAGAAAAGGCTGCCAGCAAGGCGGTCTCCAAATCGACGCGCGACCTCGATTTCACCCGCCTGGACGCCGATAATTTCGCAAAAAGCCCGGACATCTCCATCGACTACGCGCTGATGGAAAAGACGGCCAATGCCGCAGTCGTTCCCTCGCCCTTCACCTGGTCCGATCTCGGCAGCTGGGATGCGGTGTGGAAAGTCGGCAGCCGTGACGAAAGCGGCAACGTGTCGACGGGTGCCACGACGCTGGTCAACACGAAGAATTCGCTCGTCATGTCGCACAGCCTGCACGTCGCCGTGCAGGGCCTTGAGGACGTCGCCGTCATCGCGAGCGAAGACGCCGTCTATGTCGGCCACCTCAAGGACAGCCAGGAAGTCGGCAAGCTCGTCAAGCTGCTCGCAAGCGAGAAGAAGACGGCCAAGCTCACCGAGACGCATCCGACCTCTTACCGCCCCTGGGGCGGCTATACCTCGGTGCTGAACGGCGAGCGCTTCCAGGTGAAGCGCATCTTCGTGCTGCCGGGCAAGAAGCTGTCGCTGCAGAAGCATCACCACCGCTCCGAGCACTGGATCGTCGTCAAGGGCACAGCTGAGGTGACGGTCGGCGAAAACGTACAGATGCTGCGCGAAAACGAATCGATCTATATCCCGCTCGGCGAAGTGCATCGCCTTGCCAACCCAGGCAAGATCCTGCTGGAGCTCATCGAAGTACAAACCGGCTCCTATCTTGGCGAAGACGACATCATCCGCCTCGTCGACGAGTTCGGCAGAAGCTGAGATCTTCGACGGTATCGATTACAAAGCGGCGGGCGAAAGCTCGCCGCTTTTGTTTGGCATGCCACTGCAGGACTTTCCGAAGTGCCTGGAGACACCTTGCTTTCTTTCGCTGCATTGCACACACTGCCTATGGGAACAGCAATCACCGCACAATGATGCGGGCTAGGCAAAGAGACATATGGCGATTAAGGCAAGCATCTATCATCTCACCCATTATAAATACGACAATCCGGTTCGCCTCGGTCCCCAGATCATCCGTCTGAAACCCGCCTCGCATTCCAAGACGCGCGTGCTGAGCCACGCGCTCAAGGTCACCCCGGCAAACCATTTCGTGAACCTGCAACAAGACCCCTACGGCAACTATCTCGCCCGCTTCGTCTTTCCCGATCCGGTGACCGAACTGAAGATCGAGGTCGACCTCGTCGCCGATATGACGGTCTACAATCCCTTCGACTTCTTCGTCGAAGAGGAAGCGACGAAGTGGCCTTTCGAGTATCCCGAGACGATCCGAGAGGATTTGTCGATCTATATGAAGCCGGAGGAGCCTGGTCCTCGGCTGAAAGACTTCCTCGCCACGCTCGACCGCTCTGAACAAAAGACCGTCGACATGATCGTTGGCCTCAATGCACGGCTGCAGCAGGAGATCGGCTATGTCATCCGCATGGAAGCCGGCGTCCAGGCGCCTGAGGAGACTTTGGAAAAAGCCAAAGGCTCCTGCCGTGACACGAGCTGGCTGCTCGTTCAGGTGCTGCGCCATCTCGGCCTCGCCACCCGCTTCGTCTCCGGCTACCTCATCCAGCTGACACCCGACCTGAAGGCGCTCGACGGTCCCTCCGGCACCGAAGTCGACTTCACCGATCTGCATGCCTGGGCAGAAGTCTATCTTCCCGGCGCCGGCTGGGTCGGCCTCGATCCGACCTCCGGCCTTCTGACGGGCGAGAGCCATATCCCGCTTGCCGCCACGCCGCATTACCGCAACGCCGCACCGATCTCGGGCGGATATTTCGGCGAAGCCAATACCGAATTCGATTTCGACATGAAGGTCGCCCGCGTCGCCGAGCATCCGCGCATCACCAAGCCCTTTTCCGACGAAAGCTGGGATGCCTTGAACGAACTCGGCGAAAAGGTTGACGCGATCCTCAAGGAAGACGACGTGCGCCTGACCATGGGCGGCGAACCGACCTTCGTGTCGATCGACGATTTCCAGTCTGAAGAATGGAACACCGCCGCCGTCGGCCCGACCAAACGCGACCTTGCCGATCAGTTGATCAGGCGCCTGCGCGAGCGCTTCGCGCCCGGCGGCTTCCTGCATTATGGTCAGGGCAAATGGTATCCCGGCGAAAGCCTGCCCCGCTGGACCTTCTCGCTTTACTGGCGCAAGGACGGACGGCCGATCTGGCAGAACCCCGCTCTGATCGCCGAAGAAACGGCACAGACCGGTGCGGACTCGGAGAGCGCCAGCAAGCTTCTGAATGCGATTGCCAAGGAACTGGCGATCGAGCCTGACATGGTGCAACCGGCTTACGAGGACCCGGCGGAATGGATCGTCAAGGAAGGGAGCCTGCCGGAGAACGTTGATCCTTCCAATTCGAAGCTCAAGGATCCCGAGGAGCGCAGCCGTATCGCTCGTGTTTTCGAGCGTGGTCTGACGACTCCAACCGGCTACATATTGCCCATACAGGCATGGAACGCGCGCGCTGGCGGTACGCGCTGGGTCAGCGAAAAATGGCGCACACGCCGCGGCAAGATTTTCCTTGTGCCCGGCGATTCTCCGGTCGGCTATCGCCTGCCGCTCGGCACGCTGCCTTATGTGCCGCCGTCACGCTATCCCTATATCCACACGGCCGATCCCTCCATTCCGCGCATGCCTCTGCCTGACGTCATCGTGCCAGCTGGCCGCACCATGCCGGAAGCCTCGTTCCAGGTGGATGAAAGCTCGCAATCGCGGGTCGAACAGACGCTCGGCGAAATCGGCGGCGCCGTCCGCACCGCGATCTCTGTCGAACCGCGTGACGGTCGGCTGTGTGTCTTCATGCCTCCGGTCGAAAAGATCGAACATTATCTCGAACTGCTGGCAGCGGCCGAGAATGCGGCGGCTGAGCTTGCGCTGCCGATTCACATCGAAGGCTATTCGCCGCCACAAGACGAACGCATCAACGTCATTCGCGTCGCGCCTGACCCGGGCGTTATCGAAGTCAATATCCATCCCGCGTCGAACTGGCAGGACTGCGTCGACATCACGACGGCGGTTTACGAAGAGGCGCGACAGACGCGCCTCGGCACGGACAAATTCCTGATCGACGGGCGTCATACCGGCACCGGTGGCGGCAATCATGTCGTCGTTGGCGGCGCCAATCCGAACGACAGCCCGTTTCTTCGTCGTCCCGACCTGTTGAAGAGCCTGGTGCTGCACTGGCAGCGCCATCCCTCGCTCTCCTACCTCTTCTCCGGCCTGTTCGTCGGGCCGACAAGCCAGGCGCCGCGCATCGATGAAGCCCGTCACGACAGCCTCTACGAGTTGGAAATCGCGCTGGCTCAGGTGCCGGCGCCAGGTCGCGGCATCCAGCCGCTCCCCTGGCTGGTGGACCGGCTCTTCCGCAATCTTCTAACCGATGTCACCGGCAACACGCACCGCTCGGAAATCTGCATCGACAAGCTGTTTTCGCCGGATGGACCGACGGGACGCCTCGGCCTCGTCGAATTCCGCGGTTTCGAAATGCCACCGAATGCCCGCATGAGCCTTGCCCAGCAATTGCTGGTGCGCGCACTGATCGCCCGCTTCTGGCGCAACCCGATCGATGGCAAGTTCGTGCGCTGGGGCACGACGCTGCATGATCGCTTCATGCTGCCACATTATATCTGGCAGGATTTCCTCGACGTTCTCGGCGATCTTCGCGAAAACGGTTTCGACCTCAGACCGGAATGGTTCCAGGCGCAGCTCGAATTCCGCTTCCCTTTCTGCGGCGAAGTCGAATACGAGGGCAGCAAGCTGGAGCTGCGCCAGGCGCTGGAACCATGGCATGTCATGGGCGAAGAAGGTGCGATCGGCGGCACCGTGCGCTACGTCGATTCGTCGGTCGAGCGCCTGCAGGTGCGGTTCGAAACCTCCAATCCGTCGCGTTATACGGTGACCTGCAACGGCCGTCCCGTACCGCTGACGCCGACGGGAATGGCGGGCGTCTCGGTCGCTGGCGTGCGCTACAAGGCATGGCATCCGGCCTCCGGTCTGCATCCTGTGCTCCCCATTGATACGCCGCTGACCTTCGACATCTACGATACCTGGTCACAGCGCTCGATCGGCGGATGTATCTATCATGTTGCCCATCCGGGCGGCCGCAACTACGACACCTTCCCCGTCAATGGCAACGAGGCAGAAGCGCGACGTCTTGCGCGTTTCGAGCCTTGGGGGCATACAGCAGGTGGTTATGCCGTAAGACCGGAGACTGCATCGGTGGAATTCCCGCTGACGCTCGACCTCAGGCGTCCGGCGGGAATTTGAAACGAGACTTTGCATGGGTAGAAAACGGGCGACGGAACGACGGGACGAGGTAAAGACCGGCACTGCCAAGGCGCCGGTCTTTGCCTATCGTCCGCTGCCCGGCGTCGCCGACGAAATGGTCGACAATACCGGCGCGGTGCGCCCGGTCTGGCAAAACTTCCTCTCGGCGCTGACGCGTATGACGGAAGAGGGATTGACCGAGCGCTTCGCCCGCGCCGACCGCTATTTGCGCGATGCAGGTGTCTTCTATCGCGCTTATGGGACAGCGGGTGTCAGCGAACGCAACTGGCCGATCTCCCATATCCCTGTGCTCATCGACGAACGCGAATGGCAGGCTCTCTCCGAAGGCCTGCAGCAGCGCGCCGATCTGTTGGAATCGGTCATCGCCGATATCTATGGCGACAGCCGACTGGTGAGCGAAGGGCTGCTGCCGCCGGCCTTGATTGCCGCCAATCCGGAGTTCTTGCGCCCGCTTGTGGGCGTCAAGCCCGCAAGCGGCCATTACCTGCATTTCCTGGCTTTCGAGGTCGGCCGCGGTCCTGACGGCAATTGGTGGGTGCTGGCTGACCGCGCGCAGGCGCCATCCGGCGCCGGCTTCGCGCTGGAAACCCGCGTCGCCACAACCCGCGCCTTCTCCGATATCTACGCCGAAACCAAGGTCCATCGCCTCGCCTCCTTCTTCGGCGCGTTCCGCGACGCCCTGCTCGGCGGCAAGCGCGGCGCCGAAGGCCGCGTCGCCGTCCTGACGCCGGGGCCTGCCAACGAAACCTATTACGAACACGCCTATATCGCCCGCTACCTCGGCTTCATGCTGCTCGAAGGCGAGGACATCACCGTCGTCAACGATCAGTTGATGGTGCGCACTGTCGCAGGGCTGCGGCCGATCAGTGTGCTATGGCGCCGCCTCGATGCGTCCTACGCCGATCCGTTGGAGCTCAATCAGCGTTCCCATATCGGCACGCCCGGCCTGGTCGAAGCCCTGCGGGCGCAGACGGTGACCATCGTCAATGCGCTCGGCTCCGGCATTCTCGAAACCCGAGCGCTGCTCGCCTTCATGCCGACCATCTGCCGGCATCTGCGCGGCGAGGAACTGAAGCTGCCCTCGATCGCGACCTGGTGGTGCGGCCAGAAGAGCGAGCGTGAACATGTCGCCGCCAATATCGAAAAGATGGTCATCGGCCCGGCCTATTCCTGCATGCCCTTCTTCGACGATAACGGCCAATCCGTGCTGGGCTCGACGCTGCGCAGCACCGCCCGCGATTCGATCGCAGACTGGCTGGCGACCGAGGGTAACAAGCTGGTGGGCCAGGAGGTCGTAACACTTTCGACGACTCCGGCCTGGGTCAATGGCAAGCTCACGCCGCGGCCGATGAGCTTGCGCGTCTTCGCTGCCCGCACCGAGAACGGCTGGCAGATCATGCCCGGCGGCTTTGCCCGCATCGGCAGCGGTGACGATGTCGCCGCGATTGCCATGCAGTCCGGCGGCTCGGCTGCCGATGTCTGGATCGTCTCCGACAAGCCAGTCGAGGCACACACGCTTCTGCCGGCTGAAGAAACTTTCACCCGCAACATGCCGGGCAGCCTGCCCAGTCGGGCGGCCGACAACCTCTTCTGGCTCGGCCGCTATATCGAGCGCGCCGAAGGTGCGCTGCGCATCCTGCGCGCCTGGCACGGGCGTTTTGCCGAAGCCGCCGATCCGAACCAGCCACTGCTTGCCGATGTCAGCGCCTATCTTGCCGCCATCGACATCGATACCAAGCAAGCGGTGCCAGAAAACCTGCTGCGCAACATCGATAGCGCCGTCTATTCGGCCAGCAACATCCGCGATCGCTTCTCTCCCGATGGCTGGCTTGCGCTGAACGATCTCGCCAAGACGGCACGCCGCTTCAAGGAAGGGGTAAAGCCTGGCGACGATGCCAGCCATGCCATGACGATCCTGCTGCGCAAGCTCGCGGGCTTCGCCGGTCTCGTGCATGAAAACATGTACCGCTTCACCGGCTGGCGCTTCCTGTCGCTCGGCCGCTATATCGAGCGCGGCCTGCACATGACCCGGCTGCTCGGCCATATGTCCGGCCCCGATGCGCCCGACGGCGCGCTCGACATGCTGCTTGAAATCGGCGACAGCGTCATGACCCATCGCCGCCGCTACAACGTCAATACCGCTCGGCTGACAGTGACGGATCTGCTCGCACTCGATCCGCTTAATCCGCGCTCGATCCTTTTCCAGATGAACGAGATCCACCGCGAGGTCGAACAATTGCCGAATGCCTACGTCAACGGCCAGATGTCACCCTTCTTCCGCGAAGCCATGCGTCTGCATTCGGGGTTGGCAGTGATGACGCCTGAAGCAATGACGGGCGAAGTCTACCAGCAGCTGGCGCGCGAACTGGAGCGGCTGTCTGACCTGCTGGCACGCACCTACCTCGGATGATGTGAATGCTCTACGATCTCTCGCTTCACATGGGCTACATCTACGACGTGCCGGCAAGCGGCGCGCGGCATATATTGCGCCTCATGCCGCTCTCCCTGCCCAACCGGCAGAGGCTGATAGCGGGCTCGGTGAAGATAACGCCGGGACCGGACGAGCAATCCCACTTCACGGATTTCTTCCAGCATCCTGCAACCTCGATCCTCGTGCGCGAGCCCCATGAAAGGCTCGATATCCGCATGCAGGCGCGTGTTCAGGTGGAGAGCCAGCCCGTAGGGGCGGACTTCTCGCCGCTGCTCGCCAAGCTGCCAGAGGAGATCAATGATTGCTGGTCGATCGATCCGTCTTCGCCCCACCATTTTCTCGGCAGCAGCCCGCGTCTGCCGGACACCAGGGAAATCGCGGATTACAGCAGACAATGGAAATCAGCCAATCTGACGACCCTGCAGATCGCCCATGCAGTCTGCGCGCAGGTACACAAGGACTTCGTCTATGATACCGAGGCGACGACGGTGGACACCACGCCGAGGGAAGCCTTCCGCCTCAAGCGCGGCGTCTGCCAGGATTTCTCGCATGTCATGATCATCGCGCTTCGCAGCCTCGGCATTCCCGCCGGCTATGTCAGCGGCTTCCTGCGCACCATTCCGCCGCCCGGCAAGGAAAGGCTGGAGGGCGCCGACGCCATGCACGCCTGGGTGCGCATCTGGTGCGGCGAGACGGCGGGCTGGATCGAACTCGACCCGACCAACAATATTCCCGCCGGCACCGATCATATCGTCGTTGCCTATGGCCGCGATTATTCGGACGTTGCGCCCGTTATCGGCGTTCTGAAGAGCTATGGCAATCAGGAAGCCGTTCAGGCGGTAGATGTAATTCCACTAAAATAGAATATACTTAAAGTAGTAAAAAGTTGAAGCAAATCGTGTCAGATTATATGGTTTGTTAAAAATCAACTGACCGATTAAACCTTCAACTAATATTTGTATTCGATAGTCCCGCCGTTCTTGAGAAGCTAACTCTTTCCAATAGGCGGACATGATGATTGCCGGCTCTGATATACTTTGGGCATTGAAACAACTTATACGCGATAGAGCCGGAAATTTTGGCATCCTGACGGCGATTGCCGTGCCCGTGCTGGCCGTAGCGGGTGGTGTGGCGGTCGATGTCACGAACATGTCGCTGACACGCAGTCAGCTTCAGGAATCCACGGATGCCGCCGCGCTCACTGCGGCAACCGCGCTTGCGGACGGCAGTGCAACCACGACGACCGCCAAGGATCTCGCCAACAATTTCGTCCTCGGCCAGATGTCGAATTATCTCGCCGGTGATACGGATGCTACGAATTCACTGAAAGCGGGCACCAGCACGACGGTAACAAAAACGACCGATTCCTCCGGGAATTCGGGCTACACGGTGGTGGTAAATTCATCCTATTCGATGCCCGTGAACAGCATGACCCGCTTGATAGGGCAGAGTTCGCTGAACATTTCTGCGTCCAGCACATCAACCAGCGGAAAGACTACCGAAACCCAGAAGAATGCGCTGTCGATGGAGATCGCACTCGATAAGTCCGGCTCGATGTTGCTGAACACAGATGTTGTCGACGCCACCCAGAAAAGCTGCGTTCAATATTATACTGACGGGAATTATCTATATCAGTATCCAAAGGCTAAGAGCCCCTGCTACATCAAAAAGATTGCAGCACTAAAAACAGCGGTCGGTAGTCTTCTGGACCAGTTGGATGCGGCCGATCCTACCTCGCAATACGTTCGCACAGCGGCCATCGCTTGGAGCAGCGAAGTCGACAGCTACAGCAATCTCGATTGGGGAACAAAATCGACTCGCACCAACGTCGTCAGCGGATTGAACGCCGAGGGTGGTACCGAGTCTAGTGCACCGATGACCATGGCTTTCAACAACGTTACGTCGGCTTCCGAAGCAGCCGCGCAGGCCAAAAAGAATAACAATACTTTCCAGAAGTACATCATTCTAATGACAGATGGAGAAAACAACGACACCAGTTCGGATAAGAAGACGTTGGCGACCTGCAATTCTGCAAAGGCGGCTGGTGTCAAAATCTACACTGTTGCATTCATGGCTCCGGCGCGCGGACAAAATCTGCTTCAGGCTTGCGCATCGAGTTCATCAAACTACTTTGCTGCACAGCAGATGTCGGATCTGGTCGGCGCCTTTAAGACGATTGCCACGGAAACATCTAAGCAGATGACACTTCTGACCAAGTGATCGTATCACGCCAGCAACCATGAGTCGCCATAAAAGAAAAAGCCCGCAATACTCGTATTGCAGGGCTTTTTGTTTGAACGATGCGCGAATAGAAGTTCGAAACATCATCGGAATCAAGTCTTTTCCCGGAAATGGGAACGAATAGGCGGCATTTTTCGCATCCGCCAAACTCGCTTGTTGCAACTGCTTTACATCGGTGCGTAAACTGATAGTGAAACGGAAAGGCAAATCGATTTAATTGGCCGTAACACGCTGAATATAAATCACAAATGGCGAGAGTTGATAGTATGAATAACTTGACGAAGGCCGATCTCCCCGTTCCAGCCCCGCGCAGTTCCCGCCCCGAAATCCTTGCCGAAGAAATCATCGAGCGCCTGACATACCGCATCGGCAAGGACGCGAAGGTCGCCAAGCCGCATGATTGGCTGACGGCAACGATCCTCGTCATTCGCGACCGCGTCATCGACAAATGGATCGAATCGACCCGCAAGACCTACGAGACGAACGCCAAGCGCGTCTACTATCTATCGCTCGAATTCCTGATCGGCCGCCTGATGCGCGACGCCATCTCCAATCTCGGTCTGATGGAGGAGATCACCAACGCTCTCGCTTCGCTGGGCGTCGATATTCGTGTCATCGCGGGTCTCGAACCCGATGCAGCGCTCGGCAACGGCGGTCTTGGCCGCCTTGCCGCCTGCTTCATGGAATCCATGGCAACCGTCGACGTGCCGGCCTACGGCTATGGCATTCGCTACGTCCACGGCCTCTTCCGCCAGCAGATGGCCGATGGCTGGCAGGTGGAATTGCCCGAAACCTGGCTGGCGCACGGCAACCCGTGGGAATTCGAACGCCAGGAAAGCTCCTATGAAATCGGTTTTGGCGGCGCCGTCGAGACCATCAGCAGCCACGACGATCAGCCGCGTTACGTCTGGAAGCCGGCCGAGCGCGTCATCGCCACCGCATTTGATACACCTGTCGTCGGCTGGCGCGGCAGGCGCGTCAACACGCTGCGCCTCTGGTCGGCGCAACCGATCGACCCGATCCTGCTCGATGCCTTCAATGCGGGCGACCACATCGGCGCGCTGCGTGAAAGCAATAAGGCCGAAAGTCTGACGCGCGTTCTCTATCCCGCCGATGCGACGCCCGCCGGCCAGGAGCTGCGCCTGCGCCAGGAATTCTTCTTCTCGTCCGCCTCGCTACAGGACATCCTGCGCCGTCACCTGCAGCAATATGACGATCTGACCAATCTCGCCGACAAGGTCGCGATCCAGCTGAACGACACACATCCGGCCGTCTCCGTTACGGAAATGATGCGCCTGCTGGTCGATGTCCATGGCTTCGATTTCGACAAGGCCTGGGACATCACCAAAAACACCTTCGGATACACCAATCACACCCTGCTGCCGGAAGCTTTGGAAAGCTGGCCCGTGCCGCTGCTCGAGCGGCTTTTGCCGCGCCACATGCAGATCGTTTATGCCATCAACGCCAAGGTTCTGGTGGAAGCGCGCAAGCTGCGCAATTTCAGCGACACTGAAATCCGCTCGATCTCGCTCATCGACGAAAACGGCGATCGGCGCGTGCGCATGGGCAATCTCGCCTTTGTCGGCTCGCATTCGATCAACGGCGTTTCCGCACTTCATACCGACCTGATGAAGGTCACGGTTTTTGCCGACCTGCACAAACTCTATCCGGACCGCATCAACAACAAGACGAACGGCATCACACCGCGGCGCTGGCTGATGCAGTGCAATCCCGGCCTGACCAATCTCGTACGCGAAACCATTGGCGACGCCTTCCTCGACGATGCCGAGCAGCTGAAGCCGCTGGATCAGTTTGCACACGATAGCGCCTTCCAGGAGAAGTTCGCCGCCGTCAAGCGCGCCAACAAGGTGCAGCTCTCCAATCTCGTCGCCAGCCGCATGGGCATCAAGCTCGATCCGAACGCGATGTTCGATATCCAGATCAAGCGCATCCACGAGTACAAGCGCCAGCTTCTGAACGTCATCGAAGCGGTGGCACTTTATGACCAGATCCGCTCGCATCCCGAGCTCGACTGGCAACCGCGCGTCAAGCTCTTTGCCGGCAAGGCGGCGCCGAGCTATCACAATGCGAAGCTTATCATCAAGCTGATCAACGACGTCGCCCGCGTCATCAATAATGACCCATCGGTGCGCGGCTTGCTGAAGGTCGTCTTCGTGCCAAACTACAACGTCTCGCTGGCGGAAGTCATGGTTCCAGCCGCCGATCTTTCCGAGCAGATTTCGACCGCCGGCATGGAAGCCTCGGGCACCGGCAACATGAAGTTCGGCCTCAACGGCGCGCTGACCATCGGCACGCTTGATGGCGCCAATGTCGAAATGCGCGACAATGTCGGCGAGGACAATATCGTCATCTTCGGATTGCGGGCCGATGAGGTCGCAAACCTGCGCAGCGACGGTCATAACCCTCGTGCCATCATCGAGCGCTCGCGCGAATTGGCTCAGGCTCTGTCAGCCATCGCCTCCGGCGTCTTTTCTCCCGACGACCGCAATCGCTATGCCAGCCTGATCGACGGCATCTATAGTCACGACTGGTTCATGGTCGCCGCCGATTTCGATGCCTATGCCTCGGCACAGCGCGAGGTCGATATTCTTTGGGCCAATCCATCCGAGTGGTATGCGAAGACGATCAACAATACCGCTCGCATGGGCTGGTTCTCCTCCGACCGGACGATCCGTCAGTATGCCAAGGAAATCTGGAGAGCCGGATGAAAAAGCCGAAAAAACCCGCTGACGGCACAAGCTTGAGGGATATTTCGGCAGGGGATATTGCTGCAATTCTCGCAGGCACGCATTCCAATCCGTTCGCCGTTCTCGGCGTACACAAGACGGATGAAGGCTATGTGGCCCGCTGTTTCATCCTTGGCGCGGAAGCTGTCACCGCCACGGCGCTCGACGGTTCTGTCATCGGCGAGCTCGAATGCCTCGATCCGGCAGGCTTCTTTTCCGGCGATGTCAAACTCGCCAAGCAGCAGCCGGTCCGCTATCGCGCCAGACGCGGCGATGTCGAATGGGCCGTGACAGACCCTTACAGCTTCGGCCCGGTCCTCGGCCCGATGGACGATTATTTCGCGCGTCAGGGCACGCATTTGCGCCTCTTCGACAAGATGGGCGCTCATCCGCTGAAGCACGAGGGCGTGCAGGGATTTCATTTCGCCGTCTGGGCACCGAATGCACAGCGTGTTTCCGTCGTCGGCGATTTTAACAATTGGGATGGCCGCCGCCACGTCATGCGATTTCGCTCCGATAGCGGCATCTGGGAGATCTTCGCCCCGGATGTGCCGGCCGGTGTCGCCTATAAGTTCGAGATCCGTGGCCATGACGGCGTAGTGCTGCCGCTGAAGGCCGATCCATTTGCTCGACGCAGCGAACTGCGCCCGAAGACGGCGTCGGTCACCGCCAACGAACTGGTTCAGGTCTGGGACGATTCCGCCCACCGCGAACATTGGGCGAGCGTCGATCAGCGCCGCCAGCCGATTTCCATTTACGAAGTCCATGCCGCTTCCTGGCAGCGCCGGGACGACGGCTCGATGCTGTCATGGGATGAACTCGCCTCGCGCCTCATCCCCTATTGCGTCGACATGGGCTTCACCCATATCGAATTTCTGCCGATCACCGAACACCCCTACGATCCGTCCTGGGGCTATCAGACCACGGGTCTTTACGCCCCGACCGCCCGCTTCGGTGAGCCGGAAGGCTTTGCCCGCTTCGTCAACGGCTGCCACAAGGTCGGGATCGGCGTCATCCTCGATTGGGTACCGGCGCATTTCCCGACCGACGAGCATGGCCTACGCTGGTTCGATGGAACCGCCCTTTACGAACATGAAGACCCGCGCAAGGGCTTTCATCCTGACTGGAATACGGCGATCTACAATTTCGGCCGCACCGAGGTTCTCGCCTATTTGCTGAACAACGCGCTCTACTGGGCGGAAAAATACCATCTGGACGGTTTGCGCGTCGATGCCGTCGCTTCCATGCTCTACCTCGACTATTCCCGCAAGCATGGCGAATGGATCCCCAATGAATATGGCGGCAACGAAAACCTGGAAGCCGTCCGTTTTCTGCAGTCCATGAACACCCGGCTCTATGGCGCTCACCCCGGCGTCATGACCATCGCCGAGGAATCTACCTCTTGGCCGAAAGTGTCACAGCCTGTCCATGAAGGCGGCCTCGGCTTCGGCTTCAAGTGGAACATGGGCTTCATGCACGACACGCTGAGCTACCTCGCCCGCGAGCCGGTGTACCGCAAATATCACCACAACGAGCTGACCTTCGGCCTCATCTACGCCTTCTCGGAAAACTTCGTGCTGCCGCTCTCCCATGATGAAGTGGTTCACGGCAAGGGGTCCCTGATCGCCAAGATGGCCGGTGACGACTGGCAGAAATTCGCCAATCTGCGTGCCTACTATGCCTTCATGTGGGGCTATCCCGGCAAGAAGCTGCTCTTTATGGGCCAGGAATTCGCCCAGTGGAGCGAGTGGAGCGAAGAACGCGCGCTGGACTGGAACCTGCTGCAGTACCGCATGCACGAAGGCATGCGCCGCCTCGTTCGCGATCTCAATTTCACCTATCGCAGCAAGCCGGCGCTTCATGCCCGCGACTGCGAGGGCGACGGCTTCGAATGGCTTGTGGTCGATGATTTCGAAAACTCGGTCTTTGCTTGGCTGCGCAAGGCGCCGGGCGAAAAGCCGGTTGCCGTCATCACCAATTTCACGCCAGTCTATCGTGAGAACTACACCTTGCGTCTGCCAGCGGAGGGGCGGTGGCGCGAGATATTGAATACCGATGCCGATATCTATGGCGGCAGCGGCAAAGGGAATGGCGGGCGTGTCCAAGCCGTCAATGCAGGCGGAGGCGTACAGGCGGTGATAACGCTGCCTCCGCTGGCAACCATCATGCTCGAACCGGAATTCTGAGATCACTACGGACAGGGAGGAATAAAATGGTAGAAAAACGTTTCCAGCCGCTGGCGCGCGATGCCATGGCCTACGTTCTTGCCGGCGGACGAGGCAGCCGCCTGAAAGAACTGACCGACCGCCGTGCCAAGCCAGCGGTCTATTTCGGCGGCAAGACCAGAATCATCGATTTTGCGCTGTCAAACGCGCTCAATTCCGGCATCCGCCGCATCGGCGTCGCGACGCAGTATAAGGCGCACTCGCTGATCCGCCATATGCAGCGCGGCTGGAACTTCTTCCGCCCAGAGCGAAACGAAAGCTTCGATATCCTGCCGGCCTCGCAGCGCGTCTCGGAAACGCAATGGTATGAAGGCACCGCGGACGCCGTCTACCAGAACATCGACATCATCGAGCCCTACGGCCCGGAATATATGGTCATCCTCGCCGGCGACCATATCTACAAGATGGACTACGAATGGATGCTGCAGCAGCACGTCGATTCCGGTGCAGACGTCACCATCGGCTGCCTGGAAGTGCCGCGCATGGAGGCCGTCGGCTTCGGCGTCATGCATGTCGATGACAAGGACCGGATCATAGATTTCGTCGAGAAGCCGGCCGATCCGCCGGGCATCCCCGGCAATCCCGATTTCGCGCTCGCCTCGATGGGCATCTACGTCTTCCATACGAAGTTCCTGATCGAATGCCTGAAGCGCGATGCAGCCGACCCGAATTCCAGCCGCGACTTCGGCAAGGACATCATTCCCCATATCGTCAAGAACGGTAAGGCGGTCGCCCATCGCTTCACCCAGTCCTGCGTTCGCTCGGATTTCGAACGTGAAGCCTACTGGCGCGACGTCGGCACGATCGATGCCTACTGGCAAGCCAATATCGACCTGACCGCCGTGGTGCCGGAACTCGACATCTACGACAAATCCTGGCCGATATGGACCTATGCGGAAATCAGCCCGCCGGCCAAATTTGTCCATGACGACGAAGACCGCCGCGGTTCGGCAGTCTCCTCCGTCGTTGCCGGCGATTGCATCATTTCCGGTGCCAGCCTCTACAACAGCCTGCTTTTTACCGGCGTGCGCGCCAATTCCTACTCCAAGCTGGAAGGTGCTGTCGTGCTGCCGAGCGTCAAGGTTGGCCGCCGAGCACAGCTCAAGAATGTCGTCATCGACCATGGCGTGACCATTCCCGAAGGTCTGGTGGTCGGTGAAGATCCGGAACTGGATGCCAAACGCTGGCGCCGCACGGAAAGCGGCATCTGCCTCATCACCCAATCGATGATCGACAAGCTGGATCTGTAACCTATGAAGGTTCTCTCGGTTTCGTCCGAAGTCTTCCCCTTGATCAAGACAGGGGGTCTGGCCGATGTGGTCGGCGCCCTGCCTATTGCACTGAAGCCCTATGGCGTCGAAACCAAGACCCTCATCCCAGGCTATCCTGCGGTCATGAAAGCCATTCGCGATCCGGTTGCCCGTCTGGAGCTTCCGGATCTTCTTGGCGAGGCAGCCACCATTCTGGAAGTCGAGCACGCGGGCATTTCCTTCCTCGTGCTCGACGCACCGGCCTATTATAGCCGCACAGGCGGCCCCTATGTCGATGCGACGGGCAAGGACTACCCCGACAATTGGCGGCGTTTCGCGGCGCTGTCGCTGGTCGGCGCGGAAATTGCAGCTGGTCTCCTGCCCGGCTGGCGACCGGATCTCGTTCATGCGCACGATTGGCAGTCGGCCATGGTGCCGGTCTACATGCGCTATTATCCGACGCCGGAATTGCCGAGCGTCCTCACCATCCATAACATCGCATTCCAGGGCCAGTTCGGCGCCGATATCTTCCCCGGCCTTCGTCTGCCGGCACATGCTTTCTCGGTGGAAGGCATCGAATATTACGGCGATGTCGGCTTCCTGAAAGGCGGGCTGCAGACGGCACATGCCCTGACCACCGTCAGCCCTTCCTATGCCGAGGAAATCCTGACGCCGGAATTCGGCATGGGCCTCGAAGGCGTCATCGCCAGCAAGGCCTACAATCTCTACGGCATCGTCAACGGCATCGACGACGACATCTGGAATCCGGCGACCGATCCGATGATCGCGCAAACCTATAGCGCGGCGACGCTGAAGGATCGCGCCATCAATCGCCATCGGGTCGTCGAGCATTTCGGCCTCGACGAGGATGATGGTCCTATCTTCTGCGTCGTCAGCCGCCTCACCTGGCAGAAGGGCATGGATATTCTGGCGGAGGTTGCGAGCGAGATCGTCCACATGGGCGGCAAGCTTGCCATTCTCGGTGCAGGCGACGCGGCGCTGGAGGGCGCGCTCTTTGCCGCAGCCGGCCGCCACCGCGGTCGCGTCGGCGTTTCGGCAGGCTACAACGAGCCCATGTCGCATCTGATGCAGGCCGGCTGCGACGCGATTATCATCCCCTCGCGTTTCGAACCCTGTGGCCTCACGCAGCTTTATGGCTTACGCTATGGCTGCCTGCCGATCGTTGCGCGAACGGGCGGGCTGAACGATACGATTATCGACGCCAACCACGCCGCGCTGCAGGCAAAAGTCGCGACCGGCATTCAATTTTCACCCGTCACCGCGGAGGGGCTGTTGCAGGCCATGCGCCGCGCGATGCAGCTCTTCCAGGATCGAAAGGTCTGGACGCAGATGCAAAAGCAGGGCATGAAATCCGACGTATCCTGGGGCAGGAGCGCAGAACGCTATGTCGCTCTCTACTCCAGTCTAGTCTCGAGAGGCGCTTAACCCGATGATTAAAACCGTACCGACCACCCCCTACGCGGATCAGAAACCCGGCACTTCGGGCTTGCGAAAGAAGGTTCCCGTATTCCAGCAGCCGAACTACGCGGAAAACTTCATCCAGTCGATTTTCGATTCGCTCGAAGGCTATCAGGGCAAGTGCCTGGTCATCGGCGGCGACGGCCGCTACTACAATCGCGAAGTCATTCAGAAGGCCATCAAAATGGCCGCCGCCAACGGCTTCGGCAAGGTGATGGTCGGCAAGGGCGGCATCCTCTCGACGCCCGCAGCTTCCAACATCATCCGCAAGTATAAGGCCTTCGGCGGCATCATCCTGTCGGCCAGCCACAATCCCGGCGGCCCGACCGAAGACTTCGGCATCAAGTACAACATCAGCAATGGCGGCCCGGCGCCCGAAAAGATCACCGACGCCATCTATGAGCGCTCCAAGGTGATCGACAGCTACAAGATCGCTGACTTCCCGGACATCAACCTCGACCGCATTGCCCGCGAGGATGTCGGCGGCATGATCGTCTCGGTCATCGACCCCGTCGAAGACTATGCGGCTCTCATGGAGGAGCTGTTCGACTTCGGTGCGATCCGCAACCTGATCAGCCTGGGCTTCCGCATCTGCTTCGACGCGATGAGTGCCGTCACCGGCCCCTATGCCAAGGAAATCTTCGAAATCCGTCTCGGCGCGCCGGACGGATCGGTGCGCAACTTCCTGCCGCTGCCGGATTTCGGCGGTCATCACCCGGATCCGAACCTTGTCTACTGCAAAGAGCTCTACGACGACATGATGAGCGACGATGCGCCCGATTTCGGCGCAGCATCGGACGGCGACGGCGACCGCAATCTCATCATCGGCAAAGGCATCTACGTCACACCGTCCGACAGCCTGGCGATCCTGGCGGCCAACGCCAATCTCGCTCCCGGCTATTCGCATGGCATCGCCGGCATTGCCCGTTCGATGCCAACAAGCGGCGCGGCCGATCGCGTTGCCGAAAAGCGCGGCGTCGGCATCTATGAAACGCCGACCGGCTGGAAGTTCTTCGGCAACCTGCTCGACGCGGGCATGGCGACGATCTGTGGCGAGGAAAGCTCTGGCACCGGCTCCAACCATGTTCGCGAAAAGGACGGCCTTTGGGCCGTGCTGCTCTGGTTGAACATCCTGGCCGTACGCGGCGAAAGCGTCATCGATATCGTCACCCAGCATTGGGCCACCTATGGCCGCAACTATTATTCCCGCCACGATTATGAAGGTGTCGACACAGACGCTGCCAACGGCCTGATTGCAGCGCTGCGCGAAAAGCTGCCGACCCTGCCGGGCACGAAAATCGGCGATCTCACCGTTTCCGCCGCCGACGACTTCGCCTACCACGACCCGGTCGACAAGTCGGTCAGCCAGCATCAGGGCATCCGCATCCTCTTCGAAGGCGGCTCCCGCGTGGTCTTCCGCCTTTCCGGCACCGGCACCACCGGCGCCACGCTGCGCGTCTATATCGAGCGCTACGAGCCTGATCCGACCCGTCACAATATCGAAACCCAGGAAGCGCTGGCCGATCTCATCACGGCTGCCCAGGATATCGCCGACATCAAGGGCCGCACCGGCCGTGACGCGCCGACTGTGATTACCTGAGTTTTAGGTTTTAAGCTCCTTCTCCCCGCAATGCGGGGAGAAGGCGGCCAGGAGCAGCTGAACGAAGTGAAGCAGCGACTGGTCGGATGAGGGGCCTTCTCGAAATTCACCGCGACTGCATAATATGCCGAACGCTCTGCCCCTCACCCTAGCCCTCTCCCCGTAAGCGGGGAGAGGGAACAATCTCCAGCGATCCGGAAAGCCCGCGAGACATGTCAGAACCGACAACCCGCAGCCTTGGCGCGACCCTCACCGACTCGGGTGTTGAATTTGCTGTCTATTCCAGGCATGCCGAGCAGATAGACCTCTGTCTGTTCGACGCTGAGGGCCACAAGGAAATCGCGCAGCTTCCGCTCGCACGCGATGGCGATGAGCATCGACTCTTTTTTAAAGATGCCGGGGAAGGCACGCGCTACGGCCTGCGAGCCTATGGTTCATACGATCCCGACCAAGGCCTGTGGTTCGACCCCTCCAAACTGCTGGTCGATCCTTACGCCAAGGAAATAGACCGGCCATTTCGCTACGATCCCCGCCTCGGCATCTTCGGTGCGGACACGCAGGATCTGATGCCCAAGGCGATCGTCTCGCGCGATATCGCGGTCAAGCCCGCCAAGCCATTGTTTCAGCCCGGCGGTCTGATCTATGAAATCGCCGTGAAGCCCTTCACCATGCTGCATCCCGATGTGCCGGCGAAGCAGCGCGGCACGCTCGGCGCCCTCGCCCATCCCTCCATCATCGCGCATCTCAAGCGCCTGCGGGTGAACGCCGTCGAACTGATGCCGATCACCGCATGGATCGATGAACGACATCTGCCGCCGCTCGGCCTCACCAATGGCTGGGGTTACAATCCGGTCGCCTTCATGGCGCTCGACCCGCGCCTCGTCCCCGGCGGCATGAAGGAGCTGCGCGAGACGGTCGCTGCCCTTCACGCCGAAGGCATCGCCGTCATCCTTGATCTCGTCTTCAATCATACCGGCGAGAGCGACCGCCAGGGCCCGACGCTATCCCTGCGCGGCCTCGACAACCCCACTTATTTCCGTCATTTGCCGGACCAGCCCGGAACGCTGGTCAACGATACCGGCACGGGAAACACCGTCGCCTGCGATCAACCGGCAACGCGAAAGCTCATTGTCGACAGCCTCAGCCATTTTGTCCGCAACGCCGGCATCGACGGCTTCCGCTTCGATCTCGCCACCGTGCTGGGACGCAACGGCAAGGGCTTCGATCCGGAAAGCATGACGCTTCGCACCATGCTGGCGGACGAGATGCTGCAGGATCGCATCATGATCGCCGAACCCTGGGACATCGGTCCCGGTGGCTATCAGCTCGGGAACTTCCCAGCACCTTTCCTCGAATGGAACGACCGCGCTCGCGACGACCTGCGCCGCTTCTGGCGCGGCGATGCCGGCATCGGCGATCTGGCAACGATCCTTGCCGGCTCCTCCTCCATCTTCGGCCGTGACGGGCGCACGCAGACGCGCAGCGTCAACTTCCTCGCCGCCCATGACGGCTTCACGCTGATGGATCTCGTTTCCTACGAGAACAAGCACAATGAGGCCAATGGCGAGAACAATCGCGACGGTCACAACGAAAACTTCTCCTGGAACAACGGCTTCGAAGGAAAAACGGGCGGTCAGGTAATACAGTCCAAGCGCCGCGCCGATATCGAAGCCATGCTGTCGACGCTTTTTGCCGCGCGTGGCACGATCATGCTGACCGCGGGCGATGAAGGCGGACGCAGCCAGCAGGGCAACAACAATGCCTATTGCCAGGACAACGCCATCACCTGGGTGGACTGGAAGCTGCTGGACGAGGAACTGATCGGCCATACCGCCTGGCTCGCCGGCCGCCGCCGCCGCTTCACGGCCTTTGGCGACATGAATTTCTTCCGCGGCGATGGCGACGTGCTTTGGTTCTCAAGCGCAGGGACGCCGATGACGGTGCCGGATTGGGAGGCGCCGGGAGCGGCCGTGCTCGGCATGGCGCTACAGACAGAGGATCGCGCCACCGGCCGATCGACGCGGCTCGCCATAGTCTTCAATCGCGCCGCAGACGAGCGCTCCGTTACATTGCCGGCGTCCGAGAGCGGCGGCTGGTCTCTGCTGACGGTGGCAGGCGAAAAGCCAGCCGGGGAGCAGATCGCCATTCCCGCCCGCTCCGTCGCTTTCTTTGTCGAAAACTGATCCCGGTTGCACTTTCAGTCTCGATTCGCCAGAAAGAGTTTTGACGATACAGACTGACGAGGATGGAATGCCCGGCGAAATTTCGCTTGTTGAGATCATGAAGCTTGCGGGAACTGAGATCGGCGTTTCCGACTGGATCACCGTCGACCAGACGATGATCGACACCTTTGCCGACGCGACGCTCGATCACCAGTTCATCCACGTCGATCCCGAACGCGCCAAAGCGGAAACGCCCTATGGCGGCACCATCGCCCACGGCTTCCTGACACTCTCGCTGCTCTCAGCGATGAACTACAGCGCATTGCCGAAAATCCGCGAACAGACCATGGGCATCAACTACGGCTTCGAGAAGATCCGCTTCATGTCGCCGGTCAAGTGCGGAGCGCGGGTGCGCGGCCGTTTTACGCTCGCCGAAACCCGGCTGCGCGGCGCCAACATGCTGATGCTGACCTATGACGTGACCGTCGAGATCGAAAACGAACGCAAACCAGCGCTAACTGCGACATGGACCACTATATCGCAGTTCGACCCGAAGGATCGGCCGGAAGAGGGTTAAAGCCCAGCATCCTCCGCACCTTCGGCGAGAAGGCCGAAGGCATAGTCGGAGAAGGAGCGCCAGACCTCGACGCGGAATGTCTCCTCGTCGAGCCGCAAGATCACCACTTCCGCCTTGCCGAGCAGCGTGCGCGAGCAGGCGCCGATGGGGAATGCGCTCAACGAAACATCCTGTGGGCAGCCGGCGGCAAGCGTCGCTTCCGCGCCAGGACCGGAGATGATGACCGCGGTATTGCGATGCGAGACATCGGTCGCTGAATGCAGCACGCCAGACGATGCAGCCACGCCGACCAGCTCGGCACCGTTTTCATCGATGACGAGCCATTCGTCCGGGCCGAGCCACAGGACATGACGGCCATTGCCACTGGTCGAGGTCTTCGGGCGGGTCGGCAGCTGAAGACCGAGCGCCTGCGAAAGACCATGAACTGAATCCGCAGACGCTCGCAGCGAAATGCGGCTTGCAGGAGCGGCTGGCGTCAGCCGGACGGTCGAGGAACCGCCGTGGCGGCCGGCGAGCGGCAGTTTGCGGGTAGCGAGATCAGCCATTGATCCGGCCTCCTTCCTTGTCAAAGAACACCAGATCCGTCACCTCGACGGCAATCGTCTTGTCGGGCATCGGCACATAGAGCGTCTTGCCCATGCGCTCACGACCGCCGGCCACCAGCGCGAAGGCGATGGAGCGGCCGAGATTTTCGGACCAATAGGAAGAGGTGACATGGCCGAGCATGGTCATCGGTTTCGGCTCATTCGGATCGGCAACGATCTGTGCGCCCTCCTCCAGCACCACCTTCGGATCGCGGGTGACGAGACCGACGAGCTGCTTGCGGCCTTCCTTGACTAGATCCTGCCGTTTCAGACCGCGAATACCGACGAAATCGGTCTTCTTCTTGGAAACGGCCCAGGCAAGGCCGGCATCGTCAGGAGTCACCGTGCCGTCGGTATCCTGGCCGACGATGATATAGCCCTTCTCGGCGCGCAGCACGTGCATGGTCTCGGTGCCGTAGGCGCAGGCGCCCAGCGGCTCGGCACGAGCCCAGACGGCTTCCCAGACGGGCTGGCCATAATCGGCTGGCACGTTGATTTCGTAGCCGACTTCACCGGTGAAGGAAACGCGGAACAGCCGCGCCGGTACGCCGCAGACCTTGCACTCGGCCACGCTCATATGCGGGAAGGCCTCATTAGAAAGATCCTGTCCCTCGACGAGCGGCTCGATGATCTCGCGCGCCTTCGGTCCCTGGACGGCGATGACGGCCCATTGCTCCGTGGTCGAGGTCAGCCATACCTTCAGATGCGGGAACTCGGTCTGCAGATAGTCTTCCATATGGTGCAGCACGCGCGGCGCGCCGCCGGTGGTCGTCGTCACATGGAAACGATCATCAGCCAAACGCCCGACGACGCCGTCGTCATAAACGAAGCCGTCCTCGCGGGTCATGATGCCGTAGCGGCAGCGGCCGGGCTTCAGCGTATCCCAGGCGTTGGTGTAGAGGAGGTTCAAAAACTCAGCCGCATCCGGCCCGACCACTTCTATCTTGCCGAGCGTCGAGGCATCGAACACGCCAGCCACTTCGCGCGCCGTACGGCATTCGCGATTGACGGCCTGATGCATGGTCTCGCCGGCACGCGGATAGAACCAGGCGCGCTTCCAGTTGCCGACATCCTCGAAGATCGCGCCATGCGCCTCTTCCCAGGCATGCATCGGCGTCTTGCGGGCGGGATCGAAGAGAGCCCCGCGCGAATGGCTGATCAGCGTGCCGTAGGTAACGGGCGTATAGGGTGCGCGGAAGGTGGTGAGACCGACCTGCGGGATATCTTTGCCGAGCATTTCGGCAGCGATCGCCAGGCCATGCATGTTGGATAGTTTGCCCTGGTCGGACGCCATGCCGTTGGTGGTGAAGCGCTTGATATGCTCAATGGAATGCATGCCCTCGCGCACGGCAAGGCGGATATCCTTGGCGCAGACATCGTGCTGGAAATCGACGAAAGCCTTGGCATTCGTATCCGGTCCCGCGCCTTCGGCAGCACCGATCATCCCGCCTGTCCACTCGAAAGCCTGCTCGGCCTGGAGCTGGATCTTCTCGCCGCCATTGGTGCTGCCAGTCGCGCGCGCCATCAGCTCGCCGGCGGCAAGCGATTCCTCGATCGCGGCTTGCAGCCCGTCCGTGCCATTGCAGGCGCCGACCGAAAGGCAATCCTGAACATAGGTGCCAGGCAGGAAGCGCTGCTTCTCCGTATCGAATTTCAGCTTGCCGCGCGATTGCGAGAAGAGATGAACGGAGGGCGTCCAGCCCGCCGAAACCAGCAGGGCATCCACCGGGATCTTGCGGGTGGCCGAGCTGCCGTTGCGCGAGACGGTCATCGAGGAGACGCGCAGCTTGCCTGATGTATCGACAACGGCATAGTCGGTCATCACCTCGATGCCGAGCCGCTTTGCTTCGGCGAGAACCGCCTCGCCGGGCCGCGCGCGGCTGTCGACGATGGCAGCGATGGAAACGCCGGCGCGCTTGAGATCGAAGGCGGCCTCATAGGCCGAATCATGCGCCGTGTAGACGCCGATCTTCGCACCGACGGCGACGCCATAGTGGTTGAGATAGGCACGCGCCGCCGAAGCGAGCATGATGCCCGGGCGGTCGTTGTTCGGAAACACCATGTGGCGCTCGATCGCACCTGTCGCCAGGATCACGCGCTTGGCGCGGACCTGCCACAGGCGTTCGCGCGGCAGGTCGCGGCCGGGTTTCGCCAAATGGTCGGTCACTCGTTCGGCAAGGCCGAAGAAATTGTGGTTGTAATAGCCAAAGGCGGTCGTCCGGGTCAGCACCTGCACATTCGGCATCGCCTTGAGCTTGGCGACGGTAGCCTGCGCCCACTCATAGCCTCCGACACCGTCGATCTTGATGCCGGTGTCGAAGCGGAGCGCGCCGCCGACCTCCGGCTGCTCATCACAGAGGATGACCTTGGCGCCGGTTTCAGCAGCCGCGAGCGCCGCGGAAAGACCGGCAACGCCGGCACCGACGACAAGAACGTCGCAATGGGCGTAACGGCCGGCATAGTGATCCGGATCCTCTTCCGTCGGCGCAACGCCGAGGCCGGCGGCACGGCGGATGAAGGGCTCGTAAATATGCTTCCAGGCCGACTTCGGCCACATGAAAGTCTTGTAGTAGAAGCCGGCGGCAAAGAAGGGCGACATCAGATTGTTGACGCCACCGATATCGAAGGCGAGCGACGGCCAGCGGTTCTGCGACTGAGCCTTCATGCCGTCGAAAACTTCCTGCACGCTGGCACGTACGTTCGGCTGTCGCCGCGCCGCATCGCGCGAGATATCGAGCAGTGCGTTCGGCTCTTCGGCTCCAGCCGAGAGGATACCGCGCGGCCGGTGATACTTGAAGGACCGGCCGACGAGATGAACGCCATTGGCAAGCAGCGCCGAGGCGACGGTATCGCCTTCGAGCGCGGTATAGGTCTTGCCGTCAAAAGTGAAGCGAGCGGTTCTGGCCGGCGTCAAACGCCCCTTGCCCGCGATACGATTGGCGCCGCTCATTCAGCAAATCCCTCTGTTGGTGCCGTCTTTTCTTGTTCGTTCTGTTGCTGCGCCACCGGTTCGGCCGCGCCAGGCTTGAGCGTCGCCGGATCCGGCTTCGGTTCGCCGGCCTTGTAAGTTCGGTAGAAGTGATCGCTCACCGTATCGCGCGCCGCATTGAAAAAGCGGCCACAGCCATGGATATGCCGCCAGCGCTCGAAGATCAGCCCCTTCGGGTTGTCCCGCAGGAAGAAATATTCCTCGAATTCCTCGTCCGAGATCCCGGCAATATTGGCCGGCCGCACGATATGCGCGTCACCGGCGTTGCGGAATTCGAGTTCCGAACGCTCTTCCTCGCAATAGGGGCAGTAAATCAGCAGCATCGTTTTCTACCTGTGTTAAAGCTCGGAGCCTGTAAGGCTTGTGCCGGGAGGCTGCGCGCAAAGCTGCCGCCCCATGATGATGAAAGGTGTTATGCGCTTCAGCAGCGCCTCCAGCGATCCATAGGGCTTCAGCACGTTGGTCATCCCCAGATTGACCAGGCTCATGCCCAGCAGATCGGTGTCGATCGCAAACGCCCTCGTCGCCTCGGGCGTCTGGTCCGGCACGAAATAGACCGTCGGCTTGTTCAGCACCTTGGCGCAGGCGATCACACCGCTTTCGGCCACGAAGGGCCAGTCGGCCTCGTTCTTTGCCTTGTGGATCACCTGCATGCGAAAATCCTTGACCCCCGGAATAAGATCGCTGACCTCGGTCGCGATCGCTCCGACCGGCAGGGAAAGCCCTGCAGCAAGAGCGATCCCGACCGCGGCCGACATCAGTGTGCCACGGCGGCTGCCGCCGCCTCATCGATCAGACGGCCGGTGCGGAAGCGATCCAGCGTCAGGCCGGCATTGAACTTATGCGGCTCGTCGCGGGCAATCAGATGGGCAAAGAGATTGGCCGAACCCGGCGTCGCCTTGAAACCGCCCGTGCCCCAGCCGCAATTGACATAGAGCCCAGGCACCGGCGTCTTCGACTGGATTGCCGAACGATCCGGCGTATTGTCGACGATACCGCCCCAGGAGCGCATCATTTTCACGCGGCGGAACATCGGGAAGAGCTCGCAGATCGCATCCAGCGTATGGGTGATGATCTGCAGGCCACCCGTCTGGCTGTAGGAATTATATTGATCCGTGCCGGCGCCGATGACGAGCTCGCCCTTGTCGGACTGCGAGATATAGGCGTGCACCGTGTTCGACATAACGACGCAGGGGAAGATCGGCTTCAGCGGCTCGGAGACCAACGCCTGCAGCGGGCTCGATTGCAGCGGCACGCGCACGCCAGCCATTTGCATGACGACGGTGGTGTGGCCGGCTGCGGACACGCCGATCTTCTTGGCGCCGATGAAGCCCTTGCTCGTGTCGACGCCGGTGACGCGGCCATCAGGCCCGCGGCGAATGCCGGTCACTTCGCAATTCTGGATGATGTGCACGCCGCGATCGGAAGCGGCGCGGGCAAAGCCCCAGGCGACCGCATCGTGGCGCGCCGTGCCGCCGCGACGCTGCAGGGCGGCACCGTTGATCGGATAGCGCGCCGTCTTCGAAATATCGAGCGGCGGGCAATACGCCTTGGCTTGCTCGGGCGTCAGCCATTCATTGTCGATGCCATAGAGACGGTTGGCGTGGATGTGACGCTTGAAGGACTGCTGGTCATGCACATTGTGCGACAGCATCATCACGCCGCGCGGCGAATACATGACATTGTAATTGAGATCCTGAGACAGCCCTTCCCAGAGCTTCATCGAATGCTCGTAGATGTGCATGCTCTCTTCATAGAGATAGTTCGAGCGGATGATGGTCGTGTTACGGCCGGTATTGCCGCCGCCGAGCCAGCCCTTTTCGATCACCGCGACATTGGTGATGCCGTGCTCCTTGGCGAGATAGTAGGCCGCACCCAGGCCATGACCGCCGCCGCCGACGATGATGACGTCATACTCCTTGCGCGGCTCCGGCGAGGTCCATTGAGCCTCCCAGCCCTTGTGAGCCCGCATCGCTTCCCGTGCCACGGCAAAAACCGAGTATTTACGCATTCGCCATCAACTCCTTCAGGCAAGACGCCCTTTTTCTGGGTCATACAAATCGCAAATCAAAAACCGACACAACGGCTCTTTTGCGACGCATTCAGGACCGTCTTTCGACACGGTTAAGATTGCCGCCTTCCCGCCTGCCCCGCTTGCGACCTCTTAGCCGATTATTTGCGCTGCAGATGGCAGACCTTCACGCGCCCGCCATGACCGTCCTTGCGCCAGACGCATCCCTCTTTTCGTGGCTTCCCATTGTAGAGATAAATTCTCGCACGATGTTTGCTGTCGTAGGTCTGATTGGAAAAATCATGGCCACCGATGCGCACATTCTTACCAAAACGCACTTCGCCGGCTGCGGCAGGCGCAAACATCGCAGTGAGTACTACAAGGCTGAGCGCGAGCGCAGCAAGCGCTTTCCCAACAGCGATAAAGCGATGCGATTGCATAAATTGATTCCCTCTCGTTTCGGACGGCTGCTCGAATCCCCCGCAGCTCACGAATGATTCTGATCCGAAATGCTCACATAAGCATGTCAGTGTCGCAAAGATCGGGATCTGCCAATCCCTCTTTCAAGCGCCTTCGTGAAAGCGCAGCAGGTATCGCCGGCTCAATTCAACCCTCGACAACTAGCTTTTTCCTCTGCAAACTCACGATCTGGCTAGACTTTGACAAACCGATCTGCTATCCCGCCTCCCAATCGCAAGGCTGTGGCCGCGCGAACGTTATATTTTTGCCTCCTGGCGCTGCCGTCGCCGCTGGCATCAACCAAACCAAAGGAACGTGATTCTCGTGCAGGTACTTGTCCGCGATAACAATGTCGACCAGGCTCTCCGCGCTCTCAAGAAGAAGATGCAGCGCGAAGGTATTTTCCGCGAAATGAAGATGCGCGACTACTATGAAAAGCCGTCGCAGAAGCGTGCTCGCGAGAAGGCTGAAGCTGTTCGTCGCGTTCGCAAGCTTGCTCGCAAGCGCGCTCAGCGCGAAGGCCTTGTTGCCAAGTAATCGCCGTTTTTTCGACGTTTTCAGATGCATGTGTGGCGGGGGCGAGTCGTTCGCCGCCGCCTTTTTGATTTATTCTCTACGCAAATCGGATTAAATCAGAACAGCCTGATATGACGCATGGGGAAAGCGAACCCGATAATGGCAATGACGACTTCCGTAAAGTTCCGCACTTCGAACCTCTCCTTACCCGTTTCGAAGCGCGCCGCGGTGCTGCCTGCTTTGGCGATACTTGCCGCGATCAGCCTTTCCGGCTGCCAGACGGCTACGACAGATAATGTGATCCAGATCGACAAGGCTCAGGGCTCGTCCGAAAATATCGCCTCGCTGACGTCAGTCATCAATGCCAATCCGCAGGATCCGGAAGGCTACAATGTGCGCGGCACGGCCTATGGCCGCGGCGGCGATTTCAATCGCGCTCTTGCCGATTTCAATCAGGCGATCCAGCTCAATCCGAAATTCTACCAGGCCTATGCCAACCGCGCGCTCATCTATCGCAACATGGGCAAGCTGCCGGAAGCGGTCGCGGACTATAATGCGGCACTGCAAATCAACTCGAACTACGACGTCGCCTATATCGGCCGCGGCAACCTCTACCGTCAGTCCGGCCGCGACAACGACGCCTTCAACGATTATTCGAAGGCCATCAGCCTCGGGACGACGGACGGCCGCGCCTATAACGGCCGAGGTGTGATCTACCAGAAGCGCAATCAGCAGGATAAGGCGATCGACGATTTCTCCAAGGCGATCTCGCTGTCGCCGAACTCGCCGGAACCTTACAACAGCCGCGGCATCTCCTATCTTGCCCAGAACGACGACGACAACGCGTTTGCCGATTTCAACCATGCGATCGAGCTGAACAACAAGCTCGCCGAATCCTGGGCAAACCAGGCATTCGTCTATGAGCGAAAAGGCGACAAGGCGAAAGCCCGCCGCTCCTATCAGCACGCGGTCAACCTCGATCCCAACTATCAGCCGGCCAGAGACGGCCTGGCTCGCGTCGGCGCCGGCGCCTGACACGGGGCATATCGCAGTAAAGATATCCAGCCGCCGGCAATCCCTGCCCCGCGGCTTTTCTTTGCCCTGGTCTTCGATTTTGCGCATGTCGTTATCGCAAAACCGCTGCCCACTTTTGCGCGACATGCTGTAGTCTCGGGCTCATCCGTTCAAGCGAGACAAAGACATGCCCTCCCCGCAGAAAATCATCGTCATCGGCGCCGGCATCATCGGGGCTTCCATCGCCTGGCATCTGTGCCGCAGGGGGGCGTCCGTAACGGTGGTCGCACAGCAGATCGGCGGCGTTGCCACCCCGAACTCCTTCGCCTGGATCAATGCCAGCTGGGGCAATCCGGAATTCTACTTCCGTGTCCGTCATCGCTCGATGGCCGAGTGGTCGAGACTTAAGACAGATCTGCCTGACATCCCTCTATCCTGGTGCGGTGGCCTCAGCTGGGATCTTCCCGAGCCGGAGCTGGATGCCTATGCGGCGCAGCACCATGGCTGGGGCTATGGCATACAGCCGGTCAACCGGGCGACGGTTGCGATGCTCGAACCGAATCTGGCCAATCCGCCCGACTATGCTCTGCACGTCGCGGAAGAGGGTGCGGTCGAACCCGTTGCGGCCGCCAAACTGCTGCTCGAAGATGCCCGCCGTCGGGGAGCGATCCTGTCATCCAGTGTCGAAGTCAAAGGTCTGCTGAGGCAGGGCGAGCGGATCGTCGGTATCGAAACGAGCGAAGGGCCGATGCACGCCGATCATGTCGTTCTGGCTGCCGGTGCAGGCGCGGCAGCACTTGCCGCCTCGGCGGATATTCTCGTGCCGCTTGAAACACCTCCGGGGCTCATCGTTCATTCCCGACCCGTAGGGAAAATGTTGAACGGCTTGGTGATGGCACCGGAGCTGCATCTGCGCCAAACGGCAGAAGGACGAATCATAGCCGGCGGCGACTTCGGCGGCACCGATCCCGGCGATAATCCTCAAGCGGCTGCCGACGCGCTCTTCGCCAAGGTCAGAGCAACATTGAAAGGCGGCGAGGCGCTGGAGCTCGATTTCCACACCGTCGGTTATCGCCCGACGCCGAAAGACGGCCTGCCGATCTTGGGTAGCACCGGTGCGGCACCCGGCCTCTACCTCGCAGTTCTGCATTCCGGCGTTACGCTCGCACCGCTCGTCGGCCTGCTCGCCGCGCAGGAAATCGTCGATGGCAGCGAAGCACACGAGCTTGCGCCGTTCCGGCTCTCTCGCTTTTCCTAGCTTGAGAATGAGGCAGTCAGCGCAACTGCAGGGATGCGTTGCCACAGTCGTAAATACCCGAGATCGCTTACGATTTCGCAATAATGACTTTTCAGATGTTGCAAGGAAAATTACCGAGCCCTAACATGGCGCTTCTGGAGCATGTAGCTCGGATCGGGGCACGGGGGCGCTTGGCATGATGACCAATACCATTCTATTTGCGTTTGCCGGCGCGTCGTATCTTCATCGAGGCACGATCGGTTGATCGCTTCATGAGAAAGCCGCATTTTCCGAAAGCGTCGATTGGTGCCTATCTGATCGCAATCGCTCTGGCGATTGCCTTGCCCATTCTCGCCTTCGTCGCGCTGCTTTTGGTTCAGCTCGAAAATAATGAGCGCGATGTGCTGAAGGGGGACACCGTTCAGGATGCGCAGGCGCTTTCGCGCGTCATCGATCGCCAATTGCAGGACATGGCGACGACATTGCGTCTCCTGTCTTCCTCGCCGGAACTCGAACGCAACGACATCGCGACCTTCTTCGCCCGCACGGAAACGGTCCTGCGCACTGATTCGCTCTTCGTGCTGCTCATGGAAAAGGATGGCCAACTCCGGCTGAATACCCGTTGGCCGCTTGGAAAACCACTCGGCAAGACCGGTAACATTGCAGCGCTGCAATCGGCGCTGAACTCCGGCCGCATTGAGGCATCCGACGTCTTCATGGGCCCTAACGCCCGCCGCTGGGTCTATAACGTCACCCTGCCCCTCGAACATTCGCCAGCCGGCGCCGCTTTGGCTGTAACCCAGGATGCCGACGAGCTCGCCAAGCTCGTGACGACGCAAGCCCTGCCGCCCGGCTGGTCCGCGGCGGTTGTGGATAAATCCGGCCATGTCGTTGCCGCTGGCGGCCCGACGACCCTTGCTCCGGGAGACACGTTCAACAAGGATATTCTGCCGAAACTGATCGCATCCAGCGGTGTCTACCAGGATGAAAAGACCCTCCCGAATGCGGTGCTCGGCTATGCCCAGATCTCCGGCTGGTCCTGGAAGGCCGTCGTCTGGGGACCGATAGCGTCCGCACAGCAGTCGCTGATGAGCACTTGGCGATTCCTGATCTATGGCGGGGTGACGCTGCTGCTGATCGCGCTGATCGCCGTCTATGCTCTGGCGCGCCAGGTGCGCACAACCATCCAGAGTATAGCCGACATGGCAGACCGCATGGGTAGGGGCGAAATCGTGTCGCCCGTTGACACCAGCGTTATCGAGGCAAACCAGGTGGCCGTTGCGCTTTCCAACGCATCCTTCGACCGCAGCGTCACGGAGGACCGGCTGCATTTCGTCATGCACGAGCTCGTCCACCGCACCAAGAATCTGTTGGCACTCGCCCAGGCAATGACGCGCCAGCTCGCACGGCAGGCGGACAGCGTCGATACATTCCAGCGGGCGGTCGCCGACCGCCTGGAAGGCCTGGCACGCTCGATCGAGGTCCTGACCAGCGAACAATGGTCCGGCGTGTCGCTGCGCCGCGTGATCGACATTCATCTCGCGACCTTCCTGCAGGGACCTCAGCAGCTCGACGTCCTCGGCAACGACTTCCTCTTGAAGCCGGAAGCGGTGCAGAATCTCGGCCTGATCCTGCATGAGCTTGCCACCAATTCGGTCAAATATGGTGCGCTTTCTGCGCCGGAGGGCAAGATCACCATCGAATGGACGAATGAAGTCGCTGAAACTGGCACCATGATCCGCTTCGTCTGGAGCGAAACCGGCGGTCCCACAGTCAAACCGCCCAGCGTGACCGGCTTCGGCACCACCGTCACGAAAACCCATGCCGCGGCATCCTTCAGCGGCCATGTCGAGGTCGATTTCCGTCCGGCCGGACTTGTCTGGATACTGACTGCACCGCGCAACATGATGGAGCGTCAAAGGACCTAGAGCAATTCCAGGAAAAGTGCGCAGCGGTTTTCCGTCCGGAATTGCGAGACAACAAAGAGATAGAGCGGTTTAGAGATTCCGTGAAAAGCTGAACCGCTCTAAGAGCGGAAACACCGCCCTTGCGCGCACAGTGGCAGCCTACTCGTTCATTGCCTTGACGATGTCCTCGGTCACCTTCTTGGCGTCGCCCAGAAGCATCATCGTGCCATCCTTATAGAACAGCGTGTTGTCGATGCCGGCATAGCCGGAGCCGAGCGAACGCTTGACGAAGAGGCAGGTCTTCGCCTTGTCGACGTCGAGGATCGGCATGCCGTAGATCGGCGAGGTCTTGTCGTCTCGCGCCGCCGGATTGGTGACGTCGTTGGCGCCGATGACATAGGCGACATCGGCCTGGGCGAATTCCGAATTGATGTCCTCAAGCTCGAAGACTTCATCATAGGGCACGTTGGCTTCGGCGAGCAGCACGTTCATATGCCCCGGCATGCGGCCGGCAACGGGATGAATGGCATATTTGACCTCGACGCCATGTGCCTTCAGCCTATCAGCCATTTCGCGCAGCGCATGCTGGGCCTGCGCCACCGCCATGCCGTAACCGGGCACGATGATGACCTTGGAGGCATTCGCCATCAGATATGCGGCATCCTCAGCCGAGCCGAGCTTCACGGTCTTGTCGGAATTATCAGCTCCGCCCGAGGCCGTCTCGCCGCCGAAACCACCGAGAATGACGGAGATGAAAGAGCGGTTCATGCCCTTGCACATGATGTAGGACAGGATCGCACCCGAGGATCCCACAAGCGCGCCGGTGATGATGAGCGCGAGATTACCGAGCGTGAAGCCGATGCCGGCGGCGGCCCAGCCGGAATAGGAGTTCAGCATCGACACGACGACGGGCATATCGGCGCCGCCGATCGGCACGATCAAAAGTACGCCCAGCGCCAGCGACAGCAGCACGACGGCCCAAAAAGCGAAATGGCTCTCGTTCGCCGCCAAGCTGATGACGAAGAACACGATGAGTACGAGCAGAGCAGCATTGATGACATGCCGGTTCGGCAGCAGGATCGGCTTGCCGGACATGCGCCCGTCGAGTTTCAGGAAGGCGATGATCGAGCCGGTGAAGGTCAGCGCGCCGATCGCTACACCGATCGCCATCTCGATGCGAGCCTCGGTGTGAATGTACCCGATCTCGCCGATGCCGAAGGAGGATGGCGTATAGAGCGCCGAAGCAGCGACGAGGACAGCCGCAAGACCGACCAGCGAATGGAAACCTGCCACGAGCTGCGGCATCGAGGTCATCGGAATGACGCGGGCGATATAGGCGCCCGCACCGCCGCCGATGGCAAGGCCAAGGATGATCAGCACGAAGCCGCCGAAGGATGGCGTCGCCAGCACAAGCGTGGTGGCAATGGCAATGCCCATGCCGATCATACCGTAGAGATTGCCGCGCCGGCTGGTGGCTGGATGCGATAGCCCGCGCAGCGCCAGGATGAAGAGCACACCGGAGACGAGATAGAGGAAAGCCGCGATATTGCTCAGCATGCCGCCTCACTTGTCCTTCTTCTTGTACATCGCCAGCATGCGCTGGGTGACAAGGAAGCCGCCGACGATATTGACCGAAACGAGAACCAGCGCCACGAAACCGAAGCCGGTGGCGAGACCGCTCGCGGAGATGCCCACGGCCAGCAGCGCACCGACGACGATGACCGAGGAGATGGCGTTCGTGACCGCCATCAGCGGCGTATGCAGGGCCGGCGTCACCGACCAGACGACATAGTAGCCGACGAAGATCGCCAGCACGAAAATCGCGAACTGGAAGACGAAGGGATCGATTGCTCCGCCTGTTGCCGCGCTCACAGTCTCCGGGGCCTGCGCTGCGGCGGTCGTGACGGCGTTAACGGCATCATGCAGTTGCTGCAGTGCCTGATCCATCGCTTGACTGGCCATCTCAGAGATCTCCCTTCTTGATCGTCGGCTGGTCGGGATCGACGAAGTTCGGGTTCACGACCTCGCCGCCATCGGTCAGCATCGTCGCCTTGATCAGCTCATCGGTCCGGTTGACGGCGAGGCTCTTCATGTCCTTGTCGACCATCGTCTCCAGAAAGGTGACGAGGTTCTTCGCATAGAGAGCCGATGCGCTGGCCGCGATCCGGCCGGCCATGTTGGGATAGCCGACCACGCGGACGCCTTCGACCTCGGCGACCTTGCCATACTCAGCGCCTTCGATATTGCCGCCGCGTTCGACCGCGAGGTCGACGGCCACGGCGCCGGGACGCATCGCCTTTAGCATGTCGCGGCTGATAAGGCGCGGCGCCGGCCGTCCGGGGATCAGCGCCGTGGTAATGATGATGTCCTGTTTGGCGATATGATCGGCGACGAGAGCTGCCTGCTTCGCCTGATACTCCTTCGACATTTCCTTGGCATAGCCGCCGGCGGTCTCCGCCGCCTTGAATTCCTCGTCCTCGACCGCGATGAATTTTGCTCCGAGCGAGGCGACCTGTTCCTTCGCAGCCGGACGAACGTCGGTCGCCGAGACCTGTGCGCCGAGACGCCGCGCGGTCGCAATCGCCTGCAGGCCGGCAACCCCTGCCCCCATGACGAACACTTTCGCCGCAGGCACCGTCCCCGCCGCCGTCATCATCATCGGCAGCGCCCGATCATAGACGGCTGCGGCCTCGATGACGGCTTGATATCCTGCAAGATTGGCCTGCGACGATAGGACGTCCATCGACTGCGCACGGGTGATGCGCGGCATCAGTTCCATGGCGAAACTCGTCAGCCCGCGACGCGCCATCTCGGCAAGCGCTGCCTCATTGCCATAAGGATCCATGATGGCGATGACGATGGCGCCGTTCTTGTAACCGGAAATCTCCTTGCTCGTCGGCCGCCTGACCTTGAGCACAACATCGGCGGCCTTCGCATCCTTGATGGAGCCGATCCGCGCACCGACGGCTTCATATTCGGCATCCAGGATACGCGACAAGGCGCCTGCGCCCGCCTCGACCACCACGTCGAAACCGAGGCTCCGCATCTTCTTTACCGTTTCAACAGAAGCCGCAACACGCGTCTCCTCCGCCACGCTTTCCTTGGCCACGAAAACCAGATTGCTCAATGACGACACCTCGCATCAGACGGCGCCGCTCCTGGATGCGGCGGCGCTGTAGCCTGCAGAATCATGGGAAAGCGCGGGAGATCGGCCCGCCATCTGTCAGCGCTGTTATATCAGCGCAACAGGACGACGCTGGCGATGGTCAGAACGATGAATATGAGGACGCCGCCGAGGAAACCGGCATGGCCAAAGAAACCGGCCGCCATGGCGATCAACAATGCGGCAACGATCGCAGACCCGACCTTGGCGCCCGAGATGAAAAGATTGTAGGTCTTCTCATGCTCCTTGTAGTCCATGGGAGCACCCACTTCAGCAGGTCCAGTGTGATGTTCGGCCATTCAGAAATCTCCCCTCAATCCTCTCCCCGACAGATGATCTAGACTGCCGGCCGGAGTTCATCCTCAAAAGTTGCAATATCTTGTAAGAGAGATATCGCAACCAATTTTCCTCTACCGAGGCGTTACACAAAGCGAGGAAAAATGCAATGCACGAGAAGGTCGCAGATGGCGCAGGCCGATCGAATTGACGGAGGATTCCAAATGCCTGCGGACCACAGCGCCGCCGCCGGCTATCGGACGACCTCGGGCGAGAAGAGCCTGCCGGCTCCCAGCCGCCGTCTGTCGAGGCTGGCGACCTTCTCGGCGACTTGCTCTGGCGCTATCGGAGGGGAAAATACATAGCCCTGGATGATATCCGCTAGGTTCCGCTCGACGACCAATGCCAGCTGCTCCAGCGTCTCGACACCTTCGATCACGACATTCAGGCTGAGGGCGCGGGAGAGATCGACGATGCCGCATAGCAGCTTGAAACGTCGGCTATCCGTCGTGATATCGCGAACGAAAGACCGGTCGATCTTCACGACATCCACCGGTAGCGTATCGAGGTAACTGAGGCTGGAAAATCCCGTTCCGAAATCGTCGATCGCGATTGTGATACCCCTAGCCCGGAAATCCGCGAGAATGGAGCGTACGGTTGCTACCTCGTCCATCAGGCAGCTTTCGGTAACTTCGAGATGAAGGCGGGAGGGCTCAAGTCCCGACGTCTCGAGCGCCGCGATCACGATTTTGACAATCTCGTCATTGCGCAGATCCTGCGCCGAGAGATTGACTGAAACGGCGAGTGGCGCAGGCCATGAAGCACAATCTTTGCAAGCACGATCGACCATGAAGCGAGTGATGCCGGCAACGATGCCCATCTCCTCGGCAAGCTGTACGAAAAGATCGGGCGGAATTGAGCCCTTTTCCGGGTGAATCCAGCGCGCGAGCGCCTCGCAGCATTCGATGCGGGAGCCATCCGGCGTGTACATCGGTTGGTAGACGGCTTGAAGCCTGCCGGCCTCCACCGCCTCGCGCAGGTCGTCCTTCAGCGTCTGCCGCTCGACATAGCGTGCGTCCATCTCCTGCTCGAAGGCACTGCAGCCGCCCTTCATCCGTGATTTTGCCTCGAAGAGCGCGAGATCGACCTTGATCTGCCACTCCTCCGGGCGAAATTCCCGGCCGGGCATGGTCATATACCCGCCACTGACGGAAACCCGAAAGCTGCTGTCCTCCGCATCATAGGTGCCGGCCATTGCCGCATGCAAAGCGCGGATGCGGCCATCGATATCCGGAACATCGTCCTCATTCGGAAAGAACAGCACGAATTGATCGCCGACGAGACGAGCGACAAGCGCTGTCGTGCCGGCAAGCGCCTTCAAACGCTCGGCTACGGCAACCAGCAGACGGTCCCCGGCAACATGCCCCTTGGTATCGTTGACATGCTTGAAATCGTCGATATCCAGAACAAGGATGCCGATGCGGCTTTCCCGGTTGCGCGCAGCCAGCTTTTCCTTGACCTGGTCCACGAAATATTCACGGTTCGGTAGTCCGGTCAAAGGGTCGTACCGCACCATATGCAGGATCTTGCGTTCAGCGCGAATACGCACCGTCACGTCTTCAAAGATCAGGATGACGATCCCATCGGCACGCCGGCTGGCCGAAAATTCCAAAAACTGATCCTCATTGAATTGAATGAGGGTTCGGGAAAGCGTGCCGCTGACGAGTTGGGCCAACTGGCGTTGAATGAGCCCGGGAAGCGATCCGTCGATGAAGGCGTGACGGGCGCCATAACGTAGAACGACGTCGAACTCGCAGTCCTTGAGCCGCTGCGGATCGGCAAAATTGAGGAGCTCGCAGGCTTTGCGATTGACGATCAGAATCCGGTTTTGGGCGTCCAGCATGAACAGCCCGTGGGGCATGTTGTTGAGCGCGGTGTCGAACCTGTCGGCCATCAACGATATCTCGCGGGAGGCGACAATGTTCCTGTAGAGGAATTCGCGCATGCCCTTTGCCATCGCACGCGTCGTCAGCCCGAACGGGATGAGCATGAGGGAGGCGATTCCCTTGTAGAGTTCCTGCGACAGCAGGCAGGCGATGACAATCGGCACGCAGCAGGCCAGAATCTGAAGATCGACCGCACGAGGTGAGCCGTAGTTACGGCCGACGATCGACACCATGGACGCCATGGTGACGGCGACGCAGATGAATTCCGCCAGCGGATCGCGCAGGATGAGGATGGCATAGCCGCTTCCGATGCCAAGAATGGCGGCGGTGGCCGCGGCGCCGACGACATAACGTGTTTCCCAGCTGGCTATATCGGCGCGCGTAAAGCCATTCTTGTCGGCTGCGTCGAACTGCCGGAAAAAATTGATCCGTAAGCCGAAGACGATGGCAAACGCCACGCAAAAGGCCAGATAGATGCTGGCATATGTGCTCAGAAAAACGAGGACATATATGAGGATATGAACGAATACGCCTGTAACGAGCGTTTTCCGGTTTCCGAAAAGCGAACTGACAAACGACAGATAAATATCCGTCGGCACGGTGTCCGGGCTTGGAGGCTTCATTCAGACTTCCCCTGATGCGGCGGACACCGTAGTGGAAACCCTTTAAAATTTACTTGCCCGAACTGGGCCCGTCCGGAAAGATTTTCCACTCAAAGCGGCAGTTTAAATGGAAGCTCGACTGTGCCCAGCATCACGCTGGCATAATGATTCTCGGTACACGTTCACGTTGATATGATGTTAGATCACTAATAAAGGAACGATATATCGCCGAAGACTTATGAAATACGATTACAACTTGCCTGCCCGCTGTTGGATCATCATGAAGGTATCGAAGGTATACTCAGAAAGCTGCATCCACAGATAGGCATCCTTCTTATAGGCGACCTGGTCCTCGTAAATGCGCTTGAAATAATCGTTGGATTTCGAGAGATCGGCATAGAGCGCGCCGGCTGCCTGGAAACAGGCTTCCATGATCTCCTGGCTGAAGGGCCTGAGCGTCACGCCTTGTGTCACGATTTCCTTCAGCGCCTGCGGATTTTTGACGTCGTATTTCGCCAGCATGTTGGTGTTGGCGAAGGCGCATGCATCGCCGAGAATTGTCTGATAAGACTTCGGCAGGGCATTCCATTTTTCCAGGTTGAAAAAGGCATGCACCACGGCGCCGCCCTCCCACCAGCCAGGATAATAATAATACTTCGCGATCTTTTGCAGCCCGAGCTTCAGGTCGTCATAGGGTCCGACCCATTCGGCCGCATCGACGGTGCCCTTGTTCAGCGCGTCGTAAACGCCGTTGACCGCGATATCCTGCTGCGGCACGACGCCGATCTTCTCGATCACCTTGCCGGCCAGGCCGGCGATGCGCATTTTCAGACCCTTGAGATCGTCGAGCGTATTGATTTCCTTGCGAAACCAGCCACCCATCTGCGCGCCGGTGTTGCCTGCAGGAAGCCCCAAGATACCCTGTGTGGCATAGAATTCGTTCATCAGCCTGTTGCCGTTGCCCTGGTAGAACCAGGCGTTGGTCAGCCGGGCATTGAGGCCGAAGGGCAGCGCGGTGCCGATGGCATAGGTCGGATCCTTTTGCCAGAAATAATAGGAGCAGGTGTGCGCGGCATCGACGGCGCCGGCGCTGACCGCATCGGCCGCCTGTGCGCCGGGAATGATCTCACCGGCCTCATAGGTCTGGATGAGGAAATTGCCATTGGTCGCGTCTGAAACATGCGCGGCAATATCCTCCGCGCCGCCATAGATCGTGTCCAGGCTCTTGGGGAAGGAGGAGGTCATCCTCCAGGTGATCTTCGGATATTCCTGGGCAAGGGCCGGGGTCGCAAGCGCAGAAGCGGCGGCACCTGCGCCAACGGCTCCTGCCCGCCTGATGAAGGAACGGCGATCCATCGAATTCTCCCATACGGACGGCATTGCTGAGGAGCGGCACGCTCCCCGTCACGGCGCAAGCGATGGAACTAACCACGCCGCACCCAGTCTTTCAAGTTAGCTCTCTTACACCGCATTATGGCGATTCCTGTACATCCGCATGACGAAGGGAAACAAAGCCTTTGGACGCCGCTGCACGTTGCTGCCTGCGCCGTCTTCGCGTAGATTCGTGACGTGGATAACATGCCTTTGGATTGACATCGTGATCGTCCAGAGGTCCTACCATACAACCGTTTCGCCCTTGCCGGAGCCTCGAATGCCCAGACCGATCATCGCCATTCCCGCCGATATCCGCGAGTTCGATGGCACCAGCTGGCATGCGGTGCAGCTGCAATATGTACGCGCTGCCGTGAAGGCTGCGGGATTGATGGCACTGATCGTTCCCGCGCTGGAGGACGGCAACGAGGCGGACGCCATTCTCGACCGGGTGGACGGGCTGCTCGTTTCCGGTTCGGCGACCAATGTGCATCCGTCTCTCTATGGAAAAGAGGCAAAGGACAGCGACGGCCCCTTCGATCCGGCGCGCGACGCGACATCGCTGCCGCTCATCCGCCGCGCGATCGACCGCGCCATTCCGATGCTTGCTATCTGCCGCGGCATTCAGGAGCTGAACGTCGCGCTCGGCGGCACGCTTGCCAGCGAAATCCAGGACCAGCCGGGCATCTGGGATCACCGCAAGCCGCCGAATGTCGATCGCGATACCATGTATTCGATCCGCCAGAGCGTTTTCGTCAAGGAAGGCTCCTGCATCGCCCGTGCCGTTGGGTCGGGTGAAGTGCGCGTCAATTCGCTGCATCGCCAGGCGATCGCCGATACGGCACCGAGACTGCAGGTGGAGGCACTCGCGGAAGACGGCACGATCGAGGCCGTCTCCGTTATCGGCGCCAAGGCCTTTGCCGTCGGCGTGCAATGGCACCCGGAATATTGGGCGGAGACGGATTCCCCATCATTGAAGCTCTTCACCGCCTTCGGCGATGCGGTGCGCGACTATGCTGCGAGCAAGGAGCGACCTGCGGCCGCTCCGTATCAGCAAAAAGCCGTCTGATCAGCCTCGCGGCTTGACCGGCGTTTCCGGCACCGGCGTCACAGGCTCACCCTTAGCGAACCATTCGATGACGTTGTCGGCAACAAGATCGGCCATGGCATCGCGCGTCGGCACCGAGGCCGAGGCCACATGCGGCAGCAGCGAAACATTGGTCAGCGAGAGATATCCGGCTGGGACATTCGGTTCGTCGTAGAAGACGTCGAGACCGGCAGCGCCAAGTGTTCCATTGCCGAGGGCCGTTATCAGCGCATCGTCATCGACGGACCAGCCGCGGCCGACATTGATGAACACACCTTGCGGCCCAAGCGCCGAGAGGATGTCCGCATTGATGACCTTGTGCGTCTCCGGCGTCTTCGGCACGATCGAAATCAGCGTGTCCACCGACTGCGCCATCTCCAGCAGCGTTGGATAGTAGTCATAGGGTAGCGAATCGCGCGGCGTGCGGGTGTGATAGCCGATCTTCACCTTGAACGGCTCCAGCCTTCTCGCGATTTCCAGGCCGATGCGGCCGAGACCGTTGATGCCGATGCGGCGTCCCTTCATGGAAAAGGGCGAGAGCGGGAAGGCTCCCTCCTTTGCCCAGCGCCCCTCGCGCAGCCAGGTCTCCGCCTTCGGAAACTGTCGCAGCGTGTTCAGCAGCAGGGCGATCGCGGTATCGGCGACCTCGTCGTTCAGGACGTCAGGCGTATTGGTAACGACGATCCCCTTCGAGGCGGCGTGCTTGACGTCTACGCCATCATAGCCGACGCCGAAATTGGCGATGACTTCGACATTCGGAAAGGCATCGATCCAGCCGGCATCGAAGCTGCCTGCAACGGCAACGCCGCGGATGCGGGCCGCGGTTTCCGCATCAACCTTCGGACCGCCATCGCGTTCGACGGAAACGATATCGAACTGTTTTCCGAGCCTTTCGAGGACACGCGGGTGTATCTTCCCCGGAACGAGGACGGCGATGCGACTATCTGACATGGATTCTTTCCTCTTGAGAGACAGTTCGGCGCCGAACCGCTGCTAGCGAGCTTTATAAGGCGCCGTCGATTGGCGGATACGCATTTCCGGCTTGATCAGATGAATACCGTCCGGTTCATGGCTTCCCGCCAGCCTATCCAAAAGCGCGCGCGCTGCAAGCCTTCCGACCTCGGCCTGACCATTCCAGACGGTGGTCAGCGCCGGCGTTGCGATCGCCGCCTCCTCCAGATCGTCGTAGCCGGTGACCGAAATGTCTCGCCCGGGAACGAGGCCAGCGCGCGAAATGCCGTTCATGAGACCGATGGCGACCAGGTCATTCCAGCAGACGGCCGCCGTCGGCTTCTGCGGCAGCGACAGGAAATGCACTGCCGCCTCGAAGCCGCCCTGCTTGGAACGTGCGCCGGGAATACGCAGATTGGGATCGACCTCGATGGCCGCCTTGCGCAGCGCATTCACATAGCCCTGATAGCGGTCGCGCCCCGTCGAAGTCTGATCGGTGCCGCCGATCATCGCTATAGAGCGGTGGCCAAGGCTGATCAGGTGATTGGTCGCAAGGGAGATCCCGTAGCTGTCGTCGCCGCGAAAAGTCGGCAGATCCAGTGCTTCGATCTGTCGCGCGACGAGGATAGCCGGCATGCCGTTTTCTTCCGCCAACTCGAAATCTTCCGGCGGCGTCCCAATCGCCGGCGACATGATGACGCCGTCACCGCCGAGCTGCAGCAGCGTCTCGATGAAGGTCCGCTGCTTTTCGACGGAATCATAGTGATTGGAAAGGATGAAGGTGTGGCGACTGCGATCGAGCTCGCTTTCGATCGCCTTCAGGATTTCCCCATAGAAAGGATTCATGATGTCATGAACAACGACACCGATGATGCCCGATCGGGATGTCCTCAGACTCGCCGCGCGGCGATTGTAGATATAGCCCAGCGCGCGGGCCTGGTCTTTGATCTTCTCGCGGGTATTGACCGCAACCAATGGGCTGTCGCGTAAGGCCAGAGATACCGTTGCCGTTGAAATGCCCAGCGTTTCCGCAATTGTAGAAAGCTTTATCTTTTGCGCCACGCGCGCCCTCCCCGTGAAACGCAGCCGTAACATATCCCGTTCGTTTTACGATTCCGGAATTTAAAATCTTTAATTAAAAGCTTTAATCACGCCGCGCAACACGAATTCTCGAGGATTCTCAGAATTCGTCTTCATCCTCGCCATCGTCGCCGGCCTGGAGATTATGCTCGATCGTCTTAAGCAGGCGCACAAGCGAGCGGATGTCTTTTTCCGAGAAGCCGCGGGTCGCAAGCTCATCGCAGCTTGCCGCCGAACTTTCGATCTCACTGACGCTGTTTCGCCCTGCTTCCGTCAGATAGACCTTGGTCAGGCGGGCATCGTCGGCATCCGGCCGCCGTTCGACAAAGCCTTGCGCCTCCATGCGGCCAATCGTGCGCGTCATCGTCGGCGCCTTGACGCCGAGCTTCTGGGCCAGCGTACCGGCCGGAAGACCATCGCTTGCCGCCAGGGCAAGAATGACACCGTCCTGTCCGGCATAGAGGCCGCTCGCCGTCAGGCTGCGCGTCATCACCGTGCGCATGGACCGCGCCGCCTGCGTCAAGGCCGGCGACAGATCGGCAAGCGTGTAGTCCCGGTGATCCTTCTTCTTACCTGACTTACTTTTCTTCCCGACCTTGTTCTTTTTGCCCATCGTGATTCCGTTGACCTTTTCGCCGCTAAGTCATCACGCTATGACATTGCGCAGGTTACTGACATAAACAAGAGGTACACCCTCAGATGGCGCATCCTTTGCCATGTTTCGATGACAATGATGAAACATTGACGCCCGAAGAGCGAAGAAAATGGATCGCCGTACTGCCACTTGGCGCCTATGAGCAACACGGCCCACATTTGCCGTTCGAAACCGACGCGCTCATCGCGGGAGGAATCGTCTCGCGTCTCAAGGTTGCCTTGCCGGCAAACCTGCCGGTCACCTTTCTCGCCGTCGAGCCGGTTGGCTATTCCATCGAGCATATGGATGTCGCCGGTACGCGGACGTTGGCTTTTGACGAAGCTGTTCGACGGTGGCTCGGCATTGCCGAGAAGATGAACAATCTCGGCATTCGTAAATTCGTCATGCTGAACGCCCATGGCGGCAACTCGCCGCTGATGACCATCGTGGCGACGGAAGCGCGCGTGCGCTTCGACATGCTGGCGGTCGCCACCAGCTGGACGCGTTTCGGCGTGCCGGACGGGCTGATCTCGCCGGACGACAAGGCCATCGACATTCACGGCGGCGATATCGAGACATCGGTCATGCTCGCCCTCCATCCGGAGAAGGTGGACATGTCGAAGGCGGCGAATTTCCCATCGCGTCAATCCGAGTTTATCAAGGGCTTCAAACATCTGCGCGCCTACGGCCCTCACGCTTTCGGCTGGAAGATGTCCGATCTGAGCGCACAAGGTGTCGCCGGCAATGCCGGCGTCGCAACGGCGGAGAAGGGTGAACGGCTGATCTCGCACTCTGTCAAAGGTCTCGTCGAACTGCTTGAAGATGTCGACCGCTTCGATGTGTCGACGCTGTCGTGACTATGCCGTCAAATCGCCTCTCCGCAATCCAATGTGATCTTATAACATACAAAAGCCTTTGAACTGACGTCTCCAACTCCTTATATGGAACCCGACCAATATCTGCTCCCCGGGGCAACCTTCCATATTTCGAGGCTCCCATGACCGAAACAGCCACGCAAAAGCCCGTTCCCGTCACCGTTCTCACCGGCTATCTCGGCGCCGGCAAGACGACGCTGCTGAACCGCATCCTTTCGGAAAATCACGGCAAGAAATACGCCGTCATCGTCAACGAGTTCGGCGAGATCGGCATCGACAACGACCTGATCGTCGAGTCGGACGAAGAAATTTACGAAATGAACAATGGCTGCGTCTGCTGCACCGTTCGCGGCGACCTGATCCGCGTCGTCGAAGGCCTGATGCGCCGTCCCGGCCGCTTTGACGGCATCATCGTCGAAACGACAGGCCTTGCCGATCCGGTTCCGGTCGCCCAGACCTTTTTCATGGACGACGATGTCCGCGCCAAGACCGAGCTTGATGCCGTCGTCGCGCTCGTCGACGCCAAGCACCTGCCGCTGCGACTAAAGGACAGCCGCGAAGCCGAAGACCAGATCGCCTTTGCCGACGTCGTCGTCATCAACAAGTCGGATCTCGTAACGCCGGAAGAGCTGGCCCAGATCGAGGACATCGTCCACGCGATCAACCCGGCCGCCCGCGTCTACAAGACGACCCGCTCCGGCGTCGATCTTGCCCGTGTCCTGAACCAGGGCGCCTTCAACCTGGAACGCGCGCTCGAGAACGACCCGCATTTCCTCGAGCACGGCCATGAGGATCATGTCTGCGGCCCGGATTGCGATCATGATCACCACCACCATCATGATCATGACCACGATCATCACCACCATGATCACGATCACGACCATCATCACCACCACGCGCCTTCGCCGATCCACGATGTCACCGTGCAGTCGGTTTCGCTGCGCGGCGGCGAAATGAATGCCGAGCGCTTCTTCCCCTGGATCCAGAAGGTCACGCAGACCCAAGGCCCGAATATCCTCCGCCTCAAGGGCATCATCGCCTTCAAGGACGATCCGGAACGCTACGTCGTTCAGGGCGTCCACATGATCATCGAAGGCGATCACCAGCGCCCCTGGAAGGACGGCGAGAAGCATGAAAGCCGCCTCGTCTTCATCGGCCGCGAGCTCGACCGCGAAAAGCTGGAAGCCAGCTTCAAGGCGTGCGAGGCGTCTGCCTGATGCCGACTGTCGCTCCGCTTGATATCGACGGCCACGTTCTGGCCGTCGAATTTTTAGGTGACACCCCCTTCTTCGCCAGCGCTGCCGGCGCAGTCCACCGCCTCGAAGGCGGCGAGAAGATAACCGAAGCCCATCAGGGGATGCTGACCTGCATCCGCGATCCCTATAGCGAGAGCCTGATTTCCGGCGGCGAGGACGGCAAGGTTCTCCGGATTGCCGCGGACGGCAGCACGACGGTGCTCGCCGAAGCGCCGCGCAAATGGATCAGCCAGCTTGCAGCCGGCCCGCAAGGCGCCGTCGCCTATTCCTATGGCAAGAGTACTTTCGTACGGCTCTCTGACGGGACGACGAAAGAGTTCCCGGAAGAGCGCACGGTCGAAGGCATCGCCTTCGCGCCCAAGGGCCTGAGGATCGCCGTCGCCCGCTATAACGGCGTATCCCTGCATTGGGTGGGCATGAGCGCCCCGCCGGTCAATCTCGAATGGAAGGGTGCCCACACCAGCGTCACCTTCTCGCCCGATGGCCAGTTCATCGTCACGACCATGCAGGAAAATGCCCTGCACGGCTGGAAGATGGATGCGAAGCCCGGCGCTGAAGCCCGACACATGCGCATGACCGGCTATCCCGCCAAGGTGAAGTCGCTCTCCTGGTCAAACAAAGGCAAGTGGCTCGCCTCGTCGGGCGCACCGGCCGCGATCGTCTGGCCCTTCCAGGGCAAGGATGGCCCGATGGGCAAGGCGCCGCTGGAGCTCGGCACACGCGCCAACATCATGGCGACCTCGGTGAAATTCCATCCCGTCGAGGATATTCTCGCCATCGGCTTCATCGATGGTATGATCCTCGCGGTCCGCATCGGCGACGCCAAGGAAGCGCTTCTGCGCCGGCCCGGCAAGGGTGCGATCACATCGATGAGCTGGAGCAAGTCCGGCAAGTTGCTCGCCTTCGCCTCCGAAGCCGGCGACTGCGGCGTCGTGGATATCTCCGGTTAAAGCGATTCCAGGAAAAGTGCGCAGCGGTTTTCCGTCCGGTATTGCGTGAAAACAATGAGATGCAGAAAGACAGGATCATGCCCCAGCCAGGAACGGCAATCGCCGGCGATATACCTGCCCCAGCCGAAAACGTCTGGGATGTGATCCGCTGCGAAGCAGCCGAGCTTGCTGCGCGCGAGCCGACGCTCGCTCCTTTGCTGCAGGCGCAATTGCTTGGCGGAATCTCTGATGCTGAAAGCCTTGCCAACGTACTGGCGGCACGGCTCTGCGTTGTCAGGATCGAGCATGGCGACATGCTTTCGCTGCTGTCCGACGTGCTGGCGCGATATCCTGCCATCCTGCAGGCGACCGAAGCGGATCTCGTTGCCGTGCGAACCCGCGACCCGGCCTGCACCACCTACCTGCATGCGCTTCTGAACCTGAAGGGCTTCCATGCCCTGCAGACACACCGCATCGCCCATGCGCTCTGGACGGAGGGCCGCAAGGAAATCGCAAGCTGGCTCTCCAATCTCGCCTCGCTCGTCTTCGGCCCGGATATTCACCCGGCCGCGAAGATCGGCACCTCGATCATGCTCGACCACGGCTCGGGCATCGTCATCGGCGAAACCGCCGTCATCGAGGATGAGGTCTCCATCCTGCAGAACGTCACGCTTGGGGGCACCGGCAAGGAAAGCGGCGACCGTCACCCGAAGATCCGCCACGGCGTCATGATCGGCGCCGGCGCGAAGATCCTCGGCAACATCGAAGTCGGCGCCTTCAGCAAGGTTGCCGCGGGCAGCGTCGTGGTCAAACCCGTGCCGCCGCATTGCACTGTCGCCGGCGTCCCGGCCGTGGTCGTGCGCATCCATCGTGCCGACGAGATTCCGGCCGAAACGATGGACCAGAATATCTAGATCATCGAGAGACGGTGGCCGCCTTGAGGCTTATCGGGCCGTCTCGAACCGTGAGCGCGTGGTGGCCCCTACCCGTGGCATAAGGTAGCATCCTAGACACGAGGCCTGGCACCTTCCCCATTCTCTCTGCCCGACACAGCAGAATCAATCGATTGCCGGAAACAAGGCAGCGAGAGCGGTATTCCCTCTCCCCACCCTTCATGGAACTGTCATACTCGATTGATAGCTCGAAAGGGTTCTCTATGCCCGGCGTGGCGCAAATGCGCCGGAGCAATGCCCCCACTCGAAGAGGATATGAAGATGACCAGTCTTTCACGTCGCGCCGCCCTTATAGCCGGCAGCGCGCTTGGCCTTGTTCTGCGCTGTTCCGCCGCCGGTGCCGCTGACGTGAGTCCAGCACCGAATACTGCGACTCCCATCAAGCATCTTGTCGTGATCTTCCAGGAAAACGTCTCCTTCGACCATTATTTCGCGACCTACCCCAAGGCAGCGAATGTCGACGGCGAACCGGCGTTCAAGGCGGCCGACAACACGCCGACAGATATCAACACGCTCGCCAATGCCGGTCTTCTCGACAACAATCCGAACAAGACCAACACGGCAAACGGCGCCGATGCGGCTGCCCCCTTCCGGCTTGATCGTACGCAGGCGGCAACCCAGTCACAGAACCATGGCTATACCGCCGAACAGGCCGCCTACAACAACTTCGCCATGGACCTTTTCCCGGCCAACACCGGCCGCGGCACCAAGGGTGCAGCCGGCGCCTTCGGCACCAAGGGGCAGGTCATGGGCTATTACGACGGCAACACCGTCACGGCCCTTTGGAATTATGCCCAGCACTATGCGCTGAGCGACAATTCCTACTCCACCAATTTCGGCCCCTCGACCCCCGGCGCGCTGAACCTCATCTCCGGCCAGACCAACGGCGCCATCCTGCCGCCCGGCTATACGCTGGAAAGTGACGGCACCTATTCCAAGGGCCGCATCGTGCCCGACGGCAATGGCGGCTGGACCGCAATCAGCGACTTCGATCCGACCGGCGACGTCTGCTCGGTCGGCCAGACGGCACTGATGTATGGCAAGAACATCGGCGATATGCTGAACGAGCACAAGATCACCTGGGGCTTCTTCGAGGGCGGTTTCGATCTGACGGCGACCAACCCGGACGGCACGACAGGTTGCAAGCGCGCGACCACGTCGACCATCACCAAGGTCAATTACACCGACTACATTCCGCATCACCAGCCATTCCAGTACTATGCCTCTACCGCCAACCCGACGCATGCGCGCCCCTCTTCGGTAGCGGCGATCGGGACGACCGATGCGGCCAATCACCAGTATGACATGACCGACTTCTATGCGGCGCTGAAGAACGGCAACATGCCGACGATCAGCTTCCTGAAGGCACCTGCCTATCAGGACGGCCATGCTGGCTATTCCGACCCTCTCGACGAACAGGAGTTCGTCACTCAAGTGGTCAACAGCGTGCAGAATTCGCTGGATTGGAAGGACACAGCCATCGTCATCCTCTATGACGATTCCGACGGCTGGTATGACCATGCCCATGCGGTCGTCAATCCATCGAAAATCCCCGTCAAAGGCTACGACGTGCTGAGCGGCGACAGCTGTTCCACCGGCACTGCCCTGCCCGGCGTCAACGGCCAGCCGGCACAGGGACGCTGCGGCTACGGCACACGCCAGCCGCTACTCGTGATTTCGCCTTATGCCAAGGTCAACTTTGTCGACCACACGCTGACCGATCAGACCTCCGTTATGCGCTTCATTGAGGACAACTGGATGGCCGGCGCCCGCCTCGGCGGCGGCTCCTTCGATGTGCTCTCGGGCTCGCTGAACACCATGTTCGACTGGTCCAAGGGTGACGTGCCGAAGCTGCTCCTCGATCCGAAAACCGGCAATCCGGCATCGTAAAACCATAAGGGAGACGGAAATGTCCCTGACCTATCGCCGTCTCCCGCCGCTCCTCGCACTCGCGGGCCTCTCGCTCGCGGGTGCGGCTGTGGGCATGGCAAGCGAGTCGGCCATAAACGTCACAGCGACTGACGGCTATGATGACCAAGCACCGCTGAGCGCGGTTGCGCAACTTGGCAAGAAACTGTTTTTCGATCCGTCGCTCTCGGGCGGCGGCCAGATGTCCTGCGCGACTTGCCACGATCCGGCCAATCACTATGCGCCGGCCAATGGCCTCGCCGTCCAGCTCGGTGGCCCGCATCTCGATCAGCCGGGCATCCGTGCGGTGCCCAGCCTCGCCTACAAGATTTCGACGCCTTCCTTCTCGATCGGAGAAGAGAGCGCTGCCGACGAAGCGGCGGAAGCCTCGCCGATGACCGAGGCATCGGGCGTGGCTCTCGCCAATGCCCCCGCCGCCGTTGTTGGTCCGCTAACGGCACAGGCCGTTGTCAAGGCCGATGCAGCTGCGACAAACCTCGTGCCGCAGGGCGGCATGTTCTGGGATGGGCGCGTCGATTCGCTGGAGGAACAAGCCCTGCAGCCAATGATCTCGCCTTTCGAAATGGCGAATGCCGATACGGCCACCGTCTATGCCAAGCTGAAGAAGGGATACGGCAAGGATATTTCGGCGCTCTTCGGCGACAATATCCTCAACGATCAGGACATGACGATCTCCGAGATCGGCTTTGCGCTCGCCCGCTACCAGATCGAGGAAAACTCCTTCCATCCCTATACCAGCAAGTATGACTACTATCTGCGCGGCAAGGCGGTGCTGACGGATGTGGAAGCGCGGGGTCTGAAGTTGTTCGACGACGCGAACAAGGGCAATTGCGCCTCCTGCCATCTCGACAAGATGACCGGCGACGGGCAGATGCCGAATTTCACCGATTTCGAATTCGAGGCTTTGGGCGTGCCTCGCAACCCAGCCATTCCGGCCAATGCCGATGCGCATTACTATGACACCGGCATTTGCGGCCCGCTACGCAACGATACCCACTCCGCCGAGCAGCAGAATTGCGGGCTCTTCAAGACGCCGACGCTGCGCAATGTCGCCACCCGCCACGTCTTCTTCCACAATGGCGTCTACCGCACACTGGAGGATGTCACCCGCTTCTACGTCAAGCGCGATACCAATCCGAAGGAAATCTATCCGAAGGATGCAAGCGGCAAGGTGCTAAAATATGATGACTTGCCGGCGCGGTATCAGGCCAATATCGATGTCATCGACGCGCCGATGAACCGCAAGCTCGGCGATGCCCCTGCGCTGACTAATGCCGAGATCGCCGATGTCGTCGCCTTCCTGAAAACGCTGACGGATGGATACGACCCGGCGAAAGACAGCGTGAAGGCAGCCAAATAAAAGGGCCTCCGTCCGGACGGGCGGAAGCCTTATGATACTTCGGGACGTTTGGGCGCTTTATGCGGCTTTTGCTATCGGCGGCTGGGCCAGTTTGCGGCCGCTGGCGACGATCATGCCGGCGGCACTATCGAGCCAGCCTTCCTTGAGCTCGAGAGCCAGGAAGCGCTCGCGCTGGAATGGACCCGGCATGACAAGATGGCGGGTCTTTGCGGCAAAGAAGCCGAAACGCTCGTAATAAGGCGCATCGCCGACGAGCAGGATCGCGCCGTGGCCACGCTTCTTGGCTTCCATGATGGCTGCGCGCATCAGCGCCGAGCCGATGCCCTTGCCTTCATAGGCGGGATCGATCGCCAGCGGGCCGAGCAGCAGCGCATCGACCGGACGGGTTTCGCGATCGACGCCGGCTTCGACGTTCCAGAGGCGAACCGTGCCGATAACATGGCCGGCGCGATCGCGCGCGACCAGTGCCAGGCCCTCAGCCGGCACGCGGCCCTGACGGAGCTTCTCGGACGACTTCTTGCGGCGGTCGGGACCCATGGCGCGATCCAGAAGGTTTTCGCGCGCAACGACATCGCCTGCATTTTCCAGGTCGAGGGTGAAAGTGGACGGCGCAAAGAATGCGCGGACAGAATCAAGAACAGCGGCCATCTCGGCCTCCCGTGCCCAATACCGTTATCAGCGGTGCTAAAGGGAATTGTGAGTGGGCCGCCCCGGCTGGCTACGGGGGCGGCTATGTCAGACCTCAGATGATATAGGCCTTCAGCGGATCGAAACCGTTGAATGCCACAGCCGAGTAGGTCGTGGTGTAGGCGCCGGTGCCTTCGATCAGGACCTCGTCGCCGATGGTGAGCGACACCGGCAGCGGATAGAGGTTCTTCTCGTAGAGCACGTCGGCCGAATCGCAGGTCGGGCCGGCGATGACGCAAGGCTCCATTTCGTCGCTATCGCGCGTCGTACGGATCGGATAGCGGATCGCCTCATCCATGGTTTCAGCCAGACCGCCGAACTTGCCGATGTCGAGGAAGACCCAGCGAGCGGCGTCGTTGTCCGACTTCTTGGAAATCAGGACGACTTCAGCCTTGATCACGCCGGCATTGCCGACCATGCCGCGACCCGGCTCGATGATCGTGTGCGGGATCTGGTTGCCGAAATGGGCGCGCAGAGACGCAAAGATCGCCTTGCCATAGGCTTCGGCGGAGGGAACGTCGCGCAGGTACTTGGTCGGGAAACCGCCGCCCATATTGACCATCTGCAGGTGGATGCCCTGCTTGGCGAGCGAGACGAAAACGCGCTTGGCATCGGCGAGAGCATCGTCCCAGGCATCAACCTTGGTCATCTGCGAGCCGACGTGGAAAGACACGCCGTAGGATTCCAGACCCAGCTGATGGGCATAGACGAGAACGTCGACGGCCATCTGCGGAACGCAGCCGAACTTGCGTGACAGCGGCCACTCGGCGCCTTCGCCATCCGTCAGCACGCGGCAGAACACGCGGGCGCCGGGGGCGGCACGGGAAATCTTTTCGACTTCCTCATGGCTGTCGACGGCGAAGAGGTTGATACCGAGTGCATGCGCACGGGCGATATCGCGCTCCTTCTTGATGGTGTTACCAAAAGAAATGCGGGCCGCAGTCGCGCCGGCATCGAGCGCCATTTCGATTTCAGCGACGGACGCGCAATCGAAGTTGGAGCCGAGGCTTGCGAGCAGGCGCAGCACTTCCGGAGCCGGATTGGCCTTGACGGCGTAGTAGATGGCGCTGTCCGGCATGGCATGGCGGAAGGCGTGAAAATTGTCGCGGACGACATCGAGATCGACCACCAGGCAAGGACCGTCCGGACGTCGGGTAGCGAGGAAATCGCGAATACGTTGCGTGGTCATGTCAATTCCCTTTCAATTCCAAAGGCTCCGGGGAAAACCCAGAGGACAAAGGGCGACGCTCACTCGCTCAGGAACCAGCCGGTGGAGACCCCGGTACCGTGCAAATGCGCGAAGCGCGGATGATGAACGAGTGCCGCAAGCGGCGCTAATTCGCTTTGTCTGCCATGGATTGGAGGGAGTATCCCAACCGCACTTCCGGCAATGAAGGTGTGCCTCTTCAGTATCCCCGGCTGATGGAAAGCCGGGAGAGAACAAAAAGGCCCGCACCGTCGTTGCTTCAGATGTCCTCGCATTTTTCGGTTGGCCGAAATAGCGACTGGAGGGGTTAGTTCCAGGTACCTTACCGATTTTCTCACCACATCGAGGATCGGCGGACACCCACGGGCACGTGCGACTTTGGGCTGATCGGGAAATAGGAATATTCGCCGTAATAATCAAGAAAATTTTTCAGCCATGCCCGAAAAAAATAATTGAACAAATCAAAGCATTTTGTTCAACATCCGGAAACAGTTAGCGGGAGGCTTCAGCATGGACACTTTGACCCGGATTCGCGCCTTTATCGACGTGGTCGAAGCCGAGGGATTTTCGGCGGCTGCGCGCAAGACCGGCCGCTCCAAGGCACTGCTGTCGAAATATGTCCGCGAACTGGAAGACGAGCTGGGCGCGCTGCTCTTGAATCGCACCACGCGTCAGTTCTCCATGACAGAGGCCGGTCATACCTATTATCGCACCGCCTCCGATATCCTGAAGGAGATCGACAATCTCGCCGATCTCGTGCGCGAGAACAATCAGCAGCTCAAAGGTCGGCTGCGCGTTTCCGTGCCGCGCACCTTCGTCGACGCCGATGTCGGACAGTCGCTGATCGACTTCGCCAAGGAGAATCCCGATCTCTCGCTGGAAATCGCCGCCGACGACCGTTTCGTCGACCTCATCGAGGAAGGCTTCGATGTCGCCGTCCGCATCACCAAGCTCGAAGACTCCGGCATGATCGCCCGCAAGATTTCCGATTTCCGCGTCCATCTCTGCGCGACGCAAGAGTTCCTCGACCGCTATCCGACGCTGGAACATCCGACTGACCTTACGCGCATTCCCTTCATCATCGACACCAACACCCGCTCGCAGGGCAACATCCGCTTCGTCGATGCCGACAGCACGACCTTCAACGTCGCCATCAACGGCACGCTCGAGGTCAATAGCCCGCATGCGACGCTGCGTGCAGCACTCGCCGATCTCGGCGTTGCTATTGTCCCGGATTTCATCGGCCGCAAGGCGATCGAAAGCGGACAGTTGCTGACGCTGTTCAACGACTACCTGCCGACGGATCGCGGCATCTATGCCGTCTATCCGCATCGCCGCTACCTACCCGCCAAGGTGCGCATCTTTGTGGATTACCTGCACAACTGGTTCCGCAAGAACGGCTGAACGGCCGAGGTTGGTTGGCCGGTCCCAATTCCGTCTCATTTCCTGACCAGAAAACGAAGTGAATCAATGCTCGCGAAATCTATCGGACGCATGAGAAAATCCACGACCGCCTACGCTGTTGCCCTGACCGGCGGCCTGTTGCTCGTGCCGGCCACAGCATCGGCGCATCCACATATTTTCGTGGAAGCCCGCCTGGAAGTGCTGGCCGGCGCGGATGGCAATGTGCAGGAACTGCGCAATGTCTGGCGTTTCGACGAAGTGTTCTCCTCCTCCGTCCTCATGGATTTCGACAAGAACACAAACCTCAAGCTCGATCCCGACGAGCTGAAAGAGGTTGGCAAGACGGTGCGCGAGTCTCTGGCGGACTACGATTATTATGCGAACCTGACGCTCAATGGCAAAGCAATCAAGGTGAACAAGCCCGATGTCATCAATGTCGACTTCCGCGACGGCCAGCTCCTGATGTTCTTCGCCGTCAAGCCGGCCGAGCCGATGCCGCTCGCCAAGGGCAACACGCTGAGCTTCGGCATCTACGACCCGACGCTCTATACCTCGGTCGATTTCCCGAGCGACAATGAATTGGTGACGGAGGGCGACGCCTTCAAAAGCTGCACGCATAAGGTCGTCCGGCCCAATCCGGATGAAGTCATTGCCGAGAACAAGTCCACCTTGACGGATGCCTTCTTCAACGATCCGACGGGAACGACCATGTCGAAACTCTTTGCAACGCGGATAGATGTGCAATGCTGATTTCGCGACCAGGAAAGCTCGTTCCGGCTGTAATGCTCGCGCTTCTCGCGGCAGCCAGCTTCGCCCATGCCGCCGGCTCGCCACTTGGCATCGGCACGGCCGAGCCGAGCTTCCAGCCGATGGGCGGGCCGCTTGCGCCGATCTTCCTCTATGTGAACTACGAGCAGCAGGCTTTCTACCGTGCGCTCACCAAGTCCATCGAAGCCATGCGCCAGGACCCATGGCAGCTCTGGACGCTGATCGGCCTCTCCTTCGCCTATGGCATCTTCCATGCCGCCGGCCCCGGCCACGGCAAGGCGGTGATTTCTTCCTACATGGTCGCCAACGAGATCGAGCTGAAGCGCGGCATCGGCATCTCCTTCGTCTCCGCCCTCATCCAGGGCCTCGTCGCCGTCCTTGTCGTTGGCGCCGCCTATTTTGTCCTGCGCGGTTCAGGCATCACCATGACGATGGCGACCAATGCCATGGAGATCACCAGCTTTGTCATGGTCATCCTGTTCGGCAGCTGGCTTTTGTTCCGCAAGCTGCGGGCGATGATGCAGAGCCGGGCGCAGCATCAGGAAATGCAGCTTGCGACATCGGCGGGTCCAATCAGCCTCTCGCTGTTCGAGGGAGCCGCAACGGGCACGGATTCGGCAAGAGGTTTTGCGCGCAGCAGCGCCGCGATACGCGCTGGCGGCGGCTATCAATGCTATGATCCCGCCCATACGACCGGCGACGGCGCTTACTGCGAGACCTGCGGCCACGCCCATCTTCCCGATCCGAAGATGTTGTCGAACGAAAAGTTCAGTGCCCGCGAGGCCTGGTCCGCGATCGCCGCCGTCGGACTGCGCCCGTGCTCCGGCGCGCTGCTGGTCATGACCTTTTCGATGCTGAACGGGCTCTATCTCGGCGGTCTGCTATCGGTCCTCGCCATGTCCATCGGCACGGCGCTCACCGTCTCGCTGCTTGCCATCATCGCCGTCTTCGCGAAAGGCACCGCCGTCCGCTTCACCGGCAAGGGCTCGAGACTTTCGGTTTTGGTCGGCAACGGCATCGAGATTCTGGGCGCACTGCTCGTCATCTGCACGGGCATCATTCTACTCGGGGCCTCGCTGCAGAACTGAGCGATTTTCCGAAAGAATTCAGAAGAGAGCCTTGCCTCGGAGCTTACGGCCCATTGCGCCGCTGATAGCGCGCTCGCATCCAGAACACGAAGAAGAAGGCCAGGATGACCAGCACGCCAAAACCAGTGCCGAGCCATGGCGAGATCGAGCCGAGCCAGACGATGACATTCGGCATCAGGTAAAGCACGGCTGTTGCGACCAACAGAATAACGCCGGCTGCAATTGCCGCCGAGCGGGTTTCGCTTTTCTTGTCCGTCAATGTAGCCATCCTTGACGCCCTGACATGAGTTCCGGCGAAGGCTTAGGCCAGCTGCCAATCAAAGGCAACCGGCCCTATCAATCACAGCTGAACTTTGGCGCCCGCAACCGTCGCTTCGATATGATCGACCAGCGCATCGGCTAGGCCGAGCCTTCCAGCCAGCAGATCGAGATAACCGCGCTCGGCCCGTGAATCCGGCTCGATCGCCAGTCGCGACGCGGTATAGACCTGCACGCGCTGTTCTTCGGTCTTCGCCGAAGCGACGATGGCATCGAGATCGACGGGATTGGCGAGCTCGCGCTGGAAGAAAGCTTCCGCCTCGGCCCCGACGCCGGCCTCCTGAACCTTGCCGAGAATACGCTGACGTTCGGTATCATCGATATGTCCATCGGCGCGGGCAGCCGCGATCATGGCGCGCACCAGGGAAAGCGTAAAATCATTGCTGGCAACCGCCGGCGATGTGCTGAAACCTGAATCTGTCGGCGGCGGCAGAAATTGCGGCTCGGCCTGAGGCGTGGATTGCGGCGCCGGCTGAGGCTGGTTGCCATCGCGATAATTCTTGTAGGCCTGATAGCCGAGGCCTGCGATGGCAGCGAGGCCACCGAGCGCCAGCGCATTGCCGGCGACCTGACGCCCGGTCTTCGTGCCGAGCAGCACACCGGCAATCGCGCTCGTCGCCATGGGATTGTCCCTGGCGAGATTGATGGCCTGGGTTGCCCTGTCTTTCACCGTTCCTTGCATTCCTGGAACCTGTGATCCCAGGAATTGGTCAAGAAGCTTGCGGGCGTCGATCATATGGATGGTCCTCCGTCCTTGTGATGGTGAAGGGGAGATAGGAAGCGCAACCGCAAATACCAATCCACATCATGCAAAAAGGCACGCGGAAAGCTCCACGCGCCTTTCAAATCGAATTCGACAGGCTCCCGTCTCAGCCTTTGAGTGCTGCTGCCTCTGCGGCGAGCTTGGTGATCCCGGCCCAATCGCCTGACGCAACGAGTTCCTTCGGCGCAACCCAGGAGCCGCCGACGCAGATGACGTTCGGCAGTGACAGGTAGTCGTGAGCGTTCTTCAGCGAGATGCCGCCGGTCGGGCAGAAGACCGTGCCAGCGAGCGGCGACGACAGAGCCTTGAGATAGGAAGCACCGCCGGCCTGCTCGGCCGGGAAGAACTTGAGCACCGTATAGCCCTCTTCGCGCAGCGCCATGACTTCGCTTGCGGTAGCGGCACCCGGCAGCAGCGGCACATGCGAGCCGCGCGCAGCATCGAGCAGCTCTTGCGTCGTGCCGGGGCTGACGATGAACTTGGAACCGGCTTCGACGGCCGCGTCCCATTGTTTGACATTGAGGATCGTGCCGGCGCCGACTTCGGCACCCTCGACTTCTTCGGCAACAGCACGGATCGCATCGAGCGCGCCGGCGGTGCGAAGCGTGATCTCGATGGCCTTCAGGCCTCCGGCGACGAGCGCCCGGGCGAGCGGCACGGCCGATTTCGCATCATCGACGATCAGCACAGGAACGACGGGCTGCAGTTTCAGAATGGAAAGAAGCTTCTCGGTTTTCTCGCCCATGGTCGGTGCGCTCCTTTTAAAACGATTGAAATCCGGCTTTCGAATAGCCTTCCCGAAGGTGCTTGTCGAGACAAAAGCTCGCTTTAAATACGACGGGTAGGAAATCCCGGCAACTTGCTATAGGCTGTTCCAGTCTGTGCCAGTGGAGCATGTCAAACGCATGGCAAAAGAGATCGAGCGAAAGTTTCTGGTGCGCGGCGATCATTGGCGTGATTCCGTTTCGGAGCGGCTGATCCTGCGACAGGGATATATTGCCTCCATGGCGGACCGTTCCGTGCGCATACGGCTGACGAACGACACCAAGGCAACCTTGACGATCAAGATCGGCAAGGCAATGACCAGGGACGAATTCGAATATGAGATCCCCGTCGACGATGCGGAGGAGTTGCTGGAAACGGCGATCGGCCTCGTCATCGAGAAAACCCGCCACAAGGTGCAGTTCAAGGGCTTTACCTGGGAAGTGGATGTCTTCCGCGGCGCCCATCGCGGCCTCGTCATTGCCGAAGTGGAAATGGACGACGAAAGCGACAATCCGGAACTGCCGGACTGGATCGGACGTGAGGTGACAGGCGAATACCGCTATTCCAACCAGGCCCTCGCGACGCAGTTCGAGCAGGAGTACGATGAGCTATCGCATACGGCCTGACCGAGCCCTTGATGACGAGGTGCACAAGGCAGCCGCGCATCAACTCGGCAAGGCAATGGCCGTACTGACGGACAGACCGCAGGGCCTGCACGAAGCTGTTCACGCCGCCCGCAAGAATATCAAGCGCGTGCGGGCGCTCTACCGGTTGATAGCTCCGGTCGCGCGCGAATTTCAGCAGCGGGAAAATGACCGGCTTCGGAATGTAGCGCTCACACTTTCCGGGGTGCGCGACGCAACCGCGTTGATCGAGATCAGCCATTATCTGCAGGCAACCGCTGCATCGGCGGAGGAACTGCATGCGCTGGCTCGCGTGAGCGATCTACTGACCGCGAGACGCGACCGTATGGCGGAAGCCGAAACAGATCTCGAAGACAAGGCACGAGCAGCAGTCGCCACATGTGCGGAGGCACGTGAGGCGTTGAAGGAAATATCCTTCAACTGCGGCCGCCGCGACACGGCCCGTCTCTTTCAAAAAAGTTGGCGCAAGAACGTCCGCAAGGCGATAGAGGCGCTGTCCGACTGCCATGCCGAAGCGGCGCACGTCGAGAGCTTTCATGATCTGCGCAAACGCAGCCAGGACTACTGGATGCATCACATGCTGCTGCGCGATGTCTGGCCGGCCGCCATGCATGCCAAGCAGCTGGAGGCCAAGGCCTTGGTCGACGTGCTCGGCCGCTATCTCGACATGTCGATATTGGCCGATGTCGCGGACCGCGAGCCGCATCTCTTCGAAAGAAACGACGATCACGCCCGCCTGCTGGAAGCGATCATTTCCCGGCAGCAGACCGCGCGCGAGGAGGCGCTGGACCGAGCCCGCTGGGTCTTCGCCGACAAGCCGGGGAACGAGGCGCGGACTATCAAGCACCTTTGGCTGGAGGCGGCGGACTGACCGGGCCACGCGCCCGGCTCAGGCAGTTCAATCGGCATAACCCGGCCGTTGCGTTAGGCACGCCACGCATCCGCCGAACCAAGCCCCACTTGCGCGAAATAGCCTTCCAGCATCGCAATGTCGTCGGCCGCAGCGATCGCGCCAATATATCCGTCCGGCCGCACAAGCACCCATTCGCCGCAGGATAGCGCGTAGATGTCGCGAAGATGGCCCTCGGCGTCGACCATGTCGCCTGACGAGCCGAAAGTATGAATATGCAGGCCCGCGCGCGGCGGCACCGATCCCCGCTGCACCCCGTAGCCGAGCAATGTCCAATGCGCGCCTTGGAATAGATCGAACAGCCGTTTCGGCTGGCCGGCAACGCCGCGGATCGGCGCATCCGGGGCTCGGTCGCCGGCGGACAGGCGACCGCTGCGCCCCAGCGTTTCGAGCGCGAGCGAGGACGAAGGATAACCTATATCGAGCTGACGCACCTCGCGACCGCGCCGCATCTTGCCCTGTTTCTGGTCATCGAGAAGCCTTGTCGACAGACCGAGCATCGCTGCCGCGATGGGCTGACGCTCCTCCTCATAGCTGTCGAGCAGCTTATCGTCGGCTCCATTGGCGGCCGCAGCCAGCTTCCATCCAAGATTATAGGCATCCTGCACGCTGGTATTGAGACCCTGGCCGCCGGTCGGTGGATGAATATGGGCGGCATCACCGATGAGAAACACGCGACCGACACGGTATCGATCGGCCAGACGCGCATTCATGTTGTAGGCCGACGACCACGACACGGATTGTATATGGATATCGTCGCGCCGGGTGCGCTCCGCCACCATGGCTTCGAGCCCTTCGGCAGAGAGGTCGATATCACCGTCAAGAGGGATCGGCCCCTGTATCTGGAACATCTCGGTCCCGGCGAGCGGGCAGAACATGATCTGCCGCGACATGTCGCCGTCGTTGAAGCGATGCCAGGCATCGCGCGTGAGACCGGTCAAAATGACATCGGCCACGATCGCACGGACGCCGAGGGTCTTGCCCGGAAAGTCGATATCGACGGCATGGCGAACGAAACTGCGGCCGCCATCGGCGCCGACGAGCCAGCGCACGCGGAGAGTTTCCTCTCCAGCCTTGCCCGAGAGACGCGCCGTCACGCCTCTCGGGTCCTGCTCGAAACCAACCAGTTCGCAGCCGAATTGCGGCCTATGGCCAAGCTCAAGCAACCTCTCGCGCATCACCTTTTCGGTTAGGAATTGCGGTATCATCAGCGGCAGATGATAAGGTTCTGCTGGTGTGGGGTCCTCATGCTCGGTGATGTCGGACTCGGTAAAACTGCCGTCGTCGCGATATCGCCGCTCGGGTGGATAGAGGCCGCCGGCCGCGACGACCCGGTCGAGAATGCCGAGATCCTCGAAGATTTCCTGGGTTCGCGGCTGAATACCCTTGCCGCGCGAACCACGGAAAGGCCCTTCCATCTTTTCGATCAGGCGGAAGGAAATTCCCCTCCTTGCCAAATCGATGGCCAGCGCTAGGCCGGCCGCACCCGCACCGCAAATCAGCACATCGGCTGCAAATTGCTCTGTCATTTCTATCTCCATATGTGTAATATGCACATATTAAAAGAAGGGCGATGCGGTGTCAACAAAAAGCTTGCAAAATACACATATCAGCAGTCAGCTACGCGAACTCCATAGCGCGCTGGTCGAAATCGTTGGCGTCATGAACCGGCCACAGCGCGATGAGGCGATGATCAAGGAGGCGGGCATCTCTCTCGACCGCGCACTGTTTTCCCTGTTGGTTTTGGTGGAACGGCTCGGCCCCATCGGCGTCGTCGAACTGGCCGATCGCGTCGGGCGCGACTACACCACCGTCAGCCGCCAGGTTGCGAAGATGGAGGGGCTTGGGCTTATCAGCCGACGGGAGAACGCGATCGATCGCCGCCTTCGCGAGGCCGTCATCACCGAACAGGGAAAGATGATGACCGATCGCATCGATGAGGCGCGCGAGAGGATCGCCCGGTCCATTTTCGCCAAATGGGATGACCAGGATATCGAGGACCTTGTGCGGCTCATGCGCAGGTTTGCAGACGACATCAAGGATGATGCGCCAGTTGCACGATAAGCTCATCTTGAAATGCCTTCCTTTGACGTCGTATGTGACACCGATCGTGCAGAATGGCGAGGGCGCGGAGCTGCGGCGCGAATCCCGATTGCTTGAAAGCTCACAAAATTGTATTTCACCGGCATGACCGACATGCTTCCAGATCCACGGCGCGACGCGACCGGCGCATTCCTCGTTGCCGCGCTTTATCATTTCGTTTCCTTTCAGCGCTTCGAAAGCCTGCGCGAGCCGCTGCTTGCGCTCTGTGAGGAAAAGGGCGTCAAGGGCACGCTGCTGCTGGCACATGAAGGAATCAACGGCACGATTGCCGGCACGGATGCCGCCATCGGCGCCGTGCTCGCCTTCCTGCGCGCCCAGCCGGAATTTGCCGGCCTTGAACACAAGGAAAGCCGAGCGTCGAAAATGCCGTTCGTGCGCATGAAGGTGAAGCTGAAGAAAGAGATCGTCACCATGGGCGTCGAGGATATCGACCCCACCAGGGTCGTCGGCACCTATGTCGCGCCGAAGGACTGGAACGCGCTGATCTCCGACCCCGACACCATTGTCATCGATACGCGCAACGATTACGAGACCGCCATCGGCGTCTTCAAGGGCGCGGTCGACCCGAAGACCAAGACCTTCCGCGAGTTTCCGGAATGGGTGCGCGACAATACCGGCCTACACAACAAGCCGAAGATCGCCATGTACTGCACCGGCGGCATCCGCTGCGAGAAGGCAACCGCCTTCATGAAGCAGCAGGGCTTCGACGAGGTCTATCACCTCAAGGGCGGCATCCTGAAATATCTCGAGGAAGTGCCGGCAGAAGAGAGCCTATGGGAAGGCGCCTGCTTCGTCTTCGACGAGCGTGTCTCCGTCGAACATGGCCTGAAGGAGGGCAATCACAAGCTCTGCCACGCCTGCCGCAATCCCATCACGGCTGAGGAAGTGACCTCCCCCTTTTACGAGGCCGGCGTCTCCTGCAGCCATTGCTATCATGAGCGCAGCGAAGAGGATCGCGAGCGTTACCGCGAAAGGCAGCGCCAGATCGCGCTCGCTCGCAAGCGCGGCCACGAGCATATCGGCTAAAGCATTTTCGGAGGAACTGTGCTGCGGCCTTCCCTTCCCTGGGGAATGCGCCAGGGCTCCACGCGTATCAGGCAGCGGCGTGTTCTTCGTCCGGCGCGGTTGCCATCTGTACCGCAAGCCGCCTGCTGATCTCGGCTTCCGGCATCGGCTTGCCGTAGAAATAGCCCTGCAGCTCGTCGCAACCGAAGCCCGCAAGCGCCGTTCCCTGTTCCTCGGTCTCTATACCCTCGGCCGTGACGGGAATATCGAGCGATCGGGCCAGTGCCACGGTCGCCTTCACCATCTCGCGGGCGCGGTTGTCTTCCAGCACATTCATCGTCAGCGAGCGATCGATCTTGATGCGGTTGAACCCGAACTGACGCAGATAGCCGATGGAGGAGAAACCCGATCCGAAGTCGTCGAGCGCCACCTTGACGCCGAGCCTCTTCAACCGCTCGATCGATTGACGGGTACGCTCCGGATTTTGAATGATATAGCCTTCGGTGATTTCCAGCGTCACACGCTCGGCTTCGATTTCAGTAATGTTAAGCACGCTGCGGACATAATCGGCAAAGGCGGGATTGCGGAACTGGCCCGGCGAAACGTTGACGGCGACACGCAGATCCGGCCAGTGTCTTGCCGCCTCGCAGGCCTTGCGCAGGACGAGCAGGCCCAACGCCTCGATCAGGCCGCTGGTTTCGGCAATCGGAATGAAGGCCTCTGGCGAAATCGGCCCGTGGCCGGGACGGTTCCACCGCACCAGCGCCTCGACGCCGATCATCTCGCAGCTCGATGCATCGACCAGCGGCTGATAGGCGAGCGTCAGTTCCTCCAACTCGATCGCGTGACGCAGATCGAGCTCCAGCGCGTTGCGTTCCTCGCGATGGGCATCCATGGCGGTGTCGTAGCAGGTCATGCGAGCACGACCGGCTTCCTTGGCCTTGTACATGGCAAGATCGGCACGCCGCACCAGTTCCTCACGGTCGATACGGCCTTCGGGCGAGCTTGCGATGCCGATGCTGGCACCGACAACGACCACCCGGCGGCCGATCTCCAGAGGTTCGGCAAGGAAATCCAGGATCTGCTCCGCAAGGCGCAAGGCGGGAGCATCATTAAGCTCCTTCGTCGGGAAGGCGATGGCGAACTCATCGCCACCAAGGCGCGCCAAGGCTGCCTGCGGCGGCACGAGCACCTTGAGCCCGGCGGCTACCGCGCGGATCAGCTGGTCGCCGGTGCCATGCCCATAGGCGTCGTTGATTTCCTTGAAACCATCGAGATCGAGGTAGAGAAGCAGGACATTGGTGCCATCGGAGCGCGCCCGCTCGACCAGGCGATCCACATCGAGCCGCAATCCCTCGCGGTTGAGGAGCCCGCTCAGCCGATCGCGAAGAGAAACCTGGCGCGCCTGAACCTCTTCCGCCCGCAGCCGGCGCCCCGCCATCAATCCCAGGATCAAAAGCACGATGAAGAACAGACCCACCAGACCGAGCGCTCCGAGAACCAGCGGGCGGACCTGCTGATAGCTCATGTCCCCCGGCTGGCGCGAACTCCACACCAGCCGCCCCAGCGACTTGCCGAGCGGATCGACGATGGAGACGGCATAGCGGGCCACGGTTTCCGGCGGCACCAGCCTCAAGCCGCTGATGACATAGGTATTCGAGAGCATCTTGATCCGGTCGGCATCGAGGTAGCGGACGAGGATCAGATAGCGCCGATGCCCTTCTGGCACCGGAATGCGACCGGATCTTTCGCGGATCGTCGCGGCACCGGCCGCCGCGATACCATCCCTGGTCATGATATAGCTCGAGGCTTCCGGCACCCCGGTCACACGTGTCGCGCGCGCCTGATCGACGAGCGCCCAGACCGCGGTGCCAAGGACCTCCTCTATGTTGCCAGTCAATGGTTCACCGTCATGATAAGCAACGATCGGCTTGTTGTTGTCGTCGACGATAACGGCAGTATCGAACAGGGCACCATTGGAGGAAATGTCGCCGTAATTGCCGGCGATCCAGCCTTGATTGTCCGTTCCGTAAATGCTTCGCACCGCGTCATTGCGGGCGGAATGGTCGTGCAGCGTCGCTTCCAGTTGTCCCTGAAAAGTCTTCAGTGCACCGACGGTCGTCTCCCAGGAGCGCTCGTCATCCAGCTTGTTGGAATAATCGGCGACGCGGCCGATCGCGGTAAGAACCATCAAGGTCACGACGGCAACGATCAATGCAAAGCAAACCAAAACGGCCGTCACGATGGAATGACGACCGATCTGTGTATTTTTGCGCAATGACCTGAAAGCTGCTCCCAACGCCTTTTCTCCTTGGCGAAGAAGTCTGCCGTCAGGTCTTCAATAAACGGTTAAGGCGAGTTGGAGATTCCTACAGGAAAGAGTTGTAGATCTGCCGAAACCGGAAGAATTCATGCCTTGGTGGCTATAGCTTGCGCGAAGCGGCTGAGACTTGCGGAGAAAAGGCCGCTTTCGCGCGCCTGCAGCAGCATTGCGGCCTGTATCTCATCGCTCTTGCCAGCAACCGGCAGACGCAAGAAGCCGTCTTCAACGATATGCAGCGACATGGTCTGCAAGACATCGGTGAGCTGTGCCAATACGAGATCACCGCGATGCGAGGCATGCGCGAACATCAGCGGCTTGAACGGCACCTCGTCACGCGACACCAGCCAGTCCAACGCATTCTTGAAGCCGCCGGGTATGCCATGGGCATATTCCGGACAAGCGACGATCAAACCGTCTGCCTTGCGGATCTCGGCCGCAAATCTCTCAACGATAACTGGAGTTCGCTCACCCTCATTATCCGGATTGAAGACCGGCAGGTCGCCGATCAGATCGCAAATCGCAATGGTGATGCCTTCGGGGCAGCCGAGCTGCAGCGCCTCCAGCAGCCTGCGGTTGGTTGAGGCCCGCCGCTGGCTGCCGCAAAGCGCATAAAGAAAAATCGGCCGCTGAATCATACATGCTGTCTATCAGGCCTCGCCCATTCGGGCGACAGACACCTTCCCCTTGAGAGCGAGGCCGAACCGCGTCAGACCGCTTTGTGGTTGCCCTTCGGAAACTGCGAGGCAAGCTCACTGTACCACTTGCCGCTCTTCTTGAGCGTGCGCACCTGGGTCTCGTAATCAACATGGACGAGGCCGAAACGCATACGGTAGCCCTCCGCCCACTCGAAATTGTCCATCAGGCTCCAGGCGAAGTAGCCGCGCATCGGGTAGCCGTCCTTGATGAGATCCGCGACGACGCCGAGATGCTCCATATAATAATCGAGGCGCGGCTGGTCATCGACCTCGCCGTTGACGACGCCCATGTTGTAGCAGGCGCCGTTCTCGGTGATGTAGCACTCCGGCAGCTCGTAGCGCTTGTTGAGGTCCTCGACGACATGCTTCAGGCCGGGCGAATAAACCTCCCAGCCGATATCCGTCCTTACATCACTGACCGGCGGCGCTTCCTTCGTCCAGGGGAAATCGCCGCTCTTGGAGGCGTCATCGGAGACGCGCATTGGCATATAATAGTTCAAACCCCACCAATCGAGCTTCTGGTTGATGGTCTTGAGATCGCCGTCCTCGATGACAGGCATGCGATCGCCGAGCGCCTCGACGAACTCCTTCGGATACTCGCCCTTGAAGATCGGATCGAAGAAGGCGCCGTTGTGGAACTGATGCGCACGCTCGACCGCGGCCAGATCTTCCGGACTATCGGAGCCCGGCAGGATCGAAGCGGCATTGAGCACGATGCCGACAGGCACCTTCGGCGCCACGGAGCGGATAGCCTCGACGCCGAGACCATGCGCAAGGTTCATATAGTGCATGGCGTAAAGGGCAGCCTGCATATTGCGTTCGCCCGGCGCATGAACGCCATAAAGATGGCTCAGCCAGACGATGCACCATGGCTCGTTGAAGGTGGCGACGGAGTCCAGACGGTCGCCAAGGCGGGCCACGACGGTCTTGGCATAGCGCTGGAAGGCATGCGCCGTCGAGCGCGCCGTCCAGCCGCCATCGCCGGCGAGCGCCAGCGGCAGATCCCAATGGTAGAGCGTCGCAAAGGTCTTGATCCCCCGCGCCTTGCAGCCATCGACCAGACGATCGTAGAAATCGAGGCCGGCTTCGTTCACCGGACCAGTGCCTTCGGGAATGATGCGCGGCCAGGCGATCGAGAAGCGATAGGCCTCGACGCCCATATCCTTGATCAGATCGAGATCCTGCTCCAGGCGGTTATAGTGATCGCAAGCGACATCGCCATTATCGCGCTGATAGACGCGGCCGGGCATGTTGGCGAAGGCATCCCATATGGATGGCTTGCGGCCATCGGCCTTGGTGGCGCCTTCGATCTGGAAAGCGGCGGTGGCAACACCGAATGTGAAATCGCCGGGGAAGCGATCGGCAAGAAGCTTCGGATCGATCATGATGAAAATCCCGTCTATTTTGGCTTCGTTGGCTGCGGTTTAGCCAACCGCGTTGGCAAAGTACAGTGTCGAATTGACGAAACTGCAACGTTGCAGATGCCGAGAAACGCAGCCGGCTAACGGCTCTGTGCAGGGAGACTCGCGGTGCGATAACATCAATGTCAACAGTCGTGACTTGTCTTTCGACTTTGGATCAATTGAGGGTAGCATCCAAACTTGACGACGAAAGGACACAAATGCTCCCTGCGATCCACGCCCTCCATCCTCATCTGCTGAGCCTCCTGCGCATCGTCGCCTCGCTTGTGCTCTTCAGCTACGGAACGCAAAAAGTGCTGCATTTCCCGGCGGCCGAAAATGTGCCCGCCGTTGGATCGCTGCCGTGGGTCGCCGGCCTGCTCGAACTCACTCTCGGCTTCCTCGTCCTGATCGGCTTCAAGACGCGGATTGCTTCGTTCATCCTGTCAGGCCTGATGGCCTTCGCCTATTTCCTTCGCCACGCGCCGCAAAGCTTCTACCCCGCACAAAACGGCGGCACCGCTGCCATCCTCTTCTGCTTCATCTTCCTGTTTCTCGCCAGCGCCGGCGGCGGCCCGCTGAGCGTCGATGCACTGACGAAGCGCCAGCAGCAAACTGCGGCCTGAACCAGCAGGTCCGAGGCGGGCTCACCGCCTCGGACCTCACGTGAAGCTTAGAGCTTGACCCAGGCGCCGTTGCGCTTGGACGAGGCGACACAAGCCTCGACGAAAGCCACACCTTTCACGCCGTCATCGACGGTCGGATAGATCACAGCCGGATCGACCGCCACGCCCTTCTTGCGGGCATTGATGGCGCGCGCAGCCTCGGTATAGATGGTCGCGAAAGCTTCCAGATAACCTTCCGGATGGCCCGAAGGGATGCGCGAGACGCGCGCCGCTGCGGCACCGGAGCCGGCACCGTTGCGGGTGATCAGCCGCTTCGGCTCGCCGAACGGCGTGTACCACAGATAGTTCGGATCGGCCTGCGTCCACTCGATCCCCCCCTTGGTGCCGTAGACGCGGAGCTTGAGGCCGTTCTCATGGCCGGGCGCCACCTGGCTGCACCAGAGCATGCCCTTCGCCGGCTTTTCCTTGCCCTTCGCCTTGAAGCGCAGCAGCACATGGCCGTTATCGTCGAGACGACGTCCCTCGACGAAGCTATCGAGATCGGCAGCAAGGCTGTCGAGCTCGAGGCCGGTCACGAAGGAAGCAAGATTATACGCATGCGTGCCGATGTCGCCGGTGGAGCCGCCGACGCCCGACTGGGCCGGGTCGGTACGCCAAGCCGCCTGCTTCTGGCCTGACTGCTCGATATTTTCGGTCAGCCAATCCTGCGGATATTCTGCCTGCACGATGCGGATATCGCCGAGTTCGCCATTCTCGATCATCTCGCGCGCCTGGCGGATCATCGGATAGCCGGTGTAATTATGCGTGAGGATGAAGAGCGCACCGCTTTCATCGGCCACCCTCTTGAGCTTCTTGGCGTCGGCAAGATTGGAGGTCAGCGGCTTGTCGCAGATGACATGGATGCCGCGCCGCAGGAATTCCTTGGCGGCGTCATAGTGGACATGGTTCGGCGTGACGATTGAAACGGCCTCGATGCCGTTCTTCAGCTTGGCTTCCCGAATCGCCATGTCGCGGTAGCTGGAATAGGTGCGCGAGGGATCGAGACCGAGATCGCGGCCGGATGCCACGGCCTTTTCCGGCGAAGACGAGAGCGCACCGGCAACAAGATCGAACTGATCGTCAATACGTGCCGCGATGCGATGTACCGCGCCGATGAATGCGCCAGCGCCACCGCCCACCATGCCAAGCCGGATGCGCGGCTCCCGCGTCTGTTCCGATGATCCTTCGATTGCCATTTTGTCCTCCTGAGAATGGAATTGTTTGAACGCGATTGCCTGCCGCAATCGTCCCCTCTCCCCGCCTGCGGGGAGAGGGTTAGGGTGAGGGGCCGAGCCTTCTGCAAGCTCTGAATTGGTGAAAATAGCGAGAAGGCCCCTCATCCGTCCTCAAACGATTTCGCTCCGCTCAATCGTTTGAGTCCACCTTTTCCCCGCACTTGCGGGGCGAAGGATTCGGATTACAGCCCCAGCATGCGCCGGTTTGCCGCCTGGTCCGTACCGCTGCCGGCGAAATCGTCGAAGGCCTTTTCCGTGACGCGGATGATGTGCGCCTTGACGAATTCGGAGCCTTCGCGAGCGCCGTCTTCGGGATGCTTCAACGCGCACTCCCATTCGACCACGGCCCAGCCGTCGAAATTGTTCGCAGTCATCTTGGAGAAGACGGCCCCAAAATCGACCTGGCCGTCGCCAAGCGACCGGAAGCGGCCGGCGCGCTCGACCCAGCCCTGATAACCGCCATAGACGCCCTGGCGGCCGGTCGGATTGAACTCCGCATCCTTGACGTGAAACATCTTGATGCGGTCCTTGTAGATATCGATGTTCTCGAGATAATCGAGGCACTGCAGGACATAGTGCGAGGGATCGTAGAGCATGTTGGCGCGCGGATGGTTCTTCACGCGCTCCAGGAACATCTCGAAGGTGATGCCGTCGTGCAGGTCTTCGCCCGGATGGATCTCGTAGCAGACGTCGACGCCATTTTCGTCGGCATGGTTGAGGATCGGCGTCCAGCGGCGGGCAAGTTCTTCGAAAGCGGTCTCGACGAGGCCGGCCGGGCGCTGCGGCCAGGGATAGATGAAGGGCCAGGCGAGCGCGCCTGAGAAAGTCGCGTGCGCCTTGATGCCGAGATGCTTCGACGCCGTTAGCGCCATCTTCACCTGCTCGACGGCCCATTCCTGCCGCGCCTTCGGATTCCCACGCACTTCCGGCGCCGCAAAACCGTCGAAGGCTTCGTCATAGGCCGGATGCACGGCGACGAGCTGGCCCTGAAGATGGGTGGAAAGCTCGGTGACTTCGACGCCGTTGGCGCGGGCGACACCGGCGAATTCATCGCAATAATCCTTCGAGGAGGCTGCCTTCTTCAGGTCGATGAGCTGGCTTGCCCAGGTCGGAACCTGCACGCCGATATAGCCGGCATCGGCAGCCCATTTCGTGATCGAATCCCACGAGTTGAACGGTGCCGTATCGCCCGCGAACTGACCGAGAAACAGGCCTGGTCCCTTGATCGTCTTCATCTGTATTTCCTCCCTAATCGCGTTCTGTAAACGTTTCCGATGCCTTTCGGACCCATATCCGAGGCGGTTTTGATGCCGTAGCCTCCAAAAACTATAGGGTCGTCGGGCTGAAAGTCGAATGCCTTGCGACCTAATCACGGCACGCTCCAGACGGCAAGAGGTACGTGCCGCAAAATTTCCATCCGCCGCAAAACGGGGCTGATGGAACACTTAAAAAACGCCCGCCGAAACCGGCGGGCGCCCTGGAAGATCAACCGAAAAACCGATCAGAACGGTGAATCGGGGAAGTAGAAGTCCTTGGCGTTGTCCTTGGTGACGAGCGTCGCATCCAGGATGTAGTTGCCGCGAATCGGAACCTGATCATAGAAATTGGCAGCCGTCAGCTCCATGGCGGTGCCGACCATTGCTGGCGGATAGAGCACGTCGACCGGGATCAGCTTATCGCCATCCATCACCTTCTTGATCATGTCCTTCGAACCGGCGCCGGCGACGATATACTTGATATCGGTGCGCTTGGCCTGCTCGATCGCCTGCAGAACGCCAACGGCCATGTCGTCATCCTGGCACCAGACGACATCGATCTTCGGGAATTTGGTCAGGTAGTCCTGCATGACCTTGAAGGCATCGTCGCGGTTCCAGTTGCCGTACTGGCGGTCGAGAACCTTGACGTTCGAGCCGGCGATACCCTTGTCGAAGCCGTCCTGGCGCTGCTGATCGATCGGGATCGGCAGACCACGGATGACGACGACCTGTGCATCCGGCGTGTTCTTCTTGATGTATTCGCCCGCGACCTGGCCAAGCGCCGGATTGTTGCCGGCGACATAGAGGTCACGGACGGAATTGTCGTTGTTGCTCGGCGCACGGTCGACGAGCGCCACGAACTTGCCCTTGTCCTTGACTTCCTTGATGGCGTTGACGAGCGGATCCGGATCCGACGGCAGGATCACCAGAGCATCGATGCCCTGTGTTTCAAGATCCTGCACGGCGTTTGCCTGGCTGGCGGCATCCGGCGAGGTCTTGACGATGACGTTCAGTCCCGGATGCTCCGCCATCAAGAGCTTGGCGACGCGCTCGGCATGGAACACCACGCCCGAGGTCCAGCCGTGGTCGGCGGCCGGAATGGAAACGCCGATCGTCACCTTCTTATCGGCGGCATGTACTGTGCCGGCCAGAGCCGCCATCACGACAGCCAAGCCTATGAATCTTTTTCGCATGTTTCTTCCTCCCAGATAGAGACAGGGCCTTAGCATGACGACCGGGCGCCCCCTGACCCGGTTATTCACTATTTGCGGGCAAGCGAACGCTGAACCAGCATGGCGATGATGATGATCGCACCCTGGATGGCGCTCAGCAGATACTCGCTGATGAAATTGGAAAGCAGCATGATATTGCCGACGAGCTCGAGGATGAACGCGCCGCAGATCGTGCCCCACACCCTGCCCGCGCCGCCCTTCAGCGCCGTGCCACCGACGACCACGGCGGTGATCGCCTGCAATTCCCACAGGCTGCCCGTCGTCGCCGATGTCGAACCGAGCCGCGGCACATAGAGAAGCACGGCGATGGCAACGCAAAATCCCTGGATGACGAAGGCGACGGTACGCACGCGATTGACCGCCACACCGGAATAGCGGGCAACGTCACGGTTGGAGCCAACCGCAATCACATGCCGCCCATAACGGGTGCGGTAGAGAATGAAAGCCGCAATGCCGGTGACGACGAGGATGACCACGATCGGCACCGGCACACCGAGCACGGAGCCATAATAGACAGGCTTGTAGAGCGCCTGAATATCCGCCGGTCGCAAGGTGATGGCACCGCCCTGCGACAGCCAGGTCGTCAGGCCGCGATAGACGCCCATGGTGCCGAGCGTCGCGATGAACGGCTCGATCTTGCCCATGGTCGTAATCAACCCGTTGGCAAGGCCGCATAGCAGGCCGGCAACGATCGAAAACAGCACCGCCGCCGCCAGCATCGTAGAGGGATCGGCAATGACGCCCGAATTCATGAAAAGGATCATCAGGCTGGCAACGAAGGCGACCATCGCGCCGACGGACAGATCGAGATCGCCGGCCGAAATGACGAAGGTCGCCCCAACGGCGATGATGGCTATGAAGGCGCATCTCGTCGCAACATTGGTGAGATTGGTGATGCCAATGAAGTTCGGGTTGACCAGTGCGCCCACGATCAGAAGCAGCACCAGCGCCGCAAACGGCGCAACCGCCCTAAGATCGACATCCCGCCAGGAACGTCCTCGCCGGCCTGTCTTGCCGCTGCTGTCTTCACCCACGCTCATAACCAAAACCAACCTCCCGTCCCATGATTGCTGGGAATTCGCCCTGCACTCCGCCGCCCCTCAGGCAGCCGTCTTTTTCTTCAGGCCCGCCGCATAACGCATGATTTCCTGCTCGGTGATCTCTTCTCCTTCGAGCACGCCGACGATCCGACCCTCTCGCATCACCGCAACCCGCGTGCAAAGCCCGATGACCTCGGGCATTTCCGAAGAGATCACGATGATCGAATGACCATCGCGCGCCAGCGCGGAAATGAAATGATAGATCTGCTGCTTCGTCCCCACATCGATGCCGCGCGTCGGCTCGTCGATAATGATGATCTGCGGCTCGGTCTCCATGATCTTCGCCAGAAGCAGCTTCTGCTGGTTGCCGCCGGACATGCGGCCGGCAACGATGTTTCCGTCACGCACACGTATATCAAAACGGCGGCGCGCCCGCGTCAGCGCATCCGCCTCGCTGGAGGCGCTCAGATAGCCGAACTTGCCATGCCGATCGAGCGACTGCAGGGTCAGATTGACGACCATGCCCGAATTCAGAAGCAGGCCCTTCGATTTACGGTCCTTGGTCATGTAGGCAAGCCCGGCATCGATGGTCGCATGCACGTCATGCGGCGGCACCGTCTGGCCGTTGGCGACGACCTCGCCGGATGCACGAGCGCGCAGGCCGACGATCGCTTCCATCAGCTCCGTGCGCCCCGAGCCGATCATGCCGGAAAAGCCCAGTATCTCGCCCTTGCGCAGCTCAAAGCTCGCATCGTGGACGTAGCCGGTGGAAACCGAGGCAACTTTGAGCACGACCTTCTCGTCGACATCAGGCTCGTTCTTGGCCGGATAGAGGCTGGAAAGCTCGCGCCCGACCATCAGCTGGGCGATCGATTCGCCATCGAGCAGCGAGGTCGGCGATGTCTTCACCCATTGACCGTCGCGCAGCACCGTGACCCGGTCCGTCAGCTCCATGACCTCGTCGAGCTTATGGGAGACGAAGACGAAGCTTGTTCCCTGATCACGCAGCTTACGCACCTGCTTGAACAGGAAATTGGTCTCCTCGCGGGAGAGAACGGCGGTCGGCTCGTCCATGAAGACGATGCGCGCATCGCGGCTGATCGCCTTGGCGATCTCCACCATCTGCTTGTCGGCAATGGAAAGCGAGCTGATCACGGCATTCTCGTCGACATGCGAGCCGAGGAGATCGAGCACGCGCCGCGTTTCGGCACGCATATGCTTGCGATCGAGCACACCGAGTCGTGTAACTTCGCGCCCGAGAAACAGGCTCTCGGTAACGGTCAGATGCTCAGCGAGATTGAATTCCTGATGGATGATGACGATGCCGAGCGCTTCCGCTGCGCCGTTCGGCGGCAGCTTTACCGGCTTGCCATCGAGCAAAATCTCACCGGAGGTCGGCTGCTCGAAGCCGGACAGGACCTTGACGAGCGTCGACTTTCCGGCGCCGTTTTCGCCCATGAGCGCATGGATTTCGCCGGCCCGAAGATCGAAGTTGACGCTGAACAGCACTTGTACGCCACTGAAGGCCTTGGAAATCCCTCTCGCAGACAGCACGACCGCACCGTCGACGGTTTCCGAACCCATTGCATCCTCCCTGCGGTCCCACCCGCTTCCACGGTATGTAAACCTTTACATACGTCGTGTAAAGGTTTACATCGTTGGATATCGTACAAAATTTCGCGGTTACCTTTGACCTCCACGTAAGTCTGTGTAGTCTCCAGCCCGAGACGAGACCCAAGGCAGAGCGCAGTGTCGAATTCCACGCCCGCAACTATCGAAGACGTCGCCCGAATTGCCAATGTTTCGATAGCAACGGTTTCGCGGGCCATCCATACACCGGAGAAAGTCGCCAATTCGACGCGGCTGAAAGTCAATCAGGCTATCGCCGTCACCGGTTATACCACCAATGCCATGGCGCGCAGCCTCCGGCTCGGCCGCTCGAACATGATTCTGGTCGTGGCGCCCGATATCGGCGATCCCAATTTCTCGAATATCCTGATCGGCCTGGAAAACGAGGCGCGTTCGCACGGTTACGGCATCCTGATCGGACACACGCAGAACGACGCGCAGCGTGGCCTGGAATATCTGAAATTCCTCAATTCCAACCAGGCGGCGGGTCTGATCCTCTTCACCGGTATCCTGCCCTTCGGTCATCAGACCATGACAGCGCGGCTGCCGCCGAGCGTCGGCGTTTTCGAGCCAGTTTTCAACGGCGGCATTCCCTATGTCGGCGTCGACGATATTGCCGGCGCCCGCAAGGCCATCGACCTACTGATTGCCGAGGGCCACCGCAAGATCGCCTTCATCGGCGATTCCCGCACGCGCCTCGCCTACAGCAGGCGGCGCATGGGCTACGAGGCCGGGCTGGATGCGGCCGGCATCGGACAGGACCTGCGCATCGTGCTGGAAGGCGATGGCACCATCGAGAGCGGTCGGCTCGCCGTCGAGCAGCTCTTCATGCGCGACACCCTGCCGACAGCCTTCATGTGCGTCAACGATCAGACCGCGATCGGCGTGATGATCGGTCTGAAGGCACGCGGCTATGATATACCCGAGGATTTTTCGGTGACCGGTTTCGATGACGTCCCGCAAGCCGTCTTTATGACGCCGTCGCTGACGACGATCCGGCAGCCGCGCACCGCCATCGGCAAGCATGCGATGGCGCTTTTGCTGGAACTGCTTTCGGATGGCGAGCCGCCCGAGACGGAGATCCTGTTGCGGCCGGATCTCGTGGTGCGAAATTCGGTCTCCCCACCGCCGCGCCTCCGGCGATAGGTGGACACAACGATGCCGCTCGGCAGAATCACCCTCTATGTCCGGGATGTCGGAGCGACGATCAGCTTTTACGAGAAGCATTTCGGGTTCAAGCCGCTCTATCTGGAGGGCGATCGGATTGTTGAGCTGCTCGCGCAGGATGGCGGCGCCAATCTGCTGATCCATCCGGCGGGCAAGGCGCAGAAAATGGGCCAGGTGCTGGTAAAGCTGGTCTTCGACGTCGAGAATGTCGAAGCTTTCCGCACTAAGTGTGCGGAGGAGGGACTGGAGTTCGGCCCCCTGCACCAGGCCGACGGCTATGTTTTCGCCAATGCGAAGGATCCCTCAGGGAATCCCATAGCCATTTCCAGCCGCGCGTTTCGGCTGAAATCGGGAGGCGATGAACCACCGCCTCCCGAAGCTGTCGATCAAACGTAACGGTTGACGATGTTTTCCAGCAGTTCCTGCTTGCCGGACTTCGGCTGCGGGTTGACGTCCTTGGTTTCGACCCACTGAGCGATCTGATCGAGCGAATATTCACCGCGCAGCAGCTTCTGGCCTTCGGCCGAATCCCAGCCGGCGTAACGGTCGGCGAGCGGCTTGGAGAGCGCCTTGTCCTCGATCATCTTGGCAGCAGCCTTCAGGCCGCGGGCGCAGCAATCCATGCCGCCGATATGGCCGATGAGCAGATCTTCCGGGTCGAGCGACTGGCGGCGCAGCTTGGCGTCGAAGTTCGTGCCGCCGGACTTGAAGCCGCCGCCTGCCAGAACCTGGTAATAGGCCAGCGTCATTTCCGGAACGTTGTTCGGGAACTGGTCGGTATCCCAGCCGGATTGGTAGTCGTTGCGGTTCATGTCGATCGAGCCGAAAATGCCGAGCGCATTGGCAAGCGCCAGTTCGTGCTCGAAGGAATGGCCGGCAAGGATCGCATGGCCCTGCTCGATATTGACCTTCACTTCGTTTTCGAGGCCGTACTTCTTGAGGAAGCCGTAAACCGTGGCGACGTCGTAGTCATACTGATGCTTGGTCGGCTCCTGCGGCTTCGGCTCGATGAGGATCGTGCCCTTGAAGCCGATCTTGTGCTTGTATTCGACGACGAGATTGAGGAAGCGGCCCAACTGATCCAGCTCCCGCTTCAGGTCGGTGTTGAGCAGCGTCTCGTAGCCTTCGCGGCCGCCCCAGAGAACGTAGTTTTCGCCGCCGAGTTTATGGGTGGCATCCATGCAGGTCTTCACGGTCGCAGCCGAGAAGGCGAAGACATCCGGATCAGGATTGGTCGCGGCGCCCGACATGAAACGGCGGTTGGAGAAGAGGTTTGCCGTGCCCCAGAGCAGCTTTACGCCAGTATCGGCCTGCTTCTTGGCGAAGTAGTCGACGATCTCGTTGAGGTTCTTGGTGTTCTCGGCGAAATTCTTGCCTTCCGGCCGTACGTCGGCATCGTGGAAGCAGTAATAGGGAGCGCCGAGCAGGGTGAAGAATTCGAAGGCGACATCGGCCTTCAGCTTGGCGGCTTCCATCGTCTCGTTGAACCAGGGGCGAAGGAAGGTCTGGCCACCAAAGGGATCGCCGCCCGGCCAGGTGAAGGTGTGCCAATAGGCGACGGCAAAGCGCAGATGGTCTTCCATGCGCTTGCCGGCAACGACTTCGTCCTTGTTGTAATAGCGGAAGGCCAGCGGATTGGTGCTGTCAGGCCCTTCGTATTTTACCTTGCTGATGTCACCAAAAAATCCGGTGCTCATATCTCATCTCCTTGGGTTTGGTGTTTCGGTAGTGTTGTTCACCTGTCGGCAAAGCCCCCTCATCCGACCCTTCGGGCCACCTTCTCCCCGAGAGGAGAAGGTATGGGCGGCTGCCGCAAACTCGGTCTCACCCTCTCCCCTCGGGGAGAGGGCAGGGTGAGGGGGTTTCACCTCAAGCTATGCCCAGCGGCTTGATCGCCGGATAAACCGCGCGGTAGCGCTTGTAGGCATCCGCATAGGCATCCGTCAGCGACGCAACCGGATCGATCGTGCCGGCCGTCTGCGGCGGGGTGCAGACCGCGACCGGATCGGCGCCCGTCGCGGCAATCAGGCCGAGACGGGCGGCACCGAAAGCGGCGCCGAAATCACCGTCCGCCGGCAGGTCGACGGGCACGCCGAGCGCGGTGGCGATCGAGGCCAGCCAGTAACGCGAACGCGAGCCGCCACCGATAGCGGTTACGCGCGCAATATCCGTGCCGGCGGAGCGCAGCGCTTCCAGATTGTCGCGGATGGCGAAGGACACGCCTTCGAGCACGGCCTGCGTCAGCACGGCGCGACCGCTTTCATGGCCGAGACCGATGAAGGCGCCGCGGATCGTCGCGTCGTTGTGCGGCGTGCGCTCGCCCGAGAGATAGGGAAGGAAGGTGACGCTGGTCGGCGCCTTCAACATCTCGCCAAGCTCGGCGGTGAGTTCGGCAGCGGACTTGCCTGTCACATGCGAATGCCAGTTCAGCGCATCGGTTGCCGAGAGAATGACGCCCATCTGATGCCAGGTGTTGGGCAGCGCGTGGCAGAAGGCGTGAACGGCGCTTTCAGGCTTCGGCAGATAGGAGCCGTTGGCCGCGAAGAGCACGCCAGACGTCCCGAGCGAAACGAAGGCCGCACCATGGCTGACTGTGCCCATCCCGCAGGCCGAAGCTGCGTTATCCCCTGCCCCGCCGGCAACGACGACATCGCCGCCGATACCCCATTTCGAGGCCAGTTCGCCGCGCAGCTTGCCGGCAACTTCGGTGCCTTCCACCAGCGTCGGCATCTGCTTCTCGTCAAGATTGGTCGCGGCCAGCAGCTCTGAGGACCATTTGCGTTTGCCGGTATCGAGCCAGGAGGTGCCGGCCGAGTCAGACATTTCCGACATGTGCTCGCCGGTCAGCCACAGGCGCAGATAGTCCTTCGGCAGCAGCACCCAGCGTACCCTAGCGAAAATCTCCGGCTCATGCTTGGCGACCCAAGCGAGCTTCGGCGCCGTGAAGCCGGGGAAGACGATGTTGCCGGTCAATGCCCGGAAGCGCGGATCGGCATCGAGCGCGGCGGCCTCGTGATAGCTGCGCGTGTCGTTCCAGAGAATGCAGGGACGTAGCACCTTGTCGTCGGCATCGAGCAGCGTTGCGCCATGCATCTGGCCGGAAAGGCCGATGCCACGCACAGCCGCGAGTTCCTTCGGATGCGCAGCCTTCAATCCGGCCACAGCCTCTTCGGTCGCTCGGATCCAGTGGGCCGGATCCTGCTCGGACCAGCCGGGATGCGGGCGCGAGACATCAAGCCCGCCATTGGCGGAGCCGATGATCTTCTGATTGCCGTCGATCAGCATCGCTTTGACGCCGGACGTTCCGAGATCGAGACCCAAATACATCAGATATTACTCCCTATGCTCTGCCGCGTTCGAATGCTCAGGGCAGATTATCCTTCAAGAAAATGTCGAGGCGTATGCGCTCCTGGTCGGCGATGACGGCTTGGCCGTCGGCGGTCGCCTTCATGACGCGGATGGCGCTGCGGACTTCATGACCGGCATCCTGATTGAGGACGGCGTCGATCGTGCCGTCCAACAGCGCCGCCCGCGTATGCCGCGTCAGCTCGTGCACGACCACGGTCAACTCCCGCTCGGGCCGTACGGCCTTCAGCGCCGCTATCAGACCGCGGTTGCCGGCGCCGAGGCTGTAGATGCCGATAATGTCCTTGTTTTCGGACAGCGCCTTGGAGACAAGCGATTTGGCCCGCTCGGGATCGTCACGTCCTTCCAGCACGGGCAGCAGCCGGAGCTTGGGAAACTCTTCTGCCATCACGACGGAAAAGCCCTGCAGGCGTTCGCGATGGTCGCGCACCAGCATCGAGCCGGCGAGAACGGTAAGATCACCTTCACGACCGCCAAGGAAGCGCCCGAGCAGCCGCGCGGCAGTCCGTCCGGCAGCAATATTGTCGATACCGGCATAGTGATGGCGGGTGGAATCGGTGAGATCCGAGACCAGCGTTATGACGGGAATACGCTCCGACACGAGACGGTCGACGGCGGCCCTGACTTCCGGCGCGTCGGTTGCCACGAGAGCGACACCGGCGATATCCTGCCCCTGCAAGGCGTCCAGCGCCGCGACCAGCGCCGGCACATCGAATGGTGGCACCTCGACGATGCGGATGTCCGTGCGCTCTATGCTGGCCCGCAAGGTTGCCTGATGCACTTCGAATCGCAGCCCGTGCATGAAGGAATTATCCCCCGTCGGCACGATGAAAACGAGAGGATAGACCCGGCTCTTGGCCAGATTGGCAGCTGCGACATCGCGGATATAGCCGATTTGCCGGATAGCGGCTTCCACCTTCTCCCGCGTTACCAGCCGGACACCCGGCCGCTGGTTCAAAACGCGGTCCACCGTGGCGAGGCTGACGCCCGCGGCGGCGGCGATGTCATGCACGGTCGGTCTCATGGGTCCTCCTGCAGAAAGCCTTACTGCGATTTTTGATGTACGTAAATCAAAAATTTCGGACCGACGAATTTTTCCGATAGATACCACAAACAAAAAAGGCCCCTCGCGAGGAGGGGCCATGCCTTGGGAGCATTTATAAGAGCCGGATCAGTGGCCTCCGCCGCCACCGCCACCTGCGGTATTCGGCTTGCTGATCATCAGAACGCCGAGGATCATCGCGAGGAACAGCACAGTCAGCATCAGGAAAATATCCCCGAAGGACATGACGACCGCCTGCCGCGTCGCCATGTTGACCATTTGCTTCAGGGCGGCCTGGTCGCCGTCCAGACCCGCTGCATTGAAGCTGGCGGCCATGTTGTTCAATTGGGTAACGGCCGCATGGCTGCCCCAATGAACATGGTCGCGCAGGTTGAAATAATGCTGGTCCTGCCTGTTCGTCAAAAGCGTATTGATGATCGCGAGTCCGACGGCCCCGCCGAGATTGCGCGTCAGATTGAACAGGCCGGACGCACCGCGCATGCGGGCGGGCGGCATGGTTCCGAGCGCGATATTGTTGATCGGCACCATGCACAGCATTAGACCGAAACCGCGCAGGATCTGCGGGATGAGCAGCTCCCAGAAATCCCAGTCCACCGTCAGGTGCATCATGATGTAGGTGCCGGCCGAGAAGCTGGTGAAGCCGATGATCATCAGGATGCGCAGATCGACCTTGCTCGACAGGAAGCCGGCCAGCGGCGCGGTGAAGAACATCGTGAGGCCGGAGACGAACATCGTCTCGCCGATCTGCAGCGAATCGTAGCCACGAATCCGCGCGAGATAGAGCGGATAGATATAGGTCAGGCCGTAGAGGCCGATGCCCATAACGAAGGAGAACACGGACCCGAAGGAGAAGTTCTTGTTCGTGAAGGCCCTGAGATCGACGACGGGGAAATCGACCGTGAAGGCGCGGTAGAAGAAGATCACGGCACCGATGGCGGAGGCGATGGCGCCCGCAACGATATAATTGTCGTTGAACCAGTCGTTCGTATTGCCTTCCTCAAGCACATATTCGAGCGCGCCGAGGAAAACACCCATCGAAATCAGGCCCCACCAGTCGAACTTCTTGAAAAGCGACAGCTCGGGCTTGTCGAAATCGATGAAATTCCAGGTGACGATGGCAACGATGATACCGGGTGGAATGTTGACCAGAAACAGCCAATGCCAGGAAAACGCGTTGGACAGATAGCCGCCGACCGTCGGGCCGATGGTCGGCGCCAGCGTGGCGATCAGGCCGATGATCGGCGAGACGACATTGCGCTTGGACGGCGGGAAGATCGTGAATGCCGCCGCAAAGACCGAGGGGATCATGCCGCCACCGATGAAGCCCTGCAAGGCGCGGTAGATGATCATCTGATCGATGTTGGTGGCGGTCGCGGCAAGCGCGCTCGCGGCTGTAAAACCGGCAGCCGAGATGGCGAACAGGTAGCGCGTCGAGATAATGCGCGCCAGCGTTCCCGACAGCGGGATCATGATGACTTCAGCTATCAGATAGGCGGTCTGCACCCAGCCGATTTCATCCGAGCCGGCGCTGAGGCCGGCTTGGATTTCGCTGAGCGAGGCCGAGACGATCTGAATGTCGAGGATCGACATAAACATGCCGAGCACCATCGCCAGGAAGGCGATGAGCTTTCTCGGCTCGATATGATCAGCCGCGGGCGCGGCGGGGCCGGCCGCGCGTGGGGGCGACCCGGCTGTAGTGCTGGCGGACGACATGGCGCGTCTCTCCCGAGCTCGATCGTTTACTTGTCCGGCGCCGTGCGGGTATCGACGTCGACGACGACGCTGAGGCCTGCGCGCAGACGGCCGGTATTGAGCGCATCCTGCGGCAATGCGATGCGGACAGGCACGCGCTGGATGATCTTAGTGAAGTTACCCGTCGCGTTTTCCGGCGGCAGCAGCGAGAAGACCGAGCCGGAAGCCGGCGAGATCGACTCGACGGTGCCGACGATCGGATGATCGCTGAAAGCATCGACGTGAACATCGACCTTGGAGCCGGGAACCAGATGTTGGATCTGCGTTTCCTTGAAATTCGCGTCGATATAAAGCTGTTTGGTCGGTACGATCGCCATCAGCTTCTGGCCGGGAGAGACGAGATCGCCTTCCTGCACCGAGCGATTGCCGACGATACCGTCATAAGGCGCCTTCAGTACGGTAAAGGACAGGTCGCGAGCGGCTTTGTCACGAGCGGCTTCCAGGCCCTTGATCGTGCTCTCGGCCTGACGGCGCTGAGCCTGCAGCAGGTTGATATTGGCCTGCGCGGATGCGATGGCGGCGTCGCCGCCGACCAGGTTGGCCTTGGCCTGATCAAGCGCGATATTGGCGCTGTCCAAAGCGGCCGTGGTGCCGACCGACTTCGATTGCAGTTCGGCAGCGCGCGTCTGGGTGATCTGGGCGCCGCGGACCGTGGCTTCCAGGGCAACCTTCTGTGCCTGCGACTGGGCAAGGGCTGCCTGGCCGGCAGCGATCTGTGCATCGATGGTATGGAGCGAAAGCTGTTCGGTATCGAGCGAGGCCTGAGCCTGGCCAAGCGCCAGCTTGTAGTCGCCGTCATCGAGCGTTACGAGCACGTCGCCGGCCTTGACCTGCTGGTTGGCCACAACGTTTACCTTGGCGACATAGCCCGTCACCTTCGGCGAGATCGTGGCGATATCGCCGCCAATATAGGCATCGTCGGTGGAGACCATGAAGCGGCCGTTCGTCCACCAGTCATAGCCATACCAGCCACCGGCCGCGAGTGCCGCGACGATGACGATGGGGAAAACCAGGCTGCGCCGCTTCTTCTCCGGCGGCGGTGGGGCCGCAGGGGCCGGAGCGGCAGGCGCAGCCTGGGCGGGAGCAGGATTGCCGCGCGTCTCGGCAAGAGGAGCATCCGCAGGTGCACCGGCTTGCCGAGCTTCCGCAGCTGCATCAGCGGGCTCGTTCACGATACGCGCTACATTGTTTCCATGACTTGACGACATTTCCTACCACCGAAAATCTGGCAAATTAATCGAACCGAACGGTTCGGTTCAATTGACATAAAGCCTTTTTCACTCCATATCAAGAGACATCGAACTGAGCGGTTCGATTTATTTCGCGAATCTGTTTAAGATTCAGAAAAAATGATCGAGTATCGCGTAAAGGAGACAGTGAAAGAGCCAATGAAACACGAATCCCAAAATGCCGCTGTGTTGAACGCGCCCGCACCGGGCTCCGGTGGACGTTGGGCAGCCGGCGAGGACCCAGCCAAGCGCCATCAGATTCTCGAAGGCGCCAAGCGTGTCTTTATGAAAATGGGCTTCGATGCGGCGAGCATGAACGATGTCACCCGCGAGGCGGGCGTTTCCAAGGGCACTCTCTACGTCTATTTCGCCAACAAGGAAGATCTGTTCGCCGCCATGATGGAGAGCGAGCGGACCCATTTCGTCAATCTCGTGCGCAATGCCCTTTCAGACGAAGCGGATGTCACCACCTCGCTTTATGATTTCGGTATCGTCTTCGTCACGCACGTCACCTCGGATAAGACCATCAGCGCCATGCGCACGGTCATCGGCGTGCGCGAACGCATGCCCTCGCTCTGTCAACGCTTTTTCACCGGTCCGGAAAATCTGCGCACGGTGCTGCGCGGCTTCCTCGAGCGGCAGGCTGCCATAGGCCATCTCAAGATCGACGACTTCGACATGGCTGCCCGCCACTTCCTGGAAATGGCCAGCGGCGGCTATTTCAAGCTGCGGCTCTTCGGCGACATGGAAGAGCCGCCGTCTAAGGAAGAGATCGACTATGTCGTGCGCGGCGCCGTGCGGGTTTTCCTGGCGGGCTACGGTCCGGATCGCAGGGATTAGGATGATCAGGCCTCTCCTGCTGTCCGCGGGCGTGTAGTAATTCAACTCCGCAATGGCGATCAAGCATCGCCACCGCCACAGGCCTATGAGTGGCCCGGCAACCAGGGGAGTTGAAAATGAGCGCGATCGGCAGAGCGATATGGTTCATCGAAAGCCATTTTAAATCCGACATCTCGCTCGACGAGATCGCCGAGACGGCCGGGCTGTCGCGCTTTCATCTTTCGCGGGTCTTTGGCATGACGACGGGTCACTCGATCAGCAGCTATATCCGGGGCCGCCGCCTCAGCGAAGCGGCTCTCGCACTGACCGACGGCTCCTCCTCCATTCTCCAGGTTGCCCTCGATGCCGGCTACGGCTCGCACGAGGCTTTCACCCGTGCCTTCCGCGAGCAATTCGGCATGACGCCGGAAAATCTGCGCAAGCAAGGGCACGTTCGCAACCTCGCTCTACAGGAACCGATCAGAATGGACGACACCCGCCTTCCCAAGCTCGAGGCACCGCGCTTCGAGACCCATCCCGCCATGCTGCTTGCCGGCCTTGCGGAAACCTATGCCTATGAGGCGACACAGGCCATCCCCTCGCTCTGGCAGAAATTCAACCAGTATTTCGGCCATATTCCCGGCCAGATCGGCAATGTCGCCTATGGCGTCTGCACTCAGGCGGAAGAAGGTAGCGAAAGCTTCCGTTACATGTCGGCAGCCGAAGTTTCCGCCGCGGACGGCCTGCCCGAAGGCTTCGTGACGACGAAACTGCCGCAACAGCGCTACGCGATCTTCACGCATCGCGGCCATATCTCCGGCATTTCTGCGACGGTGCATCAGATCTTCGGAGACTGGCTGCCGCAATCGGGTCAACAGCATACCGGCACCCCCGACATGATGGAACGCTATGACGACCGCTTCGACCCGCGCGCGGGCACGGGCGTTACGGAGATATGGATCCCCCTCAAAGACTAGAAACCATGCCTGGGAACAAGACCCGGAAACAAGGCCGCCGCCATGAAAATGGCGGCGGCGCTTGTACGAACCATGACACTCCTTACATTACGGCCATTCTGGAGAGGCCGGGCTGGGGGTCAGCATCGGCGAATGCTGATCAAAGGGGGCATCGTCAATGGATATTATGGGGCTGATACAGGACCCAGCCGCGTGGGTGGCGCTCATTACCCTTGTCGTCATGGAGGTGGTCCTCGGTATCGACAACCTAATCTTCATCTCGATCCTCACCAACAAGCTGCCGTCGGAACATCGCGACAGAGCCCGTAAGATCGGCATCGGCCTCGCCCTTATCATGCGCCTTGCGCTGCTCGGAACCGTCGCCTGGATCGTGCAGCTGACCCAGCCCATCTTCGAAATCTTCGGCCAGGACTTCTCCTGGAAGGACGTGATCCTCATCGGCGGAGGTCTCTTCCTTGTCTGGAAGGCGACGAAGGAGATCCATCACAATGTCGATCCGCAGGAGCAGGGCGAGGATTTCATCGCCAAATCGACGACCACGACCTTCGCGTCGGCGATCGGCCAGATCTTGCTGCTCGACCTGGTCTTCTCGATCGACAGCATCATCACCGCCGTCGGCATGACGCCGCACCTGCCGATCATGTTCGTCGCCGTCATCGCCGCTGTTACGGTCATGCTGGTCGCAGCAAATCCGCTCGCCAATTTCATCGAGAAAAACCCGAGCATCGTCATGCTGGCACTCGCCTTCCTGCTGATGATCGGCACGACGCTGATCGCCGAAGGCATGGGCGTGCATGTTCCCAAGGGCTACATCTACGCCGCCATGGCCTTCTCCGCTCTGGTCGAAGCGCTGAACATGATGGCGCGGAACCGTCGGAAAAAGACCTCAGGCGGTCACTAATCGGGAAGCCGCACCCATGATGAGGTGCGGCTTCATCACATCGATCAATCCTGGACGTGCACGTCGACCCATTCGCCGATATCGCCGCGGCCATAAATGTCGACCTTGATCCAGACGTTGCCGCGAACGATATAATTACCGGCATCGTCGGCGATATTGCCGTTGGCCAGCATGGCTTCCAGCTTCTGGCGATTGGAGGGCAGTGAGAAGAAGCTGTCACCCTCGTCGCCACGGTCACGGCGGCGATAGGCGTGATAGTTGGCGCGGTCCTGGCGGATGATCTGCCAGGGTGCGGTCAGGCGCTCGCCCTTGGAATTATAGAGATCGTCGTTGCCAATATAGGCGCGATAGGATTCGATCAGTTTCGCCGAACCATCGCGCGTAATAGTCGATTGGGCAGCGGCGGCGTCGGCCATCGAGACCGCCAATAGCAAGCTCAAAATTAGTTTCTTCATGGGATCCCCGGAATGAACGATTGAAAACCTATTTCGCCACTGCCGCGAAAATTGCAAATCAAATTGGGCAAGCGTAAGGCTTTTCTCCTGAAACACTTACGAAGTGTAAAGACGCTTCGTGAAATTGGAAGGCAGGCCCTTTTCGATGCATCACGGCGTCCTCGGTGCCTCTGCCTGCCGTCGCGGCGCAGTTTCCCTTGACGTCACCCCTTGAATATGGCCTAAGGCCAGCCATACGGAAAACGCTGATAGAAGCGGCAAGACGCCCTTTTCCGGCCGGTTTCCTGATCCAGATAGACATTTTCGGCTGGACGGCGCTTGTCCCAAGCGCGGCCCGGCCTTTTATGACGGGCAAACAAGATGACCACTTCAGGCGTTCGCGTCCGCATCGCACCCTCCCCCACCGGCGAGCCGCATGTCGGCACCGCTTACATCGCGCTGTTCAACTATCTCTTCGCCAAGAAACACGGCGGCGAGTTCATCCTGCGCATCGAGGATACCGACGCGACCCGCTCTACCCCGGAATTCGAGACGAAGGTGCTCGACGCGCTGAAATGGTGCGGCCTGAAATGGTCCGAAGGTCCGGATATCGGCGGCCCTTACGGCCCCTACCGCCAGAGCGACCGAAAGGACCTCTACAAGCCCTACGTCGAGCAGATCGTCACGGCCGGTCACGGCTTCCGCTGCTTCTGCACGCCGGAGCGCCTGGAAAAGATGCGCGAGGCGCAGCGCGCCGCCGGCCTGCCGCCGAAGTATGACGGCCACTGTCTGAACCTCTCCGCCGAGGAAGTGACCTCACGCGTTGCCGCCGGTGAACCGCATGTCGTACGTATGAAGATCCCGACCGAAGGCTCGTGCAAGTTCCATGACGGCGTCTACGGCGATGTGGAAATCCCGTGGGATGCCGTCGATATGCAGGTCCTGCTCAAGGCCGACGGCATGCCCACCTATCACATGGCCAACGTCGTCGACGACCATCTGATGAAGATCACCCATGTCGCGCGCGGCGAGGAATGGCTCGCCTCGGTGCCGAAGCATATCCTTATCTATCAGTATCTCGGCTGGGAGCCGCCGGTGTTCATGCACCTGTCGCTGATGCGCAATGCAGACAAGTCGAAACTGTCGAAGCGCAAGAACCCGACCTCGATCTCCTATTATACGGCCCTCGGCTATATCCCCGAAGCGCTGATGAACTTCCTCGGCCTGTTCTTCATCCAGATCGCCGAAGGTGAAGAGCTCTTGAGCATGGACGAGCTTGCCGCAAAGTTCGATCCGGAAAACCTCTCCAAGGCCGGCGCGATCTTCGACATCCAGAAGCTCGATTGGCTGAACGGCCGCTGGATCCGCGAGAAGCTGTCAGAAGAAGAGTTCCAGCATCGGGTACTGACCTGGGCGATGGAAAATGATCGCCTGAAGGAAGGCCTAAAGCTGTCGCAGTCGCGCATCACCAAGCTTGGCGAACTGCCCGACTTGACCGGCTTCCTGTTCAAGTCCGACCTCAACCTCGATCCTTCCGCCTTCGCGAAGATCAAGTCGACGCCGGAAGAACTGCTTGAGATCCTGAACACCGTGCAGCCGGATCTGGAAAAGATCCTCGAATGGAATGTCGAGACGATCGAAGCCGAGCTGCGCGCCATCGCCGACCGCATGGGCAAGAAGCTGAAGGTCATCGTCGCGCCGCTTTTCGTCGCCGTATCGGGCTCCTCGCGCTCCCTCCCACTTTTCGATAGCATGGCGATCCTCGGCCGGTCCGTCGTCCGCCAGCGACTGAAACTTGCCGCGCAGACCGTTGCGACCCTCGTCGGCCCGAAGAACTGAACCGGACTTTAAAACCATGAACGACAAGACCGAAGCCTCCGCCCTCTCCTCCGACGCAACGGAAGTTCGCGCGCAGAAGCTGAAGCTGCTGCGCGAGCAGATCGGCGACGTCTATCCGGCGCATTTCCACCGGACCATGACCAATGCCGAGCTCGCTGCGAAATACGAAGGCCTGGAGCCGGATACCGAAACCGGCGATGTCGTCACCGTTGCTGGCCGCGTCTATTCCTCGCGCAACTCCGGCATGTTCATGGACATCCACGACGCCTCGGCCAAGATCCAGATCTTCAGCCATAAGGACGTGACCTCGGAAGAAGCTCGCGCGTTGCTGCCGATGATCGATATCGGCGACATCATCGGCGTCACCGGCGTCGTGCGCCGCACCAAGCGCGGCGAACTGACGATCAATGCCCAGCAGATCACCATGCTGACAAAGTCGTTGTTGCCGATGCCGGAAAAGTGGCACGGCCTCTCCGATATCGAGCTGCGCTACCGCAAGCGTCATCTCGACATCATGACCAACGAGGAATCGAAGCTCCGCTTCCAGCAGCGCAGCCGCATCGTCTCCGGCATCCGCCGTTTCATGGAAAATGACGGCTTCATGGAAGTCGAGACGCCAATGCTGCATTCGGTCTATGGCGGCGCGACGGCCGAGCCGTTCAAGACGCATCACAACACGCTGAAGCTCGACATGTACTTGCGGATTGCGCCGGAACTGTTCCTGAAGCGCACGCTGGTTTCCGGCCTCACCGACAAAGTCTTCGAGATCAACCGCAACTTCCGTAACGAAGGCGTCTCCACCCGGCACAATCCTGAATTCACGATGATGGAGTGCTATTGGGCCTATGCCGACTACGAGGACATCATGGACCTCGTCGAGCGTCTGTTCTCGACGCTCGCCATGTCGATCCATGGCAGCACCGAATTCGCGTTCGGCGACAAGCAGATCTCCTTCAAGGGCCCGTTCCGCCGCGTGCCGATGCCCGATGCCGTCAAGGAAGCGACCGGCATCGACTTCCTGGCGATCAAGACCGACGAAGAAGCCCGCGCCGCCTCCAAGGCTGCCGGCTTCGCCGTCGAGAAGGATGCGACCTGGGGTGAATGCCTTGCCTTCATCTTCGAAGAGAAGGTCGAGGGCTCACTGATCCAGCCGGCACACGTCACGCATTTCCCGAAGGACATCTCGCCCTTCGCCAAGGAAGTGCCGGGCGAGCCGCGCCTCGTCGAACGTTTCGAGACCTATTGCAACGCCTGGGAACTCGGCAACGCCTTCTCGGAACTCAACGATCCGGAAGAGCAGCGCGCCCGCATGGTCGAGCAGCTCCAGCAGGCGCATGCACGCGGTGAGAAGGAAAAGCAGCTGGACGAGGAATTCCTCGATGCCATCGACCAGGGCATGCCTCCGGCAGGCGGTCTCGGCATTGGTGTGGACCGCCTCATCATGCTGTTGACCAACTCGCCATCGATCCGCGACATCATTCTTTTCCCGGCCCGTCGCAACAAGGCCGATTGAGACCGGTTTGGTCCTTCGAACATCAAAGGTGCGTATTATGACGGATAAAGAGATGCCAGCCGCAGACGATAGCGAGCATCAGCGGCTGGCCGATCTCGCTGAGATCGGCGACATCGATCTCTCGCAATACGCACCGGGAACGTTCGGTTGCCACGAGGCGATGCACACGGTATCGATCATGCTCGACATGACCGACGACCTGCTGCTTCAGCACCCCGCCATCCTGGCGAATCCGGACTTCTATCGTCTTGCAGGTGAGGTTCACGAGGCGCTTTTCGCGCTCTACCAGGCTATCGGCGAAAAACATCTGGCGGAATAAGACTGTTACTTGTCCGCCGGATGGCGCGAAGCCAGTTTTGATCAGTTGGTGACGGGCGAGCGACGGTCGGCTGCACCCGTCATGGTCGGGTCCAATCCCGGTGATGGGCTCTTGTCTTTGGAACCGGCATCAGCCCCGATGAACTCGCCGTTCTCATCATAGCCCGGCCGCACATTGCCGGTCGATTTCGGCTCCGGCAGCGGCGGCTTGGCATCGCGGCTCTCGCCCTGTTTTGCGGCCGTTTTCTCTTCCGCAGCGATCGCTGCCTTCATCTTATCCTTCTTGGCGTCGCCGCCATTGTCCGCTGCCAGCGCATTGCCGCAATCGGACAGATCCTTCAATCCAGCGATCGCCGCATCGATATCCTGCGGCAGCATGGTAATCTGCTCGCCGTAAAACAGGCCAGCATTGCTGGCGCCACCGTCGTAATAGCGCGCCGTCAGCGGTGCTTCGGAGCTGCCATCGACCAGCCGGTCGGGATGGGCCACATAGACGACATCGGCGCCAAGGGCCCGGCCGCGCAGGTCGGAGCGCAACGTCGGTCCGTTCCGGTCGAGAACCACAACCTGTACGAGATCCGGCTTCTGTTCCTGATAGACGGCCTTGGCAACGCGGAGCGCGGTTCTGACCCGCGTCAACCCATCGGTCGGTTCGGTGCGAATATATTTGCGAACCCAGAAGCGGTTGTCCTTGCGGATTGTGATGAGATTGACGTCGGTGCACTGGAGCCCGTCGGGGGAAGCAGATACAAGACCAAGCAGCCTGTCCTTGCCAACATAAAGCGCAAAAACGCCGGAGGACCCCACGAGAAGGGCCACTCCGCCGATCAGTACGACAAGTTTCCGGGGTACCCGGAAAATGTGCAGTAAGGCGCTCACGCCAACTGCTCCCTCATAGACCACTCCAAGGCGACAAAAATGATCAACCCTCACGTTAGGGAACTGGCGTTTCGGAATACTTAAAACCGAGGCGAAACTTGCATCGTGTTCGACATCGTTACCAAAAAAGGTCCAAACTTTCACAGCTATGACGAGCACTTGCCTTTCTCTGCGCGAACATGCTCTAACCGGAGCATGGCCTTCACGCTGAGACAGCTGCAATACTTCGTCGCCGTGGCGGAACAGGGCTCCGTGACGCGGGCCGCGCAGAACCTGTCGATCTCGCAATCCTCTGTGACCGAAGCCCTCAAGGAGCTGGAAAGCGACCTCGGCGTCGAGCTATTCGAGCGCCATCCGCGCGGTCTGTCGATCACCCACAACGGCCACCAATTCCTGCGTCACGCAACGAAGATCCTCGCAACCGTTTCCGACGCGCGCACCAGCTTTTCCGGCAAGCGGAACGAAGCCGGCGGCACGCTGAATATCGGCGTGACGTCGCTTGTCGCCGGCTATGTTCTGTCAGATCTTCTGGCACGCTATCGCCGTGCCTGCCCCGGCGTCGAGGTCAGCGCCATCGAGGATAATGGCGGCTATCTGGAACATCTTCTGGTGGGTGGCGAACTCGACGTCGCCGTCATGGTCATTTCCAACCTGCGCGACCGCATGGCCCTGCAGGCGGAGATCCTCGAAACTTCGCCCTACCGGCTCTGGCTGCCGATGGGCCACCCCCTCGTCTCGGCCGATATCATCAGTGTCGCCGACATTACCCGTGAGCCGCTGATCATGCTGACCATCGACGAAATCGAGGAAAACACCGGCAAGCTTTTGACCGCGCTCGGCGCCCGCCCGCATGTCGCCTTCCGCACCCGCTCTGTCGAAGCGGTGCGCAGCCTGGTTGCGACGGGCGCCGGTGTCGCACTGCTGCCGGACCTCGTCTATCGCCCCTGGTCGCTGGAAGGCGATCGCATCGAAAGCCGCGACGTCTCCGGCTCTTTGCCGGTCGTGCAGGTCGGCATGGTCTGGCGCAAGGGCTCCAGCCTACCGCAAGCGGCCCGCGATTTCGTCGGCGTCGCCGAAAGCATGCGCTCGGGCCGGCAGCGGTAGCAGAGGCCCGCTACCAGCTCATGCGTATACGCTAGGAATCGGAATTTCCGATATCGCCTTTCTGATAAATGAATTTGCGAATGCGGCAAAATCGCGTCACCTTTCCTTCCGGGAACAAGAAGCCAGCCACTGGCTCCACGCCATCAAGGCTCAAAAACCGGGAGAGTCCGATGAAGCATCTGCTGAAATCATGCACGGCCGTGCTCGCATGCCTTAGTTTCGCAACACAGGTCATCGCCGCCGAGCCATTGAAGACGCTCGGCAAGGGCGAAGGTGCGGTCAGCATCGTCGCATGGGCCGGCTATATCGAGCGCGGCGAAAGCGACAAGAATTACGATTGGGTCACCGGCTTCGAGAAGGAGACCGGCTGCAAGGTCAGCGTCAAGACGGCGGCGACATCGGACGAAATGGTCGCCCTGATGAACGAAGGCGGCTTCGACCTCGTGACCGCATCCGGCGATGCCTCGCTGAGACTCGTCGCCGGCAAGCGCGTGCAGCCGATCAACACCGACCTCATCCCGAGCTGGAAGAACCTCGACGAACGCCTGAAGAATGCCCCATGGCATACCGTCAACGGCGTTCACTACGGCGTTCCCTATCTCTGGGGACCGAACGTGCTGATGTACAACACCGCCGCCTTCAAGGACCAGGCGCCGAAGAGCTGGAATGTCGTCTTCGAAGAAACGACGCTGCCGGATGGTAAGTCCAACAAGGGCCGCGTTCAGGCCTATGACGGCCCGATCTACATTGCCGATGCCGCCCTCTACCTCATGGCGCACAAGCCAGAACTCGGCATCAAGGACCCCTACGAGCTCAACGAAGATCAGTACAAGGCCGCACTCGAATTGCTGCGCGGCCAGCGCAAGCTCGTCAGCCGCTACTGGCATGATGCCATGATCCAGACCGACGACTTCAAGAACGAAGGCGTCGTTGCCTCCGGCTCCTGGCCGTTCCAGGTGAACCTGCTGCAGGCCGACAAGCAGAAGATCGCCTCCACCTTCCCGGATGAGGGAACGACCGGCTGGGCCGATACCACCATGCTGCATGCCGACAGCGAGCATCCGAACTGCGCCTATATGTGGATGGAACACTCGCTGCAGGCCAAGGTTCAGGGCGATGCCGCCGCCTGGTTCGGCGCCGTACCTTCCGTTCCGGCCGCCTGCAAGGGCGATGAGCTGCTCACCGACAGCGGTTGCGCCACCAATGGCTATGACCACTTCGACAAGATCAAGTTCTGGAAGACGCCGGTCGCGAAATGCAGCACGCAGAGCGAATGCGTGCCCTATCATCGCTGGGTCTCCGACTATATCGGCGTGATCGGCGGGCGGTGATCTCTATCTTCTCCCCAGCGGGGAGAAGATGCCTGACAAGGCAGATGAGGGGGATGAGGAACGAAGTGACGAATGTCCTGAGCGGCTAGCGAAGGACAGTCTATGCCGCACCGCTCCCTCATCCGACCCTTCAGGCCACCTTCTCCCCAAGGGGAGAAGGAAAAACAACCTCTTCCCTGGAGAAACCAATGAACGCCGTTCGTTTCCAGCAGGTGTCGCGCCATTTCGGCCAGGTCCGCGCTGTGGACCGCGTCGATCTGGAGATCGCGCCCGGCGAATTCTTCGCCATGCTCGGCCCTTCCGGTTCCGGCAAGACCACCTGCCTCAGGCTGATCGCGGGTTTCGAGCAGCCGACGGGCGGCCATATCGAGATCTTCGGCGAAACTGCCGAAGGCGTGCCGCCCTACCGGCGTAACGTCAACACGGTGTTCCAGGATTATGCGCTCTTTCCGCATCTCAATATCCTCGACAACGTCGCCTACGGGTTGATGGTCAAGGGTGTCGGCAAGGCCGAACGGCTGAAGGCCGCCGAACAGGCGCTGGAGCTGGTCAAGCTACCTGGCTATGGCGCCCGCCGTCCCGGCCAGCTCTCCGGCGGCCAGCGACAGCGCGTGGCGCTCGCTCGCGCTCTGGTCAACAAGCCGAAGGTATTGCTGCTTGATGAGCCGCTCGGCGCGCTCGACCTGAAACTGCGCGAGCAGATGCAGGAGGAGTTGAAGAGCCTGCAGCGCGCGCTCGGCATCACCTTCGTCTTCGTCACTCATGATCAGGGCGAGGCCCTATCCATGGCCGATCGCGTCGCCGTTTTCAATGACGGCCGCATCGTGCAGCAGGGCTCGCCGCACGACATCTATCAGCGGCCGAAGACCCGCTTCGTTGCCGATTTCGTCGGCTCCTCCAATGTCATTGCCCCCGACACCATGTCGTCGCTCGGCGGCGAACGGCGTTGGGCGAGCCTGCGCCCCGAAGCCATCCGGTTGACTGAGGAGAGCGGCGTGGCGGCGACCGTGAAAGCGACGAGCTTTCTCGGTGCCGCTACCCGCCTCTCCGTCGAAGCAAACGGCACCCGGCTGCATGTGACAGTACCCGCCGGACAACTAGCCCCGGATACCGGTGCGTCCGTTCGCCTCGCATGGCTGCCTGCCGATATCCATTACATGGATGACGCCGCATGAACGCTGCAGCCTTCCCCACCTCGGCCAAGCAAGCGCCGGCCTCGATCCTGCCGCGGCGCGGCGGCGTCTTCGGCCACCTCTCCGATCTCTTCTGGCGCCGCCCGAAGCTTTTGCTATTCCTGATGCTGACGCCGCCGCTGCTCTGGCTCGGCATCATCTATATCGGCTCGCTGATCGCGCTGCTGCTGCAGAGCTTCTTCTCGATCGACGACTTCTCGGGAATGGTGAATTACGAATTCACGCTCTCGACCTATGCGCAGCTGCTGAATAGCGCGAACTTCGACATCATCGTGCGCACGGTCGTCATGGCAGCTCTCGTCACCCTTGCCTCCGCCTTCGTCGCCTTCCCCATCGCCTATTATGCGGCGCGCTACGCGCAAGGGAAATGGAAGGCACTATTCTATCTCGGCGTCATGCTGCCGCTCTGGTCGAGCTATCTGGTGAAAGTCTATGCCTGGAAGCTCATCCTCGCCAAGGAAGGCATTCTCACCTGGATCTTTGACAACCTGCATCTCGGCTGGCTGCTCGACGGCGTGCTTGCTTTGCCCGTCATCGGCGGCAACTCGCTCTCGGTCAGCTATATCGGCACTTTCCTCGTTTTCGTCTATATCTGGTTGCCCTATATGATCCTGCCGACGCAGGCCGCTCTCGAACGCGTACCGGCCAATCTGCTGGAAGCCTCCTCGGATCTCGGCGCGACGCCGAACCAGACTTTCCGCACGGTTCTATTACCGCTCGCCCTGCCGGGTGTCGTCGCCGGCTCCATCTTCACCTTCTCGCTGACCTTGGGCGATTACATCATCCCACAGATCATCGGCTCCTCCCGCCTCTTCATCGGCCAGGCCGTCTATGCGCAGCAGGGAACCGCCGGCAACGTGCCGCTTGCCGCCGCCTTCTCGGTCGTGCCGATCGTCATCATGGCCATCTATCTCTGGATCGCCAAGAAACAGGGAGCCTTCGATGCGCTCTGATCGCGGCCAACGCGCCTCCTTGCCTCTGAAGATCGCAGCCGCCGGAGGCCTGCTCTTCCTGCATCTGCCGATCCTCCTGATCTTCGTCTATGCCTTCACGACCGAGGAGAAGAGTTATCAGTGGCCGCCGCCGGGCCTCACCCTGCAATGGTTCGGCATCGCCTGGAACAGGCCGGATGTCTGGTCGGCGCTCGCGTTGTCCGTTCAGGTGGCAACCATCGCCACCATTATCGCGCTCCTGCTCGGCACGCTCTGCGCCGCAGCCGTCAGCCAGACGAAATTCTTCGGCCGCGAAGCGATCTCGCTGCTGGTCATCTTGCCGATCGCGCTGCCCGGCATCATCACCGGCATCGCGCTGCGCTCCGCCTTCAGCCTGTTCGATATCCCCTTCTCGGTCTGGACCATCGTTCTCGGCCATGCCACCTTCTGCGTCGTCGTTGTTTATAACAACGCTGCCGCCCGTTTCCGCCGCACCTCCGGTTCGCTGATCGAGGCGTCGATGGATCTGGGCGCAGATGGCTTCCAGACCTTCCGTCATGTCGTCCTGCCGAACATCGGCACGGCGCTGCTTGCCGGCGGCATGCTCGCCTTCGCGCTGTCCTTCGATGAAGTCATCGTCACCACCTTCACGGGCGGCCAGCAGATGACGCTGCCGATCTGGATGCTGGAGGAACTCATTCGTCCGCGCCAGCGACCAGTGACCAACGTCGTCGCCATGGTCGTCGTGCTTGTCACCTTCCTGCCGATCCTGGCAGCCTACTATCTTACCCGCGACGGCGATCAGATCGCCGGCGGCGGCAAATGAAAGGGAGAGAATAATGGATACCCAAATGCTGATCGGCTCCCGCTTCGAAGCCGGCACGGAAACGGAAGAACGCGTTCTCAACCCGAAGACGGGCGAGACCGTTCTCAACTTGCCCGAGGCGTCACTCGGCCAGATCGATGCCGCCGTCGACGCTGCCGAAAAAGCCTTCACGAGCTGGTCGCAGACGACGCCGAGCCAGCGTTCGGCCTATCTCCTCAAGATCGCCGATGCCATCGAGAAGGACGCCGAAGGTTTCGCCGCGTTGGAAGCGTTGAACTGCGGCAAGCCGATCAATGCCGTGCTCAACGATGAAATCCCGGCGATTGTCGACTGCTACCGTTTCTTTGCCGGCGCGGTTCGCAACCTACACGGCCCGGTCGCCGGCGAATATCTGCCCGGCCACACCTCGATGATCCGCCGCGACCCGATCGGCATCGTCGGCTCGATTGCACCGTGGAACTATCCGCTGATGATGATGGCCTGGAAGCTGGCGCCAGCCATTGCCGGCGGCAACACCGTCGTTTTCAAGCCTTCGGAGCAGACGCCGCTGACGGCGCTGAAGATGGCAAAGCTGCTCGCGGATGTGCTGCCGGAGGGCGTCATCAACGTCATCCTCGGCCGCGGCGAGAGCGTCGGCAACGCGTTGATCAACCATCCGAAGATCGGCATGGTGTCCATCACCGGCGATGTCGCGACCGGCAAGAAGGTCTTGCAGGCGGCCGCCAAGACGGTCAAGCGCACGCATCTCGAACTCGGCGGCAAGGCCCCCGTCATCATCTTCGATGACGCCGATATCGACGCCGTCGTCGCCGGTATCCGCACCTTCGGCTACTACAATGCCGGCCAGGACTGCACCGCCGCCTGCCGTATCTATGCCGACGCCAAGGTCTACGACAACTTCGTCGCCGACCTGACGTCTGCCGTTTCCAGCATCAAGTTCAACCTCGCTGACGATACCGAGAACGAAATCGGCCCGCTGATCTCCAAGCGTCAGCGCGACCGCGTCGAAAGCTTCGTCACCCGCGCCGCCGAACACAAGCATATGGAGATCACAACAGGCGGCAAGATCTCCGGCGAACGCGGCTTCTTCTATGCGCCGACGGTCGTTGCCGGCGCGACGCAGGATGACGAGATCGTCCGGCGCGAAGTTTTCGGCCCTGTCGTCTCCGTCACCCGCTTCACCAATCCCAACGACGCCGTCGCCTGGGCCAACGACAGTGACTACGGGCTTGCCTCCTCGGTCTGGACGAAGGACATCAGCCGAGGCATGCAGACGGCTGCCCGCCTGCAATATGGCTGCACCTGGATCAACACCCACTTCATGCTGGTCAACGAGATGCCGCATGGCGGCTTGAAGCAATCCGGCTACGGCAAGGATATGTCGGTCTACGCTATCGAAGACTATACAGCCGTGCGGCATGTGATGATCAATCATGGGTGAGGCGCGGTTCGGCGTAGCCGAAGTAATCGATCCAGTGGATCGATTACAGCGCCGAACGCCCTGAGCCATGCGAAGGGCCGGCAAGCCCCAATATGAACGAGGCCCGATCCAGCCTTAACCAGCAGAATCGGGCGTTAATCGAAACGCCCTCGGAACAAATCACCCTCCTCCCGCGTCTTTATGAAGTACAACGCAGAGGAGACAGCTAAATGCTGAAATGGGCTCTCATTTTCTTTGTGATTTCGCTGATCAGCGGCTTTTTCGGCTTTTCCGGCGTGTCCGCCGCAACCGCAACCATTGCGCGCGTTCTCTTCGCCATCTTCCTGATCATCTTCCTGGTGTTCCTGGTTCTTGCCGTCATGGCCGGCAATGCGGTCGTCTAGCAATATAAGCCGCGACTATCGAAGGGGCGGGCCTAGATCAGGCTCGCCCCGACATTTATGGCGAGCGCCAGGATCGTCGTGTTGAACAGGAACGACAGGATTGCATGGAGGAGCGCCAGCTTACGCATCGAGACGGTGGAAATACCGATATCGGCGGTCTGCGCCGCAACGCCGATCGTGAAAGAGAAGTAGAGGAAATCCCAATAGATCGGTTCCTCCAAAGGCTCGGCGAATTTCAGCCCCTGCCCCTTGCCCGGAATGCTGTAAAACCGGTGCGCATAGTGGATGGTGAACAGCGTGTGCAGGAAAGTCCATGATATCAGGATCGTCACGATCGCCATCATCACGCGGTAGAAGGCGATTTCGGGCGAGGCGTCCTTGACGCCAAGCAGATCAAGCGCGATGCCGCCGATGCTTGCGAGCGCTGCCGCAATCGACAGGAACAGCAGGAAACCATCCGAGAAATCGAGATCAGCCGAGCGCTTGCGGATGCGCTGCGGGTCGGCCGTCAGCATGCGGTAAAGGCTATAGACGATGAAGACGACGGCGGTCGTATCCCAGGCGATCAGCAGATTGCTGGCATTAAAGTCTCTGGAGGTCAGGAGCAGGAAAACGGCAAGACCAGCAAGCACCGAGATCACGATCACATGGTGCTTGCGCCACAGAACGAGGCCTCTTGAACGATGCAACAATCCGTTCGCATCCATGCCGCTCTCCCGATCGCAAACCGTCTGTTACAAACCGATTCGCAAACGAGAGTGGCAAATAAAAGGAAGCCCCGCAACACGAAGCCTCCGATAGCGAAAAACGGCTTCAGCCCGTCCAGCCGCCGTCGATGACGTGGATCTGGCCTGTGGTGAAACCCGCCTCGTCGCCGGCAAGGTAAGTCACCAGCGCGGCGATCTCCTCGGCGGTCGCGATTCGGCCCATCGGCTGGCGGGCGATGAAATCCTTGAGCGCCTTGTCATAGTCACCGGTTGCCTTCAGCCGCTCATGCAGCGAAGGGCTATCGACCGTGCCAGGGCAAATCGCATTGGCACGGATGCCCTTGGCAACAAAATCGGCAGCGATCGACTTGGTAAGACCGATTACGGCAGCCTTCGAAGCGCAATAGGCGAAACGGTTGGGCACGCCCTTCACGCTGGAAGCGACCGAGGCCATATTGACGATCGAACCCTTGCCCTTTTCCAGCATGCCCGGCAGGAAGGCGCGGCAGGTCGTGTACATTGCCTTGGCATTGAGGTTGAAGGAGAAATCCCAATCCTTTTCCTCGCAGTCCAGGATCGTGCCGGCATGCACGAAACCGGCGCAGTTGAAGAGCACGTCGATCGGGCCAAGCTCTTCCGCGTAGGCCTTGACGGCAGCGCTATCGAGCACGTTCAACACATGCTTGGTCGCACCGTCCAGCGTAGAGAGTGTCTGCTCGTTGATATCGGTGGCGTAGACATGCGCACCAAGCGAGATGAAGCGCTCCGCCGACGCCCGGCCGATGCCCTGTCCCGCCGCCGTGATGACGACCTTCCTGCCTTCCAATCCATGACCCATAATCCTGATCCTTTCCTCCGGGACCATGATCCTATCCAGTTCCACCAGCTGCATCGCCGGCACCAGGGATAAGATCATGCAATAACAATCAGTTAGCGTAGCCTTGCGCTACCTTCTGAGGACCGCACGAAGCGGCCGCTCAGCCTGTCAACGAGGACTGTATGTTGTTCGCCACTTGGCAGTCCATCGCTAATCACTCCCCTCCAGGCTGGGACCAATCGTCCGATTGCCCTCTGGACCCTTTACAGGCCGATAATTTATAAGCAAACATCTTATTCACTGATCGTCAAGTCGCGTTCACTCACTTGTAAAATTCCATCATTCATATATGAATGATTGATATATTTTATCGCATGAGGGCTTGTTCATGAGCATAGAAGACGACAGTGATCGTTATCGCGCACCGGCCTTGGACAAGGGGCTCGACATTCTCGAATTGCTGGCGAGGATCGATGGCGGGCTGACGCAGGCGGAAATCGCCAAGGCGCTCAACAAGAGTCCCAACGAATTCTATCGCATGCTCGATCGTCTCGTGCGGCGCGGCTATGTGCAGCGGCAGGACGGCGATCGCTTCTATCTGACCCTGAAGCTTTTCGGCCTCGCGCATTACCATGCGCCGGTGCGCCGCCTCGTCTCCTTCGCCACGCCCCTGATGCGCGAATTTTCCAATCGAGCCGAGCAGGCCTGTCATCTGGCGATATACGATCGCGGCTCCGTCGTCGTCATTGCCCAGCAGGATTCGCCGACCTATTGGGGCATCTCGATCCGTGTCGGTGCCCAGCTCAATCTCTATAATACCGGCTCAGGTCACATTCTCCTGGCATTCAAGGATGAAAAGCAGCGCCAGATGATGATCAACGAGCAAAGGCGCCAGGAACCGGACCCTGAGGAGCCACCTGCGGATCTCGAAGAGAAGCTCTCGGCAATCCGCGAGAACGGCTTCGAAACCATGGACAGCCTGCAGACGAGTGGCGTTCACAATATTTCCGCGCCCGTTCTGGCGATGGACGGTAATGCGCTGGCCGCGTTGACCTGCCCCTATATCCAGGCCGTGAACCCGAAGGCGCCGACGCGTCAGCAAGTAGTCGAATATGTGCGGCAAACAGCCAAGGCGATCTCCGAAATCGTCGCGGGGACTGTGGACCAGGCCGAGCTATAATTTTTATTTGAATGAATAATTCTTCTGTGAGTATGTAGAGAGCTAGCAGCTCGGGGAGGAACGCCATGCTTTTCGACAGCCATCTTCACATCGTTGACCGCAAGCGGCTGGGCTATCCTTGGCTGGCGGATGCCGGCGCACTCAATCGTGACAGTCTTTATGAAGATTATGCGCGAGAGGCCAAACGCCTTGGGATCACCGACACGCTGCACATGGAAGTCGATGTCGCCGAAGAGGATATCGAGCGCGAGACCGAATATGTCAAAGGCCTGAGCCGCGAGCCCGACAGCCTGCTGCGCGGCGCCATCGCCGCCTGCCGTCCCGAAAGCCCCAACTTTCCCGCATATCTCGAGCGAGCGCTCGCCGACCCCTTCGTCAAAGGCTTCCGCCGCGTGCTGCATGTCGTGCCGGATGACGTCTCAGAGGGTGTCCTCTTCCGCGAAAACCTGAAGCGGCTAAGCGATACCCGCCTTACCTTCGATCTCTGCGTCCTGCCGCATCAGATATCCAAGGCGATCGCGCTCATCGACCTCAATCCAAATATTCGCTTCATCCTCGACCATTGTGGCGTGCCTGCGGTGAAGGATGGGCTGAGCGAAAGCTGGTCGTTGGGCATCAGCGAGGTGGCGAAACGGCCGAATGCCATCGTGAAGATTTCCGGCGTTGTCGCCTATGCCGATCCGGACAACTGGTCGCCGGAAACGTTACGGCCATTCGTCGAACATTGCATCGCAAGCTTCGGCTGGGACCGCGTCATCTGGGGCAGCGATTGGCCCGTCTGCACGCTTGGCGGCAATCTCTCCACCTGGGTCGCCGCCACTCATGCCCTGATGCATGGTGTCAGTGCCGACGAACGCAATCGGCTCTATCGCCTCAATGCAAAGCGCCTCTGGTCTCTCTAAGGCTGCGCCCATGCCGTCTAACTGCGGCGACCTCAAAGCCCTGTCTACAAACAAAAAGGGCGCCGCATCCCTGCGACACCCTGTCGAATCATAGCTCCCCCCGACGGAGAGACGCCCGATCACCGTCAAGCGGCTGCGAGCTGCAGTTCCTTGCTGACCATGGCGCGCAGCGTGCCGAGATCCTTGGCGAAGGCGCGGATGCCTTCGGAGAGCTTCTCAGTAGCCATCGCATCTTCGTTCATCATCCAGCGGAAGGTCTTTTCGTCGACCGCGATCTTCTCGACCGAGCCCTTAGGCTCCGGCGAGAGCTTGCGCTCCAGCTTGCCTTCATCCTTGGAAAGTTCGTCAAGCAGGTTCGGGCTGATCGTCAGGCGATCGCAGCCGGCCAGCGCTTCGATTTCGCCGGTATTGCGGAAGGAAGCGCCCATGACGATCGTCTTGATGTCGTTGGCCTTGTAATAGTGGTAGATGTCACGCACCGAGACGACGCCCGGATCTTCCTCTGCCGTGTAGTCCTTGCCGGTCGACTTCTTGTACCAGTCGAGGATGCGGCCGACGAAGGGCGAAATGAGGAATGCCTTGGCGTCGGCGCAGGCAATCGCCTGGGCCTTGCTGAAGAGCAGCGTCAGATTGCAGTCGATGCCTTCCTTTTGCAGCACTTCGGCGGCGCGGATGCCTTCCCAGGTGGAAGCGAGCTTGATCAGGATGCGGTCACGCTCGATGCCGCGCTCTTTGTAGGCGGCGATGATGGCGCGGGCCTTGGCAAGCGAAGCTTCCGTGTTGAAGGAGAGGTCGGCATCGACTTCGGTCGAGACACGACCGGGAACGAGGCCGGAAAGCGCTGCACCGACGGAAATTGCCAGGCGGTCGGCAACGGCGGCAACCACGGCCTCGGAGGCACCGCCCTGTTTCTTGCCCCAGGCAACGGCTTCCTTGATCGCGTCGGCGAACATCGGCGTGCCCAGTGCCTTCAACACGATCGTCGGGTTGGTGGTGCAATCCACCGGCTTCAGGCGGGCAACTGCCTCGATATCGCCGGTGTCGGCCACGACCGTGGTCATGGCGCGGAGTTGGTCAAGCTTGGAAGTCATAACAGGTATCCTTGTTGAATGAAGCCCATCGGGATGGGAGATGTTGGCAGCAGATCCGGTCTTTTCGCCGGACGGGACCGAAGGCGTCAGGGTGTAGCCTTCCTTCTCCTATGTGTCGGTAACGGGATAAAACGCGCTGGAGTTCCATTTCCGGTGAACGGCCGAGCAGTGAAGAAACAACCTTCCGAAAGCAGGCTTTTCACCGGCACCGGGCGCCCTATATGGCTCCCTGTCCGGTCTGGCACTTGCTTGCAGCAGCACTCGCACATTGTCCTCCTCGGTTGGACAAGACCGAATTCCTCATCACCGACTATCAGCAATCTCGCATCGAAAAGTCAAGGACATTTGTGCAATTCGATTGACATAAGTTTCATGTCATAGAATATCGGCAGCAGAAGAGCCGATCTCGCCTGCTCCAGTCATCCGCCATCATTCCTTTTCGCATCTCAGGCGGATCATGACGTTAAACGGCGCATGCGACAATCTCGCCGGAGGACCTGTGGCCAAACTGAGACGCGGAACCCACACCGCCTATTCGGAGACCTCCTCCCTGAGGCTTCGCGCCGCCTGGCTTTATTACAACCAGGGCCTGACGCAAAAAGATGTCGCCGAACAGCTGGGTATCAGCCGCACCACCGTCATCCGCCTGCTGGATGAGGCCATGCGCCGGGCCGAGGTGCAGATCTGGATCACTGAAGGCATCGATGACTGCGTTGAACTGGCGATCAAGCTCGAGCGCACCTTTGGCCTCGATGAAGCGATCGTCGTTCCCGAGCCGGCCAATGGAGATGTGAACGCACAGGCAAAGAGCGTCGGCCTGGCGCTCGGCCAGTTCCTGACCGAAGCCATCCCCGACAACTATACGATCGGCGTCGGCTGGGGCCGGACGATGACCGCGTCGCTTGCAAGCTTCCGCCCGACCCGCCGTGACAATTGCAAGGTGGTTTCCCTGCTCGGCGGCATCGTCGCCGTCCATCAGACCAATCCGATCGATTACACTTGGCGTCTGGCAAGCCAGCTCGGCGCGGAGTGCTACATGTTCCTGGCGCCGCTTCTCGTCGACTCCGTCGAGACCAAGCGCAATCTCATCGAGAAATGCGGGCTGGAAGCCATCTACCGCCTCGCGGAGAATCTCGATCTCGCTATCGTCAGCTGCGGCGACATCGGACCGCACTCGACATCGCTGTCGGAAGGTTTCATTTCGAAACGCGAGCTGGAAGAGCTGATCGAAATGGGCTGCGTCTGCGACACCATGTTCAACTTCCTCGACGCCGAGGGCAATTCCGTCGATCACCCGATCAACAAGCGCGTCATGTCCGTCGATCTCGATACGCTGAAAAAGGCCAAGCACATCGTGATCTCCTCCGGCGGCGCCCACCGCGCCCGGGCGATCAGCGCCACCATCAAGCGCATCGGCTGCAATACTTTGATTACGGATGAAAGTGCTGCGAAGGTGCTGCTGCAGATGGCTATGGCGAAGGCGGCTTGAGAAGCTTGATACAAGTTTACGGAGAGTGCGCACCCTCCTCCGCAAACTTCAGAGCCTCAGCCTCCCTCAAGCATCCCCGGCTTCCCATCCCAGCATCGCCCGCTTGCGCGTCAGCCCCCAGTGATACCCCGTAAGCTGCCCGTTCTTCCCGAGCGCACGATGGCAGGGCACGACAAAAGAGATCGGATTGCGGCCGACAGCCGCACCCACGGCCCGCATGGCGGTCGGCTGACCGATATCCCTTGCGATGTCGGAATAGGTCACCGCGCGGCCCATCGGGATCTTCAAAAGGCTCTCCCAGACGCGGAGTTGGAAATCCGAACCGATCAGCACGACCCGCAGCGGCTGATCACTCGACCAGTTCCCTCGCTCGAAGATGCGGGCCGCATAAGGTGCCGTCGCATGCGGATCTTCGATGAACTCTGCATTCGGCCAGCGGCAGGTCATGTCGGCGAGGCACGCCTTCTCATTGCCGGAATCGCTGAAAGCGAGACCCGCAAGGCCGCGATCGGTGACCATGATCAAGGCAAGGCCAAAGGGCGAGATGTGAAACGCATAGCGCATCACCAGACCGCTGCCCCTCGCCTTCCATTCGCCCGGAGACATCGCCTCATGCGTGACGAAGAGATCGTGCAGTCGGCTTGGTCCGGAAAGGCCGACCTCGAAAGAGGTCTCCAGCAGCGGCAGATCCTCCTTGCGCAGGAGCCGCTTGGCATGGTCGAGCGTGACGGCCTGAAGGAAAGCCTTGGGTGACAGCCCGGCCCAGCGTGTAAACGTCTTCTGCAGCTGGGTCGGCGACTGGCCGAGCCTTTCGGCCAGCATCTCCAGCGACGGTTGGTCGCGATATTCCTCAGTGATGAGCTCGATGACCTCCCGCACGGTGTCGTAATCCTGACCTTCCGGGGTGATGTCTTTCTTCAGCTGTGCAATCGCATTCATGATCTTTCTCCTTGAAAAGGAGAAAACCACGGCAAGACGGCTAAAACCACCCGTTTCTTGCGCCAGTGGTCTCTCTGCAAAAATGTGATATCGCCGGTCTGTAAAGGCCGCTCATATCCGTTGCGTCACGCTCGCCAAGGCACGCTTGAAGGCCTTGGCAAAGCTCTCACGATCTTCCGGATTGAGGAAGGAACCGACATCGGTGTCGTGGCTTCTGTCGCGGACATGCATGGAAACAACGCCGATCTCGCTGTGACGGCGAACCAGGAACCGCGTCCAAAACGGATTGAAATCATGCTCCACCATGCGGCCCGTCGGCGAGAATTTGCGGATGGAAACGTTGGTGCGCGATACCGTCACCTCTTCGCGCACACGGCCCGAGCGGTAATTCAGCCAGAAGGCGCCATAGAGCAGGAAGAAATCGGCGCCGAAGAAAATGCCGATCGGCCAGGCGCCGCGCGTGACGAAGAGAATGCTGTAGAAGAGAGAGAAGATGCCTGCCAAGGCCAGCATAACCCTGAACCCCTTTCGCGACAGCGAGCGATGGGGAAACAATTCGGCAGCGAAAACCGGCCTGTTGCCGTCTCCAGCCGTATCGGCGTTGCGTTTCGTCATAGGACTTGAGTATAGGTCGCTTATGGCAAATCCAAAGATCAAATCCAGCGCCCAAACCGCGAAAAAGTCAAATGCGACCGCAGGCCGCAAGCCGGCGGGAAAGAGCCTTTATTCCAAAGCGGACTTGGAAGAGATCTTCCGGCGTTTCTCCATCCAGCGGCCGGAACCCAAGGGCGAGCTGGAGCACGTCAATCCTTTCACGCTGGTCGTTGCCGTGGCGCTTTCAGCGCAGGCGACCGACGCCGGCGTCAACAAGGCGACGCGTGCCCTCTTTGCCGTTGCCGATACCCCGCAGAAGATGCTCGATCTCGGCGAGGAGCGCATCCGCGAATATATCAAGACGATCGGCCTTTACCGTAATAAGGCGAAAAACGTCGTGGCTCTGTCGGAAAAGCTGATCACGGATTTCGGTGGCGAGGTGCCGCGCACCCGCGAAGAATTGATCACCCTACCCGGCGTCGGCCGCAAGACCGCGAATGTCGTGCTTTCCATGGCTTTCGGTCAGGCGACGATGGCCGTCGACACGCATATCTTCCGCATCGCCAACCGGCTGCTATTGGCTCCGGGCAAGACGCCCGACGAAGTCGAGCAGCGGTTGATGAAGATCATTCCCGACCAGTATCTCTACCACGCACACCATTGGCTGATCTTGCATGGCCGCTATGTCTGCAAGGCGCGCAAGCCCGAATGCGAACGCTGCGTCATTGCCGACCTCTGTCGCTCGCCGGAAAAGACCTGGGACATACCTGCTCCTCTGGTCGAACTTCCGCCTCAGATCATCGGAGCGGAAGCGGCGAGCTAAGTCTGCCCTGACCGCAGGCTGGTCTCCCTGTGCGAGATCAGCTTGTGCAGATGTACCATCATGCCGGCAGCAAAGAGCGGCGTCAGCAGATTGAGCAGCGGGATCGCCAGAAACGCCGCGATCACCAGGCCGGCCAGGAAGACCATGAGGGCGTGCTTGACGCGGAATTCCCGCGCCTCGTCCGGCGAGCGGAAACGCATGGCGGCAAATTCGAAGAATTCCCGCCCCAGCAGATAGCCGTTCACCAGAAAGAAGGCGACGAGATTGACGCCCGGAATGAACAGCAGGAACAGCGCCATGATGTTGCCGACGATGACGACGCCGAGAAAGCGTAGGGAACTCTTCATCGCCGCGACGATTGGCATTGCCGTTCCCGGCGCATCACCCGGATAGTCGCGCTTTTCCACCACTTCGGCGACATCGTCGAGAAACAGGCCGGCAATCAGCGCCGTGACCGGTGAAATCAGCAGCGCCATCGCCAATGCCAATGCAATCCCGGCAAAGATGGCAAGAAGGAATGTGAGCCAACCCGTCCAATCCGAGGTGAATGGCATGAAGCCCTGCAGCCAAGGCAATACGAGGAAATTAAAGACGCCCCGCAGGACGAACCACAGCACGAGGAGCGCCAGCAATGTAAGGCCGAGTACCTTCCAGAAAACTTTGCGCGTTTCAGGCGCAAAAAGATTCTCGAAGGAGCGGCGGGCGGCAAGGCCAATCATTCGTTCTACCTCTCTTAGTGGCAAATGGACACTTAAGAAGCGGTTGTATCGATATCAATATCCCGCAGAGATATATGAATGTGACAATTAAAAATTTGAATTATTGTAATACATTTTGCACTAATATATTCTGTACGCCACATTAGGAACAACAACCGCAACAAGAACGGCGGCCAGATCAAAATTGAATAGCCAATGGGCGTAGAAATTGGCGCAACATAACATCGAAAAGACCATCAAAGAGGCGCAAAACTTGGAAGACCTTAGCCAGAAACTTAGACAATATATAAAGATCGGCACTCCGGCCGAACGAAGAATTGCTAAGTATTTCTCCGAGCATTTGAATGAACTACCCTTCGAGACGGCCTCCTCCGTTGCCGACAGGCTGGAATTGAGCCCGATGACGGTAGGTAGGTTTCTGCGGTCGCTCGGCTACCACGGTCTCGATGGGATAAAGGTGCACCTCAAGGAAAATGCGCCCGGTATCACATCGCAATTGCCCAATATCCTGGAACAGTTGCAGAAAGATGCGAGCGAAGGGCGCCCGCTTGCGACGCAGATTGCCGAACAGATCGAGATGCTGCAGCATATCTACAACCTCGCCGGCCAGCCGCAATGGCGCGACGCGGTTTCGACAATTCTGTCCTCCGGACATGTCTTTGTCACCTCTCACCCGAGTCTCGCAGGGATCGGTCGTTATTTTCGCGATCGCCTGACCTTCGCCCGCGATCAGGTCCTTTTCCTTGACGGCGCCAATGGCAGCTACATCGAGCTGTTCGGTGAGCCCGCCGAAGACGGATTACTTGTCGTCATCGACTCCCCGAACTTTGTCACCTCACGGCTTCTGGCTCGCTCGGCTCGTCGGGCAGGCTACAAGGTATTGCTGTTAACTGGACAATTCACGGAATGGGCGCATGAATTCGCAAACATCACGCTATCCCTGCCGCCGCAGCGCGCCAACAGCCGCGAAAATCTTTCAGCCATAATGGCGCTGCTGGAATATCTGGCGACTTCAGTTGCTCACGCCGCGGGCGAAGCGGCGGAAACGAGGACGCGCCGCATAGAAGAGCTTCAGGGCATGTTCGCCCAGGCACCGCTCCGGTAAGCCGCCTATTCCATGGCGTCCAGCTCCGCGCGATGGCGATACATGGCGAGGAAACGCCGGTAGTCGCGATCATAGAGTTTCGTTTTTTCGGCATTCGGCAGCCGCTCATGACCGCCCGGATACATGGCGGCGCCGGCAACGCCGAGGCTTTCGTGAATCCCGCAGGAGACGGAAGCTGCGATTGCCGTGCCAAGCAGCACGGTTTCGTTCATCTTCGGGATGACCACCTTGCAGCCGGTCACGTCCGAGTAGAGTTCCATCAGCACCGAATTCTTCACATGGCCGCCGGCGACGTGCAGCGTGTCGGGCACATAGCCATAATCCCGCATTCGCTCCAGGATATGGCGAATGCCGAGCGCAATACCGACGCTGGTGCGCCAGTACAGCCGGCAGAGGCCATCGAAGGACGCATCCAGCGTCATGCCGCTGATGACGCCCAACGCATGCGGATCGGCAAGGGGCGAGCGATTGCCGTGAAAATCGGGCAGCACATGGATACGCCCGCCAAGGGAATCGCCCTCCGCACGCCTAAGCTCCGCAATCCGCCGGACGATACGATCGTGCAACGCCGCTGTCGGCGGCCCACCGGCCGCATGCATGCTGACGATATGATCGAGCAGCGCGCCCGTCGCCGACTGCCCGGCCTCGGCGAGCCACATCCCCGGGAAGACAGCCTCGTAATATGGCCCCCACATGCCTGTGCTGCGCTTGCGCTCGCGCGCAAAGGAAACCACGCAGCTCGAGGTTCCCGCAATCAGCGCCAGTTGATGTTCCAACGTGGTGGCGTCGCCGGCATGGGCTGCAAGCGCGCCAAGCGCGCCCGCGTAGGCGTCGATCATGCCCGCACCGACATGGCATTTACGGTCGAGACCCAGCGCTTGCGCCGCCTCGGCCGTCAGTGTGCCGATAGACCGTCCAACGGCAACGCTCTCGTCAGGCAGGCTGCCGCGTTCGCGCAGATCGCCAAGGCCGATCACATTGAGGAAATCGGCCTGCCAGCCCGGCTCGCGATGCGCAAGATAGTTCCATTTCGCCACCAGCGTCGAACGCGACCGTGCAAGTGAACCGGTCGCCTTCCATGTCATGAAATCGGCGAGGTCGAAAAAATAGCCGGCCTCAGCCCAGGTTTCCGGCAGGTTTTCCTTCAGCCACATCAGCTTCGGCATTTCCATTTCGGGCGACATGAACGCGCCGGAATATTCAAGAACCGCGTGCTTCGTCGCCGTGCAGTAATCCGCCTCAGCCAACGCCCGATGATCGAGCCAGACGATGGTGTCGAACCTTTTCTCGCCGCCGGTGGAAACGGTGAGCTGCCCGCCATCGCGGTCACGCACGACCAGCGAGCAGGTCGCATCGAAGCCGATCGCGCCGATGACGGAGGAGTCGACGCCGGCAGCCTTTACCGCTGCGCGAACGACGGTGCAGACGGCAGTCCATATGTCTTCAGAATCATGCTCGGCGTGGTTTTCACGCGGGCGATTCATCAGGATCGGATGTTCGCTTTTACCCAGCAGTGAACCGCTCGCGGTGAAGACACCAGCGCGCGCGCTGCCTGTGCCGATATCGACCGCAACCACGTGATCACGCATGCAAAAGAGGTCCCGCCCACTTATCTCTTGTTGCGGACAAGTTGTATCAATTCCGGCATCGCGTCAAACACGACTTCCGGCGAAAGCTGCTCCAACTCCGCCCGGTAACTCGGCGAATGGGCATGCGAACCACCGGTGAAGGCAAAGACCGTCATGCCGGCGGCGCGCGCTGCCGTGATGCCCGCCGGGCTATCTTCCACGACGATGCAATCCTTCGGCGCCACGCCCATCTTTTCGGCCGCATAGAGGAAAAGATCCGGCGCCGGCTTGCCGCGTTTCACCATACTGGCACTGAATATATTCGGCTCCAGTCTGTCCAGCAGTCCGGTCACGCCGAGCGAGAGGCGGATGCGCTCCAGCTGGCTGGACGAGGCGACGCAGCGCGGCAGCGAAAGCGCATCCAGCGTCGCGCCAATACCGTCGATCGGCTTCAGCTCATGCTTGAAGCGTTCATAGAGATCGTTGCGGATGCGGTCGAGAAATGCCTGATCGATAAAGACGTCGAATTCCGTCTGCATCGTATCAACGAGCGTCGCCAGGCTCTTGCCGAGGAAGCGGCTATAGACATCCTCTTCGCTCATCTCGACGCCGACATCATGCATCGCCTGAATGAGCACGCCGACCGACAGCGGCTCGCTGTCGACAAGCACACCATCGCAATCGAAGATTACGAGCCCTGTTCCCGCATCCGCCATCACAGATCCAACCTGAATTCTATTCGTAGCCCTGTCATGCCCGAAATACCGGCGGGACAATGGAAAACGGCCGGAACAGGAGAAGTCCGACCGTTCGAAATTATTCCGCGAGTTTGTTGTCCAAGTATAGCTGCAGGGTGACGCGGGTACCCTTTTCCCACAGCGTTTTCAGTGCATGCGCAAAGCGCTTGCGGAAAAGATCGGATTTGGCGACATCTCCGAAGATGTCGTCGAACACGAGGAAGGCATTCGGATCGTCCTTCGCCTTGAGGGCCGCCTCATGCAGTCGATCGGCGCTGGCATCGTTGAAGACGATCTCCTTGCCGCTGTCGCTCTTGCCGGCGAAGTAACGGCACCACAACGCTGAAACGAGCGATAGGCCGACAATATCCTCGCCGCGGCGGAGACGATCGGCCGTCGATGGCAGGATGAATTTCGGCTGGCGGTTCGAGCCGTCCTGCGCCAGGCGCGGGATGGTATCGGCGATCTTTGGATTGGCGAAGCGGTGTTCGATCAGCTTGAAGTAATCCGCAAGCACGGTATTTGGCACCGGCGGGATGACGGGGATGATCTCGTCATTTTCGAGCTTGGCCAGAAAGGCGCGGATCAGCGGCTCTTCCATAGCTTCATGCACGAAATGAATATCCATCAGCGCCGCCGGATAGGCGATGGCCGCATGGCCGCCATTGAGGATGCGGATCTTCATGTGCTCATAGGGAGTGACGTCGGGCACGAAGGTGACGCCGACCTTTTCAAGCGGCGGGCGACCGGCCGGGAAATTGTCCTCCAGCACCCATTGCTTGAACTCTTCGCAATAGACCGGCCAGTTGTCTTCGATATCGAAAGCTTCTTTAAGCAAGTCGATCTCACGCGCACCCGTTGCCGGCGTGATGCGGTCGACCATGCCGTTCGGAAAGGCGACGTTCGCGGCGATCCAATCGGCAAAGGCCGGGTCGGAAAGCTTTGCCGTGCCGACGACGGCGGCTTTGGTGACGCCGCCATTATGGGGGATATTGTCGCAGGACATGACGGTGAAGGGTGGCAGGCCGGCAGCGCGACGCGCCTTCAGACCGGCGACGATCAGGCCGAACACCGTCTTCGCCGCATCCGGGTTCTGCCCATCGGCCACGATTGCCGGATGGGCGGGATTGAACTTGCCCGAAGCATCGATGAAGTAGCCACCCTCGGTAATCGTCATCGAGACGATGCGGATTGTCGGGTCAGCGAGCTTGGCAATGATCGCCCTGGCGTCGCCGACCGGCAGGATGTCGATCATGGGCGCGGTGACACGCGCAGCCGTGCGGTTGTTGTCCTGCTCGACAACGGTCGTCAGGAAGTCCTGGGCGGCCAGCTTTTCACGCATGGCTGCATCCGACGGCAATACGCCGGCGCCGATGATTGCCCAGTCATGCGCCTCGCCCGTATTGAAAAGGTCATCGAGATAGATTGCCTGATGGGCACGATGGAAATTGCCGACACCGAAATGCACGATACCAGCCGAAAGCGACTTCCGGTCATAGGCAGGAATGGCCACCTTTGCAGCCGCCTGCTGGAGAGTTGCGAGCGATAATTTGCACGTCATGTCTCTGGTCCTTCTGAAAGGTCTTGGCTCCGGGCGGCTGGGAAACCCGCGCCGGCTGGTATGCTTGACCGGTGCACGCAGATCGATGATGCGAACCGGAACAGATGCGTCGGCCGTGCCCGCTCCAGCGCACACGGCCTTGGCTTTTAGGCTGAAATCGCAAGCCCTTCGGCGTTGAACCGGTGAATATGCGCCTTGTCCGGTGTCAGGTAGACGGTATCGCCGGCCCGGGCCGGGAAATCGCCCGAGCCGCGCGCAGTCACCGTGCCGATCCCGTCAACGTCGATGTGCAGGAAAGTGTCGGAACCGAGATGTTCGGCCACGAGCACCTTGCCCTGCCAGTCGCCTGCGGTAGTCGACAGCAGGGTATGTTCCGGCCTGACGCCGATCGTGTCGCCGCCGAGGCTCTGGGCATAGGCGCCCTTGACGAAATTCATCTTCGGCGAGCCGATGAAGCCGGCGACGAAGAGGTTGCGCGGGCTGCGGTAGAGCTCCAGCGGCGAGCCGACCTGTTCGATATTGCCGCGGTTGAGCACGACGATCTTGTCGGCCATGGTCATGGCCTCGACCTGGTCGTGCGTCACATAGACCATCGTCGTCTTCAGCTGCTGATGCAGCTCGCTGATCTCAAGGCGCATGTTGACGCGCAGCGCTGCATCGAGGTTCGACAAGGGCTCGTCGAATAGGAAGGCGGCCGGCTGGCGCACGATGGCGCGGCCGATGGCGACACGCTGGCGCTGACCGCCGGAAAGCTGGCGCGGCTTGCGCTCCAGATAGTCAGTCAGGTTGAGGACCCGCGCGGCATCCGCAACCTTCTTGTCGATTTCCGCCTGCGGCATGTTCGCCATCTTCAGCGGAAAGGCGATGTTCTTGCGCACGCTCATATGCGGATAAAGCGCGTAGGACTGGAACACCATGGCAAGGCCGCGATCGGACGGCTTCAGATTGGTGCCGTCCTTACCGTCGATCATGATCTGACCGCCGGAGACGTCTTCGAGGCCGGCGATCAGACGCAGCAGCGTCGACTTGCCACAGCCCGACGGGCCGACGAATACCACGAACTCGCCGTTGTCGATCTCGAGGTCGATGGAAGGAATGACCTTGGCTTCGCCGAAGACCTTGGAGACTTGTTTGAGAACAATACTACCCATGTTTCTCTTCCTTACTTAACCGCGCCGAAGGTCAGGCCGCGAACGAGTTGCTTCTGGCTGAACCAGCCAAGGATCAGGATCGGAGCGATCGCCATGGTCGATGCCGCCGAAAGCTTGGCATAGAACAGGCCCTCGGGACTGGAATAGGAGGCGATGAAGGTGCTCAGCGGCGCCGCATCGACCGCGGAGAGGTTGAGCGTCCAGAAGGCCTCGTTCCAGGCGAGGATGATGTTGAGCAGCATCGTCGAGGCAAGGCCGGGAATCGCCATCGGCGTCAGGACATAGATGATCTCTTTTGCCAGCGTCGCACCGTCCATGCGGGCCGCTTCGAGGATTTCGCCAGGAATTTCCTTGAAGTAGGTGTAGAGCATCCAGACGATGATCGGCAGGTTGATGAGCATCAGCACGACGACCATGCCCACCCGGCTGGCGAACTGGTTGTTCAGGAGACCGAAGCTCTGGAACAACAGGTAGATCGGGATGAAGGCGCCGACCGGCGGCATCATTTTCGTCGACAGCATCCACATCAGGACGTCCTTGGTCCGCTTGGTCGGCGAGAATGCCATGGCCCAGGCGGCGGGTACTGCGACGAGCAGGCCGAGAAAGGTCGAACCAAAGGCGATGATGACCGAGTTGCCGAAGTGGAGGAAGTAGTCCGAGCGCGACTGCACCTCGAAATAGTTCTCCAGCGTCCAGTGGAAGAAGAGGAACTGCGGCGGCGAGGCAATCGCATCGCCTTCCGTCTTGAAGCTCGTCAGGATCGTCCACAGGATCGGGAAGAAGATAAGGATTGCCACGATCCAGGCGGCGATCGATACAACGATCTTGCGTTGCGTGGTGACTTTGCGTGCCATCTCAAGCCTCCAGATTCTTGCCGACTGCGCGCATCAGGAAGATCGCGACGATATTGGCGAGGATGACGGCGATGATGCCGCCCGCCGATGCGCCGCCGACGTCCTGCGACAGAACGATCTGCGAATAGACGAGATAAGTGAGGTTCGTCGTCGCCGTGCCCGGACCGCCGTTGGTGGTGACGAGGATCTCGGCGAAGGCCGACAGCATGAAGATCGTCTCGATCAGGATGACGACGGTGATGGCCCGCGCCAGATGCGGCAGGATGATATGGATGAACTTCGAAACCGGTCCGGCGCCATCCATCTCGGCAGCTTCCTTCTGCTCCTCATCCAGCGACTGCAGGGCAGTCAGCAGGATAAGTGTCGCGAAAGGCAGCCACTGCCAGGCGATGATGATGATGATCGACAGCAGCGGAACCGTCTCCAGCCAGGTCAGCGGATCAAGCCCGAAGAACCGGAAGAGATGTGCCAGGAGCCCGTTCACCGGGTTCATGAACATATGCTTCCAGATGAGGGCTGCGACCGTCGGCATCACGAAGAAGGGCGCAAGCACCAACATGCGCACGATGCCCTGGCCGAAGATCGGCTGATCAAGAAGGAGTGCCAGCGCAATGCCGCCGACGACCGTGATCAGCAACGCACCGCCGACAAGCAGCAACGTCACGATCAGCGAGCTGAGGAAGGCCGGATCGGTGATGAAGTATTCGTAGTTGAGAAACCCGAGGAAATCGTGCGTGCCGGGATTCAGCAGATTGTAGTTCAGCGTCGAGAAATAGATCGTCATCACGAGCGGGACGATCATCCAAGCAAAGAGGAGCAGAACCGAAGGCGCCATCATGACGCGTGCGGTGGAACGGGTGTGCAACGTTGCCATGGCAAGTACCGACCTATCTTTAAAGGAGGGGGTGGCCGCGGACCGGCTGAAACAAAAGGGCCGCCAAGGGCAGTTCGGCGCTCGGCGGCCTAGAGGAAAGCAGTGCTCGAGAGGGGGCCGCTGCTTTCCTTAGCTTCGAAGGCCCTTACTTCGGATAGCCGGCCTTCTTCATTTCGCGTTCCGTCAGTTGCTGGGCAGCCTTCAGAGCCTGATCGACCGAGATCTGGCCGGCGAGAGCGGCCGAGAACTGCTGACCGACAGCAGTGCCGATACCCTGGAATTCAGGGATGGCGACGAACTGGACGCCAACATAGGGCACAGGCTTGACGGTCGGATGTGTCGGATCAGCCGAGTTGATCGAGTCGAGCGTCATCTTGGCGAAAGGCGCTGCCTTCTGGTAGTCCGCACTCGCATAGAGCGACGTACGGGTGCCGGGAGGTGCATTCAGCCAGCCTTCTTTCTGAGCGACAAGGTTGGTGTATTCCTTGCTGGTTGCCCAGGAGATGAACTTTTCTGCGATTTCAGCCTTCTTCGACGAAGCCGGGATGGCGAGGTTCCATGCCCAGAGCCAGTTGCCGCGCTTGCCGAGGCCCTTATCCGGAGCCAGAGCGAAGCCGACCTTGTCGGCGACCTTCGATTCCTTCGGATCGGAAACGAAGGAAGCAGCAACGGTGGCGTCGATCCACATGCCGCACTTGCCGGACTGGAACAGGGCCAGGTTCTCATTGAAGCCGTTGGAAGAAGCACCCGGAGGGCCGGCATCCTTCATCAGCTTGACGTAGAAGTCGAGCGTGTCCTTCCATTCCGGCTGGTCGAACTGTGCCTTCCACTTCTCATCGAACCAGCGAGCGCCGAACGAATTCGACATCGCCGTCAAGAACGCCATGTTCTCGCCCCAGCCAGCCTTGCCGCGAAGGCAGATGCCGTAGACTTCATGGTCCTTGTCGGTGATCTTACGGGCCGCATCGGCAACGAAGTCCCAGGTCGGTGCGTCCGGCATCTTAAGACCGGCCTTTTCGAACAGGTCCTTGCGGTACATCACCATCGAGCTTTCGCCGTAGAACGGTGCTGCATAGAGCTTGCCGTCGGTTGTCAGACCGCTGCGAATGGCCGGGAGAAGGTCATCCACCGCATAGTCCTTGTCGGCGGAAAGCTTGTCGAGCGAGGCAAGCCAGCCGAGCTTGCTCCAGATCGGCACTTCGTAGGTGCCGATGGTCAGCACGTCGTACTGGCCGGCCTTGGTAGCGATGTCGGTCGTAACCTTCTGGCGCAATACGTTTTCTTCGAGCGTGACCCATTGAAGGTCGATGCCGGGGTTCTTGGCTTTGAAATCGTCCGTAAGCTTCTGCATACGGACCATGTCGCCGTTATTGACCGTCGCAATCGTGAGGGTTTCGGCAGATGCCAGGCCGGCGAACATCAAGGCCGAGCAGGCGCTCAGCAGTAAAGTTTTCAATTTCATATCTTCCTCCCAGAAGATTAAAATGAGCATTCGCTTTGCTCGTGGGCAATTACTCACTTCTTGCGACAAAATGTCAATGCAGATTCGTTGCTGCATTGCCGAGCAAGCAGCCTATCCTTTTGTTTTTATGAGTTAAATTTTTTGCTCACGCCTTGAGCAAAAATTCGGCAACTGCCTCGTCGGTGATCAAACCATTGATCTGCTGACCGACGACGGCCGCCTTGATTGCCTCGAATTTGCGTCGGCCCTTGGCGATTCCGATGACGCTGCAGGTATCGCGCGACGGCAAGGGCGCACTGGCGACACGCTCGTTGACATCATCGGGCATGAGCTTGCCATTGCCATCGAAAACCCATCCGCAGATCTCGCCGGCAGCGCCCCGGTCCATCAGGGCAAGCATCTCATCTCTTTCAAGGAAACCGTCGAGGCAGAGCGGCGCCTCGACACCCATCTCGCCGATGCCGACGAAGGTCACGTCGGCCTGCGCGCTGATATCGAGCGTCGAGCGCACCAGCGCCTGCGCATGCAATAGTTCGCGCTCCTCGGCGGAAGACACCAGCACCGGCAGCGGCATCGGAAAATGCCGCGCCTTGACGACATCGGCCATGCTGAAGATGACGTTGTAATAGGCGGCCGAACCGTCGGGGCCGATATTGCCCGTCAGCGACACAACCCGGTGCTGCAGACATTCGATCGCCGGCAGCTGATCGACCGCAGCCTTCAGCGTGCGCCCCGTGCCGATCGCCAGCACGATCGGGTCGGGCCGCCGCAGCCAGCGCTCGATTTCGGCAGCACCCGCTTCGGCAATGCCAATGGTGGAGGATGTGCTGTCTGAATCGCTCGGCACAATATCGACATGCCGTAGATTGAATTTCTTCTTGAGCTCTGCCGCATATTCCAGACACGCGGCGATCGGATGGTCCAGCCGGACCTTGATCAGCCGCTCGGCGACGGCAAGCGACACCAGCCGCTGGGCCGACTGCCTGGATACTCCCATCGCGACGGCGATTTCGTCCTGCGTGCGGCCGGCAACATAATAGAGCCAACCGGCTCGCGCCGCATCATCAAGCCGTCCCTGGGAATCCAGCTTTCTCGCCATCGCCTTCCTTTATCGAAACAGCGCCCTTGCCGCCATCCGGATCAAGCGTGCCTGATCACTCAGCTTCCGGCGGGATGACGCCCTTGGTCAAGGTAAAACAACCGTAGAAACGGCGCTCGCCGGTCTGAATGACGCAAAAGGCATCCTTGGCACGCTCATAGAAGGCAAAACGCTCGACCGGCGTCAGCGGCCAATGCTTGCCCTCGGCCTTGTCGATCACAGCCTGAACTTCACGCTGCACCTGCGGCACCTCATCCGGCGCACCAACCACTTCCATGCGTGCCGCCGCATCATCGATGAAGGTATCGAGCGGCATCAGCGACAGGATCGCCGCAACCGCTTCGGCAGACGACACGTTGTCGATACGCAGCAGTTCGCCCAGAACGGTCTGGCTTGCGACCGATTCGGCGGGGAAATTCGTGTCGACGACAGCGAGCATATCGCCATGCCCCATGGATTTGAGTGCGTAGAGCACATCCGCATTCAACAGCGGGGAAATTCCCTTCAGCATGACCGAGATCCTCCAATAGCCTCCGGCGGCACCCGTGCCGCCTCATTCTCCGCACAAGTAACCATCGCGTTTCTGTCTGTCCATAGGTACCGGGAACGTTTTCGCTGTGTTAGCGAGCCATGAACTGTGCATCCAGCCATGGCTTATTTCAGCCGTTATTGACCCGATAGGTCCGTCGGCATTAACTGAAGTACGTTCAACGGTTGAGAGGTGCAGGTGCGCATTCTTGTGGTGGAGGACGACGACACGATCGGCGGTGCGGTTCGCGACCATATCGCGGCAGGGCCTCACGCCGTGGATTGGGTCAAGAACCTAGCCGATGCGGAAGAGGTCACCAGCGCCGTGCAATACGGCCTCGTCCTGCTGGATCTGCAACTTCCGGACGGCAGCGGCATCGATTTCTTGAAGCGGCTGCGCCGCAGGCCGGATGAAACCCCCGTCATCATCCTGACGGCACGCGACCAGATTTCCGACCGGATAGAGGGCCTGAACAGCGGTGCCGACGATTATCTCGTCAAGCCGTTCAATCTCGGCGAACTCACGGCCCGCATCCTGGCGGTTGCCCGACGGTATGCGGGCAGCCCGCAGCCGACCCTGCGCTTCGACGACCTGGAAATCGATCAACCGCAGCGCCGCGTCAAGCTGGCAGGCAAGGATATCATCCTGACCGGCCGGGAATGGGCCGTGCTCGACCTATTGATCACGCGGCCGGGCGCCATCGTCTCCAAGGACAAGATAGAGGAAGCGCTCTATGCCTTCGGCTCCGAGATCGAGAGCAACACGGTGGAAGTCTATGTCAGCCGCCTGCGCAAGAAGATCGGCAAGGATCGCATAAAGACGGCCCGCGGTGTCGGCTATTGCCTGGGCGAACGATGAGTGAGGCCAAAACCGCGAGCCGCGCCAGCATCACCCGGCGTCTGATCACTGCGCTGACCGGCACGGTCGTCATCTTCTGGCTGATCGCGGTCGGCATTGGCGTTTATGTCGTCAACAAGGAACTCTCGGAAACCTTCGACGGCGCATTGCAGGAAACCGCCGAGCGTCTACTGCCGCTGGTGCTCGACGATCTCGCCAACCGCGACCATTCCGGCGATCCCCAGAGCCTGGAAGCGCTCAACAAGGGGCTGAACCGCGAATATCTGACCTACCAAGTGCTCGATGGGAACGGCAAGGTCATCCTGCATTCCCACGATGCCCCTCCAACCGCCTATGAGGTGCCGCTGGCAATCGGCTTCCACAATACATCACGATACCGGATCTATACCGAATCCTCGGCTGATGGGACGATCTTCCTGCATGTCGCCGATGCCTTCAAGAATCGCCGCGAGGCATTGCGCGAGAGCGGCGTCGCGCTGCTCTGGCCGCTGCTGGCGCTCATTCCGGCGAGCATCATTGCCATCGGCATCATCGTTGGCCGATCGCTGCGGCCGATCGACCGCTTGCGCTCCGAGATCGCCACCAAGGACGGCGGCAACATGGCGCCCCTCGAGAGCGAAACGCTGCCGCTCGAACTGCAGCCGATCGCCCGTTCCGTCAACCTGCTGCTCGAACGCCTGCGGCTCGCCCTTGAAGCGGAGCGGGAATTCACCGCCAACAGCGCCCATGAGCTGCGCACTCCGATTGCGGGAGCGCTTGCCCAGACGCAGCGGCTGATCGCCGAATTGCCGCAAGGGCAACTGGCGGAACGCGCCGGCCGCATCGAAACATCTCTCTCCAATCTCAGCCGGTTGGCGGAAAAGCTGCTGCAGCTTTCTCGTGCTCAGGCCGGTATCGGCACCGGCGACAAACCGGCCGATCTTACGGCCGTCATCGAAACCGTCATCGGCGATTACGACCGCGATACCGGCACGGCGGGCCGCGTCCTGTTGGAAAACGAGACTTCGGGAAAATTGCTCCGCAATGTCGATATCGACGCCTTTGCGATCGTGATACGCAATCTGATCGAAAACGCTTTGATCCACGGCCCGGCCGATGAGGAAGTGACGGTCAGCGTCGACGACCGCACCGTCCGGGTCGTCAATGGCGGCGCCGTGCTGTCCGCCAATGAGCTTGCGGGCCTAAAGAAGCGTTTCTGGCGCGGCAAGACGAAAGCGGCGGGCTCAGGCCTGGGATTGTCGATCGTCGAGCGCATCGTTGGCCAGATCGGCGGTCATCTCGATCTGCTCTCGCCGGCGGCCGGCAGGACCGATGGCTTCGAAGCAAGAATCACCTTGCCGCTTCCGACAACGGATTGACGACTGCCCGCCCGGGAAGGATTGGCCCGCACCGGATTGATCTTGCAAAGACCGGCAAAGGGTGCGAGCAAGTGCGCCATGTTTCCAGCAGGTCGGCATTCATGATCGTTTCCTTCGACATCGGCGGCAGCGCCATCAAAGGCGGCATTGCCCGCTCCATGACGGATATCGTGCCGCTGGCGCGGCGCCCGACGCCCAGGCACGATTTCGCCGAATTCGTTGGCGCCCTGCGCGAGGTGATAGCGGAGGCGCAAGGCAAGCCGGATTGCCTCTCCTTCTCCATCGCCGGTGTGGTCGACCCCGATACGCAGGCACTCACCTGCGCCAATATTCCCTGCATTCACGGCCGACACCTTGCCGCCGATCTGGAAGCGGAACTCGGCTATCCCGTGCTGATTGCCAACGATGCCGATTGCTTCGCCATGGCCGAAGCCATGTCGGGCGCAGGCCGCGGCCATCGCATCGTGTTCGGCGCCATTCTTGGCACCGGGGTCGGTGGTGGCCTTGTCGCTGATGGCCGGCTGGTCAATGCAGCCGGCGGCTTTGCCGGGGAATGGGGCCACGGCCCGATCATCGCCTCCCTTGCCGGCAATCCGCCGGTTGCCATTCCCGCCTATCCCTGCGGCTGCGGCCAAAAGGGCTGCGTCGACACGGTCGGTGGCGCCCGCGGTATCGAACGCCTGCACAAGACGCTTCACGGACTGGAACTTTCCAGCGAAGAGATCATCGGCGACTGGCTGAAGGGCGAAAGCCGCGCGGAACGCACGATCGACGTGATGGTCGATCTGGTCGCCTCGCCGCTGGCGCTGACCATCAACATAACCGGCGCGACCATCGTGCCCGTCGGCGGCGGCCTTTCCAACGTCGAACCGCTCCTGGTGCGGCTCGACGAGGCTGTGCGTGCCCGCATCCTGCGCAAGTTCGGCCGGCCTCTCGTCGTGCCGAGCGAGTGCAAGCTGGAACCGGGCCTCATCGGTGCCGCCCTGCTGGGCCTGCGATATGCCGGAGAGCCTATCCATGCTGCTTGAGGTCTGCGTCGAAGATATTGCCGGCCTCAAGGCCGCCGTCGAGGGCGGCGGCGATCGTATTGAGCTTTGCAGCGCGCTTCCCCTTGGTGGGCTGACGCCGAGTGCCGGGCTGATGGCCGCAGCGGCGAGGATGCCCGTCCCGGCATACGCCATTATCCGTCCGCGCGCCGGCGGCTTCGTCTATTCGGCGGATGAACTTGACATTATGAAGCGCGACATCGATGCGACGCGGACCCTCGGTCTGGCGGGCGTCGTGCTCGGTGCCTCCCTGCCCGATGGGCGACTTGATGTTGACACGCTCTCGGCTCTCACCACCTATGCGGAAGGCCTCGGCAAGACGCTGCACCGCGCCTTCGATCTGGTGCCCGACGTCGAGGAAGCCGTCGATGTCGCGATCTCCCTCGGCTTCGAACGCATCCTGACATCCGGCGGCGCAAAGACCGCGGCGGAAGGGCTCGCCGTGCTCGAACAGGCGATTGCAGCCGCCGCTGGTCGCATCTCCGTCATGCCTGGCTCCGGCGTGACGCTTGCGACGGTCGGCCAGTTATGGCCGCGCCTGCAGATCAGCGAGATCCATGCCTCTTGCTCGGCACCCGTCTCCGAGATGGATGAGCGAGCCGTCACCCTTGGCTTCTCGGCGCCATCGGCCCGCCGCACGGATGCCGCCACCATCAAGGCACTCAAGGCATATTTCGTCTAGAACAGATTGCACAGGAGCGGGCAGCAGCTTTGCGACAAGACACGCAAAAAGCCGGAAAAACCGATTGCCCAAGATCGTGATCTGCTTTGAGCAACATCATGAATTGACAAAGAAACATTAGAATGATCAATCGTTCATAAACGCATATGCTGTAGCCATGAACATGGCTGCTCAACATACAGTTATTGCAGCAAGGTAAGTTTCCTCGGGAGTAGCTGTGATCTGAACCATGTCGGTGGCGCCACCTCGCAAGAAAAGCAGAGCTGTCTTTTGGATTGCCGCCGTTGTCATCGGTTCGATCATTCTCGCAACCGCGCTCCTGGCTAACGATATGCGCAATCTGCGGGCGCTGGATGATCGTTATCATCTCAATCTGTTTCCGAAACCGGAACAACACGCAGCAGTGCCGACGGCGCCCGCGCAGGAACCGCAGCCATCTCATGCAGCCACGCCTCCGGCAGCGGCGCCAAAGACATCAGCCCCGGCATCAAGCAGCGTCCGCGTCAAGCCAGCGACCGTCACTGCCAAGCCATTCGTCAAGAAAAGATCCCATCTGCTGGACGAGCCTATCGACGCGCTGCTGAGTGCCTTCGTGCGAAGCTGGCGGATATCGGGCCAGACGCTTTGCGCTGATCTCCAGAAATTCGGCCTATCCGTAGGCGAATGGCGGCAAAGCGAGCTGGGCGCCGGCACTTCGGAGTGCAGCTATGCCGTTCAGAAGGGCGCCTATGGCGATCCCAAGGCGGCTTCCTTCTTCATCATCGCCAGGGGCAAACCATCAGGTGAAATCGATGCCATCCGCATCAAGGTCATCATGCCGGACAATGACGACGGAAAGGCCGTTGCCGGCACCTTTGTCGATACTGTCGTCCTATTGCTGAACGAGACCCATTGGTTGGACTTTCAGGCCGCGCTCGAGACAATCGGCAAGCTGCAGGACGTGACGCTGCAAGCCTTCGGCGCCAAGCTTGCCTTCTTCAAGGAATTCCAGAGCAACAACAATTTCAATCTGCAGCTGGAGTTGCGCAGAACCTCGCCGGAGCAGCTCCGAACCGCGATCGTCTTCGACAAGGCACGCTGGACATTGCCCTCTCCCCCGTCGACCAATTAGATCTCGGCGCACGCACGTATTTGCCGCTCTTTCATGGTGTATGTTACGAATACAACCAATGAGCAAGCACTCAGGGGGCTACGCGCCATCATGTGATGAAACGGAGATAGAGATGGAGCCAAAAGCAGCCAAATCAAACATCAAGAAGATGATTTTCATGAATATCTTCGCTCTGCTGGTTGCTGAATATTTCGCTATCGTTTCGTATTCTTTGATTTCATTCGCCTCTGATTTTAACTCAATCGCTGAGGGAGTATCTGTGCCGCTGGCATTGGTCAGCCTTAGCTTCGCTATGGTACCGATGGCTCTCCTGATCACGTGGAAGGCCGCTCTAGTGGCGATCTGCGTCGGCGAATTGCTCGGGCGACCCTCCTATTATTATCCGATAGCTGGAGCTATTGCTGGATACTGGACAGCTCATTCATGGGGCTTTCAAAGCGGCTCCAATAGGTTTGATGTCCTTGTGCTTACTATAAGCGGCGGTATCGCGGGCTATGCTTTCTGGTACGTGGCTGTCCGAAGTTTAGATTTTGATTTGCAAGCGTCGCCTTCACCGAGGGTCGATGACAATGTCTGAGGCGCGAAGGTGGGACGGAAAGAAATGAATCCGCTGTCCACACCGCGAAGCGCCCGATTTTACAAACGGTGTCAAATATTCATGCGCGTCGGTTTTTGTTGCGCTGCGCCATCGGTAGTGCTCATATAGGCGACGATTCCGATGGCCGGCGGATCACCGGCCGCCAGCACCATGTTTCCCGAGAGCACGAGGCGGTTTCCGAAGGGATCCATGCAAATCGTCAAACGCGCCGGTCCCCAGCCGGGCGTTGGAAAGCCGTTACATTCCATGGATTCGATAGATCCCAATCCGCAGGGTCAGACTTTTGCGGTCGAACGCAATCCCCGCCTGCGCTACATCATCCCCGCCGTGGTCGCCGTCGCCTTCCTGATGGAGCAGCTGGATTCGACCATTCTCATTACCGCCGTTCCCGATATCGCCAAGAGCCTCGATACGACGCCGCTTCGCATGAATCTGGCTGTCACGACCTATATTCTGACGCTCGCCATGTTCATTCCGGTGAGCGGCTGGTTTGCGGATCGCTTCGGCGCCCGGCGCATCTTCACGCTTTCCCTCTTCATCTTCACGATCGGCTCGATCCTCTGCGGGCTGGCGACCAGCCTGCCGATGCTCATCGCTACGCGCGCGCTGCAGGGCTTCGGCGGCGCGATGATGACGCCGGTCGGGCGCCTCATCCTCATCCGCAGTTTCCCGCGCAGCCAGCTCGTGACTGCCATGACCTACATGACCCTGCCCGCCGTCATCGGACCAGTGATCGGGCCGGTGCTCGGTGGCTTTCTGACGACCTATCTGTCCTGGCGCTGGATTTTCTGGGTAAACCTGCCCTTCGGGATGATCGGCATGGCCATGGCGCTGCGCTATGTCGAGGATACCGAACGCGACGCTACGATCAAATTCGATTTTCCCGGCTTCGTCATGGTCGGCCTCGGCTGCGTGCTGCTACAATACGGCATCGAAAATATCGGCCGGCCGACGATCCCCGGCTGGGCTATTGTCCTCACGCTTGCTGCAGCAGGCCTGCTGCTCGTCGGTTTCATCCGCTACGCAAAAACGGCGGCGTCGCCAGCCGTGGATCTTACCCTCTTCAAGCTGCGCACCTTCCGCATCGGCACCCTTGCCGGCGGCATCTGTCGTGTCGGGCTGAATGGCGTGCCCTTCCTGCTACCGCTGATGCTGCAGGTCGGCTTCGGCTTGAGCCCGATCGTCTCGGGCACGCTGACTTTCGTCAGCGCCCTGAGCGCGCTTGTCGTGCGGCCGGTCTCGGCAAAACTGCTGAAGCTCTATGGCTTCGATCGCATGCTCACCTGGAGCGCCGTATTCGGTGCCGCCGTCGTCGCGGGCTTCGCATTGATCACGCCCGACACGCCGCACTGGTTCATCATCGTCTATGTTTTCATCTTCGGGCTGGCGCGGGCCGGTCAGTTCATGACGTCCAATACGCTGTCCTATTCCGATACCCCGGCGGCACAGCTCAGCCGCGCCACCAGCTTGGGCGGCGTGCTGCAGCAATTGAGCGTCAGCTTCGGCGTCTCCGTCGCCGCCATGCTACTGGGGCTGGTGACCTTGGATGGATCGCCGCTGACGCCGGAGAAATTCCACATTGCATTTTTGCTGATGGCGGTCATCCCGCTGCTCGGCATACCCGGCTTTCTGAAGTTGCAGCCTGAGGATGGCATGCAGGTGAGCGGCCACCACCGGCTGCCGAAGACATAAAACGGGGATAGAGGTGTTTACGCCGCAAGCGCCGAAGACCGTGGATGCACAAGATGATCGCGCAGCACCGCGCCCGAGCGATCGACCTCTTGCATCAGCACGTCATAGCTCCAGAGATCGGCCAGATGCTGCAGCACGCGCTTGGCATCCATGTCGTCGAGCATCGCGCCGTTCAGCACCGTATGCTTGACCAGCAGCCGCCTATCGCCGGCAAGATCGACATCGACGATCTCGATATGCGGATCGATCCAGCCGACATCATATTGCCGTGACAGCTCGCGGCGGATACGCCGGTAGCCACGCTCATCATGAATGGCTGCAACCCTCAGCCCCTCTTCCTCCTCCGGATCGTCCGTCAGCTGGAACATGCGCATCTTGCGCATCAGGTGCGGGCTGAGGAACTGTGCAATGAAACTCTCGTCGCGATAATTGGCCCAGAGATCGCGCAGCACCGCCATGGCATCGCCTGTGCCGGCGATTTCCGGGAACCATTGGCGATCCTCTTCCTCCGGCTTCGTCACGATGCGCTCGATATCCTGCATCATGGCAAAACCGATCGCGTACGGGTTGAGGCCGGAATAACGGGGATCGTTGAAGGTCGGCTGGAAAACCACATTGGTATGCGATTTCAGAAATTCCAGAAAATCGCCGTCGCCGATGCCGCCAAGCTCGTGCAGCCGCGTCATGATGCGATAGTGCACATAGGTCGCCGTGCCCTCGTTCATCACCTTGGTCTGGCTCTGCGGATAGAAATATTGCGCGACATGCCGCACGATGCGGATGATCTCGCGTTGCCAGGGTTTCAGCCGCGGCGCCATCTTTTCCAGGAAATAGAGAATGTTCTCCTGCGGCAGACCGGCCAGCGCACGCCGGCGCTCCAGATCGAGATCCTGTGTCTTCTTGCCCGACCCGGCCGGAACCGTGCGCCAGAGATCGTTGAAGATCTTCTCGTCATATTCGCGCCGCTCGCGCTCGCGCTTCTCCTCGTCGCGCAGGTCCGGCGTCTTCTTGCCCGCATAGCGATGCACGCCATGCGACATCAGCGCATGCGCGGCATCCAGCGTGCGCTCGACCGCGGCGTGACCGTAGCGCTCCTCGCAGCGCGCGATATAGCTCTTGGCGAAGTTGAGATAATCGAGAATGCCTTCGGCATCGGTCCAGAGCTTGAAAAGATAATTGTTCTTGAAGAAATGATTATGGCCGAAGGCGGCATGCGCGATGACGAGCGCCTGCATCGTCGCCGTATTCTCCTCCATCAGGTAGGAGATACAGGGCGAGCTGTTGATGACGATCTCATAGGCGAGGCCGCGCAGGCCCTTGCGATAGAAAGCTTCGTGATGGGCGAAATGCTTGCCGAAGGACCAATGCTTGTAGAATAGCGGCATGCCGATCGAGGAATAGACGTCGAGCATCTGCTCGGCAGTGATGATCTCGATCTGATTGGGGTAGACATCGAGACCAAGCTCGCCAACGGCGATCTTCTCGCAGGCATCGTGAATTCGCTGGATGGTGGCGAAATCCCAGTCCGCGCCTTCGAAAAGCCGCTCCATCGATGCCTTCTTTGCCATCATCCGCTCCTTGTTTCCGCCGTCCGGCGCTGGAAGAGATCGTGGAAGACCGGATAGATCTGGCTGCGATCGCTGACACGCCGCATGGAAAGCACCGGCCATCCCGCCTGCAGCCGTTCGTAGAGCGACCAGATCGCCGAGCCGGACGAGATTGCGACGCTGCGCGATTCCCCCACTTCGAGATAGGCGAAATATTGGCAGACGGGCAGGATCTCGCTCGTCATCAGCGCTGCCGTCGTCGCATTGTCTGAATAGGCGTTGTCGCCGTCCGACGCCTGGGCGGCGTAGATGTTCCAGTCGGACGCCGGGAAGCGGTCACGCACGATCCGCCGCATCGCCTCGAGCGCGCTCGAAACCTGGGTGCCGCCGGTTGCAGGGCTGCGGAAGAAGGTCTCCTCGTCCACCTCCTCGGCGACGTCAGTGTGGCGGATGAAGACGATCTCCACACGGCGATACTGCCGGGTCAGGAAAATATAGAGGAGCATGTAGAAACGCTTGGCGAGATCCTTCATATGCTCGGTCATCGAACCGGAGACGTCCATCAGACAGAACATGACGGCCTGTGCCACCGGTTTCGGCTCGTTCTCGAAACGACGATAGCGGATGTCGATCGGGTCGATATAGGGAATGCGCCGGACCTTCGATTCCAGCCTCTTGATCTCTTCTTCGAGCTGTGCGCGGCGCTTCTCGTCCGTGCACTCCTCGGCCTCCTCGATGAGCTTTTCGACCGTTTCCGGCTTCGGGCGATGCAGCGCGACACGGCGCATCATCGCAAGCCGCATCGTACGGTTGATGGCGAGATTGGCGGGAGATCCCGTCACCGAATAGCCTGAGCGCACCGGGTTGATCTGATCCGCCGACATCAACCGCCGCTTGGCAAGATCGGGCAATTCGAGATCATCGAGGAAGAGATCGAGGAACTCATCCCGCGTCAGGATGAAGCGGAAGGCATCCTCCCCGGAGCCGTCACCACCGGCGCGACCCTTGCCGCCGCCACCTTCTGGCCGCGGCAGAACATCACCTTCGATGAAGTCCTTATTACCGGGAAGAATATGTTCCTTCAGGCCCTCTGGGCCACGATGGAACCGAGGTTCCTCGGTTCCATCCAGGGGAATGCTGACTTCGCCACCCTTCAGAATGTCCTGAATGTCGCGATTTTGAGAGGATTCATAGACCGCTCTCTGCACCAGCGCTTTTGCTCTTCGCAAAAATCGTTGACGATTTTCCAGACTTTTTCCGCCTGGGTTCAGGCGTCTGTCAACAATGTGCATTCCTTCTTCCTTGGTGGCTCATCCCGCCTGTTTCACACGCATGTACCATTCCACAAGGCGCCGGACCTGCCGTTCGGTGTAACCCCGCGCGACCATCCGCTCGACGAATTCGCCATGTTTCTTCTCCGTCTCGCCATCCTTCTTGGAACCGAACGAGATGACGGGCAGAAGGTCCTCGACCTGGGAGAACATCCGCTTTTCGATGACCTCACGGATCTTCTCGTAGCTGGTCCAGGACGGGTTCTTGCCGCCGTGGCTCGCTCGCGCCCGCAGGCAGAACTTGACGACCTCGTTGCGGAAATCCTTCGGATTGGCGATGCCGGCCGGCTTCTCGATTTTGGTGAGCTCCTGGTTGAGAAGCTCGCGGTCCAGAAGCTGGCCTGTATCGGGATCCTTGAAGTCCACATCCTCGATCCAGGCGTCGGCATAGTCGACGTAGCGATCAAAGAGGTTCTGTCCGTAATCCGAATAGGATTCCAGATAGGCCTTCTGGATCTCGTTGCCGATGAACTCCGCGTAGCGTGGTCCGAGTTCGCTCTTGATAAACTCGATATAGAGCTTCTCGGTTTCAAGCGGCAGCTGTTCCCTGCGGATTGCCTGCTCCAGCATGTACATCAGATGCACCGGATCGGCACCGACTTCTGTCGTATCGTAGTTGAAGGTCGCCGCCAGCACTTTGAAGGCAAAACGGGTAGAGGCCCCATCCATGCCTTCATCGACACCGGCCGTATCGCGATATTCCTGCACGCTGCGCGCTCTCGGATCGGTCTCCTTGAGGCTCTCGCCGTCATAGACCCGAAGCTTGGAGAACGCGGTCGAATTCTCGTGCTTGGAAAGCCGCGTCAGAACCGTGAAGCGGGCGAGCGTTTCCAGGGTCGACGGCGCGCAGGGCGCGTCGCTGAGCTCGGATTCCTCGATCAGCTTCTCGTAGATCTTCTGCTCTTCGGTGACCCTGAGGCAATAAGGCACTTTCACCACGCAGATACGGTCGATGAATGCCTCATTGTTCTTGTTCGCCTTGAATGTCTGCCATTCCGACTCGTTTGAGTGCGCCAGGATAATGCCGGAGAAGGGTATCGCACCGATATTTTCCGTACCAATGTAATTGCCTTCCTGCGTCGCCGTCAGCAACGGGTGCAGCATCTTGATGGGCGCCTTGAACATTTCGACGAACTCGAGAATGCCCTGGTTGGCACGGTTCAATGCGCCGGAGTAGCTATAGGCATCCGGATCATTCTGCGCGAGACTTTCGAGCTTGCGGATATCCACCTTGCCGACCAGCGAGGAAATGTCCTGGTTGTTCTCGTCGCCCGGTTCCGTCTTGGCGACGGCAATTTGCCGCAGCCTTGAGGGCTGTATCCTGACGACGCGGAAGCGGGAAATATCGCCTTCGAACTCTTCCAGCCGCTTGAGGCACCAGGGGCTCATAAGCCCGGTCAGACGCCGACGCGGAATGCCGTAGCGCTCCTCGATCATCGGCCCCATGGTGACGGGATCGAACAGGCTGAGCGGGCTTTCGAAGACCGGGCTCAGCTCGTTTCCGGCCTTCAGCACATAGATGGGATGAACTTCCATCAAGGATTTCAGCCGCTCGGCAAGCGATGACTTGCCGCCGCCGACAGGCCCGAGCAGATAGAGGATCTGCTTGCGCTCCTCCAGCCCCTGGGCCGCATGTCGGAAGAAGGCGACGATGCGTTCGATCGTCTCTTCCATGCCGAAAAAGCCCGAAAAAGCTGGATAAGTCCGGATGGTCCGGTTCATGAAAATACGCCCAAGCCTTGTATCCTTGGCCGTATCGATCAGCAGTGGTTCGCCCATGGCTGCCAGTAGCCGCTCTGCCGCATTTGCGTACATGAGCGGGTCGTCCCGGCAGGCTTCCAGGTATTCTGAGAATGACATCTCGACTTCGCGCCGTGCTTCAAAAGTACGGGCGAACGTGTTGAACAGAACATCGTTGTTTAACATGGCGCCTCGGTAGCTTGCTATTGCAATTAACGCCGGCTTTTACGAGATCACTTTATCCCGCCGTATCTAAAGTGCGGTATGACTCGCTTCGAATCAATAGGTGATCTGTCAATAATTCGTACGCTTGATTCCGAATGTCATCAATATCTTGATGGGATCATGCACCGAATTAATGAAACACAACCATAAGATGGTTGCGATCAAAACACCGCACGCAAAAATCTTCACTTCAATGACCAAGCATGCACGGCGGGCACTCATCCGAAAACGCGATCTGAACGAAGAATTGGTCGAAGCCAGCGTCGCGCTTCATTGTCCGCATGATTTGGGAGAAAAGATGGTGCCCAGCGCCGGAATCGAACCATTCTACCATTCGTAGACATTCTAGCATGTCATGTCGCAATTGTATCGATATCGCAGCCGCGCAGTTCCGATGCAGGCAGGGTCTACCGATCACGCAATGAAGCACGTCGGGACGTGTTCGATTACATCGAGATGTTCCACAAGCCGAAACGCAAACACGTCAGGAACGGGATGCTATCGCCTGTCGAGTTCGAGAAGCAGCAGAAAATCTGACACGAGATCTCTGCGAAACTCGGGGCTATTCAATCTCTCCCAATGACAGAGCCAAAACAGTAAGTTACCGCTAAAATTAACAATCAAAAATATTATGAAAATTTTCTAAAAAATGTGATAGTATGCCTAAATCCTAGAAAATAATTATAACAAGGAGCCGAAATGCAAAACGTTCTTATTGCCAACACAGTACGACGCTCGATGCGCATGCTGATAGAGACCTCTGTCTTAATCGCTGGTGCGGCGGCTATTCTCAGCCTCAGCCTTCCGTCAGTTCATCTTTGGTTGTGATCATGTCAAAACGTTCAAAGCGGTTCCAATGCCCCATCAGAGAGAAAACCGACACGGTCTTCCGTCCCATTACAACGGGTGACGTTGCCGCCCGGATCGAGAAGGCTGCAATGCTTAAGGCCCTACGGATCGAGCGCGATCGGCCAACGCGTCCTCAAACTGTACTTTAGCCGCCCCCTGAATCCGGAAGCATTCAATAGTTCTTTTAGGCGCTTCCAGCGCTAGGCTGGTTGAAAGGGATACCATGGAGCGTTTGCAACGCCTCTCCAATGGCACTCTGATGCCGAACGATTTGGCAAAGTTCGAATAGTGTTTAATGAGGTGGCAAAGCAGACATGGTTCGATCCCAATGACTATAGTAAGGAAGATTTTGCATCAAAGCTGATCGTTTTGTTTCAATGCGGCGGCATAGTCCGCCCTGATCAACTGACCAAGGTCGCCTTTCTTTTGGCGCTGAACGATTTCTGTCATGACATGCCGAACGTTCAGCGAGCGAAGCTGAAAGCTGCTTACAAACACTCTCCCTCCATCGGACGAGCGCCGTTGGCTATTCGGTTTTGAGCTGCGAGCCATGATCCTGATGATCGCGGAGGAGCTGGCCTCCGCCGCGCCCATCGAACCGCCGAAGGACCTGACCCCGAAGAGAGCATCGTTTGATAATTCTTCCGACTTGATAGTCGTATGGACGCAGAAGCGTACTCCACCCTCGTTCGGAGGTCGCCAGGACCGACCAGGCATCCGACAGAAGTGAAAAATTTCGAAAGTTGGTAGTGGTGCCCAGAGCCGGAATCGAACCAGCGACACGCGGATTTTCAATCCGCTGCTCTACCAACTGAGCTATCTGGGCATCCGTGCTTCGCGTCGAGAGAAGAGCCGTGAAAGGCGCTGGGCGGTTGGTTCACCCCGGAAGCGAGCGGGGTTATAGCATCTTGTTCGGCCATGTCCAGCCGCAAATGACTCTTTTTTGACAGGAAATCGAATTTTGCCAATTCGCGAACAAAATGAGGAGGTTCGCAACATCGAACCTCTTTGGAAAACCTCATTCAGTCCTGATCGGAGCCGTCGGCCTTCGTCTCGTCTTCGGTCACTGGGATGGCATAGGAGCCGTTGAGCCAGCGCGAAAGATCGACGGAACGGCAGCGATCCGAGCAGAAGGGATAGTGCTCGCGCACCGACTGGCGGCCGCATTCCGGACAGGGACGCGTCTTGCGCAGCGGCTCGACCTTCGAGCCAACCTTGATCTCTTCAGCCTTCGTCATCAGCTTTATCCTTCCTGCCATCCGGCGTGGACGTCGAATCCCTCGCCCGCGAGCAACAGCATGGTCTCATAAAGCGGCAATCCGACGACATTGGTGTAGGAACCGACGAGCTTTTGCACGAAGGAGCCTGCAAGCCCCTGTATGCCATAGGCCCCTGCCTTGCCCCGCCATTGTCCGGAGGCGAGATACATATCGATGTCGCGGCCGGAGAGCCGCTTGAAACGCACCTTGGTCTCGACGACCTTCTGGCGGGCCTTGCGGTCCGGCGTGATCAGGCAGATGCCGGTGTAGACGACATGGCCGCGGCCGGAGAGCAGATGCAGGGCTGCAGCCGCCTCGTCGACAAACTCCGCCTTCGGCAGGATGCGCCGTCCGACGGCAACGACCGTATCGGCCGAAAGGATATAGCTCCCCTGCCAGGCGGCATCGCTCTTGATAGCCGCAAAGGCTGCATCACCCTTCTCCGCCGAAAGCCGCCGCGCCAGCGAGCGCGGATGCTCCGCCTTCTTCGGCGTCTCGTCGATGTCCATGGGCATAAGGCGCGCGGGCTCGATGCCTGACTGATGCAGGAGCTCGACGCGACGCGGCGATCCGGAGGCCAGTATCAGCTTGTGTTTCAACGCCATCAGATCTCGACCTGTCATGCGGGAATGAGAGCCGGCTCCGGAGCATGATGCCGAAAAATGTCGGGGCATCCGGCTCCAGCGAGCGGCGCACTATTTGAAACGATAGGTGATGCGGCCCTTGGTCAGGTCGTAAGGGGTCATTTCCACCAGCACCTTGTCGCCGGCCAGAACGCGGATGCGGTTCTTGCGCATGCGGCCCGCGGTGTGGGCGATGATCTCATGCTCGTTTTCCAGCTTCACGCGAAAGGTTGCGTTCGGCAGGAGTTCGGTAACGACACCGGGAAATTCGAGGACTTCTTCTTTCGGCATTAAAGCTTCTTTTCCTGTCGGTTGAGGTCGGCGCCCGTGACAAAAAGGCTGGGTCGCCGGAAATTTGGGCGGAAACTACACAATCGCCGCGGTTTTGTGAACCACGTTGATAAGGGTTTCTGCATTTGTTTCACTTGCGGCTCTAAAGCGAACCACGATGTTCCACAAGCCTGCTCTCGATGAGACCGAGAAGATAGTCCCTTACGCCGCGATAGGCATCGAGAATCTGCTCGCGCGTTCCGTCCGTGGCGGAGGGGTCTATCGTCGGCCAATAGATAACGTCGACGGCATTGGCTCGCGTCAGTTCCAGCGCGGCGTGATGCGCCTCGGGAGAGAGCGTGATGATGACATCGAAGAAATCGTCCTCCAGCTCCTCCATGGTCTGCGGCTGGCGCCGGCCGAGCGAAAGCCCCATCTCGGAAAGCACGACATCGACGAAGGGATTGCGCTCGCCGGCACGCACGCCGGCCGAGGCGATATAGGTGCCCTGCGGCAGCATCTGCCGAGCGATCGCTTCGGCCATCGGCGAACGGATGGTATTCAGACCGCACATGAAGAGGATGGCACCGGGGGATTTGCCCCCGGACGACCTGCCATTGTGCTCGATCGCCTGCGGCTCGTCCATGGCAATCACCCGCGCCAATAGAGCACGCAGACGAGCGTGAAGAGCCGGCGCGCCGTGTCGAAATCCACGCTGATCTTGCCGTTCAGCCGGTCCATCAGCGTCTGCGAGCCTTCGTTGTGGATGCCGCGCCGGCCCATGTCGATCGCTTCGATACGGCTTGGCGTGGCCGAGCGGATCGCCTCGTAATAGCTCTCGCAGATCATGAAATAATCCTTCACGATCCGGCGAAACGGCGTCAGCGACAGAATATGGGTGGCGACAACGCCGCCATCTTCCATGCGGATGTCAAACACCAGCTTCTGGTCGACCAGCGAAAGATTGAGCAGATAGGGCCCGCCCTCATGCCCGACGGGCGTGAAGCTGTTTTCCTCGATCAGGTCGAAAATGGCGACCGCGCGCTCGTGCTCGACATCGGGCGTCGAACGGCCGATCGTGTCGTCGAGGACCACATCGCTCAGCCGGAAGACGCCCTTGGCCATGCCTTACCCCTCGAGATTGAGGCGGATCGCGACCGATCGCGCATGTGCATCCAGCCCCTCGGAATTGGCAAGCGCGATCGCCGCCGGCCCGAGTACACGAAGCTGATCCGGCCCAAGCCGGAGGATCGAGGTGCGCTTGACGAAATCGAGCACGGAAAGACCCGAGGAAAAGCGCGCGGAGCGGGCCGTCGGCAGCACATGGTTCGAGCCGCCAACATAATCGCCGATCACCTCCGGCGTATGACGGCCGACGAAGATCGCGCCGGCATTGCGCACGCCGGCAAGCAGCGGCTCGGGGTCGTCGACCGCGAGTTCCAGATGCTCGGCGGCGATCCGGTTGGCAAGCGGAATGGCCTCCTTCAGATCGGAGACCAGAATGACCGCGCCGAAATCCCGCCAGCTCGCTGCCGCCGTCTGCGAGCGGCTGAGCTGCTTCAGCTGCCGCTCGACCGCCGCTTCCACGGCTCTGCCGAACTCGGCATCGTCGGTAATCAGGATCGATTGAGCACTTTCGTCATGCTCGGCTTGCGCCAGCAGGTCGGCGGCGATCCAATCCGGATCGTTGTTCTTGTCGGCAATGACGAGTACTTCGGAAGGGCCGGCGATCATGTCGATGCCGACGGTGCCGAAGACCTGGCGTTTGGCTGCGGCAACATAGGCATTGCCCGGGCCGGTGATCTTATAGACCGGCTCGATCGTCTCGGTACCGTAGGCAAGGGCCGCGATCGCCTGCGCGCCGCCGATACGGTAGATTTCCTCGACGCCGGCCATGCGGGCGGCGGCAAGCACGGCCGGATTGACGGCGCCATCCTTGGTCGGCACGGCAATGACGACGCGGTCGACACCGGCGACCTTGGCCGGCACGGCATTCATCAGCACCGAGCTCGGATAGCTAGCCGTACCGCCGGGCACATAGAGGCCGACGGCCTCGATCGCCGTCCAGCGCGATCCCAAGCCGACGCCGAGATCGTCCTCATAGATATCGTCCTTCGGCATTTGCCGGCGGTGATGCGATTCGATGCGCGTGGCGGCGACCTTCAGCGCGCCCAGGACCTCGGCCGGAACGGCGGCAACGGCCGCATCGATCTCGGCTTCGGTGACGCGCATCGGTGTCACGGCGAAATCGATGCCCTCGAATTTCTTGGAATAGTGAGCAAGGGCGGCATCGCCCCGCGCCCGCACATCGTCGATGATGCTGCGCACCACCGCATTCACATCCTCGGACACTTCCCGCTTGGTCGTCAGGAATGCGGCGAACTGCTGCTCGAACCCTTCCGACGCCTGATCCAGCCAGATAGCCAAACTGATATTCCTCTTTCACTGCGGCCGCCTGCGGCGGCAAAAATCCAACCGTCGCTGCCTATTTGCCCGCGTCGGGATGTCGAGGCTTATGGGCCGTTTCCCATGCGCCGCCGATATCCGCAAGCTGGGCCTCGATGCATTCGACATCAAGCGCAATCGTGGCGTTGGCAGCAAGGGCAAGCTCGATCGTGCCGTCAGGCCCCTCGCCCTTCTGCTCGAAGCGGATGGCAAGCAGCGACAACACCTCATCATGCTTGCGCCGGTCGATGCCGCTGGAGCGGACTGCCTTGACGCGCTTGAACACCAGCGCGGAACGATGGCGTTCGTAAGGCTTGCTGCGCTGATCCGACTGCTCCCACGCGAAACGGTTGGCCGCGAGCGAAAACTGCTCCTGCTTCGGCGCAAAGGACATGTCGCCGACCTTGAAGACGCTATCCTGCATATAGGCAGAGATGACATCCAGGTCCTCGGTGTCGAGTGCCATTAGCTTGAGATCGCTCATTCGTCCTTTTATCCCTAATCGCGCCAATAGAGCGTTTCTGCTTTTCTTCGAATCGCGAAAACGCTCTATCCTTTGTACTTACGCAATTCCGGACGGAAAACCGCTACGCACTTTTCCTGGAATTGCTCTAGACCGCCCGGCAAGCACGATTGCCGAAGTTTCTCCATTCTGGACATAAAATGCGAGCGCAAAAGACGCAACCGAAGAAAGCGGGGTTGTCCGCTCTCTTCTCGCCGATGGATGGAAATAGGCTGGATCCCGCAAAATGCTGTCGCGCTTTTGCGACAGCGGGATGCAAAAACCGGAGCGCTGCTCGGGGGGAGCGCGACGATCTTAGTCGCTGATGCGCTCGACCACCGCTCCGCAGCGCGTTAGCTTGTCTTCGAGCCGCTCGAAACCGCGATCGAGGTGATAGATGCGCGACACCAGCGTCTCGCCTTCAGCGGCAAGGCCGGCAATCACGAGCGAGACGGAGGCCCGAAGGTCGGTCGCCATCACAGGCGCGCCCTTCAGCTTCTCGACGCCTTCGACGCGGGCGGTCTGACCGGAAAGCGAAATCTTGGCGCCGAGGCGGGCGAGTTCCTGCACATGCATGAAGCGGTTTTCGAAGATGGTCTCGGTGATATGCGAAATGCCCGAAGAGCGGGTCATCAGCGCCATGAACTGCGCCTGCAAGTCTGTCGGGAAGCCGGGGAACGGATCGGTGACGACGTCGACCGGCTGGATACCGCCGCCATTGCGCATGACGCGGATGCCGTTATTGGTCGGCGAAACCGTGGCGCCGGCGCGGCGCAGGCTTTCGAGCGCGGTGTCGAGCAGGGCGACATCGGTGTTTTCGAGCGTGACGTCGCCGCCGGCCATGGCGACGGCCATCGCATAGGTGCCGGTTTCGATACGGTCGGGCAGCACGCGGTGACGCGCGCCGGAGAGCGAGGTGACGCCCTCGATGGTGATCGTGCTGGTGCCGGCGCCGGAAATCTTGGCGCCCATGACGATCAGGCAGTTGGCGAGATCGACGATTTCAGGCTCGCGGGCGGCATTGCCGATGATCGTGGTGCCGCGGGCAAGCGTGGCGGCCATCATCAGCACATGCGTCGCACCGACGGAAACCTTCGGGAAGTCATAACGCGCGCCGATGAGGCCGCCCTTCGGCGCGGTGGCGTTGATATAGCCGCCGTCGATTTCCATGGTGGCGCCGAGCGCCTGCAGGCCTTCGATGAAGAGATCGACCGGACGCGTGCCGATGGCGCAGCCGCCCGGCAGCGACACACGCGCCTGGCCCTCGCGGGCGAGCAGCGGCCCGATGACCCAGAAGCTCGCGCGCATCTTGGCGACCAGCTCATAGGGTGCGGTCGTATCGACGATGGTGCGGCAGGTGAAATGGATCGTACGGGAATAGCCGTCTTCCTGGCGCTCACGCCGGCCGTTGACAGCGACATCGACACCGTGATTGCCGAGGATGCGCATCAGCAGCTCGACATCGGCCAGATGCGGCACGTTTTCAAGCGTCAGGGTATCGCTGGTCAGAAGCGAGGCGATCATCAGCGGCAGCGCGGCATTCTTGGCGCCGGAGATCGGAATGATACCGTTGAGCTCGTTGCCGCCGACAATCCTGATACGATCCATATAAGCAATACGGGCGAGGCCCGCCTTTCCTGATAGTTCCGAGCGCCCAGGTTGCGGGCGCCGAGTTTTGCGCACCTAAGTTTCGTGCACCTTGGTAAAAGGCGCTCTTTAGACGAAATAGATTAACGCATCAATTCGTTTGATGATGGACGACATCAATCATTGCGATTCGTCCCTTTTTGCGGCGGTTTCAGCATTATCCCCAGCCTTTGCAGCCGGCAGCCCATCGGTCTCGTCGGCCTGGCCGGCGCGCCGCGCCCGGACCTGCTGCTTGCGGCGGGACAGATTCTCCCGCAGCTTCTGCGCCGCGCGCTCGCGCCGCCGATCGGCCTCCGTGACCTGCCTGCCGCTCACGGGCTCGCCCGCCTCGCCGCTGGCCCCGCTTGGAGCAGAACCGCCCTGCAAAGCCTGCCCTTCATCGATTTTCGTCTTGTCCGCACCCATGTCTTCCTCATAGCGGAAAACCTTAGGCGCCAAAAGACCGACACATTTTTTCCAACGATCTTTCACAGAACTTGCAATTTGCGGCTTGCACTCCGCCCCGACCTATGGCAATAGCCGCCTCGCCCAATACGGCGCACCAAGCGGCGCCACGGATTGCTGCTATAGCTCAGGGGTAGAGCACTCCCTTGGTAAGGGAGAGGCCGAGAGTTCAAATCTCTCTAGCAGCACCATCTTATCCCCCGGAAATCGTTCATTTATTGAGCTTTACGGCTATTCTAGCTGCTGTCTCGGACACCGGAGCGACAGAACGACCATCGTTTTGAAAAATAGGCGAGCCCTACTTTAACCGAGAGGCTTGGCGGCTGTTACATAGCTTGGCTCACCGACTGTTTGAACATCAACAGCAGAGGAAGTGCACGAAACCAACCTATGGAAGTGTAAATTTCTAAATTACAAGGCATCTGATGATCGTCATTGGCGGCAAAACCAACGCTTCCAGAATTGTCGCAGGAAAATAGACCCAAGGCAACAAACCGAGACAAAGTAAAATTTAGCGACTGTTCCGAAATTTGGAAATCGGTCGCCTTCATACGCAATGCCTCCCGTCGCATTTCTGCAAGGTCTAGGTCAAACAACTTATCCAAAATGCGTTTGTCTTCTGGCTCAAGTTTACTTATTGCATTGGTAATGATCGCTGTGACGCCAATTGCCGTGTTCTGTGGATCAACCGCATTGGCGATGTAAGACGCCCATAAATCCTGTAACCCGTCATCGCTTTCAACTGACAAGGCTTCGATAAGCGGCACAGCGGCCCGTTCTTCAATTTTGAGGAAGCTCGCATCTAGTCCTAACGATTGAAGATACTTTTCCGTTTTGACCGCAACTGAAGCACGGTTACGAATACGATAGCCGACGGCCGAGTCGGCAGCAGCACCGGCATAAGCGGTAATCGCATCTTTAAATATCTCAGCAAGATAGCGCGTGCCTTTCTCGCTAGCATCGATTGCTTTACTGGTAGTCTTGGCGACTTCACTCACGGCCTTGAAGGCTTCTTCAGTAACCATCTACATTCTCCTAATAAAAGACGTTCGTGAAGGTTATCATCGATAGAATAACGTGAAGCATCTGATTCGGGGATATGTATGTGGCGAGCAAGTAGAATTGCGGGCGGTATCGCGTGCATGCTTTTCGTTGGATGGGCGGTGGACAGCTATCATGACGGGGAGAGTATCTGGGAGCCTATATCTTGTCTGGTTGTCGCGTTCGCCGGATGGGCGTTCGCGGAATGCAAGGCGGATGCAAGCGCGCCCGCGCCCGCCATCCTGCACCCTCATGATATCGAATTGGGCAATGCGTTGAGAGGCATTTTGAACGAGCGCCTTAAGGGCTACTTAAAGGGCCATCCAGTTAGCACCACATTCTTGCTTGCGAGCTTCGACCCGGTGAGCGAGTTGAGTAGGTGGAATGGGCCGGAAAGAGAATTTGAGAATCAAGAACTCGACAATCTGGCATCCGAGGCCGTGCGTCTTGCGCACGAACTTGACGGTCAAATAGGCGAACACGCTAATATCGTCGAGCACAACTTGGACTTTGCTTCTCTCGCCCCCGATCAAGAGCGAGCGAGCGACTGGTACACCAGGGAAACTTCTGTGAAAATACAGAAGGTAAACACCATAGCGACGCGGCTTGCGGAAGCCGGAGATAATTTTGAACGCGCATTTCGTAGGCTATCGCCGGAAAGCTACCGACGGAATATTGAAGATATTTAAGCCGCCATTAGATGAGATGATCCGCGCAAAGTTCATGCTTATTTCAGTGAGGGATGCATGTCTGAAAGTAGAATGTCTTATCCCGATTTCCGGAACGAACTGCTTTTCGCCTTCGCTCTGATAGTGGAAGGTGATTTTGAGAAGCGAGCGCTCGCAGCCGACGCTGCTGGACTGATACAGCGGCCTCGTCTTTGACTGCAGACGATCTCCTGCAGGTTAGATCAGCTCCGACGCCCAATGATCCGTTTTCGATTTACGCGACGTCAAATGCCGTTGACCGCCTCCGCGAGATGGGAAACCGCAGCGGATTCCAGCCAAACCATTATTCACTGACAGAGAAGGGCTATTACGAAGCTTCACGGATCGGGCGACACAATGGCCGCGATCTTGAAGACGAGATGGACGCTTTGATCGCCTCCGGTCAACTTGATCCATCAACCTCCGAAGTTCTTCGCGACGCAACGGTAACGGTCGACATTGATAGTAAGTCGCCGGAAATTGAGAAAGTCGAGACCGCCTTAACTGATGCGATCGCGAAGGTTGGTGCGAGCAACGCGCTCATGGAAGATAAGGAAGGATCGCGAAGACATGCGGAATTGAAGGCCGGCAAAGCCCTTTTATCTGGAAAGAGGCTAGATGTCCGCCTATTCAAATCGACAGTTATTCCAGCCTTGCGGTGGCTGGCATCTAAAGTGACTGATGAATCTGCGAGCATGGCAATTCAGGCTGCAATTACCGCCATTCTGACGTGGATTTTATCGCACGGGGGATGACCAAATCTCTCACAAATTTTTGCTCGTTGCGCCGTTACAAAATACATCATAAATTCCTGATTTTATTTATATAATTCAGATTTAAAATCTCTCTCCCAGCAACTGTCTTTCTCAGAATCTAGCTGATTCTTAAAAGCGCGTTGCCAGCCACCCCTCCCCAATTCCGCTGCAATCCCTCATTTAAACCCTTCTCCCATCACATCCATCCTGGCCCGGGAGAAAAGCCTCAATGTCGAAACTACGCGTCGCCGTTCTGTTTGGCGGTCAGTCCAGTGAGCATGAGGTTTCCGTCATGTCGGCCCGCAATGTCGTCAGGGCGATCGATGGCGCGAAATATGAGATCGTGCCGATCCTGATCGATCGCGCCGGGCGCTGGCTGCTGGTGGAGGAAAAGGGCGGCGTGCTGGCCGAGCCGGTTGTCTATGAAGGCGCGGAGGTCTGCCTGTTGCCGGGGGCGAAGGGGCGGCTGCTGGCGCTGGAAGGCGCCGGCGCGCGGGAGATCGCGGCGGTCGATGTGCTGTTTCCGGTGCTGCATGGGCTTTATGGCGAGGATGGCTCCATTCAGGGCCTTGCCCAGATGGTCGGCATTCCCCTTGTCGGCTGCGGCATAGTGGGTTCGGCCATCGCGATCGACAAGGATATCGCCAAGAGGCTGCTGCGCGAGGCGAGCCTGCCGGTTGCGCGCTCCGTCACGCTCACGCGTGGCGAAAAGCCGGATTTCGATGCGATCGTGAGCGCGCTCGGCTCGCCCGTCTTCGTCAAGCCCACGCGCCAGGGCTCGTCGGTCGGGGTCAGCAAGGTGCAGGATGCCGCAGCGTTCGAGGCAGCACTGGCCGAGGCTTTCCGGCATGACCGCAAGGTGCTGGTGGAAGAATTCGTGCGTGCCCGCGAGATCGAATATGCGGTGCTGGAGCAGCCGGATGGCACGCTCTTCGTCTCCGTGCCGGGCGAAATCGCCACGGCCGCGAGCCACGGCTTCTATTCCTACGAGGCGAAATATCTCGATCAGAACGGCGCCGTCGTCACCGTGCCGGCGGATATTCCGGCTGACACGGCAGAGGCGATGAAGCGCATGGCGGCGGATGGTTTTCGCGCGCTCGGATGCGAAGGGCTGGCGCGCGTCGATTTCTTTTTGCGGCCGGACGGCAGCGCTGTCATCAACGAGATCAACACCATGCCCGGCTTCACCAATATCAGCATGTATCCCAAGGCCATGGACGCCTCGGGTATTTCCTATCCGGAACTCATCAGCCGGCTGATCGAGCACGGGCTTGCGCGGGCGCGGCAGGGCTAATCGAGGCCATCCCGCTTTCCTGCCGTCAGACCTTTTCCTTCTTCTTGGTCTTCACCTTCGGCTCGGCGGGCGCATCCGGCGTCGGCGCGAGCAGCTTTCTGAGCGAGGCGATCTTGTCCTCCACCAGCGGGCGGAAGCGGCTGGCGCGATAGGGCATGTCGGCGGCGCCATAGCCCTCCGGCCCATCATCATTGCCGCGATGGATCTCTTCCAGCTTCACGCCGATGAAGGTGCCGTCGACATAATGCGTGTACTCGCCGACCCAGCGGATGGTGTAGATCGTCCCCTTGCGGATCAGCTGATCGATGCTGACATGCTTGAATTTGTCGTCGATGCAGACGACCTTCTGGCCCACATGGAAATCGTAACTCACCCTGCCCTCCTTGAAGCGACTGAAGCGATCTGCCGCGCCGTTCACTTACAAGCATATCCGCATATGCGCCAGTGGGTAAACGCGGGCAGACGTCGCAGCCTGGGTGGATGAAATGGCAGGCAGTTGCATAGAGACAGAAGAACCCCTCATCCGTCCTCTCACAGTCTCGCTTCGCTCGATTGTTCGAGTCCACCTTCTCCCCGCCCCTTCGACAGGCTCAGGACGGGGCGAAGGGGTTTGACTGGATCGCCCCCTCTCCCCGTCAAAACGGGGAGAGGGCTGGGGTGAGGGGCATTTTTATATTTCATATCCAGCGGCCCGACATGACTCGGTGACAAAGCAACCCGTTGACATCCTTCATGGAAGGCTGGAGATTGCGCTTTGTCCGAGCCGCCGCAAGGCCTCACGTCCATTTCCATATCCGATACCCGCAAGGCCCGCTGAAGGCTTTTCCGCCAATGCCCACTCTCCGCCTCATTGCCGATGATTTGACCGGCGCGCTCGATACCGCCGTCGAATTCGTCGGTGTCTACGGGCCGATCGCGGTCGAGCGCAGCGATGCGCTTTCCACGACGCTGCCGGATTGCCTGGCGATCGACAGCGGCACCCGAGAGAAAACGGCCGCCGAAGCAGCTGATATCGTCGCCGGCATTGCGCCGTTGCTGCAAGGTGCCGATCTCGCCTTCAAGAAGGTGGACAGCCTGTTTCGCGGCCCCTGGGCGGCGGAATTGGCCGCCTGTTTCCGGCTCGGCCACTGGCGGCATTGCATTCTCGCGCCGGCTTTTCCGCATCACGGGCGGCACACACGCGGCGGCCGGCAAGTGCTATTTGCCGGCAAGGACGCCTGGCGCGACATCAGCGGCGATCTCGTCGCGCATCTGCGAGCCGAGGGTTTGCCGGCTTTCAACACGCCACTCGATGGCCTCGAAGGCAAGCCGCTTCCAGATGGCATCCATGTTTTCGATGCGCATACGGATGACGATCTGGATGCCATCATCGCATGGGTATCGTCGCAGCTGGAAGGGCCGGTTCTCTGGAGCGGCACCGGCGGCCTTGCCCGCGCTCTGGCACGTAATATCGACCGGGCAACGCACCACCGCTCTCCCGCCAGGAAGAACGAGGGCAAACGCTACCCAACGCCATCGGTCCCCATCTCGCGCAAGCTACAAAGGCCGGTGCTCGGTCTGTTCGGCTCGGACCAGCCGATCACGCTGGCGCAGCTCCAGGCCTGCGGTCCTAACTGGCTGAAGCTTGCGGAAGGCGCTGATGCCGATGCCATCGATCATCAAATCCGGCAAAGCGGCGTCGCCATGGTCAGCCTCGACTTGCCGACCGGACTTGAACGCGATGATGCTGCAAGGCGGATCGCGGCGAGCTTCGGCGGCATGGCCAAGGCGCTGCCGGCCCCGGGCACGCTGATCGTCGCCGGCGGCGAGACCTTGCGCAATCTCTGCTCGGCGCTTGACGTGACCGCCCTCAGCATCACCGGCCAGGCCGCACCCGGCCTCCCCCGCTCGACGATCGTTGGCGGCACTTGGGAAGGTACCACGGTCATCTCCAAGTCTGGGGCCTTCGGCGGCCCGACCCTGTGGCGCGACCTCTTGAATGAAAACGGGCTGATTGCCGGAGGAGAAGAACCATGACGCGGCATCTGGCGATCACCATGGGCGACCCCGCCGGCATTGGCCCGGAAATCATCGTTAAGGCTGCAGCACGGCTAAAGGATCGGCTTACTAAAGGTAAGTTAAAACTTACAATTATCGGCAGCGGCCCGGCCCTTCGGCTTGCCGAGCAGCAGCTTGGCCTCGATATCGAGATTCCCGAGACCGAGATGGAGGGCGACTGGCCGAACCTCTGCTTCATCCAGGCTGATGCCGAGGGAGAACCGATCCTGCCGGGCCGGCTTTCCGCCGATGGTGGACGCATGGCGTTCAAGGCGATCGAAAAGGGCGTCCAGCTGGCGCTATCGGGCAAAGTCGGCGGCATCGTCACGGCGCCGCTCAACAAGGAAGCGCTGAACAAGGCCGGCTTCCATTATGCCGGCCATACCGAGCTGTTGGCGGAACTGACCGGCGCGCGCGGTTCTGTCATGATGCTCGCCCATGGCAATATGCGCGTCAGCCACGTCACCACCCATGTCGCGCTGGAGGATGTGCCGAAGCGCCTGACGCCAGAGCGGCTGCGCCTCGTCATCGACCTCACGCACAAGGCTCTCAAAAACCTCGGCATCGTCAGGCCGAAGATCGCCGTTGCCGCGCTCAATCCGCATGCCGGCGAAGGCGGTCTCTTCGGCCGGCAGGATATCGACATCTCCGCGCCGACCATCGCCAAGGCCGTCTCCGATGGCCTCGATATCGTCGGTCCTGTTCCCGGCGACACGGTTTTCGTCAAGCTCCGCGCCGGCCAGTATGACGCCGTTATTGCCATGTATCACGACCAAGGGCATATTCCGGTCAAGCTGCTGGGTTTCGAGATCGATCCCGCGACGGGCAAATGGATGGATCTTTCCGGCGTCAACATCACCCTCGGCCTGCCGATCGTGCGCACCTCGGTCGATCACGGCACCGCCTTCGACATCGCCGGCAAGGGCATCGCCAACGAGCGAAGCCTGATCGAAGCGATCGAATTCGCTGAAAGGTTGGCAGCCGGCTGACATTTTGGTTTCGGCTCGACCGAGGTCGCCGAAAAATTTTCAAAAGCTTTGTCGGCCCTGCCGCTCCTCCTTCGTCCTAAGGGCATCCAATCGGAGAGAGGAGTACCAAATGTCCAAGATTGCCCCATGCCTGTGGTTTGCGCGAGAAGCGGAGGAAGCAGCGAACTTCTATGTCTCGCTTTTCCCGGATTCCCGGATCGATCATGTGCAGAAGAACGTCGTCGATACGCCCGCCGGCAAACCCGACGAGGTTCTGGTCGTCAACTTCACGCTTGCCGGCCAGCGCTTCATGGCACTGAACGGCGGCGACCGCATCGAATACAATCATGCGATCTCGCTGGAGGTGGATTGCGCCGACCAGGCTGAGGTCGACCGCCTTTGGGACGGTCTTGTTGATGGCGGCAGGCCGGTGGAATGCGGTTGGGTGGCGGATCGCTACGGTGTCTACTGGCAGGTCGTTCCGACGGTGCTCAGCAAGTATATCGCCGATCCGGATCCGACCAAGGCGGCCCGCGTCATGCGAGCCCTTATGGGGATGGTCAAACTCGACATTGCCGGCCTCGAAGCCGCCTATCGCGGCTGAGCGGGGTAACCCTTCGGGAGGTTACACAAGGTGCGACCTCCCGAAGATGATCCCGAATCTTTCTGCAATTTCAGCGGTTCAGACCAATGCCGGCGCCCGTAAGACTTGCAGCAACTCGATGCTTGGAATACCGTTCGCTATAGGCTCGTCAAAGGCGGGTTTCTCGATACCATTCAAGCGATTGGACTGCCGCGCCGTTGAGGCACGCCCCGGCAGGAAACGGCGGATTCCATGCAGCAGCAAAGAGACCGCATCGATCTCACCGGACGCGATTATACCGCGATCTATGCGCTCAGCGACATCCACGGCTGCCATGACGAAATGGTGGAGGCGGAAAGGCGCATTGTTGCGGACGCCCGCAATCTTCCCGGCCGAAAGCTCCTGATGTACCTCGGCGATTATGTCGATCGCGGCCCGCGCTCCGGCGATGTGCTCGCGCATCTCAGCGCGCCGCCGCCCGAGGGCTTCGACCGCTATGCGCTTTGCGGCAATCACGACGATGTATTCCTGCGCTTTCTCGATGACCCGGAAACCAATAGCCACTGGCTTGAATTCGGCGCACTGCCGACACTCGCCTCTTATGGCGTCGATGCCAGACATCTTCTCTTCGACCTTGGCTATGACGTCCGGCAATTGCGCGACGTGATACTGAACGCCATGCCGCCGACGCATGTCGATCTGCTGCGTTCACTGGCTATAGCCGTCAGTTTCGGCTCGACGCTCTTTGTCCATGCTGGCATCAAGCCCGGCATCCCCTTGAGCGATCAGACAGATGAGGATCTGATGTGGATCCGCGAACCCTTCCTGTCGGAAGGACCGCAGCTGCCGCTGCTGGTGGTCCACGGTCACACGCCGCATTCGCACCCCACTTTCGGCTTGGGCCGCATTGGCATCGACACCGCCGTTTCCATGGGCGGAAGCCTGACGATCCTCAAGATCGCCGATGGCAGACCGACAATCCTGCAGTCGATCTGAACGGTTCAAACAAATATCCCGGCTCGAAGCCGGGATATTTGTTTCTTTCAGGCGTCCTATTCCGCCGCCACCGCCGGCGGCAGCTGAACCGTATTGCCCTCTTCCTCGTCAGCCTGCTCGCTGGCAACCGGCTCCGCCGACTTGCTCTTGGGATCGCGGCCGAAGAACAGGGCATAGCCGGCAGGCAGCACGAAGATCGTCAGCACGGTCGCAACCAGGATACCGCCCATCATGGCGTAGGCGAGCGGCCCCCAGAAGACACCGCGCGAGATCGGGATCAGCGCCAGCACAGCCGTCAGCGCCGTCAGCATGATCGGCCGGAAACGACGCACGGCCGAGCCGATGATCGCTTCCTTCCGGTCCATGCCCGCCGCGATATCCTGGTCGATCTGGTCGACGAGGATGATCGAGTTGCGGATGATGATGCCGAGCAGCGCGATGACGCCGAGGATCGCGACGAAGCCGAAGGGCGCACCGCTGATCAGGAGGGCACCGGCCGCGCCGATGATGCCGAGCGGGCCTGTTGCCAACACCAGCATTGCCTTGCCGAAGTGCTGCAGCTGCGCCATCAGGAGCACGACGATGATGACGAGCATGATCGGCGCCTTGGCGGCGATCGAAGCCTGGCTTTCAGCGCTGTCTTCAGCACCGCCCTGGATCTCGATCTTGTAGCCGGCCGGCAGGCTGTTCCTGAGATCGGCCATGTCGTTGTAGAGCTTGGCCGTCACATCGTTCGACTGCACATTGTCGGGTAGGGTTGCCCGTACGCTGATGGTCGGCAGGCGATCACGGCGCCATTCTATGCCCTGCTCCATGACAGGCACGATCTTGGCGACCTGCGACAGCGGCACGAACCCGCCGCTATCGGTCGGAATATAGACCGAGTTCACCGAGGTCAGCAGATGGCGGCTCGCATCAGGCTCGCGGGCGACGATCCCGACGGTTTCCTCGCCCTCGCGATAATTATCGAGGGTGAAGCCGGACATCGAGGCCTGCAGCATCTGGCGGATACGCTGTGAGGTGACGCCGAGCGCGCGGGCGCGGTCCTGATCGATCACCAGCTTCATGGCCGGCACCGGCTCCAGCCAGTCGTCATGGATGGCGCCGAGCAGCGGGTTTTGGGTAAAGCGCTGCTTCACCTCGTCGGCAATACGGCGAACCTCCTGCCGGTCCGGACCCATGACGCGCAGCTGCACGGGCCAGCCTGTCGGCGGACCAAGGAACAGACGGTCGACCTTGCCGCGCACGGATGGGAAATCGGCCGCCAGAATGCCACGTAGCTTGGTGATCAGCCGCTCGCGAGCCGGCTCGTCCTTCGCCATGACCAGCATCTGGGCATAATTCGGGTTCGTCAGCTGCTGGTCGAGCGGGAGGAAGAAGCGCGGCGCACCTTGGCCGACATAGGTGGCGATGAAGCGCTTGTCCGGATCATCGGCCATGCGTGCCTCGAGCGCCTGCGCCTGCCGCTCGACTTCCTTAATGCTGGTGCCTTCAGGCAGCCACAAGTCCACAAGGATTTCCGGACGCGACGACTGCGGGAAGAAGTTCTGCGGTATGAACTGGAAGGACCATAGGCTGCCGACGAAGGCGGCAAGCGTCAGAAGCAGAACGATAACGCGGTGGCGCACGGCCCAGGCAACCGAGGAGTGCAGGCGCCGATAAAAGCGGGTGTCGAACACGTCATGGTGCTCGCCGGCATGATGGCGCTGCTTGAGGATCATGTAGCCGAGCCACGGGGTGAAATAGACCGCCACGAACCAGGAGACGACCAGTGCGATGCCGACGACATAGAAGAGCGAGCGGACATATTCGCCTGCTGTCGATGCCGCAAATCCCACGGGGATGAAGCCGGCCGTGGTAATCAGCGTACCCGTCAGCATCGGGAAGGCGGTGGAGGAATAGGCGAAGCTGGCAGCATCGAGCTTTACAAGCCCCTCTTCCAGCTTGCGCTCCATGAGCTCGACCACGATCATGGCGTCGTCGACCAGCAGGCCGAGCGCGATGATGAGCGCGCCGAGCGAAATGCGCTGCAGGTCGATGCCCAACTCGTACATGATGGCAAAGGTCGCAGCTAGTACCAGCGGGATGGCAATGGCGATCACGAGGCCGGAACGCCAGCCGATCGACAGGAACGAGACGATCAGCACGATGACGAGAGCTTCGCCGAGCGCATGCATGAATTCGCTGATGGCATCGGTGACGACGTCAGGCTGGTTGGCAATCTGATCGACCTGAACGCCGACCGGCAGCGAGGCTTCGAAGCGCTTGTAGGTTTCTTCCACCGACGTACCGACATCGGTCACCTTGAAGCCTGGAGCCATGACGACCCCGAGCTGCACGCTTGGATGGCCGTTGTAGAGGAACTTGGCCGTATAGGGGTCCTGTAGCCCCGCGGTGACGGTGGCGATATCGCCGAGACGGGTCACCTGGCCGCCGGCGTTGAGCCGCAGGTTCTTGATATCCTCTATCTTGTTGACATCGCCCTCGACCGAGATGCGCACGGAGCGCGTGCTGGTATCGACATTACCGGCCGGATCGACATTGTTCTGGCCGACAATGGCGTTCTTCAGGTCATTGAGCGTCAGTCCGCGTTCGGCCAGAACCTTGGAGGAGACATCGATATAGATCTGTTCCGCCTGGTCGCCGATGATGGTGGCCTTCTCGACACCCGGTGTCGAAAGCAGCATGTCGCGCGCCTGGATGGCGAATTTCTTCAGCTCCGGATAGGTGTAGCCGTCGCCGCTGATCGAATGCAGCGTGATGAAGGTATCGCCAAATTCGTCGTTGAAATAGGGGCCGAGCAGGCCGGAGGGCAGCTCGTTGCTGATATCGCCCACCTTCTTGCGGATCTGATAGAAGGCGTCCTTCACCTCAGCGGTGTTGGTGTCGCCCTTGATCTGGATGGTGGTGATGGCAAAGCCGGCGCGGGTATAGGATTTGACCCAATCGAGATGCGGCGTTTCCTGCAGCTTGCGCTCGATCTTGTTGACCACCTGGTCTTCCATGTCCTGCAGCGAGGCACCGGGCCAAACGGTTTGCACGACCATTACGCGGAAGGTGAAATCCGGATCTTCCTTCTGGCCCATATGGGTGAGGCCAAGCGCGCCAGCGATGATGATGAGCCCGAAGAGGAACCGCGCGATGCTTGGATGGGCGATCGCCCACCGCGACAGGTTGAAACGCTTCCTCTCACCGGAGGTGCTATTGATGGACATAATCTCGTCCCCCTCGATCCGGGTCAGCGTACGATATCCGCCGAGGCGGCGTTGATTTCTGCGGAAGCCTGCTGGGCTGATGCAGCCGCAAGCTTGACCTTCATGTTCTCGGTCATGAATTGCGTGCCGGCGGCAACGACAACATCGCCGGCTTTCAGGCCATCGGCGACCCTTACGCCGTCATCGGCGAAATCGGCAACCTTGATCGCGCGGGAATGAACCGTGCCGGCGCTGCGATCGACCAGCCAGACGATCTGCTTTCCGTCCTTCTGCGCGAGAGCGCTGAGCGGAATGGAAACATAGGGCTGGGTATTGTCAGCAAGCGCCTCGATCGTCGCGGTCATGCCAAGCAGCACGCGCGGATCGTTCGGCACGCTCACGCGCACAGCGAAGGTGCGCGACTGATCGGCACTGCCGGACACTTCCCTCACCTTTCCATTGAGCACGAGGGCGGCGTCGGACCAGAAGCGCGCCTTGACGTCCTTGCCGACCTTGAATTGGGCGATGTCCATTTCCGGGACAGCGACTTGCACTTCCTTTTCGCCATCGACAGCAACGGTGATGACAGGTGTGCCGGAACTGACCACTTGGCCGACATCGGCATTGATTGCAGTCACGATACCGTTCATGTCGGACGTCAGGTCGGCATAGGCGACCTGGTTCTTGGCTTCGCTCAGTGCCGACACCGCAGAATCCCGGGTCGAGATGGCCTGCTCGTAGGAAAGTTCCGCCTGTTCGAGCTGCGACTTGGAGGTGACATTCTTGTTAAAGAGTGTCTGCGCACGCGTGCGGGCAAGCTCGGTCGTCTGCACCTGTTTCTCGGCCGCATCCAGATCGGCCTGCGAGCGGCGCACCGCGAGAATATAGTCGGTGGCGTCCATGCGGGCGATCACATCGCCGGGCTTTACCTTCTGGCCAATATCCACCTTGCGCTCTACGATCTTGCCGTTGACGCGAAACCCGAGATTCATTTCAGTGCGCGCCCGAACGGCGCCGGAATAATCAAGCTTGCGCGTCGTGTCAGCTTGAGCGATTTCAACGACCTTGACTGGCCGGACCACCTCCGCCGTCTCCTCTTTCTTCTCATTGCAGCCCGTAAGCCCAAGCCCGAAAGCGGCAAAGAGAGCCGCACCGGCAATGGTCCGTAAAGTGTTGGTCGTCAGCGAAACCATGTCGCTCTCCTAAAGTCGAACAAAGAGTGAGAGCACGCCGGACATCCGGAGCGCACCGTTATTTCTTCAAAGCCCTGATGACAAATTCGATGATATCCTCGGGATCCGCCTGGTAGGGCTTGGCAAGGCATTGCGCCACCATCTGCGGATGACAGAGATCGACGGTGGTCGCAGCAAAGCATTTGGCGGCAAGATGCGGGTCCTGTTCGGCGAATTCGCCGGCAGCAATTCCCTCCGCGATGATCTCCGCGACCAACGCCTGCGTGCGCTCGATATGCTTTTCGATGACGTGCCAGTCGCGCTCGATGGCCACGATGACCATCTCGTGAACCTTCTGCTCATCGAGCATGGTCTCCAATATCATCTTGTACTGGGATAGCGCGTAGGTCCGCAGCCGCTCGGTCGCGCTGATTGGGCGATTGCGGATGGCGAGAGCCATCTGGTAGCTCTGGCCGAGCATACGCCCACAGATAGCCTGGTGGATTTCCGTCTTGGAACCGAAGAACCGATAGATATTCGCCGTCGACATGCCGAGATCGCGCGCAATATCGGCTACGTTCGTCTTGCTGTATCCGTAGTGGCGAAACAGCCTTTCAGCGGCATCGAGAATGCGCGTGATGTTTTCCTGACGGGCAGGATCGGCGTTGACATCGGAAAGCTCGAGCATGAAGGAAGCCTGATAGATTACGAGTGACGATTTTCAATTTTCATCACTCGTAATCTATCAGAGTGCCGATGTCAAGAAGCCGCCCACAACCGTAGGCAGCTTCAGATGCTACCGAATAAACCGATGATGTGGCGAAGAACTTGAAACAACAGTTAAACGTTCAACAACGCTCCTTGCGGAACGCGCTAAAAGTGTCAGGCATTTTGCCGCAGGCTGATCGCCGCGTGATCAGGCGCCTACAAAAGCCGGATGGAAACGCCGAATGCTGAAATAGCCAACAAACAGGCAGACCACCAAAAGCGCCACCTGCGCCGCAAGGATCGGCGGCTCGTTACCGGTAGGCGCCAGCGCATTGAGCGTCGGAATCTTCTGGAACGATTGGATGATGAGCACCAGGCAGTTGAAGAACAGCAGCGCGAGCGCGCCGATCACGAAGACGGCACGCCATAAGCCGGCAAGGTGGAATGTGTAACGCGCCAGTGCCGTCGGAATGAAGATCAGCAGACAGATGATGCCGACGATGATCGCCGGCGTCACGCCATGGAACGGGAACAGAAAACCCGTCAAGCTCGTGAGAGCCGTCATCAGCATATAGACGAGCGTCGAGCGGTTATGACGATCGGCGGTGAGAAAGCCGTAGGCTACCACGATGCCGCTGATGATGGCGACCAAGCTGATGACGACGTGAATCAAGAGAATTCCAGACATTCGCCCCTCCAAGGGGCATTGCATTCCGACGGAAATGACAGCCCAACGCCCCGAATGCGGAATATATACGAAACGCGCCGCGCCAGCCAGCGCGACGCGAAGGCCTGAAAAGGCCACTTAGGCGGCGTGAACTTCCAGGGAGATCGGAACGGAGGCAAGCGCCTTGGAAACCGGGCAACCGGCTTTCGCCTTGTTGGCAAGCTCGGTGAAGGTCGCTTCATCGGCGCCAGGCACCTTGCCGGTCAACGTCAGGTGGATGGCGGTGATGGCGAAGCCGCCTTCGACGCTTTCGAGTGTCACCTTGGCCGTCGTCTCCATGCTTTCGGCGGTGAAACCGGCCTCGTTGAGGATCAGCGACAAGGCCATAGTAAAGCAACCCGCATGAGCCGCGCCGATCAGCTCTTCCGGATTGGTGCCAGCAACGCCTTCGAAACGGCTGGCGAAGCCGTAAGGATAGTGATTGAGTGCGCCGCTTTGGGTCGAGATCTGACCCTTGCCGTCCTTCAGACCGCCCGACCATTGAGCCGAACCCGTACGATTGATCTGCATGTCGTTCTCCTTGTCGTTGAATGAACTTGGGGAGGCGGTCCCGCCTCCCCGTAACGATCGACGGCAGGCGGAATGGCCGCCTGCGTCGTCACCATAATCCTTCTATCTCTCGAAGACGACGCCGCAGTAACAGCAGGGGCGCCAACTTTGAAAAGCCTGGTGGTCGCGGATTGTTCCCAAACGGCTGGAATGCAGCAGGCTAAATCATCATACAAGAATATTGCCAATGTATGATGATTAGCGTATCTTCATCTCAATGCGAAAAGGGAAGGTGCCAATACGCCCAGCTCCTTCGCAGTAAGAGGTTTCCGCAGAGAATGCGGAATGGTGTGGAGGAAAAAGCGTGGAATCGCTGCAAGGGCAGGAGCATGGCGCGTCGGCCAAGCCTGAGCGTCGTCCCCGTGTGCGCAAGAATGTGACGGCGGCAATCGCTGAAGACATCTGCGCCGAACGCTATTCATCCGGCTCGACCCTGCCGCGCGAAAACGATCTTTGCGAAATGTACGGCGTCAGCCGCACTGTTATCCGCGAATCCCTCAAGGTGCTGGAATCCAAGGGCCTCGTGCGCGGCAAGCCGCGCATCGGCACCACTGTCTGCGACAGGGATGACTGGAACATTCTCGACCAGGACGTGCTGGAGTGGATGGGTCCCTATATCGCCGATTTCGATATTCTCGGCTCCATCCTCGAGGCACGCCGCACCATAGAACCCGCCGCGGCAGAATATGCAGCCGAACGCGCCACGGCTCGCGAAATTGCGGACCTGGAGAGCGCATGGCAGCAGATGCGCGACAGCGGTGATGATCCGGAAGGCTTTACCGAAGCCGACGTGACGTTCCACAAGCTGCTGCTCAGCGCCAGCCACAACCAGGTGTTCCGCCGCCTCTCCAGTGCCATGCACGCCGGCCTCAAATATGCGCTGCACGCTTCCAACGTCGCTGCCGACAACCGCGACGAAGCAATCGCCGTACACGGCGAACTCGTCGAAGCCCTGCGCCTTCGCGACCGCGATGCGGCGCGCGTCTGCGCTCACCGCATGCTCGATCTTGCCGCCCGTGATCTCGCCGTCGAACGACGGCTGGACAAAGGCCGGAAAACAAATCCCGAAACCCCGAGATCTGCGGCATCGCGCCGCTGACACAACCCAAAGCCAAACGGAATCATTCCCATGAAAATCACCAAGCTGACGACCTATATCGTTCCCCCGCGCTGGCTGTTCCTGAAGATCGAGACCGACGAGGGCATCGTCGGCTGGGGTGAACCCGTGGTCGAGGGCCGCGCGCTGACCGTACAGGCGGCTGTGCACGAGCTGGAAGATTATCTGATCGGCAAGGATCCGTTCCTGATCGAAGATCACTGGAACGTCATGTACCGCGCCGGCTTCTATCGTGGCGGCGCCGTCCACATGTCGGCCCTGGCCGGCATCGACCAGGCGCTCTGGGACATCAAGGGCAAGGCGCTGGGACAGCCGATCCATTCGCTGCTCGGCGGCCAGGTGCGCGACAAGATCAAGGTCTATTCCTGGATCGGCGGCGACCGTCCCTCGGACGTTGCCAACAATGCCAAGGACGTCGTCGCCCGCGGCTTCAAGGCGATCAAGCTCAATGGCTGCGAGGAAATGCAGATCGTCGACACCTATGACAAGGTGGAGAAGGCCGTCGAAACCATCGCCACTATCCGCGAGGCGATCGGGCCATATATCGGCATCGGCGTCGATTTCCACGGCCGCGTCCATCGGCCGATGGCCAAAGTGCTCGCCAAGGAACTCGAGCCCTACAAGCTGCTGTTCATCGAAGAGCCGGTGCTGTCGGAAAACCGCGAGGCGCTGAAGGAAATCGCCAATCATTGCTCAACGCCGATTGCGCTCGGCGAGCGCCTGTATTCTCGCTGGGACTTCAAGTCGGTCCTGTCGGACGGCTATGTCGACATTCTGCAGCCCGACCTGTCGCACGCCGGCGGTATCACCGAGTGCCGCAAGATCGCCGCGATGGCCGAAGCCTATGATGTTGCGCTCGCGCCGCATTGCCCGCTCGGCCCGATCGCGCTTGCCGCCTGCCTGCAAGTCGATGCCGTCAGCTACAATGCCTTCATCCAGGAACAGAGCCTCGGCATCCACTACAACAAGGGCAACGACATCCTCGACTACATCTCCAACAAGGAGGTGTTCCAATATGCCGACGGCTTCGTTTCGATCCCGCAGGGTCCCGGCCTCGGCATCGAGGTTGACGAAGCCTATGTCATCGAGCGTGCCAAGGAAGGCCATCGCTGGCGCAATCCCGTCTGGCGCCACGAGGACGGCAGCGTTGCGGAGTGGTAAGACCACGCTCGTCACCTGACGGACGAGACACCGCATATCTCCAATGATGAAAGGCCCGATGGCAGCAGATCTGCGCTATCGGGCCTTTTCTTTAGACGGTGCTCTCTTGGTCCGGCACCTTCCCCCTTTGCCGCCTGGCGGCGAAGGTGATTTTCGAGCGGTTTAGCCCAGTTGGCTCGCCCTCAAAAAAGTTGCGCCTGCAGTATCGGCGCAGATACTGCAGGCGCGTCATGCGTCTCAACAAGCCCCCAGGGAGACGCATTACCGGAGCATAATCACCAAAGGCGTGGAGTGCCCTTTAGCTTAGACCATGCTCAAGCAGGCAATTTCAAACTACTCCCGCTCGCCGGTGACGTTCAGCAGCAGCTGGAAGATATTGACGAAGTTCAGATAGAGCGACAGAGCACCGAAGACGGCAAGCTTCTGCTGCGATTCCTGATCGTAGTTTTCGGCATACTGTTCCTTGATGTTCTGCGTATCCCAGGCGGTCAGGCCGACGAAGACCACGATACCAATGACCGAGATGGCGAACTGCAGCGCGCTCGAACCCAGGAAGATGTTGACGATGCTGGCGATGATGACGCCGAACAGACCCATCATCAGGAACGAGCCGATGTTGGAAAGGTCACGCTTGGTCGTATAGCCATAGAGGCTGGTCGCGCCGAACATGGTCGCGGCAATGAAGAAGGTGCGCGCGATGCTCGTACCGGTGAAGACCAGGAAGACCGAGGCCAGCGACAGACCCATGACCGCGCAGAAGGCCCAGAACATCATCTGCGCCGTTCCCGCCGACATCGACTGGATGCGGAACGAGAAGAAGAATACGAAGGCAAGCGGCGCCAGCATGACGACCCACTTCAGCGGGCTCTGGAAGATCGGCACATAGAGCGCCGGCGTCGTGCCGACGATCAGCGCGACGATTCCCGTCACGACAAGGCCGATACCCATGTAGTTGTAGACGCGCAGCATGTGCCGGCGCAGCCCCTCGTCGAAGAGCGCCTGAGAGCCGGCGGCGGCTCCGTAGCCGTATCGCGGATTAGTCGGGTTCATGGTCGTTCTCCTTTAATCCAAACTAGTAGAGGCTGCGGGCAAGCTTTTCGGCATCGCCGTCAAGCTGACCCGCCTTGCCGTTGCCGATCAGCGCATAGGCGACTTCGCCAATCTGCCAGTAGGCAGCCTGGACATCGTCACGCTTGATGTGACTGACATCCTGGACGGCGAAATTGCCCGGACGGACGGCAAACAGTGACAAATGTCCGTCTTCGCCGGCATCGACCATCATTTCGACGCTCGGCCCGAATTCGGATGGATAGATTTGCGCATCGGTGACACGCCAGCCACCCGGCAGCTCCGGCAATATGATTGCCGTCGATGCGCGGATTTCATCCGGATTGTAATTCGCAGACGCCGACTGCGGCTTGAGCTCCTCGCGCACGGCCGTCGTCTTGTAAGCGCGTACCGCGTCATCGACAAAGGCCGGTGGACGTGTCGACGCACTAACCTCGCTCGCCGTGAAGGCGCCGAAGGACGTATGCGCAACCCAGCCGGTGGTCACCAGCACGGCGATGGCGGCGATGCGCTGAAACGAGCCCAGCACGCGGCCATAGGCCAGTCCGCGCTCCAGCCGCCGTGCGGCCTCCCGCGTTTCCGCCCGGACCACATTGCCTTCGCCGGCCAGCGCCATGCGCAGCTCGCCACGGATGCTCATGTCGGCCATCACCTTCGCGGCGATCTCCGGATGCTCCGAAAGATAGGATTCCACCTCGATACGGCGCGCAAGCGTGAGCTCGCCGTCGACATAGGCGTCGAGATCGGTATCGATGATCGGATCAACGATTTTCATTGCCACCTCCCTCGATAAGCCTGAGATGCGAAACCTTGGAGGCGGTCTCCTCGAAACTACGCAGCGTCGCGCGAGCCCGGGCAATGCGGGACATCAGCGTGCCGACGGGAATGCCAAGCGCTGATGCCGCCTCCTGATAGGAAAGATCCTCGATCGCCACGAGATGCAGCGCCTCGCGCTGCTCCTCGGGCAGACTGAAGAAGGCTTCGCGGACCTGGCTCAAACGCACCGTATGGTCCTGCGATGCCGGCAATGCCGTTTCGAGGTCGGCCGCAGCCTCCTCGTGACGACGGCTCAGCGACTTTTTCTGGCGCAGGCGGTCAATATGCACATTGTGCAGGATCGACAGCAGCCAGGTGCGCAGATTGCCGTCGCGCCTGAACGATGCCTTGCGCTCATAAGCCTTGACCAGCGCGTCATGCACCAGATCCTCGGCCTCGTCCGCATTGCGCACAAGCGAGCGGGCGTAACGTCTCAGCGAACCGAGCTGCCCCAAAACATCGAATGTGCGTCCTTTGCGTTCCATACACCTATATACGGAAGCACTCCGGATTCTATTCCATCGCCCGGCGAATATTTTTTGCTGATTTTTTACATCAGCAGGAAATCCTTGGGCTGCGGCAACGGCGGCAGGTCGGTTTCCCCAAGCGCTTCGCGCAGATTGATCTCGATCGTATCGGCAAGCGCGCCGATGGCGAGCGCATTGGGGCGCTTGCCGAAAGGGTCTTCCAATTCGTCGCCCAGCGCATCCAGACCGAAGAAGGTGTAGGCGATGAGGGCAGTCACGAAGGGCGAGCCCCAGCCGAGCGTATCGACATAACCGAAAGGCAGCAGGAAACAGAAGAGATAGGCCGTGCGATGCAGAAGCAGCGTGTAGCCGAAGGGCAGCGGGGTGTTACGGAGCCGCTCGCACGCCGCCTGTACCGCACCCATCTGGCCGATCGTGATATCCAGCATCTGATATTGGATATCCGAAATCACACCCGATGCTTTCAGCCGTGCGAGATCGGCGGACATCAGGCGCAGAATGAGATCAGGCTTGTTGCGGGCCGCGTGGTAGAATTCCGCCTCGCTTGCGATCAGCAGGCGAAACACCTTGCCCTCGTCGCTGCCAGGCCGCAGAAGACAGACGAGCGCCTGTGTGAAGGCGATGGTCAGGCGCAGCAGGTTATTGCGCGCCTCGATACCGGCCTCCCCTGCACTCTCCAGCACCAGCGTCTGCCGGGCGAAGCCGCGCGCGAGATGGACGAGCTGCCCCCAATCCTTGCGGCCCTCCCACCAACGGTCGTAGCAGGCATTGTTGCGGAAGCCGAGGAAGATCGAAAGCGCGATACCGAGCAGCGATAGTGCCGAGCCGTTGAAGGAAACGATGAGGTTCGGCCGAGCCTCATGACCCCAGACGATCAGCGCCGATAGCAAAAAGATAGCGATGATTTGCGGCAGGATGCGGCGGATGATCGACCCGCGGACGATGAAGAAAAGCTGGAAGAGATTCGGCCGGTCGCGGACGATCATGACGAAACGCACTCTCGATGAATGTCTGACGGCGCAGCAATACACCAGACGAGCCGGGAGTAACGAGCATTTCTTGCAAGGCGGCCCTGACCGGCTGATATCGCTCGCCGGTCAGGGCAGGCCATCATTTCACACTGGCGCTTGCCGTCACCAGAACCGGGTCGGCGCGATAATCGCCGGGAAAGAGATGCTGCAGGTTCTTGATCTTAGGCAGGTCGTTGATGACGATATAGGGATAGGTCGGATGCGTCGTCAGGAAATCCTGATGATAGGCCTCAGCCGCATAGAATTGCCGCGCAGGCTCGATCTTGGTGACAACAGCCGCATCGAAGACCTTTGCACGATTGAGCTGTTCGATATAGGCCTTGGCGATATCAGCTTGCGACTGACTGGTCGGGAAGATCGCCGAACGGTACTGCGTCCCGGTATCCGGCCCCTGATAGTTCAGCTCCGTCGGATCATGCGCCACCGAGAAATAGATCTGCAGTAGATGCCCGTAGCTGACCTTATGGGGATCGAAGACGATACGCACGGATTCGGCATGACCGGTGTCACCCGCGCTTACCGCTTCATAATGAGCCGCATCCTTGCTGCCGCCCGTATAGCCCGAAGTCGCGCTGATCACGCCATTGACGTGCTGGAAGACGCCCTGGACGCCCCAGAAGCAGCCGCCGGCAAGCACCGCTGTTTCCGTGCTGGCGGTAATCGCCTTTTCATCCATACTCGGCGCGGGAATGACGCGTGCATCCTCTGCCGAGGCGCGGCCGACGAATTGCAGCGCAACGCCGCCGAGTAACACCGCGATCGCCGTAAAGCCGGCCAAGCGGGTGACGCGCGATGAATAAATGCGGATCGTGTCCTTCGATAAAATCTTCATGGTGATTTCCTCTCGACCGCGATTGTAAATGCGACAGTCACAAGGAAATACGGGAAGACGGGCATTTTTGTTACACACGCCCGCGTGCAACACCGAAACGTGAACGCCGAACGCAGCTCAGTAGTGCGGCGGCTTGGTAACGGCCGGTGCGTCGAGCGACTGCTCCTCCAGCGTCAGGAACCGCTCGGTCAGGCGGTCGAGCTTCTGCCTGGTCTGCTCGACTACCTTCCATTGCTCGGCGAGCTGATCGGAAAGCTCCTCGATCGTCTTGGCCTGGTAGGCGACCGTTTCCTCAAGTTTGGTGATGCGGCTCTGTTCGTCTGACATGTCTGATCCCTTTCGCAACGATCTATAGCACCGGTACCCTCGCGTACAGCCCTTCCATTCCGCATAAGGCCAGCTGCGGCGTCGTTTGACGGTAATGTGACAAAACTGAAAAACAGCTGAAAAGACCCGTTACCTAAATGACATGGCGGCCTTCTAAAGAGAGCGCAGAGACGCGCCGGTTTTGAAGGCCATTCCTTCCGCGGGCGCACCCTTTCTGAAGACTGCGGAGAAGCGCCTTGAAGATCATCCAGATCACCGACACGCATTTGAGCCCCAACAAGCCGCATTTCAACGGCAATTGGGAGCCGCTGGCGAAATGGATCGAGGCAAGCGGTGCCGATCTCGTCGTTCACACTGGCGATCTCAGCGTCGATGGCGCCGACAAGGACGAAGATCTCCTCTTTTCCATGGATCTGATGCGGCAAGTGTCGGTGCCGATGCTGATCGTGCCCGGCAACCACGATGTCGGCCACCTGCCCGGCTCCTATCAGCCCGTCAATCCCGAGCGGTTGGACCGCTGGCGCCGCCTCGTTGGCCCGGACTACTGGGCGAAGGACGTCGGCAACTGGCGCCTGATCGGCCTCAACAGCCTACTGATGGGCTTCGAGGACGCCGAGGAGCAGAAGCAGTTCGACTGGCTGCAGGAGAAGTTCGAAAACCGTGGCGAGCGCCGCATTGCCCTCTTTGCCCATAAGCCGCTCTTCGTCGATGCGCCGGATGAGGGCGATACCGGCTACTGGAGCGTTCGTCCGGCGCAGCGCCGCCGGCTCTATGATCTGATCGCGGCCCATGACGTGGCTCTCTTCGGCAGCGGCCACCTGCACTGGACCTGGGAAGGCCGCTTCAACGATACCAACCTGGTCTGGGCACCGCCCGCAGCCTTTATCCTCGGCGAGATGGAGCGCGAAATGCCGGGCGAACGCCTGATCGGCGCAGCAATTCACGAACTTGGCGAGATGGTCTCGACCGAGCTCGTCGCGGTACCCGGCATGAGCGCTTACTTCCTCGATGACGTCGTCATGGAAGTCTATCCGCAGGCCGCCCCCAAGGCAAAGGAGCCGACCGAATGAGTGCGCTTTCGCTTCGCGGCATCGCCAAATCCTTCGGCGGCAACGCCATTCTCAAGGGCGTCGATCTCGATGTCCAGCCCGGTGAGTTCATTGCGCTCGTCGGCCCGTCCGGCTGCGGCAAGAGCACGCTATTGCGCATCCTCGCCGGTCTCGACCATGCCGACAGCGGCGAAATCATCCTCGGCGGCAGCGACGTATCAGCCGTCGCGGCGGCCGACCGCAACATCGCCATGGTCTTCCAGTCCTACGCGCTCTATCCGCATCTGACGACCTCGGAAAACATTGCCGTGCCGCTCGCCATGCGCCGCCTGTCGCGCGTCCAGCGTCTGCCCTTCATCGGCTCGCTGATCCCCGGTCAGCGCGCTGCCCGCTCCGGCATCATCCGCGACGTCCGCGAAATGGCTGTTTCGCTGAAGATCGATCACCTGCTCGACCGCAAGCCCGGGCAGATGTCCGGTGGCCAGCGTCAGCGCGTGGCGCTTGCCCGTGCCATGGTGCGCCGCCCCGCCGTCTTCCTCATGGACGAGCCGCTTTCCAATCTCGATGCCAATCTGCGTGTCCATGCCCGTGGCGAAATCGTCGATCTGCATCGCCGCGCCGGCGTGCCGACTGTCTACGTGACACATGATCAGGCCGAGGCACTGTCGATGGCCGACCGCGTCGCCGTCATGATCGGCGGTCAGCTGCTGCAGCTTGCCTCTCCCCAGACGATCTATGACGACCCGGCCCATGTTGAAGTGGCCCGCTTCGTCGGTCAGCCGCGCATCAACCTTTTGCCGGCGCTCGCCGAAAACGGCATCGTTGCCTTCGGTGGCATCCGGCTTGCGCTGGAAGACGGCGGTGTTACCGGCAAGAACGTGACCCTCGGCATCCGGCCGGAATTCGTGAGCCTCACGCAAAACCGCCAGGATGCGCTCGCCGCCCATATCGAGCGAATGGAGTTCCTCGGCTCCGAAGTCATCCTCTACGCCAAGCTCGATGCCATCGGCGAAACCATGGTCGTCAAGCTCTCGCCGGCCGAAGCTGCCGGCCTTTCCGCAGGAATGCCCGTTGCGCTGACGCTTGCAGCCGAACAGGCGATGGTCTTCGCCGAAGACGGCCGCCGTTTGCGCGCGAGCTCGACGACCGTCGACGCCACGCGGGAGAAAGCGCATGGCTAGCATTGTCGCCACCTCCCTGCCGATGCAGGCGGCCGCGGCCCGCGAGCGAAATGAGGCCCGCACGGCCCTGCTCTTCGCCCTGCCCGCCATCATCCTGATCGTGCTCTTCATCATCGTGCCGATCGTCGCCGTCGTTGTGCTCGGCTTCACGGACTTCCAGCTCGGCGACAAGAGCCTGCGCTTTGTTGCCTTCGAGAACTATGCGCATCTGCTGCGTGACCGCGCCTTCGTAAAGTCGCTCTGGAACACGGCGACCTATACCGCCATCGTCGCGCCCGTCTCGATCGCGCTCGGCCTCGGCGTCGCGCTGCTGATCGAAAGCGAAGGCATCGGCCGCAGCTTCTTCCGCACCGCCTACTTCCTGCCCGTCGCTTCGCTGATCGTCGCGATGGCGACCGTCTGGCAGTATCTCTTCCATCCGACGATCGGCCCGATCAACGCCCTACTTGGCGAGATCGGCGTGCACGGTCCGAACTGGCTCGGCTCGTCGGCAACAGCGCTCTATAGCCTGTCTATCATCGGCGTCTGGCAATCCGTCGGCTTCAACATGGTGCTGTTTCTCGCCGGCCTTACCGCCATTCCGCGAGAACTCTACGCGGCGGCTGAAGTCGACGGCGCGAAATCGGCATGGGACCGCTTCTGGCTCGTCACCTGGCCAATGCTCGGGCCGACGACGCTCTTCGTGACCACGATCAGCATCATCAATGCGGTGAAGGTCTTCGACACGGTGAAGGCCCTGACCGACGGCGGCCCGAACCATGCGTCCGAGGTGCTGCTTTTCACCATCTACCAGGAAGGCTTCGTCTATCTCCGGGTCGGCTATGCCTCGGCGATGACGACGGTGTTCCTCGCCATCCTCGTGGTGCTGACCTTCCTGCAATATCGCGTCCAAGACCGGCAGGTGCATTACACATGACCTCGACAGGCTTCACTCCCGGCCGCATCCTGCGCCTCTCTCTGCTGATTATCGGCTCGCTCATCTTCCTGGCGCCCTACATCTTCATAATCTCGACCGCCGGCAAGGCGCAGGACGATATCTTTACCTCGGCGCTGAAGCTGATCCCGACGCATTTCTATTACGTCGAGAACATCGCCAAAGCGCTGAGCAAGGTTTCCATGGGCACGCTGCTCTTCAATGGCGTCCTCGTCTGCGGCCTGATCTTCTTCTTCCAGGTGCTGATCGCCATCCCCTGCGCCTATGCCATGGCGAAGCTCAAGTTTCCGGCGGCGCGCATGATGATGGTGCTGGTCATGCTCGGCCTGCTGGTCCCGATCCATGCGACGGCGCTGCCGCTCTATGTCGGCTTCAACAGCCTGTCGCTCCTGAACAGCTATACGGCTCTCGTCGCACCCTTCTCGATCTCGGTCTTTGCGATCTTCATGTTCCTGCAGTTCTTCCGTTCCATGCCCGATGATCTAATCCATGCCGCCCGCCTCGACGGCATGTCGGAAATCGGCATCGTCGCCCGTGTCATCGTGCCGAACGCATGGCCGGCCGTGACTGCTTTCGCGATCTTCTCGGTCGTCGCGCACTGGAACGACCTCTACTGGCCGCTGATCGTCATCACCAAGCAGGAATATTTCACGCCGCCGCTGGGTCTCATGTATTTCCGCGCCGCCGAAGCCGGGGACGACTACGGCGCGCTCATGGCGGCAACCCTCATCATTACCCTTCCCCTCGTCGCGGCGTTCCTTCTGGCACAGAAGCGCTTCGTCGAGGGCATCACCATGACCGGTCTCAAAGGCTGACCGGTTCGAAATTCGACAACGGAGAACGAGCGATGAAGCATATCACCCAGATTCTCGCCGCTGCGGCCATTTCTATGGTCGTGACGGTCCCGGCCTATGCCGAAACCACCCTGACGGTTCATTATCCCATGCCGGGTTTCTTCAAGAACGTGATGGACACGATCTCGAAGAAGTTCATGGAAGAAAATCCCGACATCAAGATTCAGTTCGCCGCCCCTTCGGCCACTTATGAGGAAGGTATCCAGACCATCCTGCGTCAGGCCGGCACCAGCGAAATGCCGGATGTCACCTTCATCGGCCTCAACCGCCTGCGCATGATCGACGAGCGCAACGTCGCCGTCGACCTCGGCCCCCTCGTCAAGAAAGAGGGCAATATGGCCGAGAAAGGCTTCTCGGACACGATCCTGAAGCTCGCCCAGGTCAAGGGCAAGCAGGTCGGCCTCGCCTTCGCGACGTCCAACCCGATCATGTACTACAATGCCGACCTGGTGAAGGCTGCCGGCGGCAACCCGGACAACCCGCCGAAGACCTGGGACGAGGTCATTACGCTTGCCGGCAAGATCAAGGCGCTCGGCAACGGCGTCGATGGCATGGACTTCCGCTGGCAGGGCGACGACTGGATGTTCTCCGCCCTTCTCTTCGGCGCCGGCGGCAAGATGCTGAACGACGACGAAAGCAAGGTTGCCTTCAACGGTCCCGAGGGCCAGAAGGCTGTCGAACTGATCCAGCGCTTCGTCAAGGAAGGCGGTATGCCGGTCTTCACCAAGGCTGCCGGCGAACAGGCCTTCGCTGCTGGCAAAGTCGGCTTCGAATTCCAGACCACGGGTGCTCTCGTCAACACCATCAAGAATGTCGGTACCAAGTTCGACCTGCGCACCGCCAAGCTGCCGCTGATCGACCCGGTCAATGGCCGTCTGCCGACGGGCGGTAATGCCGTCGTCATCCTGACCCATGATCCGGTCAAGGAAGAAGCCGCCTGGAAGTTCGCCAAGTTCGCCGCCGGCCCTTACGGCGCCTCAGTCGTCGTTCCCGGCACCGGCTATGTTCCGAACAACGAACTTGCCGCCAAGTCGGCCGAATATCTCGGCGACTTCTACAAGAAGAACCCGCTGTTCCAGGCTGGCCTCAGCCAGATGTCGATCATGGTTCCCTGGTATGCCTTCCCGGGCGCCAACGGCGTCAAGGTCACTCAGACCATCGTCGACAACCTCTCGCGCATCGTCGATGGCTCAGCCGCTCCGAAGGAAGCGCTCGAGGACGCCGCTTCTGACGTCGAAGGCCTGCTGCCGCGCAGCTGATCATTCGAACCGGCCTGAGCAACCTGCGCCGCCTCCCAACAAGAGGCGGCGTTTCCATTCCCAGGCAAGGGTCAGGATTGTATGGTGAGATCGCGCACTGTGCCGCCCGTACGCATTCGATAGGGCACAGTCAGATGACGCGGGGGCGCGGCATTTTCCGCCATATCCAGCAGCAGCGAGGCGGCAGCGGCCCCCATGGTTCCATCCGGAATTTCCACCGTCGTCAGGGACACTTCACCCAGAAAACCGAGGGAAATCCCGTCGAAGCCGGCGACCGAAATATCGCGCGGAATCGAAAAACCCTGACGCCGAAGCGCGCCCATGACGCCGAGCGCCAGAAGATCGTTGGAAGCAATGATCGCCGTCGGGTCGAACCGCGAAATCGCATCCGAAAGATCGAGCTGTTCCAGGCTGCTTACGAAGGAAATTTCGAGCGCATCGAGGGGCTGTTGCCCCGCCGCTTCCATCGCCCTGATATAGCCGAGATGGCGCAGCTTGGCCCGATCCGACGCGGAGAAGTGGCCTGATATGAACAGGATGCGGCGATGACCCTTGCCTAGGAGGTGATCGGTCAGATCCCGGCCCGCGCCGAAATTATCGGTCGCGACCGCGGCGGTAAAGCGGGCGGTCGGCAGGTTACCGAGCAATACGGTCGGCGGCAGGGCGGAGGACAGAACAAGACTGCGCTCGGGATCGCAGAGCGTCAGGATCAACCCAGTCGGCTGCTGCTGGAGCAGCGAGGCGACGGCATCGACCTCCTGCGCCGGATCGTAGTTCGATTGCGCGATCAGCACGCTATGCCCCGCGTGAAGAGCTCGGTTCTGGATGCTGGAAAGCGAAGCCGCGAAAACCGGATTGGTGATGCTCGGAATGAGCACGCCGATCGCCGGCCGGCCGGTGCCGGTACGCCCACCTGTCCGATAGCCAAGCTCCGCCGCCGCCCGGCGCACGCGCCGCACCATCTCGTCGCTGACCGGACCGCTGCGATTCATCACGCGGCTGGCGGTCGCGACGGAACAGCCGGCGCGGAAGGCGATCTGCTGGAGCGTCGACATGATATCAATCACCTCCGGCTTCGGTTTAAGCCCTGGACTGGCGCAGTCGTATAGGAATGTGGGGGATTTATATCAGGCCGATGACACTTATTTGACAGCCCTCCCCGCACACCGCGACATTCGGGCCCTTGATCTTTGCTGCAGCGCAGCAGATGCTCGTTCCGATCGCAGCGGCGAATGATGCTGTCATCAATCGATGCCATGATTGCCGCGCTATGATCCGCAGATCCGCCCCTCGAAAGGATGCTCTCATGTCAGAAGCACGGACGCCTGCCACCACCACCGACAAGACCGAAAGACTGTTTTTCCTCGATATCAACGATGGACGAATCCTCTCCTCCGCCATCGACGGCACCGATCTCAAGCTCATCGTCCAGCGGGCGGGCCGCAGCCCCGACGGCATTCTCGTCGACAGCGAGAACGGCTGGATCTACTGGACCGAGATGGGCAACGACTACAACGCCCATGACGGCTCCATCGAACGCATGGACCTCGACGGCGGCAACCACATCACGCTGATCCCGCCGGGCAGCACGCTCGTCACGCCGAAGCAGATCCAGCTCGACCGCGACAACGCCAAGCTCTATTGGTGCGACCGCGAAGGCATGCGCGTCATGCGCGCCAATATCGATGGTAGCGACATCGAAACTCTGGTGCAGAACGGCGACAGCCCGGAAGACAGCGCCGATATCGCACGCTGGTGCGTCGGCATTGCCCTCGACCTGCCGCTCGGCCAGATCTACTGGACCCAGAAAGGGCCGCCGGATGCTGGCCTCGGCCGCATCTTCCGCGCCGGCATCAACATCCCCGCCGGCGAAACCGCGACGAACCGCAGCGATATCGAAATTCTGCTGGATAAGCTGCCGGAACCGATCGACCTCGAGCTGGATCTTGCCACCCGCACCATCTACTGGACCGACCGCGGCAATCTTCCGCGTGGAAATACCGTCAACCGCGCCCAGATGGATAATCTCGCCGGCACATCTGAAGTCGTTCTCGAAGGCCTCGATGAAGGCATTGGCCTCTCGCTCGATCTACCCAACAACCGCATGTTCTTCACCGACATCGGCGGCAATCTCTATTCCGCCAGCCTCGATGGTTCGGGCGAGCGCGAACTTCTTCATCATGCCGGCTCGTTCACCGGCATCGTCTACGCCGAAATCTGAATGTTGATCATCGTAGGCGCACATCAGCGCGCCTACGACCCATCCTCCTCGGCCACCATCCGATCCAGATTCTGGTTCAGCCGACGCATGAGCTGAAGCAGCGTCTGAACTTCATCAGCGCTGAAGCCAGAAAGAACCTGGTCTCGCCCCTCTTCCAGCGCCTGGCGCGCTGCCGGGAGTTTCGCGACTGCGGCCTCAGTCAATGACACGAGACTACTGCGGCCATCGGCTGGATCGGGCGTGCGCCGGATCAGACCATCCCGCTCCATGCGCGCTAGCATCTGAGCCATCGACGGCTGCTCGATCTTGGCGAATTTCGCCAAATCCTTCTGCGACATCTGCGCGCCATTCCGGAGCAAATACAGCACCGGCAGCTGGCCGATATTGAAGCCCAAAGCCCTCACCCGACGTTCGCCAAGACGTGAAAACGCGCGCGACGCCATGTTGATGAGCGGCGCCGGTGTGTCGAACAAATCCCAATCCATCATGTCTCCGCCACTTGAATAGGTGCCTATGTTAATTTATATAGGTACCTATGTACGAAATTATGAGGACCCTGTCCATGACATCCTATCCCCGTATCGCCATCATCGGCGCAGGCCCCGGCGGTCTGACCCTGGCCCGCATCCTTCATCAGGCGGGTGTGCCGGCCATCGTCTTCGAACGCGAGGAACATGCACTTTCCCGGCCACAAGGTGGCACGCTCGACCTGCATGTGGAATCCGGCCAGCTCGCGCTGCGCCGCGCCGGCCTCTACCGCGAATTCCTGGCGATCGCCCGCTATGAGGATCAAGGAAGCCGGCTCTATGACAAGCATGGCGCGCTGCTCTTTGCCGATGACGACGCTGATGAATCCGATAGGCCCGAGGTCGACCGCACCGCGCTCAGGCAAACGCTGCTCGCCTCTTTGCCATCAGAAGTCATCCGCTGGAACCACGGCCTGCGCGAAGTCCGCCCGCGCGACGATGGCACCTATGATCTGGTCTTCGAAAACGGAACGGTTGGTCCCTTCGACCTCGTCGTCGGCGCCGACGGCAGCTGGTCCAAGGTCAGACCGCTGGTCTCCTCCTACCGCCCGCAATATAGCGGCATCACCTTCATTGAATTCGGCATCGACGACGTCGACGCCAGCCACCCGGATCTCGCAGCCCTTGTCGGCCGCGGCAAGATCGGCGTCGAGGCCGATGGAAAAAGCCTGATCGTCCAGCGCAACGGCAATGCTCATCTCAGAGGCTACGCGATCTTCCGTGTGCCGGCCGACTGGGCAGAGAGGACCTTCGACTTTGCAGCGCCGGCAAAAGCCCGCGCGCGGCTGATGGCCGAGTTCGAAGGCTGGACGCCGGAGATCCTGCGCCTCATCGAAGCCAGCAACGACCATATCGTTTCCCGACCGATCTACGCGTTGCCGGTCGGCCACCACTGGCAGAACCGCATCGGCATCACGCTGCTCGGCGATGCGGCGCATGTGATGTCGCCCTTCGGCGGCGAAGGTGTGAATATGGCGATGCTGGATGCAGCGGAACTCAGCCGCCAGCTTCTTGAGCAGGCGGACTGGAAACATGCCGTCCAAGCCTATGAAGCAGAGATGTTCGAGCGCGTCATCGAGCCGGCAGAACAGGCCGCCGAGGCCGTGGCGACGGAACTTTCCCACCTCGGAGCCGAGCTATCGCTTCAGCACTACAAGGCCCATCTCGAGGCCCGTCAACAAAATGCGGCAGCGTAGCCGCACTCAAAGAAAAGCGGGCCAACCTGACCCGCTCCAAAGAATGTCATCTATCCCGTCCGGGGCGGCTCAGCTGCCCTTGCGCACGCCATCCAGCAGATGCGGCAGCGCCCTGACGCCCTCATTACGCAATTCAGCCGGCAGCAAGCCTTCCGGCAGATCCTGATAGGAGACCGGGCGCAGGAAGCGGCGGATGGCGAGCGTGCCGACCGAGGTCGTACGGCTGTCCGAGGTCGCCGGGAAAGGCCCGCCATGCACCATGGCATGAGAAACTTCAACACCGGTCGGCCAGCCATTGGCGAGAATGCGCCCGGCCTTGCGTTCCAGCACCGGCACCAGCTTGGCGGCCGTGGCATAATCTTCCGCTTCGATCTGCAGGGTCGCGGTCAACTGGCCCTCGAGCTTTTCCGCAACGGCAATCATCTGGTCGACATCCTTGCAGCGTACGAGAAGGCTTGCCGCGCCGAAGACTTCATGGCCCAAACGCTCGTCTGCCAGGAATTCCGCCGCTTCCGTTTCGAAGAAGATGCCCGGGCTCCGGTTGACGCCTTCAGCCGGCGCTCCATGAGCGACGGTCTTCACCGCATCATGCTCCGCCAATGCCGCAACGCCTTTGTCGAAGGCGGCGTGAATGCCGGGCGTCAGCATCGGCGCCGGCGCGCGGCCGGTCAGCGCATCACTGGCAGCCTGTAAGAAGCGGTCGAGATCAGGGCTTTCGATGGCGAAAAGCAGGCCCGGATTGGTGCAGAACTGGCCGGCACCGAGCGTCAGGGAATCGATGAACCCCGTGCCAATCGCCTCAGCGCGTGCTGCGAGAGCGGCCGGGAACAGGAAAACGGGGTTGACGCTGCTCATCTCGGCATAGACCGGGATCGGCTCAGGCCGGGCCGCGGCAATGGCGCCGAGCGCCAGGCCGCCGCCGCGCGAGCCGGTAAAGCCGACGGCCTTGATGCGGGGATCGCGCACCAGCGCGGCACCGGTCTCGTTGGCACCGGTCAGCAGCGAGAATGTGCCCTCCGGTAGGCCGCATTGGGCGACGGCGGCACGGATGGCGCGGCCGACAAGCTCGCCCGTGCCGGGATGGGCAAGGTGGCCCTTGACGACGACCGGGCAGCCGGCGGCAAGTGCCGAAGCCGTATCACCGCCGGCAACCGAGAAGGCGAGCGGGAAATTGCTGGCGCCGAAGACGGCAACCGGGCCGAGCGGGATCTGTCGCAGGCGCAGATCCGGCCGCGGCAGCGGCTTGCGCTCCGGCAGTGCCGGATCGACGCGCAGATCGAGCCACTCGCCGGCGCGGACCACCTGCGCAAAGAGCCGCAGCTGACCAACGGTGCGGGCGCGCTCGCCCTGCAGGCGCGCCACCGGCAGGCCGGTCTCCTCCGTCGCGCGCTCGATCAGGGTATCGCCAATCTCCATGATGTTGTCGGCAATCTTTTCGAGAAATGCTGCGCGCTGCTCGGGGCTGGTCGCACGGTAGACGTCGAACGCCTGAGCGGCCAACTCGCAGGCTTTAGCGACATCGCTCTCGCTGGCGACCGCAAAGGCCGGCTCCAGATTTGCGCCGGTTGCCGGGTTGATGGCACGCACGGTTCTGTTGCCGCCGGTAGAATCTGAGCCGATCAACAGATCGCCGCGAATCTCGAAAGACTGTGTCATGGGTATTCCTTAAGGATGTCGGAGCGCCAGGGCGTTGCGCTGCGAGAGCAGATAGCAGGATGGGATGACAGATATAAGATGATAATCGTCATCTAATTATCAAGGTGCATGTCCTGAGATCAAGGCGGCAACGTCAATTAATCATACTTTTTCTGCATATGGCGCTGCGGCCTCTTTCATGCCAATTTAGCGCCCATCCGAAAGACCGAGTGCGACCGAGTCCCCATGTCCATTGCGCTTCTTGGCGATCCGATCGTCCAGTTCTTCATTCTGGTTGTCGTCGGCACATTCGTCAGCCGCGTCATGCTGCGTCATCAGCGGGCCGGCCGTCTGATCGGTCAGATGGCCTTCTTCGTCTGCCTGACCGCACTTTTATTCTATCACGGCATCGTCCCCTATGAGCCGAGCCCATCGCAGGAATCGGTGACGCTGCGCACCTTCACGGGCTTTGCCAAGATCGTCTGGTGGGTCAACGGCGCCTGGGTGCTGATCGCCTGCGTGCGGCTGTTCCTGATCTTCGAGCGCAAGCCCCGCGAGGGCCGGCTGCTGCAGGATCTGATCGTCGGCGTCATCTATCTCGGCGCCATTCTCTCCATCGTCGGTAATGTCTTCAGCGTCCCGATCGGTACACTGATCGCAACATCGGGCGTCTTCGCCATCATTCTCGGCCTTGCCCTACAGAGCACTTTGAGCGACGTCTTCTCCGGCATCGCTCTCAATCTCGGCCGCCCCTACTCCGTCGGCGACTGGATCGTCCTCGAAAATGACGTCCAGGGCCGCGTCGTCGAAACCAATTGGCGCGCCACGCAATTGCTGAGCGGCACCAACGATCTGATCGTCATTCCGAACAGTATCCTTGCCAAGACGCGGCTGACCAATCTTTCCTCGCCTGACGAAAGCCACGGCGCAACCGTCAACGTACGCATTCAGCCCACCGCCCTGCCACGCATCATCGCGGATGTGATGCAAAACGTCTTGATCAGCTGCAACTCGATCCAGAAGAACCCGGAACCCAGTGTCGCCATCACTTCCATCGATGGGCAGGCGATCGAACTGCAGCTGTCCTTTCGAGTACGCGATATGTCGCTGACACAAGCCGCAAAGAACGAGATCTATGATCTGCTAGTTCGTCACACCAAGGCGGCAGGCTTGAAACTCGCCGATCCGCCCGGCACGATCATGCTTCCGATGCAGCAAAAGCCTGAGACGACCGACGAGAAGCAACATGCGCCCGGAACGCCCTGGCGGCTTGTCAGCAATATCCCTCTGTTCTCTTCGCTGACCGAGGATGAAAAGGAGCATCTGGCATCGCATATGCAGCGGCGGACCTATCGCAAGGATGCTGTCATCGCCGAACAGGATGCCCGCATGCGGGCACTCACGATCGTCCGCTCGGGCGTCGTCAGCATCACCCGCCGCGAAGGGCATCGCCAGATCGAGCTGACGCGCCTTGCGCCAGGCGATTATTTCGGCGAGAACGGGCTGCTGATGGGATCGGGCGAAGTTGGCACGGTTCGTGCCCTCACCTTCGTCGTCACCTATGAGATCGGCGAGGAATGCCTGGCACCGCTACTGCACGACCGGCCGACCCTTGCCGAAGAACTCGGTGCCATGCTGGCAAAACGCATTGAGGCGGAGCAGCATCTCTTCGCCAATGCCGATATGCTCGGTCATGGCGCTCACGTGACCTCGCTAAGCTCGCGCATCAAGCATCTCTTTCAACTGCAACAGCACGATTAGGCCGTATCCGCTTTCTCGGGATGCCTTGCGCGAGGCCAGCCGGTCAGTTCGATTGCGCGGCCGGCGCTGCCTTGATCTGCCCGGCATAAAACGCCTTAGCATCACCCGTGAACTGCTCGCGCGACATCGGCCGCGTGTAGAACATATGGCCGCCGCGATAGAGCTTCAGCGCCACGCGATCGGCAAGGGCCTGCGGCAGGTGGTCGAGCACATATTTGTTCACGCCGAAGGGGATGACGAGATCGCTGTAACCCTGCCCGATCATCACGCGAAAGGATGGCGAGAGCGATAACAGCTCCTTGAGATCGTCGCCAACACCGGCGGTCCCGCGCGAGCCGCCATTGTGCCCGCCCCATTTCCATTCCCGGTTCACGGACGACGACAGCAGCGTGTAGGTCATGTCGGTATGAAAGCCCAGCTCGTCACGGGCATAGCCTGAAAAGGCACCGCCATAGGCGCGAACAAAGCCATCCAGAATCGGGTCGCCGCCATGCTCGGCCTCCGACTGCGGATAGGGGTCCGGCGCGAGGAACGAGGCGTCATAAGCACTCGCCACGTCCGCGCCATCGCCATCGGAATGTTTGCGGTAGACCCCGCCGAGAAAACCTTGGTTCTTGGCAACGACATCCTGCGGTATGCCGGTCAGCTTCGCGACGCGCCCATAGAAGGCCTGGCCGGAATCTCCCGACGGCGGCCGCCTGGCAAGAGTTGGCAGATATTCGTTGAAGGCGAAGGCTTCGGCATCCTGCACCGCTTTTTCGCTGAAGGCGTTTTGACGCTCCAGTTCGGCCGCTGCCAGCGACGGCAGTTGTAGGGCTGCGCCAAGCGCATCCTCACCGCCCCCGAAGACGAACCGACCCTCCAGCAGCGGCGACAGCATGACGATGCCGGAAATCAGAATGCCCTGATCCTCGCGCAGGTCGTTGGCAATCCTGACCGAACGAAACCCGCCATAGCTTTCTCCAAGAATGTACTTCGGTGACGACGCCCGGCTGTTATGGGCGATGTAGAGGGCGATCGCCTTGGCGAGGCTTTCGGCATCGCTGTCGACACTATAGAAATCATTCTGGTCATCAGGCTTGGCAGTGCGGCTCCAGCCGGTGCCGATCGGATCGATCAGTACGAGATCGGTGAATTCGAGCCAGCTTTGCGGATTGTCGACCAACTTGGCATTGGCGCCGTCACGGCCGTCTGCGCCGAAATCGACGATGCGCGGACCGACAAGCCCGAGATTGAGGAAGGCGGAGGCAGCACCCGGCCCGCCATTGAACACGAAGGTCACGGGGCGGTTCGCATCGCGGTTCTTCGCGACATAGGCGGTGTAGAAGATCGCGGCGCTTCGCTGGCCATCCTGGCCGAAAAGATCGAGCGTACCCGCCGTCGCCGTATAGGGAATGGTCTTGCCATCCGTAGTCAGCCCATGGTCGCTCACGGCATCGGGCGGCAGGAGCGAGAGCACGCCGCTCGCACCGGCAGGTGCGCCATGGCCTTGCTCGGGCGGAGCGGCGGATGCCGTTGCCGATATCAACGAAAGGGCCAGGGCCAGGCCAGGAACCATCTGGCGAAAAGACATGAAACGCATCCTCCAAAGGGATCATCGCATAGCTGTCGTTGCCGGCGATACTATGTCACAGACGATAAGCGCCGAAACTCAAGAGATGTTGATCGACGGATTATCGGTCATGGCACTTCTGGAGAATGGCGCGCTTGAGGGCGTGCTGGCCGGCGGGCTGCAGCAAATCAAAACTTGATCCTGTCGATGCTGGTCAGTGTCGTCTTCTGCGAAACGCCGGGCGCATTGACCATGTGCCAGGCCACATATTGCTCACCGTAAAGCTCTGTCGATGACATGCCGTCGACGGGCAGGACAATGTTCATGCCGTTGAGCGCCGCGTCCGTCGCCGTATCGAGCACCGCCCCCTCCGAGGCCGTGCCTGTCACGATGATGGTCTTGATGCCCTTGTCCGAGAGAATACTGCGCAGATTGGTGCCGATGAATTTGTCCGGCCCGGATTTGACGATCGGCTCGCTCGCCAGGGGCGCCAGCGCCGTTGCGATATCCTGCGGCTCGCCAACACCGGCCAGGCTGAAGACGACGAGCATCTCCTTGGCGCGCGCCTGATCGAGCAGAGTTTTCACCTTGGGGACGGACGCCAGGCAACGGGGCTTGGTCTTCACGTTGCACGGTCCCTTGGTCGGGTCCTGCGCGCCGTTAAAATCGAGGACCAGCAGTGCCGTCGTCTTCGGATCGACGGTAACGGTCTTCAGCTCCGGCGCCGCCGGCGGCTTCACTTTCTGCCAATCATCGATGATCGTCTGCGCTGCTGCCGGCGAAGGCAGCGCGAGGCCAAAGGTCCCACAAAGAACCGAAAAGCCGAAGCCGAAAGCGAGGCCCGATTTCCGCCTCGCTCCATTTGTCTTCCTGATCAGGCTCCTCTCCCGCATCGGCACATCCCCTTCGCTTGACGGTCGTGGAGGAGAGATAGGCCATAAACCAGAACGGAGTAACGAAACTCTTCGTGATAGCGCTCCAAAGTGTGCGGCCCGCATATCTCAGGCAGATCACCCGAACTCCTATGTCGCCGCCTCGTCCATCGGCTCTGCGGAATCCCGGTCGCCGCGGAGCTTGCCGAGCACCTCCTGCAAAGCCTGCTTCAACGCATTAATCTCCTCAGAACCGGCGATATCGGACCAGCGCTGATCCACAAGGCGACCCGTTGCCGCTGCTATTGGCCGCACGCCTCTGCCACGCTCGGTCAGAAACACAAGTCTTGCACGTCGATCGTCAGGGTCCGGTCGGCGCTCGACATAACCCAGGCGCTCCAACTCCTCCACCGCCTGCGTCATCGTCTGCTTGCGGACATGGGCAAGCCTAGTGAGCTCACTCACCTGAACTCCTTCCGGACGCATGAAGGTAAACACATTGGCGTGCGGTGGTCGGATATCGCCATAACCGGCCTCTTCCAGCGCGGCTTCGACATCCTGTGTCCAATGTTGATGCACGAGCCGCAGCAGCAGGCCCAGGGACGGGCGAGTGGGAACACAATCTTTCATGATATAGACAGGTGCCTGACTATTATGTTAAATAGACAGGTACCTTACCATTTTATTTCACGAGAGGATACCCTACATGCCCTCCCTCAATGTGCTGGACTCGACGATCTTCTACGAGGATGCCGGAACGGGAACACCCTTCGTCTTCCTGCATGGCAATCCGACCTCATCCTACCTGTGGAGGCATATCAGCCCGGCCCTTGCCGTGCGTGCCCGCTGCCTGGCTCCTGACCTCATTGGCATGGGCCAGTCCGGCAAACCTGATATAGCCTATTCATTTGACGACCATGCACGCTATCTTGAAGCTTGGTTCGACAAACTCGCGCTCAATGATGTCGTATTGATCGGCCATGATTGGGGCGGCGCACTCGCCTTCGACTGGGCCGCCCGCCATCCGGAACGCGTGCGCGGCATCGCCTTCATGGAAACGATCATCAGGCCTTTAACCTGGAACGACCTGCCGAATGCACGGGCTCGCTATGAACTGCTGCGCTCACCGGGCACGGGCGAAGCGAAGGTTCTCGACGAGAATTTCTTCATCGAACAGGCTTTGAAAGCCACGGTGCTAAATGGATTGAGCGCCGAGGATCATGCCGTCTATCGCGCGCCCTACCCGACGCGCGAAAGCCGCCGTCCGCTGCTTGCCTGGCCGCGCGCGATGCCGATCGAAGGCGAACCCGCCGATGTCGTCGCGCGCATCGAAGCCTATGATGCCTGGCTTGCCCGCAGCGAAGATATCCCGAAACTGCTGCTGACTTTCGATGGTCCGGCGGAGACGCTGCTGGTCGGCGAAAGGATGATAGACTGGTGCCGCGAGAATATTGCCGGATTGGAGATCGAAAATTGCGGACCGGCAAGGCATATCGCGCCGGAAGATCAGCCCCAAGCGATTGCGGCCGCCATCTCCAACTGGGCCGCTAGTCATAGTCTGTCTCGCTGAAAAGCCGATCTTCGCGACAGGAAAGGCCGCCACCTCTGCTCGACGGCAGGCGATCAAGGACAATCCATCGTTGACAAAAAACCGTCAGGCCATAATCTGCGCCTAAGCCTTTGCGATTGCCCAATTTTCTTTTGGAGATCAGGATCATGCCGGCACATTGCATGAGACGACTGGTTCTGGCAGGCATTATCCTCGGCATATCCGCCTACACGGCTACGGCCGCGCAAACGCTGGATCTCATCGCCCAAAAGGGCACGATCCGGATCGGCTATATCAGCGACGAAGCACCCTTCTCCTTCAAGAAGAAGGATGGCAACCCGGCGGGATATGCTATCGATCTCTGCGGCAAGATTGCCGATGCCGTGGGGCGCAAGGTCACCGATCTCAAGCGCGACTATGTCGAAACCACGCTTGCCGATGGCTTCGATGCGGTGAAGAGCGGCCACGTCGATCTTCTCTGCGGCGCCATCACCATCAATCTCGGACGGCGTCAGAGCGTCGACTTCTCGCAGCCGATCTTCATCACCGGTGCCAGCGCCCTGCTGCGCAAGGATTCGCCCGATTATCTAATGGCTTTGTTCCTCGACAAGCGGCTGGCGCAGGTTTCGGCCAAGCCGGCCCCCGCGACGAGCACGATCGGCGTTCGCGCCGACACGACGACGGGCGCGACGCTGCGCGAGGCGCTAGGTTCCGACGTGCCGAAGACGCGGATCGCCGATTTCGCCACGCATCAGGACGGCTTGGCCGCGCTCGAAAACCATAAGATCGATGCCTATTTCGCCGATCGCGCCCTGCTCTTCGATCTCGCTTCCCATGCCCATAGTCCGTCCACGCTCGCGATCGGCAACCGCCTCTTCACGCACGAGCCCTATGGCATAGCCCTCCGGCAGGATGACTCCGCCTTCCGCCTGCTCGTCGATCAGACGCTGACCGAGACCTACCAGTCGGACGATTTCGCGAAGTTGCTGACGACCTATTTCGGCCAGGAAGGCCCGATCCTGCGACGCGAGATCATGATGCAGTCGATCCCGCAATAAGCGCATTCAGGAGATGCCGTCGCCTTTGCGACATCTCCGATCAGCATATGTCGCCGACAAACCCAGCCATTTCCTGATAGGACAGCATGATGGTCGTCGTGCAAGCATCTTGAATATGTCGTAGACAGGCTCTGGTCGCCGCCGCACACATCATAAAATCCGTTTTCAGTATCAATCAGGGTCGCACGCAATGGCAGTATTTCCTCAAAAGGCGAAGGTCGTCATCATCGGGCTTGGCGGTATCGTCGGCGCATCGATCGCTCATCATCTGATCGAGCGCGGCTGGGACGATATTGTCGGCATCGACAAATCAGGCATCCCGACGGATATCGGCTCGACGGCGCATGCCTCCGACTTCTGCTACACGACCAGCCACGATTTCCTGTCCTGCTGGACGACCCTCTACTCCATCGATTTCTACGATAAGCTCGGTCACTATGCCCGCGTCGGCGGCCTCGAAGTCGCCCGCGTCGGCGATGACGACCGCATGGCCGAAATCAAGCGCAAGGTGACCTCGGGCAAAGCCTTTGGCACGCGCGTGAGCTTGATCGACCCCGCCGAGATCAAGGAAAAATTCCCGCTGATCGAGGAAAGCATGGTTCAGGGCGGGATGTGGGACCCGGATGCCGGCCTCGTCATTCCCCGCTCTCAGACCGTTGCCGGCAAGCTGATCGACCAGGGTGAAAAGAGCGGCAAGCTGCAGTCCTTCGCCAATACGCCGGCCCAGTCTCTGATCGTGAAAGACGGCCGCATCTCTGGCGTCGTCACCCATCGCGGCACGATCGAAGCCGAATATGTCATCGTCTGCGCCGGCCTCTGGGGCCGCCTGATCGCCGAAATGGTCGGCGAGGACCTGCCGGTCATGCCGGTGGACCACCCGCTGACCTTCTTCGGCCCCTATAATGAGTTTGCCAACACCGGCAAGGAAATCGGCTTCCCGCTGATGCGCGACCAGGGCAATTCCGCCTATATGCGCGACACCGGCGACCCGAAGACCGCCGAAGGCGGCCAGATCGAATGGGGTTACTACGAAGAGAAGAACCCGCGCCTCTGCCATCCCCGCGATCTCCTCGAGAAGCATGAGGCCCGCCTTTCGCCTTCACAGCGCGATCTCGACATGGAACAGATCATCGAGCCGCTCGAACGCGCCATGGAACTGACGCCGATCCTCGGCGAACTCGGCTACAATGAAGGCCATTCCTTCAACGGTCTGTTGCAGGTCACCACCGATGGCGGCCCGTCCGTCGGTGAAAGCCAGAAGGTCCGCGGGCTCTGGTATTGCGTCGCGATCTGGGTGAAGGACGGCCCCGGCTTCGGCAAGCTCGTTGCCGACTGGATGACCGACGGCCGCACGCCGATCGACCACAACAGGATCGATTATTCCCGCTTCTACCCGCATATGCTGGAAGAAAAATTCATCGAAGGCCGCTGCACCGAGGCTGCGCAGAAGATCTACAATCCCGCTGTCCACCCGCGCGAACCCTATGCGACCGGCCGCAATGTCCGTCGCTCGCCCTTCTATGAACGAGAAAAAGAGCTCGGTGGCTACTTCATGGAACTTGGCGGCTGGGAGCGCGCGCATGGCTACGCCGCCAATGAGCACCTGCTCGAGAAATATGGCGATCGCATTCCCGTACGCCCAAACGAGTGGGACAACCGCCATTTCTGGCGCGTCTCCAATGCCGAGCATCTCGCGCTGAGCGAAGATTGCGGCATCATCAACCTCTCGCACTTCGCCATGTATGACATCGAAGGCCCCGATCATGTCGAGCTGCTGGAATGGCTTTGCGCGGCAAAAATCGGCGGCGATGCCAATATCGGCAAGGGCATCTACACCCACTTCCTCGATGACGAGGGCATGGTACGGGCCGACTTTACCGTGATCCGCATGGCCGATCGCTGCCGCCTCATCGACGGCGCCGATGCCGGCCCGCGCGACTTCCACTACATGCGCCGCGTTGCCGAGGACAAAGGTTTTGACGTCACGATCACCGATGTCACCGAACGCTATGTCACGATCGGCATCTGGGGACCGAATGCCCGCACCAACCTGCAGAAGGTCGTCGAGAACCCGGAAATCCTGTCGCAGGAAAATTTCCCGTTCGCCGCGATCAAGCAGATCCGCATCGCCGGTAAGAACGTTACGGCCTTCCGCATTTCCTACGTCGGCGAACAGGGCTGGGAATTGCACATGGCCTATGGCGACGCATTACCGGTATGGGACGCACTGCGCTCGACGGGCGCCATCGCCGTCGGTGTCGAAACCTATGCCAACAGCCGCCGCATGGAAAAGAGCCTGCGCCTGCAGAATGCCGACCTGTTGACGGAATATAATCTTCTCGAAGCCGATCTCGCCCGCCCGAAAGTCAAGGAAGCGGATTTCCGCGGCAAGGCCAAGCATCTCGAATACCGCGCCCGCGAACACCAGCCGGCCATGCTCTGCACGCTTGTCGTGACGGACAATGTCGACTCCAACGGTGTTGCACGCTACCCGGTCGGCATCCTGCCGGTCATGGATCCCGAAACTGGCGAAACGCTCGTCGACGAACTCGGCCGCCGTTCCTTCACAACCTCGATCGCCTATGGCCCGACCATCGGCAAGAATATCGCGCTCGCCTACCTCCCCTGGTCCTATGCCCAGGAAGGCCGCAAACTGAAGGTCGAATATTTCGGCGAAACCTATCCGGTCGAAGTTGCCGGCGTCGGCTACAAGCCGCTCTATGACGCAGAGAACCTGAAGCCGAGAAGCTGATCTCTAACGAACCGGAAAGCGAGGTCATGCCTGGCTTTCCGGTTGTCTCTCGGGCCGGTCGTCTGTCAGGCTGTATGATCGATGATGGCCTGCACGATCTCGCCAATGTCGCGCTCGTGGATTTCGTGCCCTCCACCTTCGACCCGGTGCAACCGCGCGTCTCGGACGACCTTTGTGAAGGCCTCCCCGTGCTCTATGGGAAACAGCGGATCGGCTGTGCCGTGGATCGCAAGGACCGGCAGCTTGATATCGGAGGCTTGAAGCCTTGCAGGCCTTTCCTCGCTCATGAGCGTGAAATGGTTCGTAGCACTGGCAAATGACGGCGCCCGTGCCATGTCGCGGGCGATCAAGGTACTTGCAGCGTCAGGATCGTGGGGATGCCTGGTGCCGGCAAGCATGGCCGTCTCGCGACGCAGGAAATCGGCAATAGCTTCGAGGTTCGACCAATCGATTGCTTCGGCCGACCTGGAATACTCCTGATAGGCCTCTGTCGAAGAAGGCAAGCCCTCGACGCCGAGCGGTGATGTGCTGATCAACGTAAGCGTCCGCACGCGCCGGGGATGACGCAACGCGACTTCTTGCGCAACGGCGCCGCCCATCGACATGCCCGCCACATGCGCCGTTTCCAATCCGTAGCCATCGAGAATGGCGATGGCATCGTCGGCAAGATCGGTGAACGAATAACGGGGTTCGCCTTGCGGATAATGTGTCGAGAGGCCGGTGTCGCGCTGGTCGTACCGGATCACATAGCGCTGGCGGGCAGCAAGTGCCTCGCAGAACCTGTCCGGCCACCACAGCATCGAAGCCATCATTCCCATGATCAATATGATGGGCGGGCTGGAGGGATCACCGAAAGCCTGGGTCTGCAACTTCGCTCCCTTGACCTCGATTGACGTCTCGGTGGCGGCGAATGATCTCGTTCGTTCCATGACAAACTCCATCCGATTGCAACTTGCAACTGGAATCCATATTGCATGACTGATCTTATTATGCAATCAGTTTATGAGGGAGCTGCAACACCGGGTATCGACTTCCGTCAAAGAAATTCCGAGATGAGGGAGGCTTGTAGTGCTGCAATGTGCTGACTTTTACGACGCCGAACTATCACGGCATAACCGGCATTTGCGAGCCGCAGCCAGCGTCCGGACGCATGACCGGGTACTCGATATCGGCTGCGGCGCCGGGCAAACCACCCGGCAAGCAGCTCTTGCCGCAGCACAAGGCAGCGCGGTCGGCGTGGACACTTCCGCCGAGATGCTTGAGATTGCGCGCCAGCGTAGCGCTGAAGCAGGACTACGCAACGTCAGCTTCGAGCTGGACGACGCGCAAACCTACGCCTTTCCAGCTGCCGCCTTTGATCTATGCATCAGCCGTTTTGGCGTCATGTTCTTCGCCGATCCGCCGGTAGCATTTGTCAATATCGCCCATGCAATCCGCCCGGCTGGACGCATCGCCTGGATGGTATGGCAAAGCCAGGAGCGCAACGAATGGTCTGGCGCAATCCGGGATGCGCTGGCTCCGGGAAGCGCAATTCCAGGAAATGCCGGCAAGGCGTTTTCACTCGGCGATCCCGCCATTGCCACGAAGCTATTGAGCACCGCCGGCTTCACCTCGATCGACTTTATCGAAGTGGAAGAACCGGTATTTTATGGAGCCAATGTCGATGCCGCCCTTGATGCCCTTGCCGGCCTCTATATGGTCAAGGACGCGCTCATGCACACCGATGAGGCGCCCGACCAGCCACTTCTGCGGCTGCGTGATTTACTGGAAGCGCATATGACCTCCGAAGGTGTGCTCTTCGACTCCCGCGCATGGATCATCACCGCCGATCGAGCCGGCGGCTAAGTAGCTCCCCCTCTCCGCGAATGCGCTACGGCGCAGATCTACGAACGCTCGCTTTTAGGTTTGCACCCGAGATTTTGACATGAGTTTTGTATCGCTCGGTAGGAAAGTTTTGGAAAGACTTGGTTTTGTGGGCGGGCTTTGAGCCGTTCGCGTTGCTCACCCTTGCGGTTATGGTCCTGAGGCACGGGGAGCTACCGATTGCCATTGAAGATGAAGTCTTCGCGCCTGCGACAAGGCTGTTTTAGGTGTAAATTTTGGTTGCGGGGGCCTGAACCCTCAGAGACTTGTAGATTTCAAGCCAAAACGTGAAAGAAGGATAGCTCCGTTCTTCCAACTCGCACATCTCTTATGCTTTCGGCGGTCTTTCCTCCAGGACGAGCTTACCTCAAGCTATGACACATCATTAGCCAATTCAAAAACTAGTCGGCCCCGAGCGCCCCTCTGGCATCAGGCAAGAATGCGCCCGAAGTTGGTCGCACAAGCTCCCTCGTCCCTAACAGCGCTTGTGTTCTGTCAATCTCGCGTCTCAGAAACTCAATCACCTCGACTACCCCCTGCTCACCGCCGACAGCAAGGCCGAACAGGGCAGCGCGGCCGATCATCACCGCGCTCGCACCCAACGAAATCGCCTTGACGATATCGCTGCCACGCCGGATGCCGCTATCGACGATGATCGGGGCGTTGACGATGGAAAAGCGAGGCAGAGCGTCGATAGGTGCGGGAGCTATGTCGAGTTGGCGGCCGCCATGGTTGGAGACAACGACGGCATCAACGCCGAGAGCGATAGCGCGCTTAGCGTCGTCTGGGTGTAAAAGCCCCTTCACCAGCAGACGACGGGGCCAGCGGTCACGCAGACGTTTCAAGTCGTCCCAATCGAAACTCGCATCCATCTTGCGGGAAAGAAGTGCTGCCTGCGTATTGGGATCTGTGACCATGTCCGTGGCGAGATTAGCCATTGATGGCGCGCCATGCCGGCCAACGTCCCACAGCCAACGCGGATGACACAGGATATCGGCGATTGTCCTGGGGCGGAAGCGGAACGGCATCACGAAGTTGTTTCGTTCGTCGCGCTCCCGCTTACCGCCCATCGCAACATCCACCGTCAAAACCAGATGACTGAAGTCGGCCGCAAGCGCCCGATCCACCAACTGATCGGCGAAATCGCGGTTCATGACATAAAGCTGAAACCACAGATCGCCATTCGAAGCCTTGGCGACGTCTTCGATGGAATTATTCGAGGCCGTCGACAAGGTGAAGGGGATACCCAGCCTGGAAGCAGCCCTGGCGAGCAAAATATCTCCGTCGCGCCGGTAAAGGCCGTTAAGCCCGGTCGGCGCGATGACGATCGGCATCGGCAGACGTTGCCCGAACCATTCGACGCTCTGGTCGCGGACGGAGACATTGTTGAGCAGTCGTGGCGTCATTTTGATCGCCTCGAAAGCCCTGCGGTTTTCCTTGAGCGCGACCTCGTCTTCTGAGCCGCCGTCCAGATAATCAAAGACAAAGCGTGGTAACAGGCGCCGTGCCTTCCGCCTGTATTCCTCGACGTTGAGAAAGGTCATCAGGGCGCGATCCGGATTTCGACGAGGGCTTGGGTCTTGTGCATCGTCACCTGTTCGATCGCGGCTGCCAGAGCCCCGGCTAGGTCCTCCGCGCGATCCACCCGCGCAGTCCAGGCGCGGCTCGCCGCCGCCACCTTGGTGAAGTCCGGCGTCGGCGCAAGCGAAACCAGCGGCATGGTGTTTGCCTTCGCCGCATATCCATCCGGATAGACGCCGAGCACCGACTGGCGCACCGCACCCCATTCGGAATTGTTGAGAACTAGTATGAGAAGCGGAATGTCGGCTGCTTCAGCAATCTGGTGGCAGGCAACTGGGTTGGAGAACATGTAGGAGCCATCACCCATGGTGGCGACGATCAGCCTGTCCGGCCGGGCGAGCTTCATGCCAAGCGCTGCCGGAAAGCACCAGCCAAGACCGCCGGAATGCGGTTCCTGATACCAGGTGTCCGGCGCTTGCAGGGTCAATTCTTCGAGCGGCACACCGAGTTCGGACAGGATGGCGGCGTCCCTGCCCTCGATGGCCTTGGAAAGGCAGGTACTGACAAAAGCCTTGGACATGACCGGACCACGGCCCGCTGCGGCGCGTTCGAGAATGGTGGAGCGGCGCTTAGCGGCGGCAGTTGCGACCTCGGCGCGGCGGGCATTACGTGCCGTTTCCGTCCTCGGCAGGAAGCTTGAAGCTGCATCGGCGAGCTCTATGATGACATCGGCGGTATCGCCGACAAGCGCAAGATCGCAAGGGAAGTTGCGGATGGGGAAGCGCGCATAGAGCGGATCTTCGCCGATATGCACAACCTTGCAGCCAGGCTTTAGCGCGTGAATATCGGGCGACCAAGGTGCAAGGCTGTCGATCACCAGTACGAGATCGGCTTTGGCAAGCCATTCGGCTGGGTCGCCGCCCACCGCCATAGGATGGTCGGTTGGCGCGGCTAGTTGGATGGCCCAATATTGACAAATAGCAATGCCCCAGTCGTCGGCAAGGCGCGACAGGGTCTCGAAACCTTCCGCCGAGCCTGCGCCACGCTGCGCGATGATCAGCGGGTTCTTGGCTTCGCTCAGCAGTTTCGCGGCAGCCTCGATATCGGCGCGGCGCGGCGCGGCGCTCGCGGCAGCAATCGTTGCCGGCGCCTCCAGTTCGTCCGATGGGCACGGCTCGCAGAGAACTTCGCGCGGCAAGCTTAGGTAGACCGGCCCGCGTGGGGTGGAATTGGCGATAGCGAAGGCCCGGTCGACGATGTCGACCGCCTGTTCAGGAAATTTCAGCTCGTAGTCCCACTTGACCGATTCGCGGATCATGGCGGCCTGGTCACGCATCTCCTGACCCCAGCCGATCGGCACCGTGCGGGCGCCGAGCCGGCCCTTTTCGACGACGGGCGTGCGACCGGAAAAGACGAGCATGGGAACATGCTCGGTCGCCGCGTTGATCGCACCAATAACGCAATTGGCGAGGCCGACATTGGTATGCGCCATGACGGCCTGTGCGCGTCCCGTTGCCAGATAGTAACCATGCGCCATGCCCATGGCGGCGTTTTCATGCGGGATGACGATGGCCTTCGGCAGCGGGATCTGTTTGGCCGAAGCTTCTGCCAGACCCTCGATGATCGGCGGGAAATCGGTCCCGGAATTGGCGAAGATATAATCGACGCCCACGGCCTTCAGGCGCGCGAGAAGAGCGCCGCCGGCGGTAATGGTTGGAGCCTTGGTGTCCATCATGAATGTGACTCGCTTTCATTCTGCTCAGAGGTGGCTGAGAACGCAGATTAGTGGGATGGGACGTACTTTTTGACTGAACGCCCTTTTCCGTCCTTGAAGTTCACGGGCACACCACAACCGTTTCTGGCTCTCCTCCAAGCCGAACTGCGCGGGAAATCCCGGGGGTTCGAATGTCTTCTAATCGCCAGCGAAGCGGTGCCTGAAGGGCGGTCAGCGACGCTGTGAGCGACCTCAGCCTTTGCCGAGCGCCTCGACAATTCTCGCCAAAATCGCGATCAAGGCTTCCTTGTCCTTTCCGACGATGGCATCGAGACGGCGGTCATGCTCGCGTGCAACGGCATGCAGCCGCTTATGCATTTTGCGACCCTCGTCTGTGAGGCTGACGCTGTAGCTGCGCTGATCGTTAGGATTTTGTCGCCGTTCGATCAGGCCGCGAATGGCAAGCCCCTTCAGCGTCGAAGTCAGGGTCGAGCGGTCGCGACCGCAGACCCTGCTCAATTCCGAAGGGGTCAGCTCGTCATATTCGGAAAGGATCGTCAGGATCGAATACCAGCCAGGCTTCAGGTCGCTCTTTTCAAGCATCGCGCTGAATGTCTGGAAAGAAACCTCCTGGGCCACGCGAAGGTGATAACCGACGACGTCCCTGAATACCGTCGGTATGAGATCGTCACTTTCGTTCTTACTCGGCGAATCTTCGGCGGGCTTGGGTGATACTGTCACGATCGCTCTCCGTTGCGGCTTCAAAACGGGTAATGCTGCTGTGCGTCTTCGACCGTGATCCAACGCAGATCGGTGAATTCGGCAATCGCTGCACGTCCGCCGAAGCGGCCGTAACCTGAAGCCTTGACCCCACCAAACGGCATTTGGGCTTCGTCATGCACGGTCGGACCGTTTATGTGGCAAATTCCGCTTTCAATTCGGCGGGCAACGGCCATAGCGCGCTCGACATTCCGGCTGAAGACGGCGGATGATAAGCCATATTCCGTATCATTCGCGACGCGGATCGCCTCTTCATCGCCGTTCACACGTATTACGCTTTTGGCCGGACCGAAGGATTCTTCGGAGTAGATGCGCATGTCGGGCCTGACGCGATCGACGAGCGTTGCCTCCATGATGGAACCATTATGAGTACCACCGGCAACGAGTGCCGCACCCTTGGCGATAGCGTCATCGACCATTTCCTGCACTCGTTCGGCCGCCTCAGGCGTGACGAGTGAGCCCAGAACAACGTGACCGCGCGGATCGCCGGCCGGAAGCGCCTTCGCCTTGGCCGCCAGTTTTTCAACGAAAGCATCCGCGACCTTGGCATCGACGATGATGCGCTCCGTCGACATGCAGATCTGGCCCTGGTTCATGTAGGCGCCGAAAGCGGCGGCATTGACGGCCGCATCGAGATCGGCGTCATCGAGAACAAGGAAGGGTGCCTTGCCGCCGAGTTCGAGCAGAACCGGCTTGAGATGCTCGGCTGCAAGCTTGGCGATGATTTTGCCAACGCGGGTAGAGCCCGTGAAGTTAACGCGCTTGACGGCCGGATGGGCGACCAGTGTCTCAACGACCTTGGCCGCATCGGCCGGCGCGTTGGTGACAACATTGACGACGCCGTTAGGGAAGCCCGCTTCGCGCAGCACCTGGCCAATGAGCCGATGCGTGCCGGGGCACATCTCGGAGGCTTTGAGGATGACCGTGTTGCCGCAGGCAAGCGGCATGGCGATTGCACGCGTGCCGAGGATGACGGGGGCGTTCCAAGGCGCGATGCCAACGCAGACGCCGGCTGGCTGACGGATGCCCATGGCAAGCGTGCCGGGCTTGTCGGACGGAATGATCTCGCCGGAAATCTGCGTCGTCATCGCTGCGGCCTCACGCAGGATATTGGCGGCGAACATGGTATTGAACCCGCCCCAGGGCGCGGTCGCACCCGTTTCGGCGGTCATCAGACGGATGAATTCGCCCGCTTTGGAATCCATGATGTCGGCCGCCTTCAAGAGCAGCTTGCGGCGTTCGCCCGGACCCGATGCCGACCATTGCGCGAAGGCGGCAGCGGCAGCATCAGCCGCGGCATGGGCATCGTCCGCCTGGCCGGCGGCGGCCTTGGTCGCGATCTCTCCGGTCACCGGATCGATGCGCTCATATACCCCGCCCGAAAATGCTGCACGGTCTTCATTGTCGATCAAAAGCTGAATGTTATCCATGGTTTCCTCCTCCTCGGACGGTAGTGTCGCAATTGCCGGATCTGCCGCCCGATGCACCGCAGCAGGTATCCCAGCCGTTGCGCCAGCTTCAACCTGCCCATCTCCTGTACGCCTGAACCCTATCCGATGCGCCATTGGTCAGCAAGATAGTTTGATGTCAAAATATTTGATGACAAACTATCCTAATAAAGGTATTTCCAACCCCTATGGCCAGGACGAAGGAGCCGGAAAAGGAGGGAGGACGCATGAAGATCGCTATTATCGGGGCTGGAGCCATGGGAAGCCTGTTTGCCGGACGCTTGGCGGAAAAGGACTACTCGGTCTCCCTTATCGAAGTATCCGGCAGGATGATTGACGCCATTGGCGCTAAAGGGCTTCGGATGATGGGCCTTTTCGGCGAGAAGGCTTACAGCCTGCCGGTCGGCCCGGCGGATCGCTATATTAATCCTTTCGATCTGCTGATCGTCTTCACCAAGGGCATGCATACCTCCTCCGCGATGGAAGCGGCGAAACATGTCATTGGCAAGGATACCTGGGCACTAACGGTTCAAAACGGCATCGGCAATGTCGAGGCAATCGAGTCCTTCATTGCCCGCGACCGCATCGTCATGGGCATGACCAACTGGCCTTCGACGCTGATCGAGCCGGGCCTGGTCAACGTTCCCGGCGAAGGTGAGATCAAGGTCTGGGCCGCGAGCGGTCAGGCTTCCGAGAAGTTGGAGGCTATTGCCAGCGCCCTCGATGGGGCAGGCCTCAACTGCAAGCTCGATCCGCATGTCGAAGTGGCAATTTGGGAAAAGTTGGCCTTCAATTCAGCGCTCAACTCGCTTGCCGCCATAACAGGACTGACCGTCGGCGAAATGGGCGACCGGCAGGAGTCGCGCAACATCGTCTTCACCATCCTCGATGAGGTTATCGCGGTCGCAAAGGCGCGCGGCCTTGCCGTCGATGCAGATCATATCCGGGAGTCGGTCGAACACGCCTTTGCCAATCACAGGCAGCACAAGCCATCCATGTTGCAGGATCGGCTTGCGGGCCGGCGTATGGAAATCGGCACGATTACCGGGGCAGTCAGCAAGACCGGCGAAACACTGGGTATTGCCACGCCGGTCGCGACGACCTTTGCCAGCCTGCTCACCCTTGTCGATGGAGCAGACCTGCGCGTCTGAGACGTAAATGTTGAGCATCTCGGGAGGAGGCCTACATGCAAGACTTGAATCTGTTGCGCGTCCTCGTTGCGATACACGAGTGCCAGACGGTGACTGCGGCTGCAAATCGGCTGAATATGTCGCAGCCAACCGTGTCGCAAGCGCTTTCGCGCCTGCGCGACATTACCAGCGATCCGCTTTTCCTGCGTGGCCCACAGGGTATGTCGCCAACCGCGCATGCCACGCATCTCTATCGCGAATGCGCGACGGCGCTGCACCGTCTCGATCATGCCCTGAAGGCAGACGAGCCTTTCGTTCCGGCTGAGGCGAAGGAGCATTTTACCATTGCATTGTCCGACCTGGGTGAGATGACCTTCCTGCCACCGATTGCCGAATCTTTGGCGAGCATCGCACCCTCGATCCGCCTCGACATCGTGCCGCTGGCCGTCCATGAGGTCGAACAGAAGCTCAAACTCCGGCAGATCGATTTCGCTATCGGCAACCTGAAAAAGATCGATCCGGATCTCAGGCAGCGCGATCTTTTCGAGGAGAACTATGTCGCGCTCATTCGGAAGAATCATCCAACCATCGGCAATACGCTCTCATTGGACGAGTTTCTGGCGAACGGCCACGCCGTAGTCAACGGTGCTTCCGAACATTGGCAGGTTTCAAGCCTTGCAACGGTCGGAGGGCCGAAGCCGGCGCACGTCCATATCGTGCTACCGCATTTCACCGCTCTCCCCTTCGTGATCAGCCAGAGCAATCTCATCGGCGTGTTGCCATCACGCACCGCCGAAAGCTTCTCCGAGCGCTTTAATCTCCGATGGCTGCCGCTGCCCTTCGTCATGCCGAATTTCAAGGTCCGGCTGCTTTGGCATGGCGGGCAGACGCTGCGCAGCGACGCGCGCAACTGGATGGTGGAACAAGTGAGCGATATTTTGCAAAACTTTCAGCCCTGTCCCTACGATTATCATCGGACCCCGGAGACACTACGCTAGAACGGTCCAGCAAACCGCGTGGCGAAGCCGTCCGACGTGAGGCCCAAAACACGAAAGAGAGAGCCGCCTAGAGTTGGCCTCCAGACGGCCCCGTCAGGTCTCAGGGGCCGCCATCGCACAGACTTCTTCCCAGTCATCCCCCAGAGTGACTGTAATGTTGCGCGGCAGATCGACAGAGGATGTGCCGATCAGGATCGTGTAGTCGCCAGCCGGTGCGCGCCAGGCGTTGTGTTGGGCATCGAAATAGGCGAGGGATCGCATGCCAAGAGTAATGTCCGCCCTCCCTTCTTCACCGGCGGAAAGCATGAACGTGCTGAAGCCGCGCAACTCCTTCACCGGACGATCATGCCCCTTCGGCGGAGAGACATAGACCTGAACCACGGCCTTGCCGGCCCGCGCACCGGCATTACGGACCGGCGTAGTGATCGTCACGCTGTCGCCGGGACCGATCGTCCGGGCGGATGCCCGAGGTTCACCCAATTCGGAGATCGTGTAGGAAAGACCGAAGCCAAACGGATAAAGCACGCCCTCGCCGCCAGCGCGATCATAGTGCCGGTAGCCGATGAACACGCCTTCGCGATAGGCGACATGGCCGTTCTCGCCGGGATAATTGCCGATCGTCGGATTGGCTGATAGCGTCGCGGGGAAGGTCTGCGGCAGGCGGCCGCCGGGTTCGGCGTCACCGAAGAGCACATCTGCCACGCCATGACCGAGTTCCTGTCCCGGATACCAGCTTTGCAGGATCGCCGCGACCTCACCTTTCCACGACATGGCAACCGGCCCGCCGGTCTGCAACACGACGACACAGTTTGGATTGGCCGCCGCCACGCGGGAAATCAGTTCGTTCTGCGCGCCCGGGAGATCGATGCCCGGCAGATCACGGCCTTCGCTATCCCACTCGGCCGTCCGCCCGACAAAGACGAGAGCGACATCTGCGGCGGCAGCCGCGCGTTCGGCGCGGGCGAGCCCCGCCTCGCCCGGCGGCAGCGAAAGACCAACCCGGAACGCCTGAATGCCATCCATGACTCCGGTGGTCGAGCGATAGTCGACACGGAAGTGATAGGTCCGGCCTTCTTCGAGCTCGATTTCGACCTGACGCTCGTCGCCACCAAAATGATAATAGGTTGCCCCAGTTGGTACCCAGCCTTCCCAGCCGTCGATGGTCAACACGTCGTCGACATAAAGTCGTGCAAGGCCGGCATTGGCAAGGCCGAGTTCATAGCGCCCAGTCCTATCCGGCGTGACATCGAAAGAAGAGCGCGCCGTGAAGAGATGCAGATCGACGCCCGGCTCATGCGAGCCGAACCATTTGGCGTCCGAACTCGGATATTCCCGTTTGAAGACAGCCGGCCCGCCGAAATCTTCGTTGTTGTAAAAGCGTGTCGTCATCGTGCCCGACACGACCGGCAGCAGGAAATGGTTGGTGCAGCCTTCCTCGAATAAGACCTCGACATTGTCACGGGCCATCACGCCATCGAGCGGACTTACCCGATAGTGTGCGTTTACCCGCGCACTGCCGCCCCCCATGATCCGCGCCACGGCGGCATTGGGGCCGATCACTGCGACTTTAAGCGGCTTGGTTCCGTCAAGCGGCAGGATACTATTGTTCTTCAGCAAAACAGATCCTTCCGCCACGGCACGGCGGATGAGCTCGCGATGTTCCGGCAGATCGACGGACGTCTCCGCCTTGACGCGGGGCGTGTTGCGTACGCCCGAGCGATCCACGAGTCGCAGCACGCGACGCGCCCCGTCTGTGACCATGTCGAGATCGACCTCGCCGCACTCAATGGCATCGAGAAGCTTCTTGCCGCGATAGAGCGCGGGGCCGGGCATTTCGAGATCGAGGCCGGCATTGACGCTTTCCGCCACACTCTTCACCGCCGTCCAATCGGATATGACGAGACCGTCAAACCCGTATTCGACCTTCAGGAGATCGTGCAGCAGCCATTTATGCTCGCTGGTAAAGGTGCCGTTGAGGCGGTTATAGGAGCACATCAGCGCCCAGATACCCGCCTTCGCCGCCGCCTCGAAAGGCGGCAGGTAGATTTCGCGCAAGGTGCGGATATCGATGTCGGAGGACATGGTCATCCGCTCGTATTCGCTCTCATTGCCGATGAAATGCTTGATCGTCGCGCCGACGTCTTGCGCTTGCAGTCCGCCGATATAGGCCAGCGCCATTTCCGTCGTCAGATGCGGGTCTTCGGAATAGCATTCGAAATTGCGGCCATTGAGCGGGCCACGATGCATGTTGACGGTGGGTGCGAGCAGGACGTTGCTGTCCTTGGTGCGCGCCTCCTGCGCCAGCGCCTTGCCGATTTCCCGCAGCAGGTCCGGGTTCCAGCTTGCGCCGAGCGCGATACCGGAGGGGAAGACGGCGGCCGTCGGTCCGTTTTCCGTCACCCCGCCGCGCGCGCCGTTCGGCCCGTCGGACACCTTGACCGAGGGCACGCCCAGGCGCTCGATAGCCACGGTTTCCCAGAAATTCGCGCCCGACAGCAACGACACCTTTTCCTCAAGTGTCAGCTTTGCCAGCGTGTCTTCGATCCAGATTTCGTCAGTCATGTCGTCTCACGCACCCTTGTTCATGAAATTCAAAGCCGCACGCCGTCGGCCTGTGAGAAGAGCGAGGCGCTGCCGAGCGAGAAGCCGAGCTTCAGCGTGCTGCCGCGCGCCGGGTTGAGCTTGAGTTCGCTGTTGACCCGCACCGAGATTTTTTGAGAACCGCACGTTCCCCAAATGACCGCATCCGCACCCATCGTCTCGATGACATTGACCACCATGTCGAGCGGCAGCAGGCCCTCGCGTGGCGAAATTGCCAGGTGCTCCGGACGGATGCCAAGAATAGCCTCCATCGGCGCTGCCGGTCGCCTGGCGAAGGGATAAGGGCTGACATCGAGCGCATGGCCGTCCTTCAGCTTGAACTCGACCCGCTCGCCTTGCGGCACAATCGTGCCGGAGAGGAAATTCATAGCCGGCGAACCAATGAAGTCGGCAACAAAGAGATTGGCCGGACGGTTATAGATTTCCTCCGGCGAGGCGAGCTGCTGGATGACGCCGTTTTGCATGACGGCGATACGGGTCGCTAGCGTCATCGCCTCGACCTGATCATGTGTCACATAGATCATCGTCTTGCCGATATCCTCATGGAGCGTCTTGAGTTCCACACGCAGTTCGGCGCGCAGCTTTGCATCGAGATTGGAGAGCGGCTCGTCGAAGAGATAGACATCGGCGTCGCGCACCAGCGCCCGGCCGATCGCCACGCGCTGGCGCTGGCCGCCGGAAAGGGCGGACGGACGGCGCTTCAGATAGGGCTTGATCTGGAGCATGTCCGAGACCTTTGCAACGCGGCGCTCGATCTCGTTCTTCGGCAGTTTCGCCATGCGCAGCCCGAAAGTCAGGTTTCCCTCGACGGTCGTCTGCGGATAAAGCGCATAGGATTGGAACACCATTCCGATGCCGCGATCCTTCGGCTCGGCATGGGTCATGTCCTTGTTGCCGATCATGATCTTGCCGCCATGCACGTCGATGAGGCCGGCAACGGAGTTGAGCAGCGTCGATTTCCCGCAGCCTGACGAGCCGAGAAGCACGATGAATTCGCCGCTGGCAATGTCGAGATTGAGGTTTTGCAGGACCTTGACAGCCCCGAACTGAATTTCGAGGTCCTGGATGGAAACGGCGGTCATCGATTATCCCTTCACTGCACCGGCGGCAATGCCGCGGACGAACCAACGTCCGGATGCGAGGTAGATTACGAGAGGAACGAGGGCCGTCAGGATGGTTGCGGCCATGTCGACATTGTAAGCCTTCTCGCCCTGTGTCGTGTTGACGATATTGTTGAGCAGCACGGTCATCGGCCGGTTGTCGGAGCCGGCAAAGACCAGGCCGAACAGGAAGTCGTTCCAGATATGGGTGGATTGCAGGATCACCGCCACGATCAGGATCGGCGGGGAGAGCGGCAGCATGAGCCGGAAGAAGATATCCCAGAACCCGCCCCCATCGACGCGCGCGGCGCTGAAAAGGTCGCGCGGCAAGCCGGCGTAGTAGTTGCGGAACATCAGCACCATGACCGGCAGGCCGAAAATAACATGCACCATGATGATGCCGGCAAGGCTGTTATAAAGCCCGACCTGGGAGAGAACCCGGACCAGCGGATAAATGAAGACCTGATAGGGGATGAAGGCCGCAACAACGAGAACTGCGAAGATGATGCCTGCTCCCTTCGGGCGCCAGAAGGACAGTGCATAACCGGTTACAGCCCCGAGCAGGATCGATAGGAAAGTCGAGGGGATCATGATCTTCAGCGAATTGAAGAACCCGACCGAAACGCCGGAGCAGGTGAGACCCGTGCAGGCCGAACTCCAAGCCGTCTTCCACGCCTCGAGCGTCGGGCGCAACGGAAAGGCGAAGATGGATGATCCGCGCACCTCGTCCATGGTTTTCAATGAAGTCGCCACCATCACGTAAAGCGGCATCAGGAAGAAGGCCGCCATGATGGCGAGAAAGGCGTAGACGCCGATTCGGGCAATATTTTTCTCTTGACGTTGCGCCATGGCTCAGCCCGCTGCTTTCTGCGCCATATAGCGGCGCGCATAGTAAATGGGCGTGGCGATGACGACGACAGCAGCGAGCATCATGATCGCACCCGCATTGGCCAGCGCCACATTCTGGCGTTCGAACAGGTTTTCCATGACGAACTTGGCCGGCACTTCTGTCGCATTGCCGGGGCCGCCGCCGGTCAGCGCCACGACGAGGTCATAGGCCTTGACGACGGAAACCGAGAGCAGCACCGTCGCAGTCGCTGCCATGGGCGCAATGATGGGGAGGACGATTGACGTATAAACGCGCCACTTGGCGATGCCGTCCACCTTCGTGGCTTTCCAGAGGTCTTCATCCACGCCGCGCAAGCCCGCCAGCAGGATCGCCATGACGAGGCCGCTGCCCTGCCAGACGGCGGCCAGAACCAGAACGAAGATGGCGCGGTCGGGCCGGACGATCCAGTCGAAGACGAAATTGTCGAAGCCCCAGCTGCGCATCGTCGCCTGAATGCCGAAGGTCGGATTGAGCACCCATTGCCATACAAGGCCGGTAACGACGAAGGACATGGCATAGGGATAGAGAAAGATGGTGCGGAACAGGCTTTCGGCCCTGATCTTCTGGTCCATCATCACAGCCATGAGGAAGCCGAGAACGAGACACACCAGGATGAAAAGCACTCCGAAAACGACGAGGTTCCCGACCGAGACCAGCCAGGCATCCTGGTTCATCAGCCGCACATACTGGTCGAAGAAATTGAATTTATAGATCGGGATCAGCCTGGAATTCGTCATCGAAATGACAAAGGTCCAGATCATCGCGCCAATAAAGACGCCGATGACAATGATCCACGCTGGAAGCATGGCCAGAGTGACCTGCAACCTTCCGCGCCAAAGCCCATGCATTGTTCTAACCCTGGATGATGCTGACGAAAATGGAGCCGACCGACGATGCCGATCAGCAAGCGTTTGGTCCGATCAGTATTTTTCGAGGACGCCCGCGACCGCCGTGACGTAATCATCCGGCTTCGCATCGGGCTTGGCCCAGAGAACCTTGAGTTCAGCACCCAGCGCCCCGACCTTTTCCGGCGAGAAGGGGATCATGAGCGCCGCGACGGAATTGCCCTTCTCGATGGCGCTAGCACCGGCTGCGGCGCAAGCATTGTAGCGGGAGGCATCAACACCCGTGCGGATCGGCAGCGAGCCCATGGCGGTCGTGAATTTCGACTGAACCTCGAGCGACGTCGTCAGTTCGGCAAGCTTCTTCTGCGCCTCGGTCAGGTTGTCGCCCTTGACGGGCATTGCCCAGACGTCGCCATTGACGACGGCCGGCGCATTGTTCGGGGCGATCGAGCACAGCACGTCCTCGCCCGGCTTCTTGCCGGCCGCAACGATTTCACCGATGGCCCAGCCACCCATGATGAAGAAGCCGGCTTCGCCCTTGAGGATCATCTGGTTCGTGACATTCCACTGGCGGCCCGATACGCCGCTATCGGCATATTTCGGCAGCCTGGCGAGAATTTCTGCGACCGGCTTGAAGGCGTCGGAGTGCACATAGTCAGCGCCCTTCGGCCCGGTGAACTGCTTCCAGCCATCAACACCCCCAACCGAGGCGAGCACTGCGGCAAACGTGTTCATGAACCAGACATCGCGATCGCCGGCCTGCGCGTAAGGCACGATACCGGCCGTGCGTAGCTTGTCGCCGGTTGCGAAGAACTCGTCCCAGGTCTTCGGCATGGTCGCCCCAACCTTATCGAGTGCGGCCTTGGAAGCGAAGAGGAAATTGGTCGCCTGAAGCTGGACCGGAACAGCATAGATATGTCCGTCGCGGGTGATCGCACTCATAACGGTTGCCGGTATAACCTGTGACCAGTTCCCGGCCTGAGCAACGGTATCAAGATTGGCAAGCAACCCGCTTTCGACGAGATTGTTGATGTCCGCGCCCATGCTGAACTGGGCTGCATCCGGCGCATTGCCGCCGACGATCCGGTTAATTGCGGCAGTCTTGGCCGCACTGGCACCGGCGACAGCCTCGTCCTTCCACTCGCCGCCGCTCTGGTTGAAGGCATCGGCGATCACCTTGATGCCGGCCGATTCCGCCTTCGATGTCCACCAGTGAATGACTTCGGTTGGCTGGGCCTGGGCCACGCCCGACACAGTGCAGATCGCCACTGCTGCGGCACTCGCCAAGGCCTTGTTAATCACGCGCATAAAATTCCTCCCCGCGAATGAGATTTCGCGCATATCGACGGCAGAAACTGCCGCTACATACGAAGCCCTACCTCCGGCTTGCATATGCCAAGGGCTATTGTCGGGAGAGGCTAGAGGACGCGCTCGGCGCCGGCCAATCGCGTTTCTTTTGCGAGCTTCATTGCCGTGACTAATATCGGGGGATAGCAGGGCGCGGCCTTCAGGCGCCTTGCCCCACCTCCCGCATCTTGCGGCGAATGGGCAGAAGGTCGATCCTGATCACCGATTTCAGGAGCCCCCAGGCTCCGCCCGGAACGAACAGCGTGACGCCGATCGCCAGCAGGCCCAGGATGATGAAATAGAGCGAGCCGATATTGCCCATGGTCTCGCGCAGCAGGAAATAGATTGCCACGCCAACGATCGGACCTTCGAGCGTGCCGATGCCGCCGAGAATGACGGCGAAGAGGATGATCGCCATCCAGTTCATGGAAAAGCCTGCCGTGGGGCTCACCTGCAAGGTGACCATATAATAGCAGGCTCCGGCCGCACCACCGATCGCTGCAGCGATCAGAAGCACATAGGTCTGCGTCCTGCGGATCGTCACGCCCATGGCTTCGGCTGCAAGCGGACTATCCTTCATGGCGCGCAGGGCCAACCCGAAGCGGCCGCGCATGAGACCGACGCAGGTCAGAAGCGCAATGAGCAGAATAATAGCTGCCGTCCCGTAGGTGGCAAAAAGCCGGACCGAACGGTCGATACCACGCACCGCCGTCAGCGCGATGCCACCGCCGCCGCCGAGCACGGCGGTATGATAGACGATCAGCCGAACGACTTCGGAAATCACCCACGAACCGATGGCAAGCTGCGCACCGGAGAGGCGAAACAGGATCGGCGTGATTAGCAATGCAAAGGCCGCGCAGACCAGCGCCGAAACGATGACCAAGGGAAAGGGCGGCAGGCCGAGACCGTTGGCGACCATGAAGAGCGTGTAGCCGCCGATGCCGATGAAGACCTGGAAGCCCATGAAGACAATGCCGCCGAAACCGGCAAGTAGGTTCCACATCAGGGCAATCGATAGCACCGCCGCGATTTCAGTCGTCAGCAGCACGGCATAGCGCGAGCCGGCGAACGGAATGGCAATCAGGACGGCAGCGATCAATCCGACTGTGACGAGCGACCGGGCGAAGGGCGAGGCGAGCGTCATACACGTATCCTTTTGGTAAAGAGACCGCCCGGCATCAGCAGCAGGCCGGTGAGAAAGACGACGTGGCCAACAAGCGGCCCCAGGCTTGGGACGATGAGCGTGCCGGCCGCCTGGGCGATGCCGAGAATGATGCCACCGGCGAGCGTTCCCCAGATCGAGCCGAGCCCGCCGAGGATCACCGCCTCGAAGGCGAAAAGCATCCGCTCCGGCCCCGTAGACGGGTCGAACGTGCCGCGCATCCCGTAGAAGATCGCGGCAACGGCGGAAATCGCCAGCGCAAAGCCCATCGCAGTGGCAAAGACGCGACGTGTCCCGATGCCCATCAGTTGCGCGACCGCTTCATTGTCCGAAGTCGCCCGGACCGCGCGGCCAAAGCGCGTGCGGCCAAAGACGGCGGCGGTGAGTGCAAAAATCCCGACCGCTACCGCCAGCGTAAGAAGCGGCAGGACACCGATGGCGACCGAGCCGATATTGATGGCAGCCGTTCCGAGCGGGCCTGGATCAAGACTCTTCGTATCGGCGCTGAAAAGCTGCAACATGACGTTCTGCAGAATGACCGACAGACCGAAGGTCACGAGAATGGGCGGCATCTCCCCACGCCCCAACGTTCGCTCGATGACGAAACGCTGCAAGAGCCGTCCGATCACAAACATGACCGGCACCACGATGGGCAGCGCCAGCAGCGGTTGGATGCCGAGATGCGTCGTGAGCTGCAAGGCCAGAAAGGCCGAGAAGACGATAAAGTCGCCATGTGCCAGGTTGATCTGCCGCATGAGACCGAGGCAGAGCGACAGTCCGAGACCATAGAGGCCGTAAAGTGCGCCGACCAACGCGCCGTTGATGAGTGTTTCCAGCATATCAGCGCATCCCGAAATAGGCGTTTGAGATTTCCGCCCTGTCCGCCGACTTGGATGCGCCTGAAAGCACGATCTGACCATGGCGCATGCAGGCGAAACGATCCGAGGCGGAGAGCGCACGGGCAATGTCCTGCTCAACGATCACCGTCGTCAGCCCCTCGCCCCGCAGCTTCTGAAGCGCCGAATAGACGATATCGACAGCAGCCGGGGAGAGACCGAGCGAGAGTTCGTCGCAGAGCAGAACGTCAGGATTGGACATGAGCGCCCGACCGATGGCGACGAGCTGCTGCTGTCCGCCCGAAAGCGCCATGGACGGACGGTTGCGGAATTCCGCGACCGTTGGAAAGATCTCGTAGACGCGTTCGATGTTCCACCCGCCCGACCGGCGCGAATGCGCGCCGACAAGCAAATTCTCCTCCACACTGAGGCTCGGGAAGAGCTGCCGCCCCTCGGGCACCAGCGCCAGCCCATGAACGACGATGTCTATGGTGGTGAGACCGGCAATGTCGCGGCCATTGATCGAGACGCTGCCCGTCTGCGGCTTCAGCCGACCTGTCATCACGGCAAAGGTCGTGGTCTTGCCGGCGCCGTTCGCCCCGATGAGCGCGAGCGTCTCGCCCCGCGCCACATTGAGGTCGAAGCCGAACAGGACCGGCAGCGGACCATAGGATGCCCGCAAGTCAGTGATCGATATCATCGATGTCAGGCTCCATGCCTAGATAGATTTGACGCACTTTCGGCATCCGCATCGTCTCATGCGGCTCGCCATGCGCGATGATGCGCCCTTCGCCCAGCACCGCGAGTTCGTCGGCGGCATGTGTCAGGACGTGAACGAGATGTTCGATCCAGATGATCGCCAGACCGCTTGCCGCGAGTGCCTTCACGATGGCCGCAACGCCGGCGGCCTCGTCGTCTGTCAACCCACCGGCAATTTCATCGAGCAGGAGGACCGATGGCTTGGTGGCCAGTGCCCGCGCAAGCTCGAGCCGTTTGCGGTCAAGCAGTGGGAGTCTGCCGGCTATCAGGTCGCCGCGGCTCTTGAGCCCGCAGATTTCCAGCGCCTGCAACGCCGCCTCTTCCGCCGCGCGCCCCTTGAACGCCCCCGCAAACGCGGCGGCGACCAGCGCGTTTTCGTAGACGGACATCTGCGAGAAGGTTTGTGGGACCTGGAACGTCCGGCCGATGCCTGCAACGGCACGCGCCGAAGCTCCAAACGAGGTCACGTCCCGTCCGGCAAGGAATACTTTGCCGGAGGAAGGCGCGAAGGTTCCGGAAATCACGCTGAACAGCGTCGTCTTACCAGAGCCGTTGGGGCCGATAATTCCGAGAATTTTCCCACGATCAACTTCGATGCTGACTCCGTCCAGCACGATCGGTCCGCCATAGGACTTCACGACATTTTCGACAGTGAGCGCCCTGATCGTGTCAGCCGCCGGCATCATCCAGCCTTCCTGGCCAAGTCCATTGTGAAGTCGGCCTGGATTGGAACTTCAGGAGCATTCTTGTTGTAGGTCACCTTCAGATCATAGGTATCGTCGGGCTGGAGACGCCATTGGCCGCCCGCGATCTTGAGCTTGGCGACATTCTTGATTGGGCTTCCGGCCCAGTCGATATCGCCGACGACGGTCGTCATCTTGGTCGATTTGATAACGGCCTGAATGGCGTCCGGATCGGTCGGGTCGGCGGCATTCTTCAACGCGTTGATGCCCAGTTCCCACATGGCATGGATGACGCCGATCGGCTGCGTCCAGCGCTTGCCAGAGAATTTGGAATATTCCGACGCGATCTCACCGCAGGACTGGCCTGTCAGCGTCGACTTGAAGGGATAGTTCGGCGTCCACCAGATTTCCGTGGACATGCCGTCGCCGGCCTTGCCGAGCGCTTCGATGCCGGAGGGAAAGAGCAGCGCCTTGGCCGGCGTCGCGATTTTCGGCTTGAAGCCGAGCTGTTGGGCCTGACGCCAGAAGACGGCCCATTCCGGCGGGGAGAAGAGACCGGTCACAATCTCGCAGCCGGCATCGCGGAAGGCGACAATTTGGCGCGAGAAATCGTCTGCACCCGGCTGGAACTCGCCGACGTCGACAATTGAGTAGCCGCCCTTCCCCAAAGATGCGGGAAAACCGATCTCCGCATTGCCGAAGACCTTGCCGGGAGGGTCGTTTGACCAAACCGTGCCCACTTTCTTGTTGGTGGCCTGAGCATCCCACATGCCGATGAAGGTCGAGATGATGTCCTCGATACCCCAGAAGAAGTGGTTCACATATTTGAAGCCCTCCTCCGGGCGCCCCTTCAACGGGAACATCCAGCCCTGCCACGGATCCATGGTGGTGATGCTCGGGATACCCGCGGTTTCGCATTGTGATGCGACCGGAACATTGGTCAACGCACCCTGCGCCAGCATGAGATTGACGCCATCGTTGTTGATCAACTGGCTTGCCGAAGTGGCGGCGCGGTCGGAGTTCGACTGGTCATCGATGTCAATGATCTCGACCTTGTAGGTCTTGCCGTTATTGACAAGCCCATCCTTCAACACCCCGCGCACCTTGCCGAGAATGAAAGGGTCAGCTTCGGCAAACGGGGCAAGCGCGCCGGTCTTCGAGCTGATATAGCCGATCTTGATCGTCGGGCTGGCAGCGATAGCTGGAGCCGGCAGAACGGACGTTGCCGCACTGGCGGCGGCACCGGCTCCTACAGCCTGCAGGAAGCTACGGCGAGTGAACCTCATGTTGTCGCGCGAGAATGTCATTGTTCTTCCTCTGTCGATTTTTATTGCCGTCAATGCGGTTCTTTGCGGTCGCCAGCCCGTCTCCGGTGGCTGCACGGGGCACTGCCTGCGGGCCGTCTCCAGCATATTAGGAGGCGGATCCAGACGGCGGGATCAACAGTTTTGCGGATAATCGGGCGGCTGCCCTGAGCGAATTTTCAGCTTTAAAATCAAATAGAAAAACAAATGCGGAACCTTTCAGTTCCACAGTCGGCCACTCGTCGCAACTGATGGTTTATGGAGGAAGGATCAGGCCGAAGAGTGCCAGCGCGCGGGACTCACCGCCACCGGACCGACATGCGTTTCATGATCGCCGACCTCGCAGTGATCATGGTCGTGCGCATCGTGATGATGGTGATGGTCATGTTCATGCTCGAGCTCTTCCAGCGCGCCGGGCGGGATTGGCGCGAGTCCCTTGCGGAACTCGATCGGCTTGCCATGCTCAGTGTGGAAATAGGAGCGACGCCAATGTTCCTGATAGTCGGTAACTTCCGCGTCCGTCGTCATGCCACGCCCGGCCACGATCTTTTCAAGCGCCTGCATCCATTGGCGATAATAGGCGGTGTTGACGTCTTCTTCGTCGCGTTGCGGCGAAGCCCTGATCTCGCTCGAAAAGGCCTCAACCCATTCCGCCCAGTTGAAATGCCCAGCGCGCGACAATTGCATGGTCAGCGCAAAGGCCTCCGCCTGCCACGGCTCGGAAAAGGCCGGGCCCTTGTCCAGCCATTGCGGATCGATGGTCAGATCGCCCGGCATCACGACACCTTTCCGGCAAGAAGATAGCTTTCCCAGAGGCTCAGATAAACGGCACCCGGCCCGTCGCTCCCCTTGCCCCAGAGCGTTTCGCTGTCGAAGCGGACGCGATAGAGATGATCCGGGCATTCCCCGCGTCCGGCCGAATGGGCATCGGGGAAGACATGCGCGCCTTCGTAACCCACCACGGTTCCGCGCTTGTCGCGCGCATAGCCCGGCAGGCGGGTATGAGTGGAAACGTTATCGTTGGTGGTCCTGATGTCGTCGCCCGGCTTGAACTTCGGCGCAGTCTCGATTGCGCGCAGCGTCGGCGCGCCGGTGGCCATGGCAATGGCGACCATTTCTTTAGGCAGCATGGTCGTCCTCCTTTGCCGCAAGCTCGGCGATCCGTGCCTGATATTCCTCCTGGCTGAAGACGCCCTTGGAAATCAGCAGGTCTTCCAGCGAATACAGCCAATGTTCGTAATAGGAGGTATTGAGATATTCGCCCGGCGGCATCCTCTCCATGGAGTAGCGACTTTCATCGATATTGAAGCAACCGGCAGCCAGCGACAGGATATTGACAGCGAAGGTCTTGGCTTCCCACTCTGCCTTGAACCTCGTATCGTCATGGGCGCGATTGACCGGGCCGAAGCCCTGCATCCCGCCCATATCTGCAATCGATCTCATGATATTGTGCTCCTCAGATTGTCGAAGCCGCCAGCGGGATGCCGGTGCCGATCATGGAATCGCGGGTGACGAGTGCCGCAAGCTCCTCCTCGCTCCAGCCTTCGGTGCCGGCCGGGCGCTCCGGCAGCACCATGTAGCGGATCTCTGCATTGCTGTCGTAGACTCTGACCTCGCGGTCGTCGGCAATATTCACGCCGAATTCAGCGAGCACAGCGCGCGGTTCGATGACGATGCGGCTGCGATAGGGTGCGGATTTGTACCATGTCGGCGGCAAGCCAAGAACGGTCCAGGGATAGCAGGAGCACAGGGTGCAGACGATCACATTGTGAACCTCCGGCGTATTCTCAAGGATGATCATTGCCTCGCCCTGCAGGCCGCTGACGCCCACTTCCTTCAGCGCGTCGGTTCCGTTTTCGAGCAGGCGCACCTTGAACGCGGGATCGGACCAGGCCCGCGCCACAACGCCGGCGCCGATGCGCGGACCGAGCTTGTTCTGAAAGATATCAACGATTTCCGTCACTGCACCGGGGTCGATCTTGCCCTTTTCGACCATCAGCGTCTCGATGGCCTTAATCCGGAGCGCGAGTGTGGAAGGTGGCATCGTGTGATCGTCGTGGCTCATCGAAGTCCTCTGGAGATATCACGAAATGGGTCAAGGATAACGCCGATGGAGGGTTTCTTCATCAGCAATATTGAGGATAAGGGGCGGGCCGTCGTTCGCCGGAGACGCACGCGGACCGAGCATTTCCCCGGATCGCCTCATGCCGGGGGCGACGGAATGGGAAAAAGCGTCTCGATCGCAAGCGAGAACGCGAGAAGCGCCTGATCCTGTTCGAATGGGAAGTCCAGGCCCAGGCCTACGGGCAGGCCCGCCCGCGTGAGGCCGGCCGGAACGGAAACCCCAGGTAAGCTCGCGACGCTGCCTATATCCGTATTGTGAATGAGGGCTGGAAAAATAGGCAGCACCTTGCCGGCGATTACTACCGTTGAGGACTGATCAAGCTCTGGGGCCGGCAGACGGCAGACGGGGAATGCAAGCGCGTCGATTCGGTTGGCCTTGAATATATCTGCATAGGCCGACGTCAAGGCGGGGAGATGCTCCGTCGTGGCGATCTCGTAAGCCAAGGGACTAATGGCCGTCGCCGGATTGAGCTGAGCGAGAAGAATTTCGCGCACATCCGGGCTTGCCACCTGATCTGCAACCTCCGCAAAGGTCAGCGAAATGTCGTGATCGGACAGGAATGCCGAGAGTGCGAGCGTTCCTTCGTAGATCGAAATGGACATCGCGGCTGCGGCATAGGGCTCTGGAAGTGCTCGCGAATCAACCTCGACAAGCTCCGCGCCTTCGGCAACGAGCCGTTGAAGCGCCTCCATGCAGATCGCGGCGACCTCGGAATCGACGAGGTCCCAGAAATGCTTGTGAGGAATGCCGAGCCGAGTGCCCTTTATAGCCGACGCCACGACCGGCGACGAGGACGTAACAACGCTGTCCAACAGCACCATGTCTGTCGCGGAGAGCGTGATCGGGCCAGGCGTGTCCCGCGTCGTGGAAATCGGCACGATGCCGGCAGTCGGCCACCGCCCGGTTGTTGGACGATAGCCCCATGCGCCGCAGAAGGCTGCGGGAATGCGCACCGAGCCGCCGGTGTCCGTCCCGATGGAGGCCGGCACGAGCCGCGCACCGACGGCTGCCCCGCTTCCGCCGCTGGAACCACCTGAGGTGCGGGCCTGATCGAAGGGATTTCGCGGCGCGCCGTAGGCGACATTTGCGGAGGTTGCGCCATAGGCAAGCTCATGCATGCCGTTCTTGCCATAGGCAATCGCGCCTGCCTTCAAGAGCCAGGCCGCGACGGGAGCATCCTTCACCGGCCTGAAGTTGCGAAGTGCCGGCGTTCCACCCGTCGTGACATAGCCGGCAACATTGATGTTGTCCTTGAAGGCAATGGGAAGGCCATGCAACGCTCCCCGCAGTTGTCCGGTCGCCCGCTCCGCATCCGCCTGACGCGCATCCCGAAGCGCCCGCTCCTCGTCCAACGACACAAAGGCGTTGATCGAGGCAAGGCTCGCTTTTCTCATCAACAGATCGGTGACGAACTCCTCAGCGCTGAGCCTGCCCCGCGCCATGGCGGCGGCGATCTCGGTCAACGTGAATGCCTTGAGCGTCATTTTAGTCCCCGCACAGAATTTCGACATGTGAAGGGCTAGTTAAATGACGGGCGCACCGCCATCCGCAATTTTGTTGGTGAACGCTTGTTCTTGTTAGTCACCGCTGAGGCAAAGCGCCGCGGCTAGGGTCCCGGCGTACTCTCTGGTCAGCAAGCTCATATTAGACGCGTCGAAAATTCTTGATCTTTGGCATGTTGTTTGCTTCCATTCCGGAAAAGGGAACTAAGCGGACAAAAAGATTCCGCCAATTATTGGGGGTCTCATGAGCGGGACTGTGTTCGATTTGACATTCGATGAGGCAAGTCTGTTCGCGGATATTGTCGGTAGACTGACAAGCCCAGGGCCGGTGGAGATCAGGGAAACTATCTTTCCGGACATATTGCGCCTGATGCGGGCGGATGTGCTGGCGTCTTACAAATGGAATCCCAAAATAAGCTCCTATGACGAGCCCTTCGTAATCAACCAGTCCCCCGACAGCATCAAGGCTTACAGGAATTGGTTCCAGTATCGCGATCCAATGACCCGGCAATTGCGCAGTCTCTGGCGTCCGGCCTATGTCGATGAGGTGATTTCCAAACCGGACTTGAGCAAAACGGAATTCTTCAACGACTTTCTAATGAAAGACGGGCTCGACCATGGCATTAATGTCTTCCTCAAGGACAACGGACGGGCACTGGCGGACCTGCGCATCTGGCGGACCAAGCGCCAACCGGACTTCGCAGACCGTGAAATCGGCCTATTAAAAGTCCTCGCACCGTTGCTCAAGCGCGCTTTATCCGTCGCGCCTGACGTAACACTCTCCGTCCTGACCGATCGCGAGCGAGACGTCGCGCTCCTCATCTCACGCGGCTGTTCTGACAAAGACATTGCGCGCGTCCTCAATATCGGTTTTGCAACTGTGCGAACACATCTTACGCGCTGCCTTGAGAAGATGGGCTGCTCAAACAGGGCGGAGCTCGCCGCCTGTGTCACAAGGCTTTCACAATAGACGGATGAGCCTACCAACAGGGCGGTCTTTGAAAATCAAAGCGGTCCACTGACAGCATTTTGTCAAAGTGGAAATCTGGTCAACAAGCGCCAAATAGAAGCTCTTGAAAGGGATTTTACTGCGGCCGCTGATAAATTCCGGCGACCGCGGCCCGGAACGATCTGGTCATTCGGATTGCTTCAGATGAGTTTGAAGCAGAAGCCAAACGCCAAAAGCTCCTCGACGCTTACGCGGAGGAGCTTGATGCTGACAATGTCAAATTTGTATTTGGTTTCGGATCTAGCATCGCCATTGAAGATGAAGTCTTCGCGCGAGCGATAGGGTATGTCTAAGATTTCGCAAATAGGAGGGAAGGAAGGACTTGGTTGCGGGGGCAGGATTTGAACCTGCGGCCTTCAGGTTATGAGCCTGACGAGCTACCGGGCTGCTCCACCCCGCGTCACCAGCGCAAACCGCATTACGGTTTGTCGCGTCACCAGCGCAAACCGCGTTGCGGTTTGTCGCGAGTAGCAAGCCGCGTTTCGGCTTGCGTCATCCGAGCAAATTGCTTTAGCAATTTGTCA